>CAMMST010000007.1:0-60594 GCA_946499615.1 Enterococcus cecorum | reverse complement strand
CTTTATCATTGTTCAAGCCATCGCCATCTAAATCTGATGAAGTTGATGCTTTGTCATTTGGATTTGAACCTGCTTTGACTTCTTCTACGTCACTATATCCATCGCCATCGGTATCTTTGACTTTTGGATTTGTGCCTAGTTCAGTTTCTTTATCATTGTTCAAGCCATCGCCATCTAAATCTGATGAAGTTGATGCTTTGTCCCTTGGATTTGAACCTGCTTTGACTTCTTCTACGTCACTATATCCATCACCATCAGTATCTTTCACTTTTGGATTTGTTCCGAGTTCTGCTTCTTTGTTATTGCTCAAGCCATCGCCATCTAAATCTGACGGAGTTGATGCTTTGTCATTTGGATTTGAATCTGCTTTGATTTCTTCTGCGTCACTATATCCATCGCCATCGGTATCTTTGACTTTTGGATTTGTTCCTAGTTCAGCTTCTTTATCATTGCTTAAGCCATCTCCATCTAAATCTGACGGTGTTGATGCTTTGTCGGTTGAATTTGAGCCTGCTTTGACTTCTTCTGCATCACTAAATCCATCTCCATCTGTGTCTTTTACTTTTGGATTTGTTCCTAGTTCGGCTTCTTTGCCATTGCTTAAGCCATCACCGTCTAAATCTGACGAAGTTGATGCTTTGTCATTTGGATTTGAACCCGCTTCGACTTCTTCTACGTCACTGTATCCATCACCATCAGTATCTTTCACTTTTGGATTTGTTCCTAGTTCAGCTTCTTTGTTATTGCTCAAGCCATCGCCATCTAAATCTGACGGAGTTGATGCTTTGTCATTTGGATTTGAACCTGCTTTGACTTCTTCTGCGTCACTATATCCATCGCCATCTATGTCTAATAGAGTCGATAGTTTATCTATCGGATTTGACCCAACTTTGACTTCTTCTCCATCACAATATCCATCGCCATCTGTATCAACAATGAGAGGATTAGTTCCATGCACTTTTTCTTCACCATCTGTTAAGCCATCATCATCTGTATCTACAATAAGTGGATGTGTTCCATCTTTTACTTCTTGTGCATCTGAAACACCATCACTATCTGTGTCTTCTTTGTAAAAATTAGTTACAAAACGATATTCTTCATCATTACTCAAACCATCGCCATCAAAATCTGTCGGCGTTGAAATTTTATCTATTGGGTTAGAACTTGCTCTTACCTCTTCAGAATCATTATAGCTATCTCCGTCAGTATCAACAATGAGAGGATTGGTTCCAATTAATTTTTCTTCACCATCTGTTAAGCCATCGCCATCTGTATCAGCATTTAATGGATTAGTTCCATCTTTCACTTCTTGACCATCTAATACATTATCTGCATCAGAATCTACGTTAAGAAGAGCCGTTCCACGAATAAACTCATCACCATCAGTCAATCCATCATTATCACTATCAGCCTTGTACGGTTTTGTGCCGATTTGTTGTTCTTGTTCATTAGATAGGCCATCTCCATCAATATCATCATCATACAAATTCGGAAGTCCATCACCATCTATATCCCTAGGAACAGAACTAGCTTCTAATGGATTTGAACCAACAGAAAATTCACCTTTATCACTAAAGCTATCTCCATCAGTATCGACTAAAGTTGGACTCGTATCGATATTTTTCTCATCGCCATCAGATAACCCATCACCATCAGTATCTGGATTTAACGGGGCTGTACCATTAGCTTGTTCATCGCCATCTTTCACACCATCGCCATCGGTATCTGGATTATTTGGATTTGTACCTAAGGATTTTTCTTTCTCATTCGTTAATCCATCGCCATCGATATCTTCTGGTGTCGATATAGAATCTAATGGATTTGACCCAACTTTGACTTCTTCGGCATCATTATAACCATCACCATCTGTATCTGGATTATCCATGTCAGTTCCTAGTGCATGTTCATCTTCATTAAATAAACCATCACCATCACTATCTCCGGGAATAGATACTTTATCGTTTGGATTTGAACTATTCATAATTTCTTCTATATCATTAAAACCATCGCCATCGCTATCAATTTTAGTTGGAGTTAATCTATAATACGATTCGTCATAATCACTTATACCGTCGCCATCGGTATCAGAAAGCACTGGACTAGTTCCTCCTTTGAATTCATCAGCATCCGATAAACCATCGCCATCAGTATCATATTCTAATGGATTAGAACCAATCGTTACTTCTTCTTTATCAGATAGACCATCACCATCAGTATCAGAATTATGGATATCAGTGCCTAACTCATTTTCTTCGTCATTTGACAATCCATCACCATCAATATCCCCTGGAATTGAGTTCTTTTCGGAAGGATTGGAACCAGCTGCTACTTCTTCTGCATCCGTATAGCCATCACTATCGGTATCTGCTACGGTTGGATTTGTGCCATTATTTTTTTCTTCATCGTTGGTTAATCCATCACCATCAATATCTGTAGGGACAGACTGAGCAGCTTTTGGATTAAGACCAAGGGCAATCTCTTTGCCATCTTTAAAGCCATCGCCGTCTGTATCAGCGTTTTTCGGATTCGTTCCTCGTGCTTTCTCTTGCTCGTTATATAAACCATCACCATCAATATCATCATCTTGACTGTTTGGCTTTCCATCACCATCTATATCTTCTGGAATTGAAGTTTTATCTGTTGGATTCGATCCTAGTTGAATTTCTTTCACATCACTAAAGCCATCTGCATCAGAATCAGCAAAAAATGGTGATGTACCATAAATCATTTCATCGCCATCAGTTAAGCCATCTTCATCACTATCAGCTTTGAATGAATTAGTTCCTAAACGCATTTCTTCTAGATTAGATAAGCCGTCGCCATCCACATCATCATCAAGTGTATTCTGAAGTCCATCACCATCAATATCACCAGGTATAGAATTAGCTTCTAATGGGTTCGAAACCATATAATACTCGTCTGAATCACTAAAACCATCGCCGTCTGTATCTGCTACGGTTAGATTTGTGCCAATATTAACTTCTTCACCATCTGTTAACCCATCATTATCCGTATCTGGATTCTTTGGATTAATACCTAGTAATTCTTCCTGATTATTTAATAGTCCATCACCATCGATATCATCATCTTGACTATTAGGTATACCATCGCCATCTATATCTTCTGGTATTGAAGCTTCATTTTTTGGATCTGAGCCAGCTGCTACTTCTTGATCATTAGGATATCCATCCCCATCTATGTCTTCTGGTGTTGATAATGACGAGTTTGGATTTGATCCAATTACTACTTCTTCACCATCTGTATAACCATCATCATCTGTATCGGGATATTTTGGATTTACATCATACGCTGACTCTTCATCGTTCGTTAACCCATCACCATCGATATCTTCTGGTGTTGAGTTTTTGTTTTTTGGATTTGATCCAGCTGCTATCTCTTCTTCATTATTGAAACCATCGCTGTCTAAATCAGCTGGAGTCGAATAATAATCTAATGGATTTGCACCGGATTCATTTTCAAATCCATCATTATATCCATCGCTATCTGTATCTGAATTTGTTGAATTTGTTCCTAATACTGACTCTTGATTATTTGTTAAACCATCTCCATCTATGTCTTCTGGTGTCGAACTGCTTTCAACTGGGCTAGAACCATAGCCAATCTCTTCATTATCAGAAAAACCGTCACCATCTGTGTCTATTAATTTTGGATTTGTTGCTAATTCTAACTCTTGAATATTCGTTAACCCATCACCATCTAAGTCTTCTGGTGTTGATACTTTATCTATAGGATTTGATTCAGCATCTCTTTCAGCTCCATCTTTATAACCATCGCCATCGGTATCTGGATTGTGCACATCTGTACCTAATACACCTTCTTCGTATTCAGTTAATCCATCTCCATCAATATCAATCGGAGTAATAAATCCATTATTAGGATCTGAACCGGCTTCAATTTCATCAATATCGTTAAAATTGTCCCCGTCAGAATCTCTCTCATTTGGATTGGTTCCTAATTCTGCTTCTTTAGCATTGCTTAATCCATCACCGTCTATATCCTCAGGTATAGATACAGAATAATTTGGATTGGAGCCTGAATCTACTTCTTCTTTATCGCTAAATCCATCACCATCTGTATCTATTAATTTTGGATTTGTTTCTAGCACTTGTTCTTCATCAAAGCTTAGTCCATCGCCATCTAAATCATTTGGGGTTATAGCTTTATCATTGGGATTTGATTCAAAATCAACCTCTTCCTTATCATTGAAGCCATCACCATCTGTATCTATTAATTTTGGATTTGTTCCTAATTCATTTTCTCTATCATTACTTAATCCATCACCATCAAAATCTCCAGGTATTGATTCACTATCTTTTGGATTTGATCCTTCTTCTTTTTCATGACCATCAGTGTATGCATCCCCATCTGTATCACGGTTATTTGGATCTGTACTTAATGCTTTTTCTTCTTCATTAGTTAATCCATCGCCATCTATATCTTCTGGTGTTGAAAGCATATCTCTTGAGTTAGAACCAGCCTTAATCTCTTGACTATCTGAGAAACCATCGCCATCTGTATCATAATAATATGGTTCTGTCCCTAATCCCTTTTCTTCTTCATTAGTTAACCCATCGCCATCTATATCTTCTGGTGTTGAAAGTATATCGTTTATATAAGAACCGGCTTCAAATTCTTCGTTATCTGAGAACCCATCACCATCACTATCAATTTCTTCTCCGGATGGTTGTTCTGTTGTGCTATCTTCAGTTGGATTTGTTGGATCAGTCGTTGTTCGTCCTTCATTTGGAGTCGTTGGTTCTTTTCCATAGTTTTCTGAGGTTGAGTTAGAGCCATTTGGGTTTGAACCACCTGCTTTTTCAATACTATCAGAATAGTCATCACCATCAGATGCAGAGACTACTGGAGTTGCACTTGCCGCTTCAACACTCGTTAATCCTAAAGTGAAATTCGTGTCAACACTACCACTTACACCAAAGAATAAAGTTGTTGAAAGTAGAACCGATGCCACACCAACAGAAAGTTTACGTAAACTATAGTGTCCTACTCGACGTGTAGAATCTTTATGTAATCGTTTTTTTAAATTATTTTTCCCTATAGTCATACTTTTTCACCATCCTTAAAATAATACTAACAATATTATTGAAATTTAATTTTAAATTAGCATATATTATAAATATTGTCTATAACTGATTAGTATGAATATTTAACAATATTTTTTTATCAAATTGAACTATATTTATTTTAATTATTGAATAATAGATAATAATCATTATATTATTTCTAATTATTCACCGATAAATTAACTACTTTTTAAATATATATATATTTCATGTCATTTAACTCTCCCAAAAAACGTTTTATAAATTTATACAACTTATAAAAGTTTTAATTTTCTGACAATTGTTCGTGCATCCTATCCTACCTTTTATACAAACAAAAAAAGCATTTAGATTTTACTATAATCACTTTTTAAATCTGATACTGCAACTTAAATTATATTTACAAGGGAGTTTGCAGCATATATCTCGAATCAATCGTTTCCAAAAATCGAAATAAAAAATCCGGACACTTCATCAAGCATCCAGTCTATATTTCGGTGATTTTATTCTTCATCCTACAGTTCAATTCTAAACACTGCAACTTAATGCAACTTAGATTCTCTGTTTTGACTTACTAAAAAGGCTTATTTTACTGAGTTTTACACTCCATTTCATACTGCAAATAATACAATTTTACAACTTACTGCAACTTAAATTAAGCCCAAATAGGATTTGTCTTGAGTATTAATTTATTAGACGCCAATATTCATGAATCGCTTGCAGTTCTTCAAATGGTTGCTGAAACAAATCAACTTCTTATTCAAATCTAGATTTACTAAATCGTGATTTGGTAAATCGTTTTCAACTCAATTGTATATAAATATATTTTGGAAAACAAGAAAAAAAAGACCAGACACTTCTTTCAAGCATCCAGTCTTACCATTCCAAATGTTTTATTCTTCGCCTAAGTCTACGTTGTGGTAAACAGATTGTACATCTTCTAAGTCTTCTAAAACATCAATCATTTTTTCAAACTTAGCTAAGTCATCCCCAGTTAATGTCACTTCATTTTGAGGAATCATTTGCATTTCAGCCACGCTAAAGTCAGTAATTCCTTTTTCTTTTAGCGCTTCTTGAATAGCATGGAAATCAGTTGGCTCACCATAAACCATGATTTGGCCGTCTTCAGCTTCAACATCACGTACATCGATGTCTTTATCCATTAAATATTCTAAGATTTCATCGGCATCATCGCCCGCAAAGCCAAATAATGCTGTATTATCAAACATGTAGCTAACCGCACCAGTTACACCCATGTTTCCGCCGTTTTTACCAAAGGCAGCACGCACATCCGCAGCTGTACGGTTGACATTATTGGTTAAAGTGTCCACGATGACCATTGAGCCATTTGGTCCGAAACCTTCATAGCATAATTCTTGGTATTGTTCATCGCCGCCACCTTTTGCTTTTTCAATGGCGCGGTCAATGATATGACGAGGTACATTATAAGTTTTCGCTCTTTCAATAACGAAACGTAATTTTTGGTTAGAATGTGGGTCAGGTTCACCCGATTTTGCAGCTGCATAGATTTCGATACCAAATTTTGCATAAATTCGGCTATTATTTGCATCTTTCGCCGTTTTCTTAGCGACGATATTTGCCCATTTACGACCCATAATTTCACTTCGCTTTCTAATAGTTTCATTTCATAAATACTTAAGGTCCAATCCATATTATACCGATATTGTAAGTATCTGTGAAGTTTTTTTCATCAGTTTTTTCATTTTTTTAGATTTGATTTTTCTTCTTCACGATGTAGATGATTCATCTCTGTATAATAATTAACCAATACACCCGAAAGACAACCGAAAAAAATCAAACCATAAATAGTGAGAATTACACTAATCATTCGACCTAAAAAAGTCGTTACAACAATATCCCCATATCCAAGCGTCGTTGCTGAAACAAAAGCGTACCATAAACCATCACCAAAAGATCTAATAGATGGTTCAAGCCAATTGAATAAGAAAGCAGAGAAAAAGAGATACAAAATAAATGATAGGACAAACTTGCTAAAACCTGTAACACGGATGATTTTCCAAAGAATCTTTAAACGTTTCATTTATTTACTGTCCTTCTTTGATTAATTTTTCGAATATATTTTGGTGTTTGTAACAACAAAGCAATGATTACAGCAAAAACAAATAATTCTTTAGGGAAAAAGAAAGCTACAAATATACACCCTAACCATGTATTTTCAATCAGTAGTCCACATATAACATAACTAACTATTGCGACAATAAAAACCGTATCTACTTGTGGAAATAATTTCGCCACAAAAAAACCCTGCAAAATACTGGCTAAAGTGATTGGAAAAATGTCTCCTCCAGTCCAGGTCGTGTACAAACAGATATCCAAAAACACTAATTTTCCTACAGATAAGAGTAATAAGCTCAATGCAGTTAATTGTGTAGCACTAATTGCCAAATTAGTCATTTCATATTGTCCTGAAAACATCAACTGAGGGATGAATAATACTACAATAAAAATAGCAAGACCGCCAAGTAACAATCTTGTTCGAAGGGATAAAGTAAATGCATTTAGATAAGTTTTTATGATGTTTTTTACTTTTTGATATATAAACGAAAATACATATCCATACGCAATAAGAATGGGTAAAAATACCAATTGTTGCATTTCAAAATGAACCGTGCCCATCTTTGTAATAAACGAAGGTTGATCGCTCAAACGCATGAGTATGAAAAACAATCCCACACCATTGATAATATACAAGATATTTAATATTTTTTTCTTCTTTAAATCTATTTTAAACGTATTTTCAGAATAAGATAATAAAAAACGTGTAGGATGCAAAAAATACTTCAATCGATGTTTCCAATTTTGTGAAAAAATTTGCTCATAATTTGCATAGATAAAACGCATTTTATCCGCCTGCCAAACTGAACATGCAATGACCGCCCCTAGTAAAGGTGCTTCTGGACCTACCCCTGCTCCACTCATCAGAACAAGTAATGCCACAATTAAACTTCGCCAAAATTTATGATAAATTACTTTTTGGCTTGTTTTCATTTCCTTCATCGCATCATGTGTCGTAATGGGTAAATTTCCCCAACGCTTTTTCAATCTATATACAACAGCTGTACAGCCAAATACAACCAAAAACGTATAAAAAACACGTAAGAAAGGATTTGAAAACGAAACATGCCAAATTGCATGAGAAAAATTCCCTTCAAGCATAATAAATGTGTATGACATTAAACTAATCAGCGAACTTAAAAATAATCCATACACAAAAAGTACCATTTTTTTCAATTGCATCCATCCTTCAACATTTTAATCATTGTTCTAAAATTTTGTTCTTGAATGTGTGAATTCGCCAATCGATAGACCTCATCTGATCGAATCGTCAACGAAAGACGAGTAGCCTCTACTTTACCCACTCTAGTAATCAACGGGTAAGGCACTTGTTTTTTCACTTTATTTAAATATCCTTGTCCTTTTTCAGTAAAGCCTAATATTCTGATACTTGGAGTTTGCCAAGCATTTCGAATCTCTTCCTTGCGCACATTTAACAAGCAATATAACAATAAGCGCTGAATACGCGTTTGACTATATCGTTTGCTTTTAAGCTGATTGATTAAAGATTCATAAGAAAAACAGCTTCGAATAAGCTTCTTCATTCTGAAAGCTAGACCTTCTTCCATTTGATAAATTTGCTGTAATTCTGCTAAATCCATCGTTAATAGACGAAATTTTAAATATGGAAAGAAATCTTCTAAACAAACTTTCCGTTCGGTTAAATAAGCCAAAGAACTAGACGGCACATAAGGGGTAATTTCTTCTCCACGAAAGATTCCGCGACGAATAGCCGTAGCACTTGCAATCCTAGACTCTCCTAATTTTTGTTCATGATAACCACTCTCGATCCGAGGAATAGCTAATAAAGTCATTGGTTTGAGTAGTTGACTATTCGCTTTTGCATAGCTCAATCCTAGAATATGGTTTGGTTGCTTATGATCAAAAGGAATGTCTATTTCTAAAGATTGAAAAACGCGAATCATATTTTCAGCATAGGAAAGCTTTTCGTCAGCCATTTGATGAAAAAGTTGGTTTAACTGTTGATGATTTTGATGTAAAAATTGACCAATATGCTGATAATCCATTTTCTCCTGGCTATCTGTTCCGAAACAAAGACTCTCACAACCAATCGCCGCAAGCATCATTACCCCGCCTTGTGCGAAATAATCCGCCGACTGAACTGCCCATTCAAACGGTAACTCTAAAACAATATCCGCCCCATTTTGTAAGGCACTATTTGCTCGTTGCCACTTATCAATAATTGCCGCTTCCCCACGCTGTAAAAAATTGCCACTCATCGCACAAATCACGACATCAGCTTGAGATTGCAGGCGAGCTTGCTTTAAATGATATCGATGACCATTATGAAACGGATTATACTCAACAATCACACCACAGGCTTTCATTTACATCCTCCTTCGCAAATAAAAAAGATGATTGAACTTGCCAACCATCTTTTCTTTTTACTGTATTATTTTTCACAGACAAAGAACCAACGTCGACTTTTTTCATTTGGTTCGCTATCGATAAAATCAGCATAAGCTTCCACTTTTGTAAAGCCTGCATTTTCTAACATCATTAAATATTGATTTAATGGATAGGTTCTTTCGCGATGAATCTCGTCACGGCGTTCAAATAAGCCTTCATCATTTTGTACAAAGAACGTTAAAAAATGCTCAATACTATGTGGCATATCCACAGCATAACTATCCCATAAGAAAGCAAAATCCTCTGTTTGATAATGATAGCTATAATCCGGAAAGACTTCATCAATTTGATAAGTCGAATGCACATCAAAAATAAAGATGCCATTCTCTTCTAAGATTTGATACACGCCATCGAAAACCTGTTGGACGGCTTGTTCATCTTCCATATAGCAAATCGAGTCAGAAAAACAAGTCACTGCTTCATACGTATCAATATCTGTTAAATCCAACATATCTCCTTCGACAAACTGAATATCAACATCAGCTTCTTGGGCACGTGAACTAGCAATCATTAACATTTCTTCAGATAAATCTAAAGCCGTCACATCAAAACCACTTTTCGCAAAATCTAAAGCCAGTGCCCCAGTTCCGCAAGCAAGCTCTAAAATTTTCTTGCGGTCACCTAAAAAACGCAACGAAAAGTCTAACCAACGCTGATATAACGAGGTATCCATGACTTCATCATAGACAAAGGCAAAGGTCTCATAAGCCACTAGCATTCACAACCATTTCACTTAAATCTACTAAAGGTGCATCTGACCAAAGTTTTTCTAATTGATAAAATTCACGTTCACTTTGATTAAAGACATGAACAATCACATCACCTAAGTCAATCAAGACCCACTTGCTTGCCTCTTTCCCTTCAACACGTTTGACATCCATATGGTTTTTATAAGCTTGTTCAACCACTTCGTCGACAATCGCATTGATACGACGGTCTGTATTTCCTGAACAAATCACAAAATAATCAGCTAATAAAGAAACTTCGCGGACATCTAAAGCAATGATATCTTGGGCGTGTTTGTCATCTACTGCTTTTACAGCTACTTCTAAAATTTGTTTGCTATCTATGGTAATCTCCTCCTAATGTTTGGCTACATAATAATTATATGTTTCTATCGTTTTTGGATGAATCGCTTGTCCTTTTGAAATTAAAAATTGTAAAGTATGCGTTAATTCATAGCGCACGGCTGCCTCCAAATCCGTAATGGCTAATTCGCGTGCTTCTTCAACTCCTGGAAATTGACGGTTTTTCTCCACATAATCCGCCACGAAAATCACTTTATCTAATAGACTCATTTCTCTTGAGCCGGTCGTATGCACGCGAATGGCTTGTAGAATTTCTTCATCATTTACACCTAATTCATCGCGTACAAATTCTGCTCCGACAACGCCATGCCAGATTGCATTATTCCATTTTAATAAGGCTGGAGTAAGCTGTTTGCGTTCAATCTCAAAGATAAAATCATCATCGCTGCGTTCTTTGGCGTAATCATGACATAAAGCGGCGATACTGGCTTTATTAGGATCTGCGCCATATTTTTTTGCTAAAGCCACCGCCATCTCTTCTACACCCAGTACATGCACAAAACGCTTCTCGCTCATCTGCATCTGTACTTGTTGCATCAATTCTTCACGCATCGCCGGATTATATTTTGCTACATCAACTTTCAAGATAAAGCCCCTTTTCTAAAATATAATTTCGCACAGTCTCAGGCACTAGATAACGTATCGAACACCCTTGCGTAATCTTTTTACGGATTAAACTAGAAGACAAATTCATCATCGGTGCATCTAACCAAATAATGGGATACGGGGTGTCAATCGAATATCCTGGCCTTTTGACTCCAACAAATTGCACCATTTCGACTAGCTCATCAATTTTATACCACTTTGGTAAATATTCTACCATATCGCCACCAATGATGAAATAATAGTCCGTATCTGGATTTTGGGCAATCAAGGCTTTCATGGTGTCATAAGTATAGCTTTTTCCTTTGCGTTGTAACTCAGCTTGTTCGATATCAAATAAAGGATTGTCTGCGATGGCTAATTTTAACATATTTAATCGGTGTTCAGCCTCAATCGTGTCCTTTTCATCAACATGGGGCGGTAAATATTCAGGCATCAAATAGACCTTTTCTAAATTCAAAGCCGTGCCCACTTGATCGGCAATTAATAAATGCTGATTGTGAACCGGATTAAAATTACCACCTAAAATACCCACTTGCTTTCTTGGCTGCGTGGTTTGTACTTGAATTAATGGTTCAACTTCAGTGATATACTTTGCTTTCAAACAATTCATCCCTCATCTAATCTTACAATAATTTCAATTGTTGTGTCAGGCGTTGGTATTTTTCTTTACTTGAAGCTTTGTATAAAACAATGACCCGCCCGATGACTTGTACGACTTCACTGTTTGTCGCTTGTGCAATCTCTAATGCGGCTTCATCTGCTACTTCATCGGTATTTTGTAACAATGAAACTTTGATTAATTCGCGTTTTTCTAGCGCTTCAGCAATTTGGGTATTCATCGCAACGTTTACGCCACCTTTACCAATTTGAAAAATCGGTTGTAAATGATGGGCTTGACTTCTTAAAAATCTCTTTTGTTTTCCCGTTAACATATCTTTCTCACTTTCTTTATATTAATGCTTTACGAACAATAACGTCGACTCCCTTAGGTGCATATCCAGCTACAATTCCTGGTTGGCGAACTGTAATCCAACCAAGCCCGGCAAAGACGACATCCGTTTTTTCTTTAATCGCAAATTCAAAGCGCACCAATTCTGGAAAATCAGCGACTTCCTCTTTTTGCGGCGGGGTTAATAAACTACCCACATGCTTTTGGTAAAATTCATCGGCTCCTTGCATTTTGGTACGATGAATATTTAAATCATTCGACACATAAGCAACAAATGAACCTTTCTCCCCGCTCACATAGTCAAACCGTGCCAAACCACCTAAAAATAGCGTTTGACCTTCATTTAGCTGATAGACTTTTGGCTTAATTTCTTTTTGTGGTGCAGTTAGTTTCAAATCTTTCTTGCCTAAATAGTGTGCCATTTGATGACGGTGAATAATTCCTGGTGTGTCAATTAAGAAATGGCCATCATCAAGCGGAATTTCAATCTTATCTAAAGTCGTTCCTGGAAAACGTGAAGTCGTAATCACATCTTTCACATTGGCAACTTTAGAGATAATTTGATTGATTAAAGTTGATTTTCCAACATTGGTTACACCTACAACATACACATCACGGTCCTCACGGTATGCTTCTATTTTTTCTAGTACTTCATCCATTTCATGCGCTTTTTTTGCACTTGTAAGTAAGATATCGACCGGACGCAAGCCTAATTCATGGGCACGTTCTCGCATCCATTGGGTTAATTTCCCACGTTTTAAAGATTTTGGCAAGACGTCCACTTTATTGCCAATCATTAATACTGGATTTTTACCCACAAAACGATGTAAGCCAGGGATAATCGATCCATTAAAATCAAAAATATCCACAACATTGACAATTAAGGCGTCATGCTCCCCAATTTCATTTAATAAGCGCAAAAAATCGTCATCAGTTAGGGAGACATCTTGAATTTCGTTATAATGACGCAATCTAAAACAACGCTGACAATAGACTTCATCATTAGCAATTCCTTTTTCTAGTGCGGACTTAGGTGTATAGCCTAACTCGCTGGGATTTTCTGTTTGGATTTGTGCGCCACAACCAATACAATGTAAGGCTTCACTCATTTTCAATTGCTCCTTTCCAAATCATATCTTGATGTCTTTTCAATAAATGATTCATAACTACTTTTTCACGCATTCGATTGATTCTCGTATTCCAAGCATCGGTTTTGACAATTGGTTTTACCAAGACACTGCGTACCTTTGCTGCATGGGAAGCACGTATATCTGTCATCAATTGATCGCCTACCATAATGACTTGTTCCGGCTGCAAATTCAACTGTCTGATTGCGCGACGAATGCCTAAGCCAAATGGTTTCATCGCTCTTGAAATAAAATCAAGGCCAAATGGTTTCACCGCCCGTGCAACTCGGCTTGCTTTATTGTTTGAAACAACAATCACTGGTATATTTGCTTCTTTCATTTCCTCTAGCCATGCCCGTAATTCAGGCGTACCATCCGGATTATTCCAAGCAATTAATGTATTATCTAAATCCGTCAAAACAGCCTTTATCCCTAATTTTTTCAATTGTTCAGGGGTAATTTGATAAATCGACGACACCATCCAAGTCGGCTTATATTTTAAAAACATAAAAACTCCTATCTACAAAAATTTAGGAGCATCTCATGCGGACACTCCTTGCTAAATAAAAATTATACACTATTTACTTGTGAATTACTAGCAAAAAAGGATGAGCAGCCAGTGATACGTATAAAATGATGTATGGGAAAAAAAGCAAATAGTTTTCCACCTTGGTAAACATAATAATTACTTTGACTCTTCACGAGATGTATTCTTAATCGTTTCTCTCATCATCTCTATAACCTTATTTACAGCATACCCTTGACTGCCGTGTTGCCTATCTTTTTCCACTTTTTTACTTTATTCAATCGTAAATATTTTTGCCTGTTCCAATAAAGCCCCCACCATCAACAGAAGATCTTCACGTCCTTTAGAAGCCATAAATTGAACACCAACTGGCAAATCATTCACTCGACCTGTTGGCAAACTGATTGCAGGTTGTCCAGTTAAATTAGCTAATTGCGTATAAGGCGTAATAGAAAGGCTTTTAGCAAACATATCATAGACTAGTTTTTCTTTTTCTTTCGGGGATAATTCATGTGCAAATCGTAATTTTTCCCCAATCTTAGGAGAATAAAATGCAGTATCGACACTCGGAGCTACTTGCGCTGTACTAGGAGTTAAGAATAAATCATACGCTTTAAATAGACTTTCTGTTTTCACTGCTATTTCATCCCAATACTGCAGACTTAATACATAATCGCTCGCTTTTAAATCAAGCCCGAATTGATACATCGCCCAGGTCATCTCTTCCATATCTTGATTCGTTAATGGTCGCTTTAATTTTGCCTGCATTTCTTGAAACATCGCTGCCGTATCTGCTGCATTCATTCGATAATATTGCTGCATCAAGGTGACCATATTCGCTGGATAAGGAACTTCCTCTACATCAAAGCCCTCTTTTTTCAAGAAATCAACTATTTTAAGCGTCTCAGCTCTTACACGATAATCTAAATCACTTACTTTATTATTCAAACAATAAGCAATGCGAAGAGGATAACGAACCGCCTTTTCATAATGCATCCATTCGCGTTTGGGCGCTTGATAGGGTGCTTCTGGTTGGCTTGTTCGCAAATTATAAAATACGTTTTCTGTATCACGAATAGATTTCGTTAAGGCAAATGCTATCGAAGCGCCTTGCCATGAACGCCAATTTCCAGGTCCCACCGGCATACTTCCACGGGTCGGCTTTAAACCAATCAAACCGCAAAAACTTGCTGGAATACGAATGGATCCGCCGCCATCACTTGCTGTGGCTATCGGTAAAATCCCACTGGCCACTAATGCTGCAGCGCCACCACTGGAACCGCCAGCAAATCTCGTCGTATCAAAAGGATTTAAGCAATTTCCGTAAAGCTTTGAATCTGTAATATTTTTAAAACCGTATTCTGGCACATTACTCTGACCAATTGGAACAAAGCCTAAATTTTCAATCCCTTGTACAAAATAATCAGTCACTTTCGCTTTATTTTCAGCTAAGAGTAACGATCCGGCAGTACTTGGCCAACCTTTTTTCGATTGCCCCAAAGCCTTTAAAGCAATGGGTAATCCTGCAAAAACAGTTCTACTCAATTTATCCTGATTTTTTCGATAATATTTTTTTGCTCCCTCTAAATCAAGATAGGTCCAAGCATTTAGTTTTGGCTGTAATTGATTGGATTTAGTTTCAATATCTGTAAGCAATCCCTCAAAACTAATCTTTTGAGCACGTAATAATTCGGCCATCGCTGTAGCATCTTGCATAAAAATCACCTACCATGGAATTTCTGTTGATAACTTAGCCGCAAAATCTTTATATTGATTTCGTTCGGCTAATCTTGCTTGCCTGCGCTTTTCATAACCCGCACAAACCATTTTTTCTTCTTCCGTTTCTGGAATAACAGCTGGCACCTGGAATTCTGTCTCTTCATTCATAAAAGAAGGTACTGCAACAAACGTCGTAAAACAAGTAGCGGCTAAATAACGCTCACCTGTAACTAAATCTTCACCCACAACTTTCACAAAGACTTCCATTGATTTATGATGGGCGCCACTAACAAACGTTTCAATACAAGCAGAATGATTTGCATGTAAGGGCTTTAGAAAATTTAAAGAATCAATCGACGCCGTGACCGCACCACGCCTACAATGTCTTGAAATCGATATTGACGAAGCATCATCAATCCAAGCAGTTAATTTACCACCATATAAAAAGCCAAATGGATTTAAATCAAAAGGGAAAATTCGATGTGTTTGAATCACCTTAGACTCTCGACAAAATTTACGCTCTCCCATAAAACTCACCAAACTCTCTATAAAATAATCATTGTCACAAATGATTATACAAAAAATTAAACAAAAAGTATAATATCCAAGCCTGATTTTAGTAAAAAAAGAACCTTAAGCCCTAAAAATATTGCTTAAGATTCTTAAACTATAATCTATAAAACTTTACTTAAAAAATCTTTGGTACGATTATGCTGTGGATTACCAAAAACTTCTTCTGGCGTCCCTTCTTCAACAATGTATCCACCATCCATAAAGACGATTTTATCTCCGACTTCTTTGGCAAATCCCATTTCATGCGTTACGATTACCATGGTCATCCCTTCTTTAGCAAGTCGTTGCATCACGCCAAGTACTTCCCCTACCATCTCAGGGTCTAGGGCTGAAGTTGGTTCATCAAACAGCATCACATCTGGTTTCATTGCCAAGGCTCTGGCAATCGCAATTCTTTGTTGTTGCCCACCAGATAATGACTGCGGATAGGCATTGGCTTTGTCCGGCAGCCCCACTGTTTGCAATAACTCTTTGGCATAAGTTTCAGCCGCTTGTTTATTTTCTTTTTTGACCTTTACTGGTGATAAGGTAATATTATCTAACACAGACATATTAGGGAATAGATTAAAGTTTTGGAAAACCATCCCCATTTTTTCACGCATCTTAAAGATATCATTTTTTGAATCAGTAATATCTTGACCTTCAAATAAAATCTGTCCAGAAGTTGGTGTTTCAAGCAAATTCATACAACGTAAAAAGGTACTCTTACCTGAACCAGACGGACCAATAATGACGACCACTTCACCTTGTTTGATCTCATAATTAATATCTTTTAAAACTTCATTATCGCCAAATTTTTTACTTAAATGTTCAACTTTAATAATTGTTTCCATCTGAAATCCTCCCATGCTATTTACGATAGCCTTTTCCTAATTTTTTCTCCCAAGCATTCAATATTCTTGAAGTCGTGAAAGTCAAAATAAAGTAAATGGCTGCAGCGACATATAAAGGAGTCAAAGGAATATAAGAAGAACTAATCACGATTTGAGCACTATTCATTAATTCATAGATACCAATTGTTGATAATAGTGATGAGTCTTTAATTAACACAATGAACTCATTTCCTAAAGGCGGCAAAATATTCCGTAAAGCTTGTGGCAAAATAACATATCGCATGGCTTGAGCTGGACGTAAACCTAGTGAGGCCGCTGCTTCTTGTTGCCCAAAATCAACCGCGTTAATTCCTCCACGAACGATTTCCGCTACATACGCCCCAGAGTTCAATGAAATGGCGATAATTCCTGGAAATAGTCGCCCAAAATCAAGACTCAAAATACCTAAATCAACAGTCGGCAATTTAAATAATCCTTGAAGCAAGCCAAACGCGATTAAAATTTGCACAAGCATCGGTGTACCACGCAACACTTCAATGTAAATATTCGCAAACCAACGTAATGGCTTGATTTTTGATAATTTCATCAAAGCAATCACCACACCAATGATGGTCCCTAAAATAACGGTAATCACAGAGATAATTAAAGTGATGATTGTACCCGATATAAAATACGGATAAAATTCCTTTAAGAAAGAAAAATCCATTATTAAAACTCCAATCTATTTACTTGCTTGTTTATCAGCAAGTTCTGTATTCTTTTCGATGAATTCATCAATCTTGCCTTCATCTTTTAACTTATTGATTACTTTATCAATTTTTGCTTTTAATTCTTTGCTATCTTTTTTCAAAGCGATGGCATATGATTCGTTATCACTTGATGTTAATTTTGCATCCGCGATGGCTAATTCAGGGTTTTGTTCCACATAAGATTTGGCCACAGCACTTTCTAAAACTAAAGCATCAAGAGAACCTTGTTTTACTTCGACAATTAAGTTTGGTACTTTAGCTAATGAAACTAATTGTGCTTTTGGTAATTGACTAGTTACGACAGATTCTTGAACAGAACCTTTTTGTGCCCCTACTTTTTTATCTGCTAATGCTTTCACATCGGCATATTTTTCAGCATTTTCTTTCTTCACAACAACTAATTGTTCTGGAACAAAATAGTTTTCAGAGAAGTCAAAAGTTTTCTTACGTTTGTCTGTAGCAGAAATTCCTGAAATCGCTACGTCAGCTTTACCTTGATCAAGAGCGGTCAAGACTGCGTTAAATTCCATATCCATAAATTCAACCTTAACGCCTAATTCTTTACCGATTTCATTTGCTAAATCCACATCAGCACCAACAATTTTATCTTTGCCATTCACTTTCGTATGGAATTCAAATGGTGCAAAATCTGCAGAAGTCGCTACTTTCAATACTTTTGCATCTTGAATTTGTTTTAATTGATTACTACTTTCTTTTTTGTCTGAAGAACCACAAGCAGCTAGTGCGAATGTTAAAGCTGCCACTCCTACTAAACCAAATACTTTTTTCATATGAGACACTCCTTATTTTTATGCATTTTTATTTAATATTTCAACTATATTATGCATATTAACACATAATCATGAAAAAAGAAACTAAAAAATGCAAAAAAACTGAATATTTTTTCATCATTTTTTGGTAACGTTTTCTATTAATAACTAAATCATCCGTATAATACTAAGAAATTATACTATTCAATCGGCAATTAATATTTATGCAAAAACAATATGCAAAAAAGCGAAGAATCCTAGTATAAGGGTTCTTCACTCTTGCTTAATATTTTCTAAATCTTTGGTAGCGTCTTTCAAGTAATTCTTCCACAGATAACTGACATAATTTCTTCAAAGTATAGACTAATTCGATACGCACTTGATCAATAATTTCTTGATGGGTCAATGCTCTTTCTTGTATGACTTCAGGGAGCACCTTATCAATAATGCCTAATTCATTTAATTCTTTTGCTGTGATTTTCATTAATTCACTAGCTTCATTTGCTCTTGAACCATCTTTCCATAATATAGAAGCAAATCCTTCTGGTGAAAGTATCGCATATATGGCGTGCTCCATCATCCAGACCTCATCTCCTAAAGCTAAAGCCAAAGCACCACCACTACCTCCTTCGCCAATAATAATAGCAATAATCGGCACTTTTAAGTCAGACATTTCAAGAAGATTCCTAGCAATGGCTTCTCCTTCACCACGTTCTTCAGCACCAATACCACAGTAGGCTCCAGCGGTATTAATAAAGGTAATCACTGGACGATGAAATTTTTCAGCTTGTTTCATTAATCTGAGCGCTTTTCGGTAACCTTCAGGATGTGCCTGTCCAAAGTTGCGTCGGAGATTTTCTGGTAGATTTTTACCTTTTTGGATACCTATCACAGTCACCGGTTTTTGATCTAACAGGGCAATCCCACCAACGACAGCTTCATCATCCGCAAATAGACGATCCCCATGAAATTCTTGAAAATCAGTAAATACTTGTTCAAAAAAATCTAGTGCAGTCAGACGATCTTGTTTGCGAGCTAACTTGACAATCTCAGCAGCGGTTTTACTCATTTGCCAACCACCCTTTCTGCGTATGAAGTTTGATGAGGTTACTTAAGCGTGTGCGCAACTCATTTCTCGGGACGATTTGGTCAATAAAACCATGGGCTAATAAAAATTCAGCTTTTTGAAAATCATCAGGTAATTCTTGTTTTAAAGTTTGTTCAATCACGCGTCGACCAGCAAAACCGATTAACACGCGAGGTTCAGCCAAAATGATATCGCCTTGCATGGCAAAACTAGCCGTAACACCACCAGTTGTTGGATCTGTCAGTACCGTAATATAGCACAAACCGGCATTGCTATGTGCCTTTACTGCAGCTGAGATTTTAGCCATTTGCATCAAGGAAAATATTCCTTCTTGCATCCTAGCCCCACCAGAAGCAGTAAACAAAACGACTGGCAAGGACTTTTGCATGGCATATTCAAAAAGACGCGTAATCTTCTCACCCACAACAGTTCCCATACTGCCCATAATAAAGTTTGCATCCATGATACCAATCGCAATGGTTTGTTCATCAATTCTAGCAATTCCCGTTAAAACTGCTTCATCGAGATGGGTTTTCCTTTGCATTTGGCTAATTTTTTCTTGATAATTAGGAAACTGTAATGGGTCTTTGGTGACTAATTCAGTATCAAATTCAATAAAACTCTTTTTATCGACAGTAATCGCTAATCTTTGCCAGGCATTTAGTCTAAAATGATAGCCACAATTGGGACAACTTTTCTCTAGGCCAATCTCTTTCGTATAAATGGTCTTTTTACAGTTAGCACACTTAGCCCACAAATTATCCGGTACACTCGGCTGATTTTGTGGCTGTTCTTGGCGATTGGGTGAAATACGAATATAATCTTTTTTCTTCCTAAATAAAGCCATTTACTCACTTCCTAGTTCAAACTTTCTTGCCAAGCAGGTAAAAATGTTTCTTGTAAAAATGAAGTATCATAATCTCCAGCAATGACATTGGGATGGCTGATTAAATCCATCTGAAACTCAGCATTGGTCGCAACCCCGTCTGTGACTAATTCACCAAGCGCGCGTTGCATTTTCATCAGTGCTTCAAAACGCGTTTGACCATGCACAATAATCTTGGCAATCATCGAATCATAAAATGGTGGAATGGCATAACCCGAATACATCGCGCTATCCACTCTTAGCCCCATGCCGCCACTTGGTAATAGTAGATTTTCAATTTTCCCAGGTGAGGGAGCAAAATGAAAGGCAGGATTTTCAGCATTAATCCGACATTCAATCGCATGACCACGCAACTTAATATCTTCCTGTTTATTGGTTAATTTTTCACCAGCAGCTACTTCAATTTGTTTTTTCACCAAATCAATCCCTGTCACCATCTCAGTAATAGGATGCTCTACTTGGATACGTGTATTCATTTCCATAAAATAAAACTGACCGGATAAATCCATCAAAAACTCAATCGTCCCAGCATTTTCATAAGACACCGCTCTAGCAGCTTTGACCGCAATCGCACCAAGTTTTTCACGATTCGCTTCAGAAATCACAACAGATGGTGATTCTTCTAATACTTTTTGATTATTGCGTTGTAAGGAACAATCACGTTCGCCAAAATGAAGGACATTCCCATATTTATCGCCTAATATTTGAACTTCGATATGTCTAGCTGGATAAATAATTTTTTCTAGATACATTTCATCATTACCAAAGGCGGCTTTAGCTTCTTGTTGAGCAGAAGCAAAGGCACTAGGTAACTCAGCTTCAGACAATACCTTGCGAATTCCCTTACCACCACCACCTGCCGCAGCCTTAAGCATGACAGGATAGCCCACTTGATTGGCAATTTCTAGTGCTTGTTTGACATCGACAATCGCCCCATCGCTTCCTGGAATTACTGGTACACCTGCTTTTTTCATCAATTGGCGCGCATGAATTTTATTCCCCATTTCATCAATGGTTTGACTTTTAGGCCCAACAAAGGTGATATGGCAAGCTTCACACATTTCAGCAAACTGACTATTTTCTGATAAAAAGCCAAAGCCAGGATGAATGGCCTCCGCTTTCGTCAAGACAGCAGCACTTAAAATTTGTTGTTTGTTTAAATAAGATTCACTAGCTTTACTTGGGCCAACACAAACAGCTTCATCGGCTAATTCAGTATGCATGGCTTCTTTGTCAGCTTCAGAATACACCGCAACCGTTCTTATCCCTAATTCACGACAAGCCCGAATGATTCTGACTGCAATTTCTCCACGATTTGCAATTAATACTTTTGAAAACATTTACCTCTATCCAATCATAAATGTGAGCTCGGCTTCAGCAACTTTTTTGCCGTCTACACGCGCAATTCCCTTACCTAAGCCGGCATTTGCTTTAATTTTTAAAATCTCCACTTCCAAAATCAACGTATCGCCAGGGGTTACTTTTTTGCGAAATTTTGCTTTATCAATCCCACCAAAATAGGCAGTCTTTCCTTTAAATTGTGGTAAAGAGAGTAAAGCAACTGCACCTGCTTGGGCCATTGCTTCTACAATTAAAGCGCCAGGCATCACAGGCTCATGTGGAAAGTGTCCTTGAAAGAAGGGTTCATTGATTGTCACATTTTTCTTCGCCACAATTCTTTGCCCTTCCATTAATTCCTCAACACAATCAATAAGTAACATAGGATAACGATGTGGAATGATTTCTTTGATTTGTACAATATCCATTAATGACATGTTTATCCCTCTTTTACAGTAAATAATATTTGGTTATATTCAACCATTTCTTCGTTGGAGACATTTATCTCTACAATTTCACCATCAATGTCACTCGTAATTTCATTCATGACTTTCATCGCTTCAATAATGCAGACGACTTCCCCTTTTTTGACCTTATCGCCAACTTGTTTAAAGGGGGCTTTGTCTGGAGATGGTTTTAAATAAGCCACTCCTACTAATGGCGATTGAATGGTCACGACATCTTCTATCACTATGTTCGTACTTTCTGACGCTTGTACTGACGAAGTAGCGCTTTGAGAACTGGGTAATTCAGTCACTCCCACTGATTCTTGTTGGATGGGATTAGAGTTAAGCACAACACGATTTTGCTCATTTTTACTTAGATAAAGCGAAACATCTGCTTGCTTTAAATCAAATTCGCGCACATCAGAATCATTAAATAGCAAAAATAACTCTTTAATCTCTGCTAAATTCATGCTTCATCCTCCCATCGTTTCAATAAAATTACCGCATTATGGCCCCCAAAGCCAAGCGAATTACTCATCGCATAATCAAAAGAAGCATCCACTGCTTGATTTTTAACCACGTTAAGCGTAATTTCTGGGTCTTGATGAGTAACATTAATCGTTGGTGGAATAAATTGATGTTGCAACGCCAATAAAGTCGCCACTGCTTCAACACCGCCTGCAGCACCTAGTAAATGACCGGTCATCGATTTGGTAGAACTCACATAAGTATTTAAATAATTTTCGCCCAAGCCATAATGAATCGCCACTGCTTCAGACTTATCATTCGCCAGCGTGCTAGTCCCATGTGCATTGATGTAACCAATCTTATCAGGTGCGACATTGGCTTCTTTCATGGCTAACTTCATCGCTTTACCTGCCCCAGAACCATCTGGATTAGGCGCCGTCATATGATAAGCATCACAATTCGCCCCATAACCGACCACTTCACCCAAGATAGTCGCCTTTCGAGCTAAAGCATGTTCTAAAGATTCAAGCAGTAACACGCCAGCACCTTCTCCCATCACAAAGCCATTGCGATCAACATCAAACGGAATCGATGCATGGTTAGGATCCTCACTTGTTGATAGTGCAGTTAAAGAAGCAAAACCGGCAATCCCGATTTCACAAATAGTTGATTCAGAACCACCCGCTAACATCACATCGGCATAACCATGCTTAATATTTCTAAAAGCTTCACCAATCGAATGCGTTCCGGATGCACATGCAGTTACGGTAGTCGTACAAATTCCTTTTGCGCCCACACGTAAGGCAATATTTCCTGCAACCATATTGGTAATCGACATTGGGACAAAAAGAGGTGAAACGCGTTTAGCCCCTTTTTCATTCATACGTGTTACTTGCTCTTGAATTGTAGGCAATCCGCCAATCCCTGAACCAACCATCACCCCAAAACGATCCTGGTCAATGTTTGTTACATCCAATTTTGCCATTTCCATCGCATCTAAAGCCGCATGGATACCATAAATCGAAAACAAATCCATCCGTTTTAAATCTTTTTTGACAAAATATTTTTCTAATGGGAAATCCTTGACCTCACCTGCTACATGTATTCCTGTCTGGCTAGCATCGAATTTCGTAATCGGGCCAATCCCATTTTTACCAGTTTTTAAACTATCTAAAAAGCTATCCGCATCATTACCAATTGGCGAAACAATACCATAGCCTGTAATTACGACACGAGTCACTTGAAACACTCCTATCCATTCATCACTAATCCACCATCAACATTAATCACTTGGCCTGTAATATAAGGACTCTTCGCTAAGAAAACTGCAGTATTTGCAATATCTTCTACTTGACCAAAATGTTGTAATGGTATGTTTTTTGTCATCTCTTCACGAATTTTGTTACTAAGCTCGCTAGTCATATCTGTTTCGATAAAACCAGGGGCAATCGCATTGCAAGTAATTTTGCGTGTGGCAATTTCCCGAGCGACTGTCTTCGTAAATCCGATTAACCCCGCTTTACTGGCTGCATAATTCGCTTGACCGACATTTCCCATTAACCCTGAAACACTTGAGATATTAATAATTGTTCCTTTTCGTTGCTTTAACATACCCTTTAATAATTGCTGTGTCATGTTAAAACTGCCTGTTAAATTCACTTTCAAAACTTGTTCGAAATCTTGTTCATTCATTCTTAACATCAATTTATCATTGGTAATTCCCGCATTATTGACCAAAATAGTGACAGGAGCAAATTCATTTGCTTGTTTAACCATTTCTTTGACTTCCTCTGAATTAGAGATATCTCCAGAAATACCAATACAATTCACACCTAAAGCCTTGATTTCGGCAATGAGTGCTTCACTGACTGGACGTCGACCATTTAAGATAATATGCACACCTTGTTTCGCAAACGCCTTGGCAATCGCTAGGCCAATTCCTCGTGTACTACCTGTGATAAATGCTGTTTGTCCTTTTAATTCCATTTTTACCTCGTTTATTTTCCTTTTTCCGCTAATAACACTTGTAACGTCTCTTCATTTTCAACACGAAACAGTTGAATCGACTTATCTATTTTCTTTATAAAACCTGATAAGACCTTGCCAGGACCTACTTCTATCATTTCCGTAATCCCCATGCTTTGTAAAGTGGCGATACTTTCATAAAAGCGAACCGGTGATTGAACTTGCAATTCTAATAAATGTGCGATTTCTTCTTTAGGCATCACTTTGGCAGTTGTATTACTAATGACCGGTATTTTAGGTGCATGGAAAGCCACTCTTTGAAATAAGTCATGCAGATTTCTTCCAGCCGGCCGAAGCAAAGCCGTATGGAAAGGGCCACTCACATTTAACTCGATCATTCTTTTGACACCCACACGATGTAATAAAGTCACCGCTTCATCTACTGCGTCCACTTCACCACCAATGACAATCTGGTTAGGCGTATTATAATTAGCTGGGGCAACCACTCCTAAATGACTCGCTTTTTGACAACATTCTTCTATGGTTTCAATCGGTGCATTCATAATTGCCACCATTTTACCTGTGCCAGTCGGAGCGGCTTGTGTCATATACAGACCACGTTTTGCAACAATCTTTAATGCTGTTGGAAAATCTAAAACCTCGCTAGCAACTAAAGCCGTGTATTCTCCTAAACTTAATCCCATGACTGCATCTGGTTGTATTTGATATTCAGATAACAAACGTAAAATGGCCACACTAACCGTCAAAATTGCTGGTTGGGTATATTGCGTTAAGTTTAATTGTTCATTTTCTTCAAAACATAACTTCTTCATATCTATACCCAAGATTTCACTTGCTTCATTAAATGTTTGATCAACAATCGGATATTTTTCAGCCAAATCGCGCCCCATTCCAAAATATTGTGCGCCTTGTCCACTAAATAAAAAAGCCGTTTTTGTCATACCTAGCTCCTTCACTCTATCAGGTGTTTTTTTCTAGCTATTAATAGTGAAAAGACAGGAAATGGTGTTTCTCCTGTCTTTATTTGATTAATTTTGGTTATTTGCCACAAAGTTAACTAAATCTTCTACTGTTTGAATGCCTTCTTCTGTTTCGATTTTAACATCAAATGCATCTTCAATTTCATTAATCACTTGGAATAAATCTAAGCTATCTGCCTCTAAATCTTCTTGTAAATTCGTTGTTAATAGGATTTCTCCAGCTTCTTTATCTAATTCCTCTGCAATGATTTCTTGAATTTTTCCAAAAATTTCTTCTTTAGTCATTATATATTCCTCCAAAAATGTTTTTTCTAAATTTATTTGTTTACGATTTTTAAATGGTTGTTAAGATATGTCCATAACTTAAGCCCCCACCAAAACCGGAAAACACAAGCTTTTGATTTGAACCTAATTGAATAATTTTCTTCTCCACCGATTCGGATAATAATAATGGGATGGATGCCGCCGATGAATTGCCATAATATTCCATATTTTGCAAAAATTTTGCGCGGTCCACCTTTAATTTCTTCGCCATAATATCAAGAATTCTGACATTGGCTTGGTGTAAAAGAAAATAATCAATAGTTGCTTTCGAATCACCCAAAAATTCATCTAAGCTATTCGCAACAGTTCGTGTCGTAAAATCAAAAATATCACGGCCATTCATGGTTAACTTATCAGAAATCATTTCTTGGGATAAACGAAAGGGACTCTGATTGGCAATAAACCCGCTCGTTAATGACTGTGCATAATGGCCATCTGCATAACAGCGACTTTTGATAATCCCAAATTCTTCACTCGAACGTACGAGTACTCCCGCGGCAGCATCACCAAATAAGACACTTGTTGTGCGATCTTGCCAATTCACTACTTTGCTTAAGGTCTCCCCACCGATAATCATTCCGACTTGACCCGCTGGCAAATCATGAAGCAATCCTTTAGCTGTGTGCAAGGCATAGACAAACCCCGCACAAGCAGCTGTAAGATCAAAAGCGAAGGCCTGATGCGCATTAATGGCTCCTTGAACTTGACAAGCAACCGATGGACTTTGATAATCAGGTGTCATCGTCGCCACCAGAATAAAACCAATTTGTTCAGGAGATATGTTAGCTTTATCTAATAGTTGACGTGCAACATTGATACATAGATCAGATGTATTTTCTGTTTCAACAATGTGGCGAGTCTTGATACCTGTTCGCGAATAAATCCATTCATCAGAAGTATCCATCATTTCGGATAAATCTTCATTAGTCAGAACTTTTTTGGGAACATAATGTGCAGTTTGAAAAATTTGCAACACAATGATACATCCTATTCTTACTTATAATCTTGTAAAAATGAATGCAAATTATTCAAAGCCTTGAGCAATGCTTTTGACTCTTCTTCATCCATTCCTACTAATATTGCCTTAATCATTTCGCGATGAAAATGTTGGTGTACGCGATATAATAGTCGGCCTTTTTTTGTCAAACCTAATTTCACTACCCGGCGATCATCTTCACTGCGAATTCTTTCCACATAGCCTTTTTTCACCAACTTATTAATGGCGATGGTCAAGGTACCCACAGTAATGGACAATTCTTTTGCAACTTCTGAGGTGTTTTTTTTCTTATACATACTAATCGCTTCAATCGTATGCATTTCGGTAATTGATAAATCATTGAACTGGGACTTCTTTAGCTCAGATTCTTCAATCACCAAGATATCATTAAATACATCGACTAATAACTGATTAATTTGTTCGTAATTATTTTCCATATTGCTTTCACCTAGATAGTTTGATATTCAAAAGATTTGATAATCAAACTATATCTAATCTCCTTTCATTTTGCAAGCCTTTTTTGCAAATTTATGTAAAAAAATTTGATATTCAAAGTTTTTAAAGAACAAAGAAAAGATGCAAAATAACTATCAAACCAAGCTATCTTGCATCTTTGAATAAACTAAGACATGAATTATTTTCAGGCTTAATTATTGAATTAAATCATAAATTTCCATCGCCACGATATCGATGTTATCAAATTGGTATGGTTGATTTGATTCTGCTTCAGTTAATTCAAAAGTTTCTGTTGAGCTATCGTAAGTCACGATGCATTTCTCAACACCTTCTTTTTCAAAACGACGAACTTGCACCTCACTGTCTTGTGCTTCAATCATCGCTTCTAAACGTCTAATAATGGCGACTAATTGCGAACTTTTCATCCGGCAATCCTCCCTTTAATCATTTCTGTTATATTGTATCAAAAACAATTGGAACTTGCATTAATTTTCCGTAAATTCCTTACCTTTTTTTAAGGTTTTTTTCCTTCATGCCAGAATAATTTAATTAAACTTTGTGTGCCATCATTTTCAAAGCCTAACTCTGCCAGTTGTTCATACAATTCGTAAGCCTTTTGAGTTGCAGGTAAAGTTAAATCCATCTTCTTCGCTTCGTCTAAGGCAATTTTTAAATCTTTAATAAAGTGTTTTACAAAAAATCCAGGTGTAAAGTCTTCTTTTAAGATACGTGGACTGTAATTAATCATCGACCAATTAGAGGCACTTCCACCAGCTAAAGTATCTAAGACTTGCTCTAAATTGAGGCCAGCTTGATTCGCATAGACTAACATTTCCGTCATACCGGTCATTGTTCCGGCAATCATAATTTGGTTGGCCATCTTAGTGTGTTGACCTTTTCCGGCAGTCCCTTGATAGTTAAAGGTTTTCCCAACAATTTCAAATAACGGTAAAATCTTATCATAAACCGCACGATCACCACCAACCATAATCGTTAAGGTCGCATTTTTCGCACCTAAGTCTCCACCAGAAACCGGAGCATCTAAGCTATCTGCACCTTTTTCTTTGGCTGTTTGATAAATTTTTTCAGCTAGCGTAGGGGTACTCGTCGTAAAATCAACCAAAACTTTCCCCTTCACATCTGCTTGAAAAATACCTTGAGGACCATAGTAAATTTCTTCTACATCTTTTGGATAACCAACCATAGTAAAAATAACTTCTGCTGATTCAGCTACTTTTTGTGGTGTTTCTGCCCAAATTGCACCATTAGCAACTAATTCATCTGTTTTTGATTTGGTACGATTATATACAAATAACTCGTGACCTGCTTTTTGTAAATGACCGGCCATCGCTTTACCCATCACACCCGTACCGATAAATCCTAATTTCATGTCCATTCCTTCTTTGCATTTTATTTTTCACAAATTCATTATACAAAAAGAAAGTATCTAAGACAAAGACAAAAACTTCATCTCAGATACTTTCCTATTTTTCTCTTGTAATTGAAGGTTTGATTGCGGATAGTTTTGCCTTGATTTTTGCGATGGATGAGGATTTGGTTTTAATTTCTTTTTGTGCATATTCTGCCAAAACTTGCTGATAAAAAGCAAACATCGTATCACCAAAGCAATCAGCAGAAATACTATATAATTTATCTTTCAAAATTTGTGCATCTGGCTGAACACCTGAATGAATATATTCCACTAAACATTCCGCAAAATCAGCATCTTCTTTAAAAGTCACACCTAGACTCGGATGATCAATCAAAGCATCCAAATAGGCATTTCCTTCCACCACAATTGGCGTACCAGCTGCCATTGATTCAGTATAGGTCAGCCCCTGTGATTCAGAAGTCGAGGCGCTCACGAAATAATCGGCTGCACGATAATAATAGGCTACTTTATCATTTTCAACTTCACCAGTAAACTGCACATAATCTTGCAACCCTAAATCATGTACTTGTTTTTGCAGATTTTCAAGATATGGTCCCTTACCAACCACAACAAGACGAACATTGGGCATCATTAATAAGACTTGTGGCATTCCTTGAATAATAGCTTGAATATTTTTTTCATATGAAATACGACTTAAAGATAATAACATGATTTGATCTTCTTGAATACCTAAGTCTTGTCTTAATTGTGCAGTCATCTCAGGTGTGATATCTGGACGTACAAATCTCTCTAATTCAATCCCCGTTGGAATAACTTTTAATGGTCGCGTCACACCATAATCTATTAAAGTCTGACTTACTCTTTCACTCGGACACACGACAGCATCCGTATGATTTGCGTATAATCGGGTTAGATAACGTACATGACTTTTGCGAATGACTTTACCTTTGGCGATATAATGCAAATAATCCTCATACATTGTGTGATAGGTATGAATCACTGGAATTTTTAATTTTCTAGCAACTAATTGTCCAAGCAAACCAACCCCAAATTCTGTCTGGGTATGAATTAAATCCAAGCCTTTTTCTTTAGCAATTTGGTAAGCGTCAATCATTCCCCTAACCACAATACGTCGATCTGTAAAAGAAATAAAAGGGACACTTGGCATACGAATTATTTGTGGATCATCAACCGCGACATTCGGATCAGTAGTTGTAAAGATATAGACTTCATTTCCTAAACGTTCTAATTGGTCTTTTAGCGTCTTAATGGAAGTCGCCACACCACTAACTTGTGGAAAATACGAATCAGTAAATAGCCCAATTTTCAACCATTCCACCTCTTTTCAAAATCTTTCAAAACGATTATACCATATTTTTCTGAAATTTTTTGTCGTCCTTTAGTCTTAATTTCCATTTTTCAAAATATTTTTCAAGTGCTATACTAGAATCAAAATTTAAAAGGAATGATGAAAATGCCGATTATCGACTTACACTGTGATACAATTATGAAACTTTATGAAAATAATAATAGCCATCTTGTAGAAAATCATTTTCAAATTGACCTAAAACGACTCCAACAAAATGATTTCTTGTTGCAAACTCTTGCGATTTTTCTAGATAAAAGGCAATATCCTAACCGCAAAGAAACGGCCTTAGAAATGTACCAGCGTTTCATCAAAGAGCTAGAAAAATATCCAGCTACAATTGGTCTCATCAAATCTCAGACTGACTATTATAAAAATAAAGCAAAGAAGCGAATCAGTGCATTATTAACCCTTGAGGAAGGCGGGATTCTAGAAGGAAACATCGAAAATTTAGAGAAATTTTTTCAACTTGGTGTACGCTTAATTACTTTAACTTGGAACTATCCGAATGAAATTGGCACGCCGAATATCCTATATTGGGACAAAGAAAAGCAAATTTTAGCAGATAACCAGACAGGCTTAACTAAATTTGGCTTTACTTGTATCGAAAAAATGAATGACTTACAGATGATTATTGATTTATCACATGCTAGTGATCAAGTCGCTAAAGATGTCTTGGCTTCATCGGCTCAAGGAATAGTCGCCAGTCACTCAAATGCGCGAAAATTAACGCCTCATCCTAGAAATTTAAGCGATGAATTGATTCAAAAAATTGCTGATAAAAATGGACTGATTGGCATTAATTTCTTTGATCAATTTCTAAAACTCAAACAACCAACAGATCTACCCACGGCGATTAGCGAACATTTATGGTATATGTATCGATTAGTTGGCGAAAATCACTTATGTTTCGGCTCGGATTTCGATGGTATTCCTGTTCATCCAGACTTAAGCGATGTCAACAGCTTTTCAAAAATTATCCAGGCACTTAAGCAAAAAGGATTTTCAACTAGACAAATTGAGAAAATCAGCTATCAAAATGCCGAAAACTTTTTACTACATTATTTACCAAAAGGAGAAGTGAAATGAGCAAGTTAAAAGAACGTTTCGATACTTTAAGCGATGCGATTATTGCTATCATTATGACGATTTTAGTGCTAGAAATTACCGTTCCACATAATACAACTGAATTGATTGGTTTATTTGAAGAAATTGGTCTATTTATCATTAGCTTTATTATCTTAATCGACTTTTGGTATCAACGCACCAATTTAATGAATTTAGCAAAACAAACGACACATCAAGCTTTTGTGGTGGATGTCTTATTTCACCTAAGTTTATCCTTGTTTCCAATTGCGGTTAAAATGTTAGTCAATTATCCTAATCCAACTATTAGCATTTTATTTTTTGGCAGTATCAACTTAATCGCTGCCCTACTTTATCATTTACTGGCTTTGATTATTGTCAAAAATGAATTAAGCACACAGCAATGGCAAAAAGCAACATTTATCCATCGTTGGTTAGCGAAAAGAACGGTATTTGTCTTTTTATTCGATATCATTTTGCTTGGTATCGCCTTAATTATTCCAAAATATGGCATCTTCATCTACTTTCTAACACCGATATTTGAATTTATCGCAAATTACCGTAAAGGCATCCGTTTTGAAGAGCTGATTAAACAAGTAAAAGTCAATTTATCTCAAAATTCGACCACTACAAAAAAAGACTAGGCCAAAAACCTAGTCTTTTCATATACAGTTATTATTTAACGTATTCATTGATTAATTCAACGACATCTTCCATTGTATCGCAGTCATTTAATGCACGATCTGCTAATTCTTTCATCTTAGCAGTATCTAAGCGTTTCATTAAGCTACGAGTCTTAAGAACTGAAGTCGCACTCATTGAGAACTCATCTAAGCCCATACCAACAAGTAATGGCACAGCAGTTTGGTCGCCAGCCATTTCTCCACACATACCAGCCCATTTACCTTCTGCATGTGCTGCATCAATTACGTTCTTAATTAAACGTAAGATAGATGGGTTATATGGTTGATATAGATAAGATACGCGTTCGCTCATACGGTCAGCAGCCATTGAGTATTGAATTAAATCGTTTGTACCGATACTGAAGAAATCAACTTCTTTAGCAAATTTATCAGCTAAAACAGCTGCAGCAGGAATTTCAATCATGATACCTACTTGGATAGCATCTGAAACTGCTACACCTTCAGCAACCAATTTGGCTTTTTCTTCTTCAAACATCTTCTTAGCGGCTCTGAATTCTTTAAGCGTTGCAACCATTGGGAACATAATACGTAAAGTACCATATACGCTTGCTCGTAATAAAGCACGTAATTGTGTTCTAAACATTGCATCGCCAAGTTCAGATAAGCTAATACGTAATGCACGGTAACCTAAGAATGGATTCATTTCATGTGGTAAATCAAGATATGGTAATTCTTTATCTCCACCAATATCCATTGTACGAACAACAACAGGTTTGCCATCCATACCTTCTAATACAGCTTTATAGGCTTCGAATTGATCTTCTTCAGATGGGAAGTCAGGTGAATCCATGTATAAGAATTCAGTACGGTATAAACCTACTGCTTCTGCCCCATTATTATGAACACCTGCTAAGTCTTTTGGTGTACCAATGTTAGCAGCTAATTCAAAATGTTGGCCATCCGCAGTGACTGTTTTTTCATTTTTTAGTTTTTCCCATTCTGCTTTTTGAGCGGCATAGTCTTCACCAGCTTTGATGAAAGCAGCTTGTTGTTCTTCAGTTGGATGTACAATCGCTTCACCAGTAATACCGTTTACAGCAATTAAATCACCAGCGTTCACTTTTGAAGTGACTGAATTTGTACCTACAATTGCAGGAATCTCTAAAGAACGTGCCATAATTGCAGAGTGAGAAGTACGTCCACCGATATCAGTGATGAACGCTTTAACGAATTGACGGTCTAATTGTGCAGTATCACTTGGCGTCAAGTCATGCGCAACAACGATTACTTCTTCGTTAATCATAGCAGGGCTTGGAAGTACCACATTTAATAAGTGAGCCAATACACGTTTTGTTACGTCTTTAATGTCGGCAGCACGTTCTTGCATGTATTTATTATCTTCCATACCTTCAAAAATAGAAATAAACATATCCGTTACTTCTTTTAAGGCAGCTTCTGCATTTACTTTATTTGATTTGATTGCGTCTTTAATTTGACCAATCATTTCTGGGTCTGATAAAACCATCAAGTGTGCGTCAAATACAGCTGCTTCTTCTTCACCTAAAGTACTTGCTGCTTTTGCACGAATTTGTTCTAACTCAGCTTTTGATTGTGCTAAAGCATCGTCCAAGCGAGCAAATTCTGCATCAATATCTTCAACATTAACTTTGGTAAATGATAAATCTGGCTCAACTAATAGATAAGCCTTAGCTACAGCAACACCATCACTTGCGGCGATTCCTTTTAGCATTTCAACCATTAGTTAGACAAACCTTCTTTAACCATTGTTTCTGTAATAGCTGCGATTGCTTCTTTTTCATCAGCACCTTCAGCAGAAATAGTAACGTCAGCACCTTGGCCAACACCTAAAGACATAACGCCCATGATAGATTTAAGGTTTACAGATTTACCTTTGTATTCTAAGTTGATATCTGAAGCAAATTTGCTTGCAGTTTGTACTAATAATGTTGCAGGACGAGCGTGAATTCCTGTGTCAGCAACTACGTTAAATGATTTTTTTTCCATATGAATCGATCTCCTTTATTGAAAGAAATATTATTGTTAGGGTTTTCTTTTTTATCAGTATATAATTACTGTATTACGTAACACCCTTTCCTTGATTAGATTACCATTTTTTTTGCATTTAGACAACCGTTTTTGAACAATTTATTCAGAATGTGTGATGATTCATTTATTTTTTTATTCTGTATATGATACGTCCGTTTAGACCCGCCTCACCGATCACATCATTACGGTTTGGCAATTTTAACCAAGCTTCTCTAAAGTTGAAATACTCAGCTTGTTCCACTACTAATTCTTGAATTGTACCATCTAGTAGTTGCTTCAATAGTGCCGCAAACTCTTCTGTTGTTTTCATGAAACTTTCACACCTCCTTACATCTTTATGTTATATTTATCTTGTTTACGATAGATTCATCACCATTTTTATTATACCGACTTTAAAAAAATTGAAAAGAACGAAAAAATATCTTTGAGAGCATGTTTCTTGCTTAATTAAGAAAAAAACGTATAATAAAATCATAAGGTCAATATTGGTCAAACAATAATGGCTGAATACATATTTTAGTAAAGGATGATGTCCATGAATTGCCAAAACTGTGGTAAAAACGAAGCAACCATCCACCTATATACAAGTGTCAATGGTCAAAAAAGACAATTTGATTTATGTCAAAATTGCTATCAAAAGCTAAAAGCCAATCAAGGAAGCATGAATCAAAATATGTATCAAGATCCATTTGGCTTTAGTAATTTTGATGATTTATTAAGTCAATTTTCAAGACAAATGCAACAAAATCCTCAAAATCAACAAGTCCCACCTACTCAAAATAGTTTTATGGGTGGTCAACCTCCACATCAAGGACAAAACGGTGGAAATGGCTTGCTTGATCAATTTGGTGTAAATATTACCCAACAAGCACGTGATGGAAAAATTGATCCAGTCATTGGTCGTGATCAAGAAATTAATCGTGTCATTGAAATTTTAAATCGTCGAAATAAAAATAATCCAGTACTTATTGGCGAACCAGGTGTTGGTAAAACCGCTGTTGTTGAAGGATTAGCCTTAAAAATCGTTGCTGAAGAAGTACCTCAAAAATTACAAGGAAAAGAAGTTATTCGCTTAGATGTAGCCTCTTTAGTTCAAGGTACAGGCATTCGCGGTCAATTTGAAGAACGCATGCAACAATTGATTCAAGAAGTTACGAATGCCGATAATATTATTCTTTTCATTGATGAAGTACATGAAATTGTCGGTGCAGGTTCAGCTGGTGAAGGTGCATTAGACGCAGGCAATATATTAAAACCTTCCCTTGCGCGTGGTGAATTACAGCTAATTGGTGCAACTACATTAAATGAGTACCGTATGATTGAAAAAGATCCTGCACTTGAGCGTCGTATGCAACCAGTCCAAGTTAACGAACCAAGTGTTGAAGAAACGATTACCATCTTAAAAGGGATTCAAAAACGCTACGAAGATTATCATCATGTAAAATACACAGATGAAGCAATCGAACAAGCGGCTATTCTTTCTAACCGTTATATTCAAGATCGCTTCCTACCAGATAAAGCAATTGATTTACTCGACGAAGCTGGATCTAAAAAGAATTTAACCATTGCTTTTGTCGATCCTAAGTCTATTGAAAAGAAATTAGACTATGCGCAACAACAAAAACGGGAAGCCTCTCAAGAAGAAGACTTTGAAAAAGCTGCTTATTACCGCGATCAAATCACAAAACTTGAAAAATTGATGAAAACACAAGTAGAAGATGAAGAAATGCCTTTTGTGACTGAAAAGGACATGGAAAAAATCGTGGAAGAAAAAACAGGTATTCCAGTTGGTGATTTGAAAGAAAAGGAACAAACCCAATTGAAAAATCTTGCTGACGACTTAAATAAACGGGTCATTGGTCAACAAGAAGCTGTAGAAAAAGTAAGTAAAGCTATTCGTCGTAATCGCATTGGCTTAGGGAAAGTGAATCGTCCAATCGGCTCCTTCCTATTTGTTGGGCCAACTGGTGTCGGTAAAACTGAATTAGCCAAACAATTAGCCTATGAATTATTTGGTTCAACGGATGCAATGATTCGTTTTGATATGTCTGAATATATGGAAAAACACAGCGTTTCTAAATTAATTGGTTCCCCACCAGGATATGTCGGCTATGAAGAAGCTGGCCAATTAACTGAAAAAGTACGTCGTAATCCATACAGCTTAATCTTATTAGATGAAATTGAAAAAGCACATCCTGATGTCTTACACATGTTCCTACAAATTCTAGATGATGGTCGTCTGACAGATGCGAAGGGACGTACAGTCAGCTTTAAAGATACCATTATCATTATGACAAGTAATGCAGGTGCTGGTAAGATTGAAGCAAGCGTTGGTTTTGGTGCAGCTATCGAGGGCCGAACAAAATCGGTTCTTGGTCAATTAAACCAATTCTTCACGCCTGAATTTCTTAACCGTTTTGATGGTATTGTTGAATTCAAGGCTTTATCAAAAGAAAATCTATTATTGATTCTTGATTTAATGCTATCAGAAGTCAACGAACAATTGGCACGTCAAGAAATTCATGTTGATGTTGATGATGCAGTGAAGGAAAAATTAGTAGAACTTGGCTATAACCCCGCCATGGGAGCTCGTCCACTCCGCCGCGTCATTCAAGATAAAATTGAAGACCAAGTAGCTGAGTGCTATCTTGATGCACCCGATGTTAAAAACATGCATGCTGTCTTGGATGAGAATGGTGAAATCATTGTAAAAGCAGCAGAATAATCATTAGTAGCTATCGAAAGTTATTCTATTCGATAGCTGCTTTTTTTGTATTTATTATTTAAAACAATTGTTATAAACAAAAAGTATAAATATTTCATGAATGATTTCATAGTATTTTCATAGGTGTAAAATATTTTTGAATTTATCTTTTTACTAGTTTAATTTTACACAAAATTCATATATAATGAACGTAGGGAAAAGCAGATCAGAGGTGAGTACCATGAAACTTATCAATGTCACAAACAGTCATTCAAGGTTGGTAATGAGTCAATTAGAAAGTACTGATGCTGAGCTAGTAAAAGTTTACACAGCCGGTGATACTCTAGTGATTTACACGCTTGCTCCAAGCCACGTTGAAATTTTACTTTATAACAATAAACGTAAAATCCGACACAGCGAAATTGAAGAAATCCGCAATTATTTTATCCAAAAATTACCTGCAAATAGTTTTAACGAAAATGAAATCAAAGTTTTGGATTCAGAAGGATTAATTGAAATTTCTATTCCTAAAAAAGCATCTTAATTTAGACTCATTTACCAAAAAGAGCCGCCTAAATCCCGGGCGACTCTTTTTTATTTTATAATAGACTTTTTAACTCAACATTTGGATATTTATCGGCAAACCAACGCATCGCAAACTCATTTTCAAACAAGAATAACGGTTGATCAAAGCGGTCTTTAGCCAAGATATTCCGACTAGAACTCATCTTTTCATCTAAATCTTCTGGCTTAATCCAACGTGCGATTTTATTGCCCATTGGTGTCATAACCACTTCAGCATTGTACTCATTTTTCATGCGATATTGGAAGACTTCAAATTGTAGTTGACCAACCGCCCCGATAATGTATTCATCAGTCAAATACGTTTTGTATAATTGGATGGCCCCTTCTTGCACCAATTGATAAATTCCTTTATGGAAAGATTTCTGCTTCATGACATTTTTCGCAGTCACTCGCATAAAAATTTCTGGTGTAAAGGATGGCAACTCTTCAAACTGAACTTTCAACTTACCTTCTGTGAGGGTATCGCCAATTTGATAATTTCCAGTATCATAAACCCCAATAATATCACCGGCCACTGCTTCTTCAATATTTTCACGCGTATCAGCCATAAATTGGGTGACATTACTTAGTTTCATCTTTTTACCTGTACGTTGTAAAGTGACATCCATTCCACGTTCAAAAGTACCAGAACAAATGCGCACAAAAGCAATTCGATCGCGATGGGCTGGGTTCATATTAGCTTGAATCTTAAAGACAAAGCCCGAAAATTCTTCCGTCATAGGATCTAACAACTCACCATCCACTGTCTTATGTGCATGAGGTGCTGGCGCAAACTGTAAGAAGGTCTCTAAAAAGGTTTGTACCCCAAAGTTTGTTAAAGCCGAGCCAAAGAAGACTGGCGTTTGATCACCGCGAGCAATCTTTTCTTCATCAAAGGCATCTCCGGCTTCTTTTAACAACTCCACCTCTTCTAATACTTGCTGGTAGATGCTGTTTTGCGTTAATGGATGATTTGAATCGATTTCCCCATTTTCATCAAGTGGAATAAACCGTTCATTATCATAGCTTTCCGGACGATATAACTCAATGCGATGGTTGAAACGGTCGTATAAACCTTCCAAACCTTTTCCCATCCCAATTGGCCAGTTCATTGGATAGGATTCGATATTTAGTAATTCTTCAAGTTCCTCTAGTAAGTCTAATGGTTCGCGGCCATCACGGTCTAATTTATTAATAAAAGTAAAAATTGGAATCCCACGTTTTTTAACAACTTGGAATAATTTTTTCGTTTGTGCTTCAATCCCCTTCGCACTATCAATCACCATGACTGCACTATCCACAGCCATTAATGTTCGATATGTATCTTCAGAGAAATCTTCGTGCCCTGGTGTATCCAAAATATTGACACGTTTGCCATTATAATCAAACTGCATAACTGAACTCGTTACTGAAATCCCACGTTGTTTTTCAATTTCCATCCAGTCAGATTTCGCAAAGTTCCCAGTCTTTTTCCCTTTAACCGTACCAGCTTGACGAATCGCGCCACCAAAAAGTAAAAGCTGCTCGGTGATGGTTGTTTTACCAGCATCCGGGTGAGAAATAATCGCAAAAGTACGACGGCTGTTCATTTGTTCCTTTTGTTTTGGATTATGCATCTTTGTCTTCGTTCCTTTCAAATAAATATACATACCTTGCTATTTTAGCATAGCTTGCAACAAACAAAAAGAGAAACCACACAAAATTGCATGATTTCTCAAAATGATTAACGTCTTGGTTCGTCTTCTTCAAATTCTTTACGAAATACGCGACGTTCTTCTTCTGGTTCGACTGATTTTTCTTCATGGAAGATGGCCCGTAATTTTAATAAACGCGTGCCTTCCATCTCTTCAGCTACCAAGGTCACATTATCAACATCAAAGGATAATTGCTCTCCTTGATCAGGAATCGTACCTAGCGCTGTAATTAAATAGCCAGCCATTGTATCCACATCAGACATGTGCAAATCTGTTTCAAAAAGTTCATTAAACTCTTCAATAAGCATACGTCCTTGGATAATATATTCATTATCATTTACTTTTTCATATAGGGTTTCGACTTCATCAGATTCATCATCGATTTCACCGACGATTTCCTCTAATAAATCTTCTAGTGTAACAATACCAACCACACCACCATATTCATCAAGTAAAATAGACATTTGATTTTGGGTCTTCTTCAATTCATAAAGCAAGTCATCAATGAAAATGGTTTCCGGTACAAATAAAGGCTCCTGCAATAGTTTTTTAAGATTTAAATTCTCAAATCCTGACTTAAAGGCACCTTTTAATAGGTTTTTTGTATGTAAGATTCCGATAATTTTATCTTTATCATCATCATAAACCGGAATTCTTGAAAAGTTTTCAGATAATATTTCACTTACAATTTCATCGATTGGACGGTTAATATCCACCATAAAGGCATCGGTCCGTGGAACCATGACTTCACGAGCCACTTTTGTATCAAGCGAGAATACCCCTTGTACCATTTCTAGCTCGTCATCTTCTAAGACACCTTCATTTTCTAACATATAACGCATTTCATCACGCGTCATCTTAGAATCTTCATCATCAAATTCCATAGGTGTAAGTTTAGCTAAAAGTGAAGTTGAAGCAGAAAGCAACCACACAAAAGGTTTAGCTACAATTCCTAACAAACGGATTGTACCAGAAGTTAAGTTGGCCACTTCTTCTGACTTATTCATCGCAATTCGTTTTGGATATAACTCACCGAAAACGATAGAGACAAAAGTTAATATCGCTAAAACAATCACACTAGCAATATTTTTAGCTGCTGCACCACCACCTAATAAAGGTGCTAAACGATTGGCTAAATTATCTGCCAAGGAAGCCCCTGACAAGATGTTAACCAAAGTGATACCTACTTGAATCGTTGATAAAAAATTCGTAGGTTCAGCAATAATTTTTAATAATTTTTTTGCTTTGACATCACCTTCATCAGCTTTTTGCTCAAGACGATTACGGTTCACTGAAACAACAGCAATCTCTGAAGCTGCCAAAAAGGCGTTAATTAATGTTAAAACAACTAATAGTAAAATTTGCGCTAAAAGCGACTGACTCTCGGGGTCAGCATTCATAGTATTATCGCTCTCCTTAAAAATAATATAATATAGAAAAAAAGCGTGGAATAAACCACGCTAAAATCGTACCATAAAGTTGCTCAATTTGCAATCTAGAAAAACAGAATTTATACAAATTGCAAGATTCGTGTCATACTTTTTATAAACAACTATATAAGCAATTCTTTTTGAAGCAACTTTATTCTTTTAACATACGATAACCAAAAGCTAGAACTGTACGCCCAATCGCATATAAAGGTACGCCTAAAAAGATTCCTAAAAGACCCGCTAAATTGCCGGCAACTAATAAAATAATAATAATCGTCAATGGATGAATGGACAAGGATTTTCCGATAACATTTGGATAAATGACATTGGAATCAATCTGTTGGACAACTAATACGACGCCACAGCAAATAATTGCTTGGAGTGGATTATTAAAAATAGTGACCACAATAGCCGGTAATAAACCTAGATAAGGACCCAAGTAAGGCACTAAATTTGTAATACCAGCAATCACGCCTAATAAGAACGCGTATTTAATTCCGAAAATCATATAACCTAAAAAAGTAAAGGTGCCGACAAAAAGACACTCAATCATTTGCCCACTAATATAATTGGCTAAGGTCTGATTCATTTCTTTTAATAGGTTAGCCACTGACTCTTTACGCTTCTCAGAAACAAAACGCAAAATATTTGGCACTGCACGATGCCCATCTTTTAGCATATAAAATAAGATAAATGGAACGGTAATAATCAACATCGCCGCAGAAGCAAGCGTTGAAAAGACAGAACTTAGACTAATTGCCACCCCACTCATAAACTTCTGAATAATCGTGCCATAGGATAGATTGAGTTTTGCGAGCTCTTGATTGATATCTAAATGTTTTAAAGCTTCATTTTTAGCTAGACCTCTAATTGCCAACTCAATTTGCTGAATAAAATCCGGAATATTTGCAGCTAATTGCGTTAATTGTTTGATTAAGTTTGGAATGACAGCCATCACGACCAAAGCAATCACACCAATCAACAATAAGAAAACAAAAATAATCGCGAAAATCCGTTTTATTTTTAATTTATCAGTTAAAAATTCTACTAGAGGATTTAGCATATAATACAGAAATCCTGAAATTAAGATTGGCGCAAATAAAGTTGAAAAAAATACGCCTAATGGTGTCAATAGGAAATCAACTTTGGTCAATACAAAAACAAATGTGGCTAATACTAATAATTCAACTGACCAAAAAAATAGCTTGGATTGCCTTAATTTTTCAAACATAGTCTACCTCCGTTTTTTCAATATTATAACCTATTTTGATAGTAAAAAAAAGATGAGTAAAATAATTACCCATCTTTTTTAATCATTTTTGCGACAATTGCTTGTAGCGATTATACCAAATATCGACGTAGCTATCAGAGAAGGGACCTTTACCGTTATTAATCCAATCAACTAGGATTTTAACATTTTCTTTCAAGATAAAATCAATGTCTTGTGGATAGTGCATAATCCTGCTATGTAATTCATATTCATCCACATCTAACAAACGTTTCTCTCCATCAGGAAAAACTTTAATATCCAAATCATAATCAATATACTTCAACGCTTCCTCATCTAAAAGGAAAGGAGAAGCTAAATTACAATAATATGACACTCCCTTTTCTCTAATCATTGCTATTATATTGAACCAATACTTCTTATGAAAATACACAATGGCTGGCTCTCTGGTTACCCAACGCCGACCATCTGATTCAGTCACAAGGGTATGATCATTTACGCCGATAATTGAATGCTCACTGGTCTTCAATACCATTGTATCACGCCACGTTCGATGCAATTTGCCGTCATGTTTGTAGCTTTGAATGCTGACAAACTCACCTTCTTTTGGTATTCGCATCTTAACCCTTCCCTCAGCAGCTTTTTGTGCATTTGTTCGGGTGTTATCCACCTACGTCAAAATCATTATAGCAATAATTTGCGTGAATGGCTAGAAATCTTTTTTAAGTTTGTACATTTTATTGAATAATTTATGCTGCATTTTGGGCAGTGGCAATTCTTTAATTTGCTGCATCGTATAAAAATCATCATTTGCAGTAGTTTCCATGAGCTTACCTTCAAATAATAGAATATGCCATTTTAAATGCGTAAATATGTGTGTAACCTCTCCTAAATGAGCTGGATTCCACAAAATTTTTGCTTGAGAAAAAGGTAATTCGGATTTAGAAAACAAGGTTTGTATTGTTTGTGAACGTGGAAGTAGCATAAAGCTAGTTTGATGCTCAGCAACAAGTGTATCCTCATCAAAGAGCGTAGGTTGTACAAAAGGTTGCTTGAAATCAAACGGTTCTTCTGAAAAGTTTTTTAAAAGATTTTTGAATTCATCTTGTTCAATTTCGACAATTGGAAAATGTAACATATCTTTTAAAAGTCTGCCGGTTGCTCTTTTCTCTAATAAATAAGCGCCTTGTGTATTTTCAAGGGCAAAAGCTACAAAATATTGATCTTTAGGTTTGGCTTTCTTCGTTTTCACTGGGAATTGTTCTTGGATTCCTTCTTGCTTAGAATGACAAAAATTGCTTAAAGGACATGCCTCACACTTTGGACTTGTCGGTGTACAGATACTAGAACCTAGATCCATAAAGGCTTGGTTAAATTCACCGGGATGTCTTTCAGGGATTATTTTTCTAACTGCTTGATCAAAAACTTTCCGACTGCTCGCTTTGGCAATATCCTCCTTGATTAAAAAAAGTCGACTCACTACACGCATCACATTTCCATCAATCGCTGGTTCAGGTAGACGAAAGGCAATACTACTAATCGCTCCAGTTGTATAAGGTCCGATCCCCTTTAACTTACTTATCTCAGCGGGCGTTTGGGGAAATTTCCCACCATATTCATCCATCACTTGATTGGCGGCTACTTTTAAGTTGCGGGCTCTAGAGTAATAGCCTAACCCTTCCCAGACTTTTAAAAGTTTTTCATCATCGGCATTAGCTAAGTCTTTAATCGTGGGAAAAGTTTGCATAAAGCGATGAAAATAATCAATGACCGTATCCACGCGGGTCTGCTGCAACATAATTTCAGAAATCCAAATGCGATAGGGATCACGACTTTCACGCCAAGGTAAATTTCGCGCATGCATAAAATACCAGTCTAAAAATTGTTTTTGTAATTGTGCGACTTCATTTGTCGAAAGTTGTTCAAAAGTATTATTCATCCAGCCATTCCTCATCGATATATTGTTGAATCAAACTTAGGTCAAAGCCTTTTTGATATAGTTTTTGTTTGAATTTTTGCTTTTTCTCGTAATCATTTTTCCCTTTGATACGATGAATGATTTTTTCTGCCTCTTTCACTAATTTGTCATACTCTTTTTCTTCATCGACTTCAATTTCAATTTGTTGCATCGCCTCATCCACCACTGCATAGCTAAAACCTTTTTGCACTAAAGATAATTTACACTTTTGGAGGATTTGATAATGACTTTGATTGCTTTGGCGTTTTAACATTTTCTCAGCCGATTTTTTTGCAATCTCTATTTGCTGCTCTTTGGTATAAAGCGGCAAGACTTCTTCAATAATCGTATCGGCAATTCCTTTTGCTTTTAATTTATTGGCAATCACTGCAGGTCCCTTATCATTTAAGCGTAAAGCCGTTTGCAAATAACTTTTCGCATATTGCACATCATCAATCAAACGCTGATTTTTTAGATACTGACAAATTTTTTGGATATCTTCAGCGCCAATTTCTTTCTCTTTCAGATAGGCTGCGATTTCTTTTTCAGTACGTAATTGATAACTTAAATAATTTAAAGCCTGCTGCAAACCTATATCATATGCACTTGCCTTTTTGATTTCGGCTAATAATGACTCATCGACTTCTTTTCCCTTTAATAAGCGAAATTTCACCAAGACGTCTTCAGATACGATAAAAGTTCGTTGATCATCAAGGGTAATTTCATAACTTTTTGCCTTTTTTTGCGTCATTTTTTGAATAATCATCTCTTTCAGTCCTTTCGCATGCTTTTTTCATTGTAACATATCTTTCTAAAATTTAAATCTATCTGAACTGTTGAAAAAATCTTATTATATGCGTTATCATGTTACTAGCAAATGTGAAAGGAAAAGAACATGGTTCAACTTAGAGAAAAGCAAAAATTTCAAATAAAAATCAAACGTCTTGGTATTAATGGAGAAGGTATCGGCTATCACCAAAAAATGATTATTTTCGTTGCTAATGCGTTGCCTAATGAAGAAGTGCTCGTACAAGTGACAAAAGCAACGCCTAAATATGCCTATGCGAAAATCATCAAAATATTAAAACCTAGCAAAGACCGCGTACAGCCAGCCTGTGCGTATTATGATGCATGCGGTGGCTGTCAGTTGATGCATTTAAATTATCAGGCACAACTTGATTTCAAACGCGATTTACTTAAACAAGCACTAGAAAAATTCAAACCCACTGGCTATCAAAATTTTGAATTACGTCCAACGATTGGCATGCAAAATCCTTGGCATTATCGTAATAAAGCCCAGTTTCAATTACGTTTTAATCCAAAATTGAGAAAAATCGAAGCCGGTCTCTACAAAGAAAATTCACATCAGTTAGTCGCTATCGATAATTGTCTTGTACAAGAAGAAACAACGCAAAAAGTATTAAATACCGTTGTACGTCTGTTGAATCGTTATCAAATTCCTATTTATGATGAAAAGAAAAAAACAGGTATATTGAAAACCTTGATGGTACGCGTGGGGATTGAAACCGGTGAAGTCCAATTAGTCTTGATTTCAGCCAAACGTCAAATTCCGAACTTAAATAGTCTTTTGCGTCTGATTCAAAGTCAATGTCCTGAAGTGGTGTCTATCATGCAAAATATCCAAGCCAAGCAAACATCACTTATCATGGGCGATGAAACGATTCATTTATCAGGAAAAGAAGCGATTACCGAGCAAATCAATGAAGTGGTCTTTGATTTATCTGCTAGAGCCTTTTTCCAATTAAATCCTACGCAAACAAAAATATTGTATGACGAAGCAATCAAAGCCTGTACCTTAACTGGAAAAGAAAGTGTCGTGGATGCATACTGCGGTGTGGGCACAATTGGTCTAAGTTTAGCCAAACAAGTCAAAGAAGTCCGTGGTATGGATATTATCCCAAGTGCGATTGAAGATGCCAAGAAGAACGCTCAACGCCTCGGAGTAGCAAATACCCATTACGAAGTCGGAACAGCTGAAGATTTACTCCCTAAATGGTTAGCTGAAGGATTTCGTGCAGATGTCATTATTGTTGATCCGCCAAGAACAGGATTAGATGATCAATTATTAGCTGCACTTTTAAAATATCCTAGTCAACAGCTCGTTTATGTCTCTTGTAATGTATCAACCTTAGCGAAAAATTTAGTCACACTCAGTCAGAAATACCGCGTCGAATATCTGCAATCCGTGGACATGTTTCCCCATACGGCAAGATGTGAAGTCGTCTGCAAATTAACCTTGAAATAAGTACAAAAGGATGAGAACCGCCATTGTGCAGCTCTCATCCTTTTATATTATAAGTTTTCAATCATTTGCGTTAATTTTTCAGCAAAACGACCAACATGTAAGCCGTCTACAAAGCGATGGTTGACTTCCAATGATATCACTAGTTCAATTTTGTCCTGATTTTTGGTATATTTTCCCCAGCTAATTCGTGGGATATTGTCATCTTTTGCCTTAGGATTCGCTAAATCACGCTCATTGGTTAAGGCTGTCAAATCAAGCCATGGCAAACATGAATAGTAAATCAAGTTTTCTTCATCATAAGGTTCAATAAAAGTTGCTTGCTGACTTGATTGGACCTTAGCTTGCTGACAAAAATCGCGTAAATCTGCTTTTAAGTCCATCGTTACAATATGAAATTGCTCACTACCTTTTTTCAAATCGGTAAAACTAGGGATCCGTTCAGAATATAGATAGACCTCTTCCTCTTGTAAGAAATAGCGAAAATTTTCTACCTCATTCATCGCTTGGCAAGTAAGATAAATCAAAGCATAGTAAAAAGATAGTTGCGACTCTTTACAATATTTTACTAAGTTTGTCACCTCTTGCTTAAAGCTCACCATGTAAAAAGGATTGGACATTTGAGAAAAAAAGGAAAAAACTTCGCGTCGAGACCAAGTAGCTAAGTCAATTTTTTGCAACATAAAGATTCCTCCTAAAAGAGATTATCAAATAAAGAAAGTTGGTTTTCTTCAGGTAGGCCATCAAGTACCCCGTGTTCAGACATGTATTCAATCAACGTTTTTGAAACCTTCCCACGAGTCGCTAAATCTTCTTTGGATAAAAACGCGCCTTCTTCACGTGCTTGAACGATTTGTTTAGCCACATTAATCCCCAAACTTGGCACCGCTCGAAATGGTGCAATTAACTTATTACCATCAATGACAAAGTTTACGGCATCTGATTTATAAAGATCAATCATCCCAAATTCAAAACCGCGTTCTAGCATTTCATTAGCTAATTCTAAGACCGTTAACAAGTTCTTTTCTTTGGTTGAAGCTTCCATTCCTTTTTCATTGATTTCATCCATACGTGCTTTTACTGCTGCTTTTCCGCGCGACATCGCCACCAAATCAAAATCATCAGCCCGCACAGAAAAGTAAGCACAGTAATAAAGAATCGGGAAGTAAACCTTAAAGTAAGCCACCCGCAACGCCATTAAGACATAAGCTGCAGCATGGGCTTTCGGGAACATATATTTAATCTTCAAACAAGAATCAATATACCACTCTGGCACTTCTTGTTTACGCATTTCCTCTTGCCAATCATCTGGAATCCCCTTACCTTTACGCACACTTTCCATAATCTTAAAGGCCAGACCATTATCTAGACCCGCATGCATCAAATAAACCATGATATCATCACGACAACCGATCACATCGGCTAGCGTTGTGGTACCATTTCGAATCAGTTCTTCAGCATTTCCTAACCATACATCGGTACCATGTGATAGCCCCGAAATTTGCAGCAGCTCAGCAAATGTACTTGGTTTGGTTTGCTCTAACATGCCACGAACAAAACGCGTCCCAAACTCAGGAATCCCCAATGTCCCAGTTTTTGAACCAATCTGCTCTTCGGTAACGCCTAATACTTCCGGACCTTGGAAAATCTTCATCACTTCAGGATCATCTGTTGGAATGGTTTTTGGTTCAATTCCGGATAAATCTTGCAACATCCGAATCACGGTAGGATCATCGTGTCCTAGAATATCAAGTTTTAAAATATTATCATGAATCGAGTGGAAATCAAAGTGCGTGGTACGCCATTCTGCATTGATATCATCAGCAGGATATTGAATAGGCGTAAAATCATACACATCCATATAATCTGGAATAACGATAATCCCACCAGGGTGCTGACCAGTCGTACGTTTCACACCGGTAGCTCCTTTAGCCAAACGATCCACTTCAGCACTACGGTAGTGAAGGTCATTATCACGCTCATAGCCTTTCACAAATCCATAGGCGGTCTTATCGGCTACGGTACCAATCGTTCCTGCGCGATACACATAGTCTTCACCAAACAAGACTTTGGTATAGTTATGCGCTTGGGGTTGATATTCACCAGAGAAGTTCAAATCAATATCGGGAACCTTATCTCCGTGGAAACCTAAGAAAGTCTCAAACGGAATATCATGCCCATCTTTTTTCAGACGAGTGCCACATTTCGGACAGGCTTTTTCCGGCATATCAAAGCCAGAACCAAATTCACCATTAACATAGAACTCTGAATACTGACAATTTGGACAATGATAATGAGGCGCCAATGGATTCACCTCAGTAATTCCCGTCATCGTAGCAACAAAGCTCGAACCCACGGATCCACGGGAACCAACCAAATAGCCATCCTCATTACTCTTATGCACTAATTTTTGAGCAATCAAGTAAATCACTGAGAATCCATTCCCGATAATCGAATTTAATTCTTTTTCTAAACGCTTTTCAACAATTTCAGGTAGTGGATCCCCGTATAATTCTTTGGCCCGTTTATAACTTAACTCCGTAATCTCTTCTTCTGAGCCAGGAATTTTTGGTGTATATAAATCATCTTTTACCGGAATAACGACTTCACACTGCTCACTAATCAAGTTAGGATTCGTCACGACAATCTCTTGGGCTTTTTCCGCTCCTAAAAATTGAAACTCGGTTAACATTTCATCCGTCGTTCTAAAATGAACATCTGGTAAAGTATGACGGTTTAAGGGATTACCTGGTCCCATCGAATTGATTAAGATTTTGCGGTAAATGGCATCTTCTTTATTTAAATAATGGACATTCCCAGTTGCTACGACAGGTTTACCTAATTCTTCACCAATAGCAACCAGATTTTTGATAATTTCTTCAAGGTCTTTTTCGTTTTTGACTAATTCTTGCTCAATCAAAGGGGCGTACACAGCTTTAGGCATAACTTCGATAAAATCATAGAATTGCGCCAGTTCTTTTGCCGCAGCCCGACCTTTTTGCATCATCGCTACAAAGACTTCCCCTTTATCACAGCCAGTCCCTACAATCAACCCTTCTCTTAATCGCGTGAGTTCCGTACGAGGAATTCGCGGCACCTTATCATGGAAATATTTCACATTAGATAAAGAAATCAGTTTGAATAAATTTTTCAAACCAGCCTGGGTCGTCACTAAGATTGTCGCATGAAAAGGACGCGCCAGTTTATAAGCATTTTCGCCACCAACACCACGATTTAAATCTTGGTGTAACTTCATCTCATGCTTTTCTATTGCCTCTTTAATAAAAATCCAAGCAAGATGGGCCGTTGCTTCAGAGTCATAGATAGCACGGTGATGATGTTCTAAGCCAACATTAAATTTCTTAGTCAAAACCCCTAACCCAAAACGTTTGAAATCTGGATACAAGTAACGCGCAAGTTCCAATGTATCAATAACTGGATTAGTTGAAATCGGCATACCTTTTTTATCATAGCTTGTATTTAAAAAGCCAATATCAAAAGAAGCATTGTGGGCTACTAAAATCGCATCACCGGTAAACTCTTTAAACATCTGTAAGACTTCTGCTTCTGATTTAGAGCCGCGAACCATATCATCGGTAATCCCGGTTAATTGAATTGTCGTATTGGATAACGGATGACCTGGATCAATAAATTCATCAAAGGTATCAATAATATTCCCCTTATGCATTTTAACAGCCGCTAATTCAATAATCGTATCATACACCGCTGAAAGCCCAGTTGTTTCCACGTCAAACACGACATAAGTAGCATCCTCTAACTCGATTGGTGCAGGATTATAAGCCACTTCGACACGGTCATCAACTATATTAGCTTCAACTCCGTAAATAATCTTTACGCCGGCTTTTTTACCTGCTTGGTGGGCTTCAGGAAAAGCCTGAGCACCTCCATGATCGGTAATCGCAATCGCTTTATGCCCCCATTTTCCAGCTTGGGTAACTAAATCGGTAATCGAGTTGGTCGCATCCATTGTTGACATATTGGAATGCAAGTGCAACTCTACACGCTTTTGGTCATCTGGCGCATAATCTTTTCTACTTTCATGCGACACTTCAGATATATCTTGAGCCATCATCGTTAACTCATGAGAAAAACTATCTTCTTGAATACTTCCGCGCGCTTTCACCCACATACCTTTTTTCAGGGCATTAAACATTTCTACATCTTTATCATTATTTGAAAAACGTTTAACAATGAAAGAAGAAGTATAGTCAGTAATTTTTATTTGTAATAAGGAACGCTTCGAACGCAACTCGCGAATCTCAATATCAAAAATGTAACCTTCAAAGAGCACACGATTTTCTTCTTCGACAATATCGACCATTGGCGTAATTTCATCATTTGGATTAATTTCACGTCCCAATTGAATAGGTCCAGAAAAACTTGCTCCCTCTTCAGCCTTTTCTTGTTTGCGTTTTTCTTGATTGGCGATGGCTTTAGCTGCATTTTCCATCATGATTTGCGCTTGAGCTTGTTGATGTTCTTCGTAAGCTTGTTGTTCTAAACTTGCTAATTCAGCATCCAATTGCAAATTCAAGCGGATTCTAGGAAAACCAAACTGCTGATAGTTTTTCTCAATCCTTGGCAAATATTGCTGATTTAATAACGGCATAATCGATTCTGAACTCACCGATAAATAAATCTTATTGCCATTTAGAATTGGTTTTTGTCCCTTTAAAGCTTGTTGTAACATTGGGGTATCACATTGCGCCTTCACAAGTGCCAAGGAATAATAATCTTGCAATAACTGTTGATTAAATTGCGTATTCTCAGCTTCAATAAACAACTGAACTTCTGCAATATTCTTAAAAGCCGCTTCTAAATGACTCACAAATGAATGATAAAGTTCAAAGGGTAAAATCTCAGCAAATTGTAGATAAAACAGCCATTTGCGTTCTGCTTTTAAGACTTTGACTTCTTTCATCTGACCTTGCTTGATTAAAGGATGTTGCAAAATTTCAGGCGATAATTGCATTTGTTCAAGTAAGATATGATATTTTTCTTGTTGGATAGACAAAACAGACACCTCTTCTTTTTACAAAAATAAACGTACAATCTATTATAGCAAAAAAAGCGATAGACCGCGAAAGAAATTCACGGCTACCACTTCTTATTCTGCATTTTGAGCTAATAGAATTTCTAATGTCCCGAGTAAGTCATCTAAACGCACTTCTACCTTAGATTGACTAGACATAATTTCTAATTCCACGACTTGATCGGCTGCTTTTTTACCGACAACGATGCGAATCGGACAACCAATCAAATCCGCTTCAGCAAATTTCACGCCAATACGTTCCTCACGATCATCGACAAGTACTTCATAATTGGCCTGGATTAATTTTTCCTCAACAAATTGCATCAATTGCTTTTGATAATAATCCTGTATCTCCACGGCAATCAAATGTACATCAAAGGGCGCAATGGCACGAGGCCAATTCATTTTTTGACCCACACGCTTTTGATCGACAATTAAAGCAAAGATTTCTGATAAATTCATCGCAAAATGGCCTAATTCGATCTGAACACGCTCATTTTCATCATTGGTCACGTGAAAAACAGAAGAATCAATCGCACGCATATTTTCCACACGAGCAATTCTAACAGCCGAACTTGCCTCTAATATTCCTTGACTTTCAATAGCTGTTTCACCAGAGTGCACCAAACGCAAATCAACAAATTGAACTTGTTCAAAACTTGCTAGATTGACATTTTGATAGTTCTCAGCAAGAAATACACAATCTGCTAAAAGATAATTTGCTTGCGTTAAGACGGTCTCATCCGCATAAATCTCACATTCAGCCAACAAATCATCCAAACTGGCAAAAACCTTCTCACCTTCAAAGTCTACTATCTCTTCAGTTGCTAAAACTTTATGCAATTTCACGACACTTAATTCATCTTCTTGACGCATAAAGACAGCAATGATTTTCTCTGCTTGTTGAAATAGCTGAATTTGTAAGCTTGGTGCCTCCTTTTCAACCGTTTGAAGTTGCTCTAATGGCAGATAATTTTTTACACTCACCTTATTACCACTTTGACTAATCGCTAAAGACTGTAATGCCGCATACGAACCTAAAGAAGCTTTCAGCACCGTTTCATACCCATTTTCGGTATCTCCAGTAAAGACTTTTGATTGTAACGCATGAATCCCATCGCCGGTTAACATCGCAAAGTCAATCTCACATTTACTTAAAAACTGACTAATTGCCTTTAGTAGCTGCTGATAAATTGCTTCCCGGCCTTCTTTGGTTGGATGAAGAAAGAAGCCATCGACAAAAAGTTCATGCGTTTCTTTTAATAAAGAGTGCATTCGCTTCACTTCATCTACCGCAATGGTTTGTACTTGATAAAAAGTAAGTGGTAGTTGACGATAAGACTGAATTTCGCGACTTAATAACTGAATCACCGAAAAATCAGTTAAAGCTAAATCAGTCACCAGCTGCAACTGATTATCGGTTAAGACACTTTCCTGTTGTGCCAATTGATTCGTCACACTAAAACGTAACTCATTAGCATCTAAAGCACGTAATTCAGCACGCAATAATAATTCTAGCTTTTGAATAATTCGATTGGCTAAGGGCAGGTAAGCAAAATCATGACTACCTACTTGACGAATATAGCCACCTTTTAAAAGTAACTGAATATACTCTGCCCCTTCTGTAGACGAATCTTTCAAAGTTGGAATAAATAAATTTGACTGTTTCATTTTTAACCCCTAAAAATTATCTAAAAAACATCCTTTGAATATCATTCCAAGTGACTAAAACAAAGAGTAATAAAATCATCCCTACACCAATCATGGTAATAATACCTTCGTGTTCTGGCTTTAATGGTTTCCGACGAATCGCTTCTAAAATATTTAATACGAGCTTTCCACCATCTAAGGCTGGAATTGGGAGTAAATTAAAAATCCCAATATTCACCGAAATCAAAGCCATGTACGCAATAATCGTAACGAGACCTTCATTAGCTACCTGCGCAGACTGTTGGAAAATCGCTACTGGACCACCTAACTTATTAATATCAGGCTGGACAATAATTGATTTCAAAGCTTGGAAAATCTGAGTGGCCATATTTATCGACACTTCAAAACCACCTGTAATCATTGTCATCACACCAGTTTTCTTATACATGGTGATCCCAATTTGACCCACTTTTTCATCATTGACCGTCACAGTTTTAGGTGTTAAAGTTGTTGTTTTGGTTTGACCATCACGTGTATATTTGACTTCAAGCGATTTCCCTGGATTTTTTTGAATTTCATCTACCAAATCATTCCAATTGCTGATTTTCTTGTCAGCAATCGTTTTGATTTCATCGCCTTGTTTCAATCCCGCTTGACTAGCAGGTGAATCAGGCATAATCTCACCTAATTTTGAAGTATTCGGATCACTCATCCCACCTTGCATAAAGACCAAAATCACACACAAGACAAAAGTTAAGATGAAATTATTTAACGGACCGGCAAAATTGGTAAGCATACGTTGCCATAATTTAGCTGACTGGAATTGTACATCTCGTGGTGCGATGCGAATCTCCGTACCATCTGATTCAATCACAGTTGCATCATGATCGACAGCAAAACGTACAAGCTCGCTATCGTCTCCATTGACATAACCTTCTACGTAAAGTTCATCTTCTAAATCACTATCGGCAACCTCAAACGGAATACTATTTTCCAATTCCACTTTTTCGCAGCAATTCATCTTGTGCACGACATTGTTTTCATCCACTACTAATGAAATAAACATCCCCGGTGTTAAGTCTCCACCTTCGTCTGCACCAGCCATACGCACATAGCCCCCTAAAGGAAGCAAGCGAATTGTATAAGCTACTCCATCTTTTCCTTGTTTGGCAAAAACTTTAGGACCCATACCAATAGAAAATTCACGCACTAAAATACCAGATTTACGTGCAAAATAAAAATGTCCAAACTCATGAACAATGACAATGACTGAAAAGATAATCAAAAATACTAGAATCGATTTCATCTCATCACTCGCTTTCTCAAAATTTATTTTTACCCTAAAAAAATCTATGGCAAACACCTTTTCTCACTTATTACCCATTTTACAGTTTCTTATCTTATTTTTAAAGTTTTTTAGCTAATTATTGCGAAGATTTAACAGAGTAGACATGATTTTGCAAAGTTAAATTTGAGACAGATACGTATATATATCAGCAAAAGTCACCAACTCAACATTGTCTAATTGCTCAGCCCGTTCTTGACAAGCTGGTGTAAAACCTGTTTTGCTAAATAAGAAATAATGATTCTCCACATACGGAAACATTTGACTGCGCTCGATTAATTGATCTAATACTTGTGTACCGACCCGTTCATTTTTCCACTTACACTAACCAAATACTGCCGCGTGCCCGGAAGTTCCCATAATATCGATTTTTTCTTGCTTTTTCGTTTGTGGATTCTTGCCCCACCAACTGGCTAAGTCTAAAAAGGTAAAACTTAAGTCATTTTGAAGCAGTCTTTCCCATAAATATTCGGTACAGATTTTTTCAAAAATATAACCCATATATTGATTAATATGAGGTGCAATATGTTGATAGGCTTGCTCACTGGCCCCTATGGAATTCAAGCTAGTTAGTTGCGGGATATTTAGTATATCATAAACTACTAAATCATGTTCTACTTATTCGCTAGTCAAAAAAAGATAGCTAATCTCCATCACTGAAAATTAACTATCTCTACACTTAAATTAAACCTAATAAATGCATGATTGGAAAGACAAACAACATGCTATCGAAGCGGTCTAAAATGCCACCATGCCCTGGCAAAATTTTACCTGAATCTTTCACACCATAATGACGTTTAAAGGCTGACTCTACTAAATCACCAAATTGACCAACCACCGATAAAACAATCGTCATCAAGGCTACAGTAAATAAAGAATGGTCAAAATACTGTTTAGCAGGGAAAATGATTAAGTAAATCACTGCTACAACGACCGCAGATAAAATACCACCCAAAGCCCCTTCAACCGTTTTGTTTGGAGAAATCTCAGGCCATAATTTGTTTTTACCATATTTACGTCCAAACATATAAGCACCAATATCAGTAGACCAGACAACTAGAAAGGCAAACATTAAAACGATAAGCCCATCTTTATCCATACGTGCGGATACAAAATTACCAAAGCCAATCCCAACATACAGACTGACTAAAACCGGAAAACAAGCTTCATCAAAAGTATAGGTATTTTTGGAAATCACACTTAATCCCAAAATCAGCATCACCACAAAATAATAAAGCATCCATTTTTCCGTATTTACTGGTAAAAAGCTAAACCACGGATCTTTTGGCAAAACAAGCACAATTGCACCGAGGGCCGCCAATACTCCTTCATAGCTTAATAACTGGATTTGACGCATTCTAAATAATTCATAAACGCCAATCACTGCTAATAATGCTGCCGTTAACTGTAAAATCGTACCACCAATAAATAAAATCGGTAAGAAAATCGCTAAAGCTACCACGGCAGTAATTACACGTGTACGCATTTATTTCTTGTCCTCCTTATTATTTAAGCCACCAAACCGACGATCTCTCATTTGGTAACTCGCTAAAGCTTGCTCTAATGCTTTTTCATCAAAATCAGGCCAATACGTATCAGTAAAATAAAATTCACTATAAGCAAATTGCCATAATAGAAAATTACTAATTCGTTCTTCGCCACTGGTTCGAATCATTAGTTCAGGATCACGATATTCACTTGGTAAGAAACTAGTCATCAAGTGATCGGCAAATAGCATATCATCAATTTCTTCAGGTGCTATTTTCCCCTCTTGAACTTCTTTAGCGATATGACGAACCGCTGTTAATATTTCTGCTCGTGAACCATAATTAAAGGCAAAGTTAAGCACCATTCCTGTACAATGAGCCGTTTGTGCCATCGCCCGTTGAATCGCATCATAGGTATGTTTAGGCAGGGCGTCTAGATACCCCATCGCATGCACACGAATATTATCTTCAATTAATTCTGGCACAAAAGTATCAAAAAAATCCACCGGCAATTTCATCAAATAATTGACTTCATCTTCTGGACGTTTCCAATTCTCAGTCGAAAAAGTATATAAAGTTAAGGCCTTTACTCCTAATTTTGCTGCATGCTTCGTAATTTTTTTAACATTGTCCATTCCTGCCTTATGTCCTGCAAAACGTGGTAAGCGACGATTTGTAGCCCATCGTCCATTACCATCCATAATAATCGCGATATGCTGAGGAACACCTAATTCAGGTTGAAAGGTAAATTCTTCTATTTGACTTGATTTTTTCTTCTCAGGAAAAAAACGAAACACCTAGTTCGCCTCCTATCAAAATGTATCTATCTAAATCATTATACCACAAAACCATACGCAATTACCCACCTTTTTCACGAAATATAGGGATAATTAAAAAGTGAACACCAGGACAGACCTAGTGCTCACTTTTTAAGCATTAATTATCTTTGGCTATTTTCTGATCATAATAATCCGATTTTTTAGTAACTTCATCTTCAAAGTTTTGATATCCCAAACGCTCTGGAACCGTCTTAGTACCAGAGAAAAGGTTAGTACCTAGACCTAAACGATTACCTTCAATTTCAACCCCTAATGCAGCCAAAGTAGTAGGATACAAATCAAAGGTCGTAAATTGACGATTTTTTGTATATTCAGCTTGAATCGGTGAATTGATAATTTCATTAAAGACTGTTCTTTGATACTTATCAGAAATATCATTAAAGTAATCCTTATCCATACTTAAGTGGTCTCCAGAAATCACGATTGTTGTATTTTCATAGAAAGGTTGTTGCTGTACCCAATTGATAAACTCATTCACTAATTGATCAGAGTAATGAATAACATTAGAATATTGAGTATCATATAGTTTGGGTGTTTCAGCTGACATATATCCGTCTTCAAAATGCGTATCAGCCGTTAGCATGGTTAAATTAAATGGTTTATCGGATGAAGCTGCTTGAGTCACTACATTTTTAGCATTTTCAAAAAGCTTTTTATCTTCATATCCCCACCAAACATGATAATCACTTGGTATCCATTTATTCTCAATCGCATAATTATAATCTAGAATTTGATAGTTTCCATGTTGTTGGAAATAAGTTTTACGTCCAGCAAAATTCGCATCTGAACCTAACAACAATAAGTTTTGGTATCCATTCTTCTCTAAAATATCTCCAATGGAATAGGCACCCGGCAAGAATTGCTTCAAATTTTGATAATTAGAATTGTTATCCAATGTATTATTATCTAAAGAAGTACGAACAGGAACACCAGCAGATTGAGCTACCATTCCACCAACCGTAAATCCCGTTAAACGAATAGGTAGCGCACCACCAATGGTATCAGTATTAGAAAAGTTAATTGCTTCTCCACTTTGAATACGATTGGTCAGATTAGGTAACAGATTTTCTTTCTGTGCACCGCCTAAATCTTTTGAAATATAGGTAGTTTCCATGGATTCCATGAAAATATAGATTAAATTACGTTTCTTATCTGGAAAAGTCAAATTTACCTTATCCGGATTAACGTACGCCTTTTCATATAGTCCGCTTTTTTCGAAAAAGTAAGATTTAACTTCAGCATAACCAATTTCATTAATACTTATAAAAAAGCCAGAAATCAATATCACTATCGACAATACACCCATCAATAGTTTTTTAAACCTGATAAATTCAAAAACAGTAATCCCTTTTTTTAGTTTTGTTAAACGATTAATACTATAAATAATGAAAATTAAGAGAAAAATATAGAATAAGCTTTGCATCAATGGGCCGACAATATACGAATCAATTTGTGATTGGTCTGTACCTTCAACTGGCTGGGTAAGCGTGAAAATAATTTGATTAATAGAAATTCCTTGGAAATGATTCATGGCCCAATTTGCACTTAAGACGCAAAGCAATGCAATCCAAGAACAAAATGTAAATATCCCTACAAAAATTTTATCCATAATTTTTAACGTCTTCTCTTGTGTGTAATACTCTTTATTATTCAGAGCATACACAATCAAAAATATGGACGCAGGTACCGTCAAATAAATAAAATAGCAAAAAATATTCTGCTTTCCATTTACAAAACGGAATAAATGATGCAGCTTAGGATCATTTATTTTAAGTAAAACAAGATAAGCAGACGTGATTAAACTGCCAATTCCCCAATAAAGTGCAAAGAAAAATCTTGATATTATATTACTTCTATTTGATAAATTTACAATAAACAGAACAACTGTCAACAATATTGGAAAAAGTATCATTTAATCATCTCCATCTATTTTTTATCTCGCTCCTTGATAATATAAATTGGGCGTTTTTTAGTCTCTAAGAAAATTTTACTAATGTACTTTCCAACAATTCCTAAACATAATAACTGTATCCCACCAATGAAAAGGATAATACAAACCAATGAAGGCCATCCAGAAGTAGGATCTTTAAAAATCAACGTCTTAACAACAATGAAAATCATTGCAATAATCGAAGCAAAACATGAAAATGCGCCTACAAACGAGGCAAGATTTAAAGGTGCTTCCGAAAAGTTTACAATACCATCAATTGAATACTTAAACAGACTCCAAAACGACCATGAAGTTTGGCCCGCAACACGTTCTCGATTTTCATATTCAAGATACTTTGTGTTATATCCCACCCAGGCAAATAATCCTTTAGAAAAGCGATTGTACTCCGATAATTCTAGTACAGAATCTACCATCTGTCTAGTCATTAGCCTAAAGTCACGCGCGCCATCCACCATTTCTACTTCGCCTATATGATTAATAAGTTGATAAAATTTTTTAGCAAACCAGCTCCTGATGGATGGTTCGCCTCTTCGATTAATTCTTCTTGTGCCTACACAGTCATATTCACCCTGTTCTAAAATTCGGACCATTTCAATCAATAGCTCAGGGGGATCTTGTAAATCAGCATCCATGACTGTCACATAATCTCCCTCTGCTTCTTTTAATCCCGCATACAAAGCAGCTTCCTTACCGAAATTACGAGAAAATGATAAATAATGTACATTTTTATTATTAGAAAGACTCCTTAATTTAAAAAGTGTATTATCAGTTGATCCATCATTAATAAAAATATATTCAAAACAAAACTCCTGTAACTTCCGGCCAATCTGTACTAATTCTTTATAAATTATCTCTATAGTTTCTTCTTCGTTATAGCATGGAATAACTATCGATACTTTTTTCAACTTATTTCTCCTATTAGTCAACATTTTCTATTAATTATAGCATACTAAAACAAAAAAGTATAAAAGATAACATACAATGTCTGTTATCCTTTATACTAATTTTAAGTTATTAAGTATCTAACTATTTGATTGTAATTGCATTTCCTGCATATTCTTGATTAAATTGTGCAACTGTAATCCAATGAATTGCTCCACGTGAATATGTTTTATTTGTTCCGCGTGAACCAGGTCCATCAGAAGCTCTCATATAAAGTGGATCATGTACTTTAAATTTACCATCTTTATAACCTACAATTACTTTACAGTGATTACGAACGTTATCACGTTGATATCCTGAGAATCCGTAATATAAGACTGGTTGTCCATTTAATACTGTATCAATAATTTGCTGTGTAGAAGAACCTGAGATATTATATACAGCATTTGTCCATTTATGAGCGTGACGAACTAGGCCAGAAGGTTTAATTACAAATCCAAAACCTGCACCAGTATAAACATCACCTAATTGTCCATCTTTATTTGCTGGATACATAGGTAATGTATCTTGAGCATATTTTAGGTCAACATGAATACCACGAGATTCAATTAACATCGCCATTGCAGCAGAAGCACAACCCCATGGTGCAAATACTGGTCTATATTGACTAATCCAAGGAACATTTGTCATCTCAATTCGATTGTAAGTTCCTACGAAATTGACATTTCCAACAATGATGCCAAAATCTTTATTTTGATTATTCGTCATGTATGCATGAACACTATATTTTCCATTATTAAAGTGATGTTTTTTTACACTAATGGATGCTTTATATTTATTTGCTCCAACTCTTGTAGCAGAATACCATACTAAATCACTCTGATTAGAATTATGCCAAACTGGAATTCTAACATTTTTTACACCTGAGTTAGATTTAGTATACACAACTACATCAAAAGTACCTTTATTTTGGTTAATGTTTATTATTTCGGCAGATAAAGCATCAGTCACTGAATTTGCAGAAACTTTCGTTAACGGTAAAACTATACCACGTTGCTTCCCGCTATTACCGTACATGTATACATGGGTATTAAAGGTTCCTGTACTGAATTTATGATTAGAAAAATTCATATGAACAATATAGCTACCATCAGATTGTCTTGCAGCTTTGTACCACTTAATATCACTTTGATCCTTTGCTGACCAAATTGGTACTAATATCTCTTTGATTCCAGAATCAATCTGACCTTTAATAACTACATCATATGTTCCTTTATCTAAGTTATTGTTTATAATTGTAGCTTCTAATTTAGTAACAATATCCGGCAAATCAGTTGTACCTACAACCATTCCATGCTGTTTTCCATTATTACCATACATATATACATGTGTTGTATACGTTCCACGATTATATTTATGGTTCGCAATATTCATATGCACAACGTAGCTACCATCAGCTTGTTTACTTGCCTTAT
>CAMMST010000006.1:0-84152 GCA_946499615.1 Enterococcus cecorum | reverse complement strand
ATTCTTTTCAATCATGTTGCTCTTATTATTAGTAAAAAAGGAAAGTGCTAAGAAACTGATAGTCTTATATCCTTTCATTTTTGTGATGATTGCTCTGTTGAACTTAAATGTGATGTATATTTTTCGTTTTTTATTTCATATTGAAGCGATTAACCTCTTCTCTTTATCACCCTATTCTGCTTTTACAATGGGCGTTTCCTTGCTAGTTCTATTACTATTATTTTTATTCAGAAAAAAATGGATAGATGATGAAATTGCGCTCAGTAACAAGCAGTTAGTCTCGCTTTATACGATTTTGGTATTAACTTGTATGATGATCTTTTATGTGAATCATTACCAACATTTGATTCATCCGCTTAAAGATGCAGCGTTATTTGGATTTTTTTCAGTATTTTCTGCTACAATTTTAAATTTTTTAGGTGTTTATCAAGTGATTCTAGCCCAAAATTATAGCCTATTAGAAGAAAATTTTCGACTTCAACAACAATTCCATTCTATGCAAGAGGTTTATTTTGAGAATATTTTACATCAGAGTAAGCAGACTAGAAATTTTCGTCATGATATGAAAGCTCATTTTCAAACAATCGCCCAAATCGCTCAAGCGCACAATGATCAAGCAGTGATGAATTATTTGGATGAAATCGCGCATCTTTTTCATTTTGATAAGCAATATTTTTATACAGGGAATCAGATAATCGACATCTTGTTGACGAATTTAACCGAAAAAGCACGCGAAAATAATATCACAATAAGTATAGAAGGAATCATTCCAAAAGACTTAAATGTGGATTCCGTTGATTTAACGATTATTTGCTATAACTTATTACAAAATGCGCTAGAGGCTACAATCCTAGAAAAAGATGATTGCTTTAGCGTGTCATGTTCGATTAAGAATCAACAATTTATTTTTGTTGTGAAAAATAAGGTATCAAATGAAATCAGCATTGAAAATGGGCTGATTCAATCGCAGAAGGCAGATGAGAAAAATCACGGCTTGGGTTTGAAAAATGTTAGAGATGCTGTTGAAAGAAGTAAGGGGATTTTTGATATCAACGTTAAAAATCAACAGTTTATCGCCAGAGTCGTTTTACCCTTAGATTAGTTGAAAATATTTGGTGTAATCGAAATCAAATGTTTTTATCCTAGACTGCATTTCGTTGATAAAACCTGCATTTCGTTAATGTATTCTTATTTTTTTGATTCATATGGATTACAATTAAGTTGACGAAAGGAAAGTGTGGTTATAAGATGACTTTTCATAAGTGGTGGCAGTGATTACTTATTAGCCGTTATAGATAGAACATGGATGAAAAGAAGGGAAAAGCGATGAAAAAAGATCATTTATTAATCTTTAGTTTTGTATTAGCATTTTTACTGTCGATAATTTTCAATGCACATCTTCCTTCCGTCGCAAAAGTATTTAATTTTGTCACTTTTTGGATGCTAATTGCTGTGATAGTATATAGAGTCTTAATAAATAGAAGAAAGAGATGAAGGAGGGAATTTGATATGGCAATTAAGAAGTATTATCCATTTCTACTTGTGATTGGTCTGTTGTTTTGGTTGAGTGTGTTTATCCTCCCTACTGATTTTTTGAGTGCTATTTTGGGAAATTTTCGTTGGGGTGGTGTCGTTGGGTTGATTATTAATCCGATAATTGGCATAATCTGTTTACTGCTGGCTCTACGCTATAAGAATTATTGGATAGCTGGCTTAAGCATTCTTTTAGCTGGACTTCTTCCACTTGCAATTACGTTATTTGGGTTTTAAGTACGTCATTCTCCTTCACAAATTAAATGAGGGAGAATGATTATTTCGTTGTAATGATAACGTTTTATATTAAACGTAATTTGTTATATAATGAACTTATGAAAGTGATGTTGAAGTAAGGAAATAGGAAGAAAATCTTGATAGCTGATTCTATTTACTCATCATTGGAGTTACACATTAGAAAGATGGGAAGAGTCTTATGTTGCAAGTATTAAACAAAAAATGATATTAATATTACAGCGTAGAATAACCATGAATGAATAGGGGAGAAATTATTTCGGAAAAATGCGGTTATTTAGTGGTTTTGTAATAATTTATAATATTTAGAAAATCAGTGGTTAATAGGATATTTAGATAAAGATGGTAATATTGAAATGTATACTTCAATAGGGAGAGAGAAATGGTGCATTATTAAAAATCTTGGTTTATATAGGGAAATAGTTGTTGGGTATATATATGCTACAGTTATTGATGGTATTGTCATTGCTGCTACTGGTAAAAGTGGTGCAGAATGGGTATCTATTGCTATTAAAAATGTTGTAGGAAGAAAATATACTGGAAAAGTGTATTTACCTGAAAGTGGTCCATATACTTGTCCCGGTGTAGTTATTGACCATTCTGGAATGTGTGGTGGATAATTATGAAAAAAATAGCTAAAATAAATAAACTATCTTTAAGCGCTTATATTTTAGGTATACTTATATATATATTGGTACATCTCCTACTCTTGTAACAAATAGTGTAATGTGCATACGCAAAAAGCTCCCTCTTTACGAACAGGGAGTTTTTCTTATCCATTAACTTTAATGTTGACTTTTGTTAGTCATTTGAACGTAAATAAAAAGTTACACTATCCCACACAATGATAACGTTTTAATTTTTTTGTAAATATATGATATAATGAACCTATAAGAAAGGCTGTGAAAATCATGAACAAAAAGAAAAAATCTTGGTATACAATCCTGTTTATTTGTGCTGGAATTCTTGGCTTTTTGCTACCTATTCTCTAAAACAGCTTTTACCCAACAGCTGCTAGAGTTTATGACTTTGTTAGTTTCTGGTTGTTCATTTTCGCAGCACTTTGTTTAGTCGTTTATGAATTATATAAGAAAAAGAAAGGATGAGTCTTATGTTGCAAGAATTAAACAAAAAAATGAGAAGTCTAGATTTAAAATTTAGAAGTTTAGATAGTACGATGAAATTTTTGGTTGTCATTTATGGCGCGCTATTTGGCTTTATGACTGGTTACTTAATCTATAAATTATTTGTGGCACACGACTATTTCTTTCTATTCATTTACATTATTTTTATGATTGGAATGTATATCAATTTGTATTTTCAAAAAAAGTATCCGATGTGAGCTTGCTTTGAGTGCGTGCTGCTTTTTTAAAATGATAAAGGGATACGAATTTAGGTGAAATTAGAAACGGTGTGATGAATTTGATTTCGGGCATCGTTTTTTTGTCATATTTTTAGTATAATGGAAAGGATGAAGGGATTGAAATGATTTATGGCGCAAAGAAAGAAAAGAAAATCGAGCAAAAGAACAAAAAAACAGCAAGCCAATAATCAAACCATGGCAATGATTATTACTGGCTTTTCTTTTATTTTTTTAAGTTTACTTGGTTTATTTAAATTAGGCTTTTTAGGTATTTTATTTGCCAATACATTAAGATTTTTTGTCGGAAATACGTACCCATTATTAGCGGTAATACTCATTTTTTATGGAATCTGGTTATTGGTCAAACATCAGCTCACCGTCTTTGATTCTCGTAAGCGTAGTGCTGGTTTGGCATTAACCTATGTGGGAATATTAGTGATTGTTTCGGCGATGCTTTTTGCTAAGATTCATACTAAGAATCCTAATATTTTAGGAACAACGCTAAATCTATGGGTGAGTGATTTAAAACATAGCCAAATTAGCCAAAGTCTTGGTGGCGGCATGATTGGTGGCGCACTCTATCAAGTAACCTATTTCTTAGTAGCCCAATTTGGTAGTTATGTATTGGGTGTCTTAAGTATTTTTGTTGGGGTCTTTTTATTTACGCAAAAGTCGGCGCAAGATTTGATTGATTTTCTTCAGGATTTTGGCGAGGCAATTAGTCAACGTCTCAAGGTCAGTGAAGAAAAACAAAAATTGCGTGAAGAAAAGAAAAAGGCCAAACAAGCGAAAAAAGAGGCTGAAAAAGAAGCACTCCGTCAACAAATGTTAGAACAGCAGAAAAATCAAGTGCGACCTTTTACTGAAACTGAGGAACAAGAACGCCAGCATAAAGCACCAGAAATGATTATTGAGCCTCATCAGATGAGTTTGATTGAGCCAACTGAGGCTGAAAAGTTAATGCAAGAACAAAAGGATGCGAGTCAGGTTCCACCTAAACGTTCCCGCAAAACCAAAGCAGCGCCTGAAGAGGACATAGAAGGCGATGATCCATTAGAATTTAGCATGGAAAATGAGGAGCCTGATGAATTTTATGAGTTGCCACCAAGTACGTTGCTTGATCCGGCGAAAGTTCAAGATCAAAGCGATGAATATGAAAAAATTAAGCAAAACGGAGAAATTTTAAATCAGACTTTCCAAAGTTTTGGCGTCGATGCCACGGTGGTGAAGGCAAGTTTAGGCCCTTCTGTGACGAAATTTGAGATTCAGCCAGCTGTTGGGGTAAAAGTGAGCAAAATTGTTAGTTTAACCGATGATATTGCTTTAGCTTTAGCGGCCAAAGATATTCGGATGGAAGCACCCATTCCTGGTAAGTCATTGATTGGGATTGAAGTGCCAAACCAAAATATTTCGATGGTTTCGTTTAGAGAAGTCATTGAAGCCACACCGGCACATCCAGATAAGATTCTTGAAGTGCCATTAGGTCGTGATATTTCTGGTAAAGTGCAGACATGTGATTTAACGAAAATGCCACACTTATTGATTGCTGGTTCGACAGGTAGTGGGAAGTCGGTAGCGATTAATGGGATTATCACCAGTATTTTGATGCAAGCCAAACCACATCAAGTGAAATTAATGATGGTCGATCCGAAAATGGTTGAGTTGAATGTGTATAATGGCATCCCACATCTCTTAACACCGGTGGTAACCAACCCACGTAAAGCTGCCCAAGCGCTCCAAAAAGTCGTGAAAGAAATGGAAGAACGTTATGAAAAATTTGCGGCTACTGGTGTGCGCAATATTGCTGGTTATAATGAATTAATTGAAGCAAAAAATCAAGAAGATGGGCAAAAACGTCCAATTCTACCATTTATTGTGGTGATTGTTGATGAATTGGCTGACTTAATGATGGTCGCAAGTAATGAAGTAGAAGATGCGATTATTCGTTTGGCACAAATGGCTCGGGCTGCTGGGATTCATATGATTTTAGCTACACAACGGCCAAGTGTTGATGTCATTACGGGAATTATCAAAGCCAATGTACCTTCACGTATTGCCTTTGCGGTCTCTTCAGGAACGGATTCGCGCACCATTATTGATAGTCATGGGGCAGAAAAACTATTGGGACGTGGAGATATGCTTTACCTACCAATGGGTGAGAATAAACCTATCCGTGTGCAAGGGGCCTTTATTTCAGATGGGGAAGTCGAGCGTATTGTCAAATTTGTAACCGATCAAATGGGGGCAAATTATGACGAGAAGATGATGAATCTGGAAGAAGAAGCACCAAGTGAAAGCAACAATGACTATCCACAAGATGAATTGTATGAAGAAGCCAAGGCTTTAGTGGTAGAGATGCAAACGGCAAGTGTTTCGCTTTTACAACGGCGCTTTAGAATTGGTTATAATCGAGCTGCCCGTCTGGTGGATGAGTTAGAAGCCAATGGGGTAGTTGGCCCTTCTGAGGGGAGTAAACCACGTAAGGTCTATCTGGAATCCCTAGATACACCTGTGGATTATGAGGAGATACCCCAAGATTATGAATAACAAATCAGCCTTGCTAGGTCGAGAGGATCGACTCTGATAGCAAGGCTTTTGTTGTATTGTGTATTTTTTTTATTTGTGATAAAATGTACAAGTATATTAAATATAAAGGAATTAAGATGAAAACACTTAAACAACAAATCAATCATTATGTATTTCCCTTAATCGCCAGTCAGTTGCTACAGATGGCGATTGGTATTGCAGCACTACACTTTGCAACAGCTGGTTCTACGCATTCACTCTCCGCTATTACGATTATCCAAAATTTTTTATATGCATTTGGTGGAATATTAGGGGCTTTTAGTCTGAGTTTTAATATTCTGGCGGCGCAGAGTTTTTACCAAGAAAAGCAACAGTTCCAGCAATATGTGCATTCAGCCTTGCGCTTGTGTTTATTATTCGGCGGGGGCTTCTTAGCTATTTGCTTGTTTTTGGGCAAACTGTTTTTGCGATATTTTTATGGCTTTCAAGGGGATTTATTGCTAAAAGCGAGTCAGTATCTCTATATCATGTCGGGCTATATCTTACTATTATTGCTTTCGTTTCTTTTTAGCAATCTGCTCAAATTCGCCCAAAAGACAACAGTGATTTTTCGTATCGGCGTAATCAGCGCTTTACTCGAATGTGGTTTGAATATCATTTTAGTGCCACTGTGGGAGATTCAAGGGGCAGCCTTAGCGAATATGGCGGGTGTCTTGTACCTCGTATTGGCCTATTTATGGCATATTTTCCCCATCCTCAAGCAAAGTCTCTTGCAATCAGCTAATCAAATGCTAGCTATCACACGTTTAGGTATTCCGTTAGCCATCCAGGAAATATTTGAAAGTGTCTTATTTATCCTAGTTTTTGAAAGTTTTATGGGACATTTGGGGAATTCTACGCTAGGTGCTTATGCTGTCATTTCTCAAATGTTTGCAATTATAAAATTACCAAGCCTAATGTATGCCAATAGTTTGCCAGTCTTTTTACCAGAAGTCACTCAAAAACAAAAGTCACAACTGTTAAAATGGTTATTGCAGATTAATTTTCTATTGTTTATTGGGTTGTCCATCGTAGGAACTTTGACTATCCCAGCTTTTGCACAACTATTTACCCAGCAAATGTTTAGTCACTTAACATTCATGGCGGGATTTACTTTTAGTGTGATGTTAGCTGTCCCATTTTATGAAATAATTAAGGTTTATTTACAAGCGCAAAATCAAGAAAAAATGGTTGTTACGCAAACAATTATTGTCAATCTACTTGGGTTACTCGTGATGTTTGGTTGTCAGATGATACATATTCAAACTTACTATAGTCTATATGTGGTCTTTGGTTTGACGCAAGTGGTGCTCGCACTTAGATTTTCTCAGGTCAGTTTTCAGCAAAAATTAAACTAGATTTCATTGCATTTCCCTAAATTTTTCGCTATAGTGGATACGATACTGATAAAGTGAGGGAAAAACGATTGAAACCATCTATTTATGGATTAGAAAAAGCTGAATTAATTGCCTGGTTTGAAGCAAATGGCGAAAAGAAATTCCGTGCGACTCAAGTTTGGGAATGGTTATATGAAAAGCGAGTGATGACTTTTGCGGAAATGACCAACCTATCCAAAGCCTTGATTGCTAAATTAGAAGAGAACTTTGAGATTTGTCCGTTAAATCAAATTGTCGTGCAAGAATCAAGTGACGGTACAGTAAAATATTTATTTGAATTACCTGATAAACATATGATTGAGACAGTTTTAATGCGTCAAGATTATGGGATGAGTGTCTGTGTGACGACGCAGGTGGGCTGTAATATTGGTTGTACCTTCTGTGCGAGTGGCTTATTGAAAAAACAACGCGACCTAACAGCAGGGGAAATCATGGCCCAAATTATGCTTGTGCAACACTATTTTGATGAGCGTGATTTAGGTGAACGTGTTTCTCATATCGTGGTGATGGGAATTGGTGAACCTTTTGATAATTATGATAATGTAACGAAATTTTTACGCATCGTGAATGATCCTAAAGGTATGGCTATTGGTGCGCGTCATATTACTGTTTCAACGAGCGGGATTGTACCGAAGATTAAAGAGTTTGCTGATAATGGTTTACAAGTAAACCTTGCTATCTCTTTACATGCGCCAAATGATGAATTACGTACATCTATTATGCGTATTAACCGTAGCTTCCCATTAGCTAAATTAATGGATGCGGTAGATTTCTATTTAGAAAAGACCAACCGCCGCATTACCTTTGAGTATATTATGTTGGCAGGCGTGAATGACCGTGTGCATCATGCCCAAGAATTGGCGAATTTACTCAAAGATAAGAAGAAATTAGCCTATGTGAACTTGATTCCGTATAATCCAGTCAGCGAACATGACCAATATTCAAGAAGTAGCAAAGACGATGTACTACGTTTCTATGATACATTGAAGAAAAATGGCGTTAACTGTGTCATCCGTAAAGAACACGGAACCGACATCGATGCCGCCTGTGGCCAACTACGAAGCAAACAAATGAAAAAAAGGATGTGAGGCAGCTCGCTCAGACATGAAGAAATTCGTGTGTTTACCTACCGCTGAGAAAATCGGATGAAAGGAGATTTTCTCAAGCGGTAGGGCGAATTTCACAATGTCTAGCTGCCGAACACAGATTAAAAAGGTCGTAAATCGACTCGGACAGCTACGTAGTTCGAAATGAATTCAATCCATAATGACTTGTTTTCTTTTAAAAAATTGAGGGAAACAAGTCATTTTTTTGCATTTTTTAATAAAAGCGTCCATGCTTGATTTTTCAGACAATTCAGAACAAACGAGATAAATTATCAGTTATATTATTAAAAATGAATGAAAATTATGTTGATTTTTTAATAATTAATCATTATTATTAGTTTATCTCTCATAGTATTGAAAGATAGATGGATAAAAGGGTGGAATGAAAATGAAGAAAAAACAGGTATTAGCATCTTTTGCTTTATGCGCATTAGTATTAGCGGGATGTTCAACAGGTGGCGGCGACAAAGCCAAAACAGAAAGTGGCGATAAAGCTGCAAAACAAGAAATTAATGTCGTGGTACAACAAGAAATGCCTTCAGGAGACCTTTCTTTAGCTAGTGATACAATTAGTTTTACTGCTTTGAACAATGTGTATGAAGGGTTATATCGTTTGGACAAAAAAGACCAACCACAACCTGCAGGCGCTGAAAAAGAGGCAGAAATATCTCAGGATGGTACGACTTATACCGTTAAATTACGTAAAGATGCTAAATGGTCAAATGGTGATCCAGTAACGGCCAAAGATTATGTCTATGGTTGGCAACGTACAGCAGATCCTAAGACAGCAGCTGAATATGCGTATCTATATGCTTTAGTGAAAAACGGAGAAGCTATTATCAATGGTGAAAAACCAGTTAGCGAACTAGGGATTAAAGCTGTAGATGATTACACATTAGAAATTCAATTAGAAAAGGCAACACCATACTTCCCATACTTAATGGCGTTTCCTTCTTTCTTCCCACAACATGAGGCAACGGTGAAAGAATTTGGCGATGCTTATGCGACAAAATCTGATAAATCTGTCTACAATGGACCTTTCGTATTAGATGGTTTTGATGGACCTGGTACCGATACTGAGTGGGCTTATAAGAAAAACGACACTTATTGGGATGCGAAAAATGTCAAATTAGATAAAGTAAATATCAATGTAGTCAAAGAATCTTCTACTTCATTGAACTTATTCAAAGATGGTCAAGCTGATGATGTCATTTTAACTGGTGAATTAGCCAAACAAATGAAAAATGATCCAGCTTATGTGACACAACCAGAAGCACGTACCACTTATTTAGAAGTAAATCAACGCGATGAAAAATCTCCATATCGTAATGCTAATTTACGTAAAGCTTTTTCTTATGCTATTGACCGTAAATCTTTAGTGAATAATATCTTGGGCGATGGTTCTGCAGTGGCGACTGGTTTAGTTCCTACAGGTAATATGACAGGTCCAGATGGTAAAGACTTTACTGAAGATTCTAAAGTCAAAGTGACATACGATAAGAAAAAAGCCAAAGAATATTGGAATAAGGCTAAACAAGAGTTAGGCATTGATAGCTTAACGATTGAATTAGTTTCTGATGATACCGATGCGACGAAGAAAGTCAGTGAATACCTACAAAGTTCATTACAAGATACTTTAGATGGTGTGAAAGTGAACTTAACGCCAGTACCATTCTCTGTTCGTTTGGATCGTGGAAATAAAGGTCAATTCGATATGATTGTGAGTGGTTGGGCAGCTGACTACTTAGATGCAAGTAGCTTTACTGATTTATTCGTTACTGGAAATAGCTATAACCGTGGTCGCTGGAGTAATGCTGAATATGATAAATTAGTTGATGCTTCAGGTAATGCTGATGCGACAGATGAAAAGAAACGTTGGGATGACTTACTAGGTGCTGAAAAAGTAATTCTAGATGAAAGTGGTGTAATCCCAGTCTTCTACAAATCAGAAGCACACTTACGCAATCCAAAAGTAAAAGGCATCGTTGCACACCCAGCCGGCGCCCAATACGAATACAAATGGGTAGAAGTAAAATAAGGTCGTAAATCGACTTGGTCAGCTTCTAACCAGAAAGTATATGAAGCAGTCTGGCAGTTTGCTAGGCTGCTTATTTTAATGCATATCTAAAATCAGAATCTAATTGTTTGAAATAATCAGAATTTTTTTATTACTGTAAAAAGAACAGAAAAAAATCGTTATCTATCTAATAATATTAAATTAAAAGGGTTTTACTGAAAAATAAAAACAATAAATTGATAGTAACTTTCAAATATTCTGAAAAATTAAAAAGAATTTAGAAAAAATAGTTGCATTTTTAATAATTATTATTTAAAATTGCATTAAGCTAATTTTTTTTAAAATAAAATTAATGATAGGGGAGTTTAGTATGAAGAAAAAGTGGGCGATTGCAACTCTGGCAGTTTGCGGCTTAGTTTTAGCGGGCTGTTCAACAGGGAACTCATCAAAGAAAGAAGAAAGTAAATCTTCTGACACATCAGCAGTAGCGAAAAAACAAGTCTTTAACATGGTTGAAGGTGCTGAAATGCCATCTGCTGACCTTTCATTAGCAACCGATGAAGTGAGTTTTTCAGCTTTAAACAACTGCTATGAAGGTCTATATCGATTAGACAAAGATAATAAACCAATTCCTGCAGGTGCTGCGGAATTAGCGAAAGTAAGTGATGATGGATTAACTTACACATTAAAATTACGTGAAGATGCTAAATGGTCAAATGGCGATCCAGTAACAGCGAAAGATTATGTTTATGGTTGGCAACGTACAGTCGATCCAAAGACAGCTTCTGAATATGCTTACCTATTCGAACCAGTTGCCAATGCTGCTGATATCACTGCCGGCAAGAAAGCTACTAGTGAATTAGGAATTAAAGCAGTAGATGATTACACATTAGAAATTAAACTAGCAAAAGTAACACCATACTTTGACCAATTATTAGCATTTCCAATCTTCTTCCCACAAAATCAAAAAGTGGTAGAAAAATTTGGCAGTGATTATGCGACAAAATCTGAAAATGCTGTTTATAACGGACCATTTACTTTAGAAGGTTTTGATGGCCCAGGTACAGATACAGAATGGGCTTATGCGAAAAATGATACTTACTGGGATGCTAAAAATGTGAAATTAGATAAAATCAATGTGAGCGTCATTAAAGAATCTTCAACAGCATTGAACTTATTTAAAGATGGTCAATCTGATCAAGTAACACTAAATGGTGAATTAGCACAACAAATGGCTAATGATGAGGCATTCTTAACCATTCCAGAAGCTTCAACTTTCTATCTAGAATTTAACCAAAAAGATGAAAAATCACCATATCGCAATGCTAATTTACGTAAAGCTATTTCCTATGCAATCAATCGTGATTCTCTAGCAAAACAAGTTTTAGCAAATGGTTCAATTGCGACAACGAACTTGATGCCAGAAAAATTCATTTATGATCCTAAGACGAAGAAAGATTTTGTCAAAGAAGCGAAATCTCCTGTGAAATATGATAAGAAGAAAGCCAAAGAATACTGGGAAAAAGCGAAGAAAGAACTTGGTGTGGATGAAGTGAAATTAGATATCTTATCTTCTGACTCAGATGTGGCTAAGAAGATGCTTGAATATCTACAAGGTTCACTACAAGAAAACTTACCAGGTCTTAAAGTGAGTGTTAGCCCAGTACCATTCTCAGTTCGTCTAGATCGTTCAAACAAAGGTGATTTTGATACAGTTCTAAGTGGATGGGGTGCTGACTATGCCGATGCTTCTAGCTTCTTAGATATGTTTACAATTGGTAATAGCTATAACCGTGGTAACTGGAACAATGAAGAATATACGAAACTTGTTCGTGCTGCAGCTACTACTGATGCCGCTGATGAAGAAAAACGTTGGGATGACTTTGTAAAAGCTGAAAAGATTATCATGGATGAACAAGGGGTAGTGCCAATCTATCAAAAAGCAGTTGCCTATATGCGTAATCCAAAAGTCAAAGGTATCGTCAACCACCCAGCTGGTGCGAAATACGACTTCAAGTGGACTTACATCGCTAAATAAAGCAACGTAAAACTTTCAAAAAATAAGCTGATGCACTTTTACTTCAGTGCATCAGCTTTATAGGTTTAAAAGTAACCAGAAAAAAGTAGACAAAGCACGCTCGAAAGTAAGAGTAGGCCACTTATTTCAAAAAAGAAGCGGGAACTACCTTTGCTTGCTTGTGAGAGTGAAAGATCATCTTCTTTTAATTTTTTGAAGGCTTTTTTCATGGAGTAATGGAAGAAATCAAACACTCCAGAAGATAAAATCCACAAAAAGACGGCAATGATTAAAAATGGTAGCATGGATAAAAATAAGGTGTCTGAAAGATTGACCAAATGTAATTCATGCTTCATTGTTAGAAATCCTACATTGCCAAGTAAAATAATAAGATATAGATATAGAGACCACTTTTTAGGGCGCATAAGAAGCTCCTTTCTCGGTTTATCTATGCTAAATGTACACAAAATAATGTGAGAAGTCAAAAAATTATCTAATACTTGTAAAAAATTGGAGGGAACCTATTTGAATAGTTATGTAAAATACATTCTTAAGCGACTATTCTATATGGTAATTACTTTGTGGTTGATTGCTACCATTACTTACTTTTTAATGAAGCTTCTACCTGGTACACCATATACCAACGCTGAGAAATTATCCAAAGAACAAATTGCTATTTTAAATAAACAAATGGGGCTTGATCAACCAGTCATTGTTCAATATGGAAAATATTTATGGAATGCCCTACACTTTAATTTCGGAACTAGTTTCCAATTTAAAAATCAACCTGTTGCTTCATTATTAATGGATCGTATCGGACCTTCTTTACAATTAGGGTTCCAAGCCATTGTTGTAGGTACGATTTTCGGAACGGTTTTAGGCGCGATTTCAGCGATGAAGCAAAATACTTGGGTGGACACCTTGGCGACTTTAGTGGCTATTATCGGTCGTTCGATTCCTAACTTTGTGTTTGCGGTATTATTACAATATTTCTTTGCAATGAAATTACACATCTTACCAATCGCGAAATGGGAAGGCTTTGCGTATACGATTTTACCAACGATTGCCCTTGCGATGAGTCCATTAGCCGATTCTGCTCGTTTTATTCGTACAGAAATGGTTGAAGTCTTACATAGTGATTATATCGAATTAGCGCGTGCCAAAGGGTTGAGTCGTTGGCAAATTGTTTTCCGTCATGGTTTACGTAATAGTTTGATTCCATTATTAACATTATTAGGACCTTTAGCAGTCGGTTTGATGACTGGTTCATTGGTTATCGAAAATATTTTTGCTATTCCAGGTATCGGGGAACAATTCGTAAAATCAATTACTACAAATGACTATCCAACAATCATGGCCGTAACAATTCTTTACTCTACCATGTTGGTTGTCGTAATCTTAGTGGTCGATATCCTTTATGGAATTGTTGATCCTCGTATTCGCGTATCAGAAGGGAGTCGTGGCTAGATGGAAGCGAAACAAATGCATGAAGAGATTGCCAATATTCCTGCTTCTGAATTTGAATTTCTACAAAAAGATACCGTTGAAGAACGTGAAGCCATTGCCGCTCCTTCTTTGACTTTCTTGCAGGATTCATGGCGTCGATTAAAGAAAAATAAAGCTGCTGTATTTTCAATTACTTTATTAACGATTATTTTAGTGGTGAGTGTCGGTGCGATATTCTTCTCTCCACATAATCCAGCAAAACAAAATATTGACTATATTAACTTGCCACCAAAAATTCCTGGGGTAGATATTAATGGTCTTAACGGGAAAGCCATGGTCGGGGGAGAATTAGTCGATAAATATAAAGAAGCGGGCGTACCTAAAGATGTGTACTTTATTTTTGGTACAGATAGTCTAGGTCGTGATTTATTAAGTCGCTTATTAATGGGAACACGAATTTCTCTATTTATCGCCTTTATTGCTGCTATACTAGATATTTCCATCGGAGTAGTTGTCGGTTTGATTTCTGGTTTGCTTGGTGGACGCGTCGATACGATTTTACAACGTTTGATTGAAATCTTATCTGGTATTCCAACCTTAGTCGTGATGATTTTAATGCTAGTTGTATTTAAACCAGGGATCCCATCAATCATTGCGGCGATGGCGATTACCAACTGGATTCCGATGGCCAGAATTGTGCGGGCCCAATCCTTGAAGTTAAAAGATCAAGAATTTGTACTCGCAGCCACTACATTAGGTGAATCAAAAATGAAGATTGCGTTTAAACATATTTTGCCAAATATTTCTAGCGTGATTATTGTGCAAATGATGTTTAGTATTCCATCAGCGATTTTCTTCGAGGCCTTCTTAAGCTTTATCGGTTTAGGGATTAAGCCACCCGCAGCTTCTCTAGGGATGCTTTTGAGTGATGGATATAAGACATTCTTATTCTTGCCATATCAAATGTGGATTCCAGCTATCATGTTATCAGTAATTATGATTGGGTTTAACCTTTTAGCAGACGGTTTACGTGATGCTTTTGACCCTAAGATGAAGGAGTAAACGAATATGAAAAAAATTCTAGAAGTAAAAGATTTAGAAATTTCATTTGACACCTTCGCCGGCAAAGTGCAAGCCATCCGTAATGTGAGTTTTGATTTATATGAAGGGGAAACCTTAGCAATTGTAGGGGAATCCGGAAGTGGTAAATCAGTCACTACTCGAAGTGTCATGGGCTTACTTGCAAGTAATGCCAATATTGAAAATGGTCAAATCTTATTTAATGGTCAAGATATTGTACAAAAGACCGAAAAAGAAATGCAAAAAATTCGTGGGAAAGAGATTGCGATGATTTTCCAAGATCCGATGACTTCTCTTGACCCAACCATGCCAATCGGAAAACAAGTGGCAGAATCTTTATTAAAACATACGAAAATTTCGAAAAAAGAAGCGATGGAACAAGCTTTAGAATTATTAAAACTAGTAGGAATTCCAAATGCTGAGAAACGCTTGAACAACTATCCACACCAATTTTCAGGTGGGCAACGTCAACGGATTGTCATTGCGATTTTTTTGATTTGTTATCCACAAATTTTAATCGCTGACGAACCAACGACTGCGCTAGACGTAACGATTCAAGCACAAATTTTAGAACTATTAAAAGATATTCAAGAAAAAATTAAAACATCGATTATCTTTATTACCCATGACTTAGGGGTAGTAGCAAATGTGGCTGACCGTGTAGCTGTTATGTATGGCGGAAAAATTGTAGAAATCGGTACTTCCGAGGAAATTTTCTATAATCCGCAACATCCATATACTTGGGGCTTGCTAGGTTCAATGCCATCATTAGAAGGGGGAGAAGAGCGTCTATATGCGATTCCTGGTACACCACCAGATTTATTGCAACCACCAAAAGGAGATGCTTTCTATCCACGTAATGAGTATGCTTTAAAGATTGATGCTGAAAAACAACCACCATTCTTTGAAGTGTCACCAACGCATAAGGCAGCTACTTGGTTATTAGCACCTCAAGCTCCAAAAGTAACCCCACCGAAAGAAATTCAAATTCGTTGGGCAAAATTTGCAGAAAAAAATCAAATAAAAAAAGGTCAAGCCTAGAAAGGAAGTCGTAACGTGAAAAAAGTTTTATTAGATGTTAAAAATTTAAAACAATATTTTAACGTTGGCCGCAAAGATGAAGTTAAAGCGGTAGATGACATTACTTTCCATATTTATGAAGGTGAGACTTTTGGCTTGGTAGGTGAGTCAGGAAGTGGAAAATCGACTACTGGCCGCACGATTATCCGTTTAAATCACCCAAGTGGCGGAGAAATCACTTTTGATGGAAAAGATGTTATGAAGTTGAAAAAACGCGATGAATTAAAAGAATTTCGTCGTGAAGTGCAAATGATTTATCAAGATCCATATGCATCATTAAATCCGCGGATGAAGGTTCGTGATATTATCGCTGAAGGAATTGATATCAACCATTTAGCAAAAAATGAAGCAGAACGCAATAAAATGGTGGATGACTTACTAAAAACAGTAGGCTTAAATCCAAACCATGGTACACGTTATCCACATGAGTTTTCTGGTGGACAACGACAAAGAATTGGGATTGCGCGTGCTTTAGCGGTTAATCCGAAATTCATTATCTGTGATGAACCGATTTCTGCGTTAGACGTATCGATTCAAGCACAGGTCGTAAACTTATTACAAGATTTACAAAAAGAAAAAAATCTTACTTATTTATTTATTGCCCATGACTTGTCAATGGTAAAACATATCAGTGACCGTATCGGCGTAATGCATCATGGAAAATTGCTTGAAATGGGTACAAGTGACGAGATTTATCATTATGGGGTACATCCATATACAGAAAGTCTGTTATCAGCAATTCCATTACCTGATCCAGACTATGAACGTACCCGCAAACGTATCAAATACACAGCACCTAAAGAAGATGGAATACCACGAAAAATGCAAGAAATCGCAGAAGGCCATTTCGTCTATGCTAGCGATGAAGAAGCCAAACACTTCGCCGAAAAACTAGCAGAGAAGAAAAGGATGTAAGGCAGCTCGCTAAGACATGAAGAAATTCGTGTGATTACCTCTCGCTGAGAAAATCGGATGAAAGGAGATTTTCACAAGCGGGGGGGGCGAATTTCACAATGTCTAGCTGCCGAACACTGAATAATAAGGTTGATTCGATGAAAAATTTAAAGGGTTATCGATTTAGAATTTATCCCAATGAAGCACAAAAAAGGTTCTTTATTGAAACGTTTGGTTGTGTTCGCTTCATCTATAATTATTTTCTGAAGTTAGATACAGCTGAGCGCACAAGTGAAGAGGTAATCACGCCAGCAAGTCTTAAGCGTGATTATCCCTTTTTAAAAAAGACGGATAGTTTGGCCCTTGCAAATGCGAAAAGAAATCTAGATAGGGCTTTTCAAAACTACTATCAACAGCGTAGTGGCTATCCTAAGCTCAAAAATAAGAGTTCTGCCTGGCAATCTTACACGACCAATAATCAAAATGGTACGGTTCGCATAGAGGATGGTTATTTGAAATTGCCAAAGTTAAAAGAAAAAATTCAGATATGTGAACATCGAAAAATTACTGGTAAAATCAAGTCAGTGACCATCTCAGCCAAAAATAATGAAGAGTTTTATGCTTCAATTTTGTGTGTAGAAACTATTGATAAATTTGAGAAAACAGGCAAGAAAATCAGACTTTCTTTCGATGAACATCAATTAGTCAAACAAGCGAAGTATCGTGCTGAAGTGATTGAACCCATTCAGCATACGAAAGGACGTCTGGAGTTTTTACAACGAAAATTAAAGGTAAAGGCTCGAGTTGCCCGCAAGCAAAATCGGGTATTAGCCGACTGTAAGAATTACCAAAAGCAAAAAAAGCAATATGATAAATTATTGACACATCTTAATAATCAGATAAAAGATTATTTAAATCATTTATCCATCTTTTATATTAAGGAATATGATGTAATCGAAATTGTCGAACCAGAAGATAGGTCTTGTGCGAAAGATGCTTTATTCACCAGTAATGAATGGCATCAATTAACTCGTTTATTAAAATACAAAGCACAATGGTACGGTAAAGAGATTCAAATCATAAATTGTCAAAATATTTAAACAAAACTAACTGGTAGGGGTGCCAGGGTTCGCCTAGGTAATAATTCATTTGTTTCTAGGAAATGTGCCCACTAATTATGAAAAACCACAAAAAAATCAGCCTATTTCGGGCTGATTTTTTTATCGGTCTTTAACTGGTAGATTTTTGATGGTCGTCCAACACCACTTGCACGTTCACCGATAGCTTCTAAATGATCATTTAATGCTTTTTTAAGATTGGAATGATCAATATTTTTAAAATCGATACCTAAAAATTTAGCAAAGACTTTTCTAGCATCGGTAATTGTAAAGCCAGGTCCTAATACTAATAGTACGCGTGGGTCATGCATCATTGTTTCTAATACATGACGAAAAGCTTTAAGAATAATTTGGCTATGGTCAAAAGCTAAGGTGTCTTTTCCAAGCGATTCACCGGTTTCTAAATCGAGAATAATTTGTGTTTCTTGGTTTTCTAGGACGATGGTATTTTGTTTGCGATTTAAATTAAACCAACGTACTTGGCTTGCATCATCGCCGGCATCTACGGGTTCTTCACCGATAAAGGCTAAATAGCTAACAGTCACCACCCAACCACGAGGGTCACGATTCGGTGTAGAGAATGTGTATAGTTGTTCAATCTGATTTTGATTAATATGTACACCAGTTTCTTCTAATGTTTCGCGAATGACGCTATCATCAGTGGACTCACCTTTTGAGACGAATCCTCCAGGTAAGGCCCAAGAATGTCGAAATGGGTGACTCTTACGCTGAATAAGAAGCAATTTTAGTTGTTCTTCTTGGCGATTGTAGCAAAGTAATACCATATCTACGGTTAAAGAAGGAGCTTCATAGGTAGGATGCTCTTGTTCGTGGTACCATTTTAAAAATTCTTCTTCCGTTGCGATTTGTTCGTAATATTTTTTTTCTTCAGCTTTTGATGAAAATTCCATATTCGATCAACACCTCTTTAAGATAGTATGAGATTTATTAAAAATAATCCCGTATATGGGAACCAAAGATTGGGCTTTTTGCGAACCTGAGTGACTCCTAGGATAAGTATCCCTACTAAACAAATAATTTTAAATAATAGCTGCAAGTGTAAAAAGGTCTCTACACCTTGATGCATTGTAAAGTAGGCTTGTATATAATAACGATTGATAAAGAACAAAATATGCAAAAAAGTTAGCACACAAGATACTAAAAAAGCCGCTTTCGAAGCTGATTTCATAAATAATCCTCACAATTTTCTTGGTAACTTTCATTATATCACATTTTAAGTAATTTGTACCTTTATTTTATTGAATGCCCCTTCTAACAACCTTATTTTTCAATTGATAATCATTTCATCTAATGCTACAATAATTTGGTATAAGTCGTTTATTGATTGGAGGAAAAATTGAAAGATGTCTGAAAAACCAACTTATTATATTACCACTCCGATTTACTATCCAAGTGGCAAGTTACATATTGGCAATTCTTATACGACCATTGCTTGTGATGCATTGGCCCGTTATAAACGATTAATGGATTTTGATGTGTTTTATCTTACTGGTGTGGATGAACATGGTCAAAAAATTGAAAAGAAAGCAGCTGAATTAGGATTAGAACCACAAGCATATGTGGATAAAATGGCTGCGGATATTAAAAAATTATGGAAAACCTTAGATATTAGCTACGATAAATTTATTCGTACCACTGATGACTATCATGAAAAAGCAGTCCGCAAGATTTTCCAACGTTTACTTGATCAAGGAGATATTTACTTAGGTGAATATGAAGGCTGGTATTCTGTATCTGATGAAGAATTCTTTACAGAAACACAATTAGCTGAAGTCTATCGTGATGAAGAAGGCAACATGATTGGTGGTAAAGCGCCAAGTGGTCATGAAGTTGAATTAGTGAAAGAAGAGTCTTATTTCTTTAGAATGAGTAACTACGCTGATCGTTTATTAGCGTATTATGAAGAACATCCAGAATTTATTCAACCAGAGTCTCGTAAAAATGAAATGATCAATAACTTTATCAAACCAGGACTGGAAGATTTAGCGGTATCTCGTACGACTTTCAAATGGGGAATTCCAATTGATGCGAATCCTGAACACGTGGTTTATGTGTGGATTGACGCGTTATCAAACTATATCACAGCACTTGGTTATGGTAGCGATGATGAAAGTTTATTTGAAAAATTCTGGCCAGCTGATGTTCATATGGTTGGTAAAGAAATTGTGCGTTTCCATACCATTTATTGGCCAATCATGTTAATGGCGCTTGATTTACCATTACCTAAGAAAGTTTTTGGTCATGGTTGGTTATTAATGAAAGACGGCAAGATGAGTAAATCTAAAGGGAATGTCGTTTATCCCGAAATGTTAGTGGAACGTTATGGTTTAGATGCTTTACGTTACTACTTATTACGTGCGGTACCATTTGGCTCTGATGGCGTCTTTACTCCAGAAGATTTCGTTTCGCGTGTGAACTATGATTTAGCCAATGACCTAGGTAACTTATTAAACCGTACAGTTGCGATGATTAATAAATATTGCGGTGGTTTTGTTCCAGAATATAAATCTCGTGTGACTGACTTTGATGCGGATCTTTCTACAACTGCGGCTAATGTCATCAGTAAATATCATGAAGCGATGGACAATATGGAATTTAACTTTGCTTTAGGCGAAGTGTGGAATTTGATTTCTCGTGCAAATAAATATATCGATGAAACTCAGCCATGGATTTTAGCAAAAGATCCTGAACGTAAAGCTGAATTAGATTCTGTTATGATTCACTTAGCCGAAGTATTACGTATTGTCGCTATTCTTTTACAACCAGTGATGACCAATGTACCAAATCAAATCTTTGAACAACTTGGTATTAGTAATGCAAGTAAAGAATTGACTGATTTACGTTTTGGTGAGTTCCCTAAAGATACAAAAGTGGTCGAAAAAGGTGTGCCAATCTTCCCACGTCTTGATGTAGAACAAGAAGTTGCTTATATTCAAGAAAAGATGGCTCAAGGTGTGCCAAGTGTTGAAGAAAAAGTCAATTGGAACCCTGAAGAAACAGAATTAGTAAGTGTCAAAGAAAAGCAAATTAAATATGATGATTTCGATAAAGTAGAATTAAAAGTCGCTGAAGTTATCGATTGTCAACGTGTGAAAGATGCTGACAAGTTATTGCAATTCCGCTTAGATGCAGGGGATAAGCAAGACCGTCAAATTCTTTCAGGTATCGCAGCCTTCTATCCAGATCCAGCTGCATTAATCGGTAAAAAAGTTGTGATTGTCGCAAATCTTAAACCACGTAAAATGCGTGGTGAAATCAGCCAAGGGATGATTTTATCTGCTGAAGATAGTCAAGGACGCCTACAAATTGTAGAAGCTCCTGAAAACATGCCAAATGGTTCGATTATCGCTTAATTCTTTATCCATTTAGATTTTTGACTAGTCATTCATTATGAGTGGCTAGTTTTTTTGCATTGATAACTCATTTAAGATAATCTTATCCGCTCGTAGCTAACCAAGTCGATTTACAACCTTATTTTTTGTTTCATTTGTTAACGTTTTCTGTGGATGTTGGTTGTTGTCAGGCTGGCAATTGTTTAGTATAATGACAATGTAATAATTCATGAGGGAGTAACTGGCAGTAGGAATACTGTGGCAACATCACCAGCAAGAAAGAAATTTCTGGTGTTGCCTTAATTAGTGAGACTTATGTATGTATTTTTTGCATACACAGGTCTATTTTTTTTAGCAAGAAATAGACTTGTGGAATTTAGCAACCAGTTCAAGTAATTGGTTAGCGAGAATTTTGAAGGAGGAACATATGTCAGAACAACAAAAACAAGCACAATTGCATGAAGCTTTTTATGCAAAAAGTGTCGATGAGGTCACACAAGCGTTAGATACGACTCTTGATGGCTTAACTTCTAGTGAGGCAAAGGCGCGTTTAGCAAAATTTGGCCCTAATGAACTAGAAGAAGGTAAGAAAAAAAGTATGCTACAAAAATTCATCGAGCAATTTAAAGACTTGATGATTGCTGTTTTATTAGTAGCTGCGATTATTTCTGCCGTTGTTTCACATGAAGTAGTGGACTCATTAATTATCTTAGCGGTGGTTATCATTAATGCCATCATGGGTGTAGTACAAGAAGCCAAAGCCGAACAAGCCATTGAAGCTTTAAAACAAATGTCTACACCAAATGCGAATATCGTTCGTGATGGTCATCCGATGACAGTCAAAAGTGATGAATTAGTACCAGGTGACCTAGTATTACTAGAAGCAGGGGATATTGTTCCTGCAGATATGCGCTTGGTTGAAGTAAGTTCATTGAAGATTGAAGAAGCAGCTTTAACCGGTGAATCAGTGCCAGTTGAAAAAGAATTAATCGTTTTAGAAGATGCTGAAGTGGGTATTGGTGACCGTGTGAATATGGCTTATTCAAATAGTAATGTCACTTATGGTCGTGGTAAAGGGATTGTCGTTAACACTGGTATGGATACCGAAGTTGGTAAGATTGCCGGAATGTTAGCCCAAGCCGATGAAACAGAAACACCATTAAAACGTAACTTAAACGAATTAGGTAAGTTCTTAACAGCTGCGATTGTCGTGATTGCGGTAATTATGTTCTTTGTTGGTATTTTCTTCAATAATACTTCATGGGCAGATATGTTATTAACTTCTATCTCACTTGCCGTTGCAGCGATTCCTGAAGGTTTACCTGCCATTGTTACGATTATCCTAGCGCTTGGTACACAAGTCATGGCCAAACGTAACTCTATGATTCGTAAATTACCTGCCGTAGAAACATTAGGGGCTACTGATATTATCGCTTCTGATAAGACAGGTACACTAACTCTTAACCAAATGACAGTTGAAAAATTATATGTGGATAATCAACAATTTGCAGTGCATGATGAATTTGCCAATGATCATATGGCGATTAAAGTAATGAACTTTGCCAATGACACTAAATTTTCTCAAGAAGGCACTTTAATCGGGGATCCAACAGAAACTGCCTTAATTCAATTTGGTTTAGATCAAGGCTTTGACGTGAAGGCTGCATTAGTGGTTGAACCTCGTGTGGCTGATCTACCATTTGACTCTGATCGTAAATTGATGTCTACTGTTCACCAATTAGCAGATGGCAAATATTTAGTTGCTGTCAAAGGTGCGCCGGATGTCTTATTAACTCGTACAACACAAATTTTAATGGATGGTCAAGTACGTCCATTACAACAAGCAGATAAAGACAATATTTTAGCCAATAATAAAGACATGGCCCAACAAGCTTTACGTGTCTTGGCAATGGCTTATAAGATTGTAGATGAAATGCCAGAATTAGTCAGCGAAACACTTGAAAATGACTTAGTATTCGCTGGTTTAGTAGGTATGATTGACCCAGAACGTGCTGAAGCTGCTCATGCTGTTAAAGTGGCCAAAGAAGCAGGTATTCGTCCAATTATGATTACTGGTGACCACCGTGATACAGCTGAAGCAATTGCCGCTCGTCTTGGTATTATTAAAGAAAAAGATGATGCTGCGGTATTAACTGGGGCTGAATTAAACCAAATGTCTGATGAAGAATTTGCGCAAAAAGTAACCCAATATTCAGTGTATGCACGTGTATCTCCTGAACATAAAGTACGTATCGTGAAAGCATGGCAAAAAGCGGGTAAAGTCGTAGCGATGACCGGTGATGGGGTAAACGATGCCCCTGCCTTAAAACAAGCGGATATCGGTGTTGGTATGGGGATTACTGGTACGGAAGTTTCTAAAGGGGCTTCTGATATGGTCCTTGCTGATGATAACTTTGCGACAATTGTTGTGGCTGTTGAAGAAGGACGTAAAGTATTCTCTAACATTCAAAAAGCCATTCAATATCTATTGGCTGCGAACTTAGGGGAAGTTTTAACCTTATTCTTAGCGACACTTTGGGGATGGGATACGTTATTACCAATTCACCTATTATGGATTAACTTAGTAACTGATACATTCCCAGCCATTGCTTTAGGTATGGAACCAGCTGAAAAAGGCTTGATGCAACACAAACCACGTGGTAAGAATTCAAACTTCTTCTCTGGTGGGGTCTTGAGTAGTATCATTTACCAAGGTATTTTAGAAGCGGCTTCTGTATTATTCGTATACTGGGCAGCAATTCAATGGCCAGATCACACTGCAGCGAACACACCAGGTATGTCTGCGGCGGCTTTAAGTCAATTACAACATGCCGATGCGTTAACCATGGCCTTTGCAACATTAGGATTAATGCAACTATTCCACGCATTTAACGTGAAATCAGTCCATCAATCACTATTTAAAGTGGGTGCCTTCAAAAACCGCGTCTTCAACTGGGCGATACTATTATCATTTGCTTTAATGATGGTCATTATTGTTATACCAGGATTAAATGATATCTTTAGAGTTTCTCACCTTGATTTATATCAATGGGGAATTGTTCTAGGTACTTCATTTGCGATTATCCCAGTTGTTGAAATTGTCAAAGCCATTCAACGTGCAATGGGTAAAGACTAATCAAACAATTGCGCTACTAGTTAGGATATCTAGCTAGTGGCGTTTTTTTTATCTCAAAAATATGCTAAAATAGACTCATTACGAAAAGGAGAGAATTTATCTATGCGTGTCGATTTAGGATATTATATTCAAATGATTAATCAAATTATTCAAGATACAGAAGCCGTTGGGGAAAAGATGAATCCCAAATTTGAAGAAGTGAAAAAAGCAATAGAAGACAAGCAACTTGCTGAGCTATCTTCTGAACAATTAGCGGAGATTCTAGCTACTTTTAATGAAGGAACCCAAACATATAAAGCATACTTAGCCAAATTACAAGGCTTAAAAGCACCCGCAAGAGTAATTGGTTTGCATAAAAAGTTAGTAGCTGCTTATCAAAAATATGTTCAAGGTTGCCTAGATATGATTGCTAGCCTTGAAGGTGAGGTAGATGTGGACGCCTTTAACCAAGCCGAGCAGCACCAAGATGAAGCGACAGATACGATTGCTTTTGCGATTCAACGAATGACTATGCTTTTGATGAAACGTTAATGATAAAAGCACTTACAAAAAAGGAGAAAAATCTAATCTAAATATTAGTCAGTTTTTAGGATAAATTGGTTTACCTAGTATATAATAATTACATAACCAACAATAACCTTTTTATTTTTCATTTTACTCCTTAGTTGAGTAATTACTCCTTTTTCCGCTAGGCCTAACCAACCTAGTGGTTTTTTTATACCCAAAAAGCCCATCTGATGCGAGACGTCGCAATCAGATGGGCTTTTTAAGAATTATTTGCTTAATCTTTCCTTTAAGTGAATTTCTTGGTTGTTGATTCGTAAATCTCTAAATTCGGCAGCGGCAGTAAAGAGAATGTCACTAGAGGAATTAACAGCTGTTTCAATTGCATCTTGTACAACGCCGATAATAAAACCAACCCCAACGACTTGAATGGCAATGTCATTGGAAATACCAAATAAACTACATGCTAAAGGAATCAATAATAATGATCCGCCAGCAATCCCACTGGCACCACAGGCACTTAAAGCAGAAAGAATACACAATATTAAGGTTAATACAGGAGAAACTTGCATATCTAATGTGTGGACTGCAGCGAGGGTCATGGTTGAAATCGTAATAGCTGCTCCCCCCATATTAATCGTAGCGCCTAGTGGTAAGGAAATAGAGTAGGCTGATTCAGTAAGTCCCATGTTTTTGGCAAGCAACATGTTAATCGGAATATTAGCTGCTGAACTGCGGGTAAAGAAGGCTGGAATTGCACTATTTTTTAAGCAGTAGAAAACTAATGGATAAGGATTTTCTCTGATTAGGAAAAAGACCATAATTGGATAGACAACTAAAGCCACAAAGAACATAGAACCAACGAGTAATAATAATAATTGGCCATATTGTAAGAGTCCTTTTAGTCCAGTGGTTGCGACTGATTGAAACACTAAGCCGAATATTCCTAGTGGGGCAAAGGCGATAATTAATTGGACCACTAAGGTAATCGCTTGGGCAATTTCTTGGGTAGCTTTTTTTACAGCGGGACTTGCTAATCTTAAAGCAAACCCGATTAATGCAGACCAAAAGAGAACGGCTAAATAATTTCCTTCAATCATGGCTTGAAGAGGATTTTGAACGATATTGGTCAGAATCGTATTTAACACTTCATTAATCGACTGTGGGGCAGCTTGTTGTGTGCTTGCCTGTTGTAATGCGATTTTAACTGGAAATAAAAAGCTTGCAAATACTGCCACAACTGAAGCGAAAAGGGTTGCTGTTAGATAGAGTGTAATAACGGGTTTGAGATAGCTTTTATTGTCACTGTTATGTTGGGAGATGGAGGCCAAAATCAGTACAAATACCAAAATAGGGGCGATGGCTTTCAATGCATCGACAAATAGGCTCCCGAAAATGTTGATAAAGGTCCAATGAGGCAAGAAGATGCCACAAATAATACCAAGAATAATACCAATTGCTATACGTTTTAATAAGGATAAATCTTTTAAAAATTCTATCAAGAACGTTTCCACCTTTCTAATATTTACTGAAATATATCATGAAATATTGTGAAAATGAATGATTCTATTATAATTTTAATTCAATTTTAATGTGAAAGTTCGAAAAAATAGGGGGTGTTTGTGGGTAGGGGCTAATAGATAGTTGGAAAAATTGCTTTATACGATGGTTAAAATGAGAAAACCCGCAAGCATGACGTCACTTGCGGGTCCTAGGATTAATGTTCAAAATTATCGACGTAATCGCGATAATAATCCAGTAAATCTGCTTTTAGTTTTTGATATTCCTCTTCGGTATACTCTTTGTCTTTTAAAGGAGCATAAAATTTAGGCATATCTAAGTCTTTACGTAATCTATCAAGTACTTCTTGTAATGTCATCTGTTTTTCCACCTTAGAATAAATCATATAGTTGATAAAGTTTTTCAAAGCATACATTCATGCGTTCTAGATGACTGGCTAATAATGCATAATCATCCTTATCATGGAATAGAATTTGCTTCAATTGGAAATAAAAATCATCAAATGCATTGATATAGTTACTAATTTCTTCTGTTTGTAAGTCGGTAAAGGTATCACAGCGAAGATATAGCTTTTCAGCAATCGCATAGACTTCAGCAGTAGTCAAGATAACGAGATTTTCATTATAGCGTCGACTTTGAACGAGTTCTAGTAAAGATTGACATTTATTATAGATATTTGAGGCATCTTTCACTAATAATTCTACGGGTGTTTTTGAAAACATTCAGCTTCATCCTCTCTATACAAATTTGACACAAACTGCTTCTGGTGCAAAGACATCTTTTTGCAGTAAGGTTAATTTTCCGGTTTGGGCATCACGTTGATATAAAGTAAGATTATCAGAATTTTGGTGTGCACAAACTAAAAATTCTTCACTTGGATTTAAAGAAAAGTCGCGAGGGAAGTCACCATAAGTATCTACGCGTTCAATAAAGGTTAAGCTACGTCCATCTTCAGCAATCGCAAAGACAACAATTGAGTTATCGCCACGGTTAGAACCATATAAGAATTTGCCATCTTTGGTTACTTTAACAGCAGAACCACTGTTAAAACCTTCATAATCAGCAGGTAATGTTGGGTAAGTGGCCAATACTTCAAAATGGCCATCAGCGCGATTATAAGCTAAGACACTAATGGTACTATTTAATTCACCAAATAAATAAGCGATATCTAGTGTTGGATGGAAAGTAAGATGTCTAGGGCCAGTTTTATCGGCTACTTTTAATTTGCTCGCTAAACTTAATTTGCCATCAGCACTTAAATCATAAGTATAAACAGTATCAGTTCCTAAATCACAAGCAACTAGGCGATGGTCAGGTGTTAAATCGGCATAGTGCGCATGAGGTTTGTCTTGGTTTTCGTGGCTACCAGTCGGATCTGTATGGGTTACTTCGTCGGTTAACGTTAAGCTACCATCTGCTTCAATTTTATAAACAGCAACTTGACCTTTATGGTAATTTGCGCTAAAGACTAATTGGCGATCTTCATCCACCGCTACATAGCAAGGAGAAGCTCCTGGAGAAGTAACCGTATTCAATAGTTTGCCATCTTTTGAATAACTAGCGATACCGCCATTGCCATCTACACTAGTCACATTATATAAATTTCCTTTTTCACTTAAAGCAACAAATGTAGGCCCACTCTCTTCAGTGAATAAAGTTAAATTTGTTAGCTCTTTCTTGTCTGTATCTAGTTCAACAGTATAGATACCTTGACTTTTCTTTTTAGTATATGTGCCTAAAAAAATCTTTTCTTGCATAATCAGACCTCCAATAACTTTTATAAAAATATTGTACCATAAAAAACATGAATTTACTCATATGAAATGAAATATGATATAATAAAGAAAAATTAGAGAACAGAGGGAATGTTTAATGGCACAAGCAAAGATTATTTCGATAGGTGAAATGGTAGCAACAACCACCGAAAATATTTTAATTTTATTTGGCAAAAAAGCCACATCGGTCTTAAAAGATTACGCAGTGATTCAAGAATTTATCGATGAAGAAGCAAAAATCGTTCCTGGGATGGAGTTAAAATTTGGCGATCAAGTGTATTATGTAGAAAAAGTGGGAAATGCAGTGGAACATAACATGCATGAATTGAGTCATGTTAATATTTCTTTTAATCCAGTTGAAGAAGATAAGATGATTTCGAGTATGATTTATGTCAAACCTTATGTATTCCCTAAATTATCTGAAGGAATGATGATTACCTACGAAGAATAGGGGGAAAAGAGAATGCAGGAATCAAAGCATCAGGGAAAAATTTCTTGGTTTTGGCGATGGTTTCTAAATAATCAGATGACAGCCGTATTGCTAAATATCTTATTATTTTTATTAGTGGTATTTACATTTACCAAGGTTTCATATTTATTTGAGCCAGTTTGGCAATTTTTAGCTGTTGTAGGTTTACCGATTATTATGGCCGGCATTCTTTATTATTTGATGAATCCGCTCGTGGACTTGTTAGAAAATAAAGGAGTGAAGCGCATCTATAGTATTGTTGGTTTGTTTATTGTAGTGATTGCCTTGATTGTTTGGGGAATAGTCGTCATTATCCCTAGCATCCAATCTCAAACAATGAGTTTCATTAACCATCTACCTGGATACATAGAAACCATTCAAAAAGAAGGAATGAAATTTTTCAATGATCCAACTTTAAATAAATTAACGACCGAGTTTCAAGATTCAGGGCAGAAATTACTTGATAATATTACCGATTTGGTCAAAAACTTATCGACCGTTACGATTAAAAATATCGGTAATTTCTTTGGTACTTTGGCAACGATTGTCATTTCGTTGATTACTATGCCGTTTATTTTGTTTTACTTATTGCGCGATGGTAAGAACTTAGGACCTTATATCGTACAATTTTTACCAACAAAATTACGTCAACCCACTTTGAAAATTTTAAGTGAAGCGAATGATCAAATTGCTTCCTATATTCGAGGACAATTAACGGTGGCTTTTGCTGTGGCGGTAATGTTTGTCATTGGCTTTTCGGTTATTGGATTAGATTATGCGATTACTTTAGGCGTGATTGCAGGATTCTTGAATTTAATTCCGTATTTAGGCTCCTTTTTAGCGATGGTTCCTGCGATTATTCTAGGCATTGTAGGTGGACCGCTATTATTAGTGAAAGTCTTAGTCGTGTTTGTGATTGAGCAGACGATTGAAGGACGTTTCATTTCACCACTAGTTTTAGGTAGTCAGTTAGCCGTTCACCCAATAACTATCCTATTTGTATTACTAACTTCAGGAAAATTATTTGGTCTAGTCGGCGTGGTTTTAGGAATTCCAACCTATGCTGTATTAAAAGTAGTGATAAGCAATATCTTCCAATGGTATCAAGCACGTTCGCGGTTGTATGAAGAAATTGAAAATTCACAAGAAGAATAAAAAAAGAGGTTCTGCGATATTTTGCAGGACCTCTTTTTAAAATGTAAGTTTTATGCAGCTTTTTTGAAGGCTTTCACACCACCGATAATGTGTGTGGCTTTGAAACCATTGTTACGTAAAAATTCAGCGATAATCTCTGAACGACGGCCTGAATGGCTAAGTACGTAATATTGTGTTTCAGCGTTTAATTCATTTAATCGGTTAGGTAAACTTGTTGTAGGCATGGCAACAGTATTTGGCAAGCTAAATTCAGCAATTGCCGCTTTGTCGCGAATGTCTAATACGACCACATCTTCATTTCCTACAATTGCTTGGAAATCTTGAATAGTAATTGAATGCATGACTCTACCTCCTAGATAATTTTTTATTTTCAAAAAGTCAACATCATCATTAAAGTAAAGAGAACTAAAATCTTTCTCTTTATGTTGAAACATTTTAGGAGATTTTGAATGAAATTGCAAGTAATTTTCCTTGCGCTTTCAGAAAAACGTAATATCCTTAATAAAAAGGTAATAAAGCTGTCTGTTATGTACGAATAAGTCTTGACAGAAATTGAGTGATTTTGAAAAAAGCGTGTTTTTCATGAAAAATGCTTGCAATTTAGGGTTAAATCAAGTAAATTAGATTTGTGTGTAAAACACCTCCACTACTTGGTTTTGCGAATCACCAACGCTTTACTCAGTTTTCGGAGCAATATATTAGAAAGATAGGTGTAATGAAATGGCAATTTCAAAAGAATTAAAAAATGAAATCATGAAAAAATATGCACGTCATGAAGGTGACACTGGTTCTCCAGAAGTACAAATCGCTGTATTAACAGAAGAAATCAACCACCTAAATGAACATGCTCGCCAACACAAAAAAGACCACCATTCATATCGTGGACTAATGAAAAAAGTTGGTCACCGTCGTAACTTATTAGCATACTTACGTCAAAAAGATGTGCAACGTTACCGCGAATTAATCCAATCATTAGGATTACGTCGTTAATCGACTCAGAAGAAAAAGTGAGGTTCACACTGAATCTCACTTTTTTTGTAAAAGGTAGTGAAGCAGTATGATGAAACACGGATAGATAAGGTAACTAGAATATCTTACACTAAGCTGCTTAACGCTAGAAAAAGTTATGAAGTGGGAAAATTTACCCACTAAAAAATGATTGAAAATTTAATCACTGGGGTTTCTTTGTCTTACTACTAACCAAAGGAAAGGGAACAAATTTTTGTGCGTTTTCCTTTGTTTAGTAGCAAGTCCCCCGGTAAGAAAGGAAAAATTATGACAAAACAAGTATTTTCAACCACTTGGGGAGGCCGCCCACTATCAGTTGAAATCGGTCAATTAGCGAAACAAGCCAATGGTGCTGTTTTAGTTCGTTACGGAGATACTGTAGTACTAAGTGCAGCAGTTGCCTCAAAAGAAGCCAAAGACGCTGACTTCTTCCCATTAACTATTAATTATGAAGAAAAAATGTACGCAGTTGGTAAAGTCCCAGGTGGCTTTATCAAACGTGAAGGTCGTCCATCTACAGAAGCTACTTTAACTGCACGTTTGATTGACCGTCCTATCCGTCCAATGTTTGCGGAAGGTTTTAGAAATGAAGTGCAAGTAACTAATATCGTCATGAGTGTGGAACAAGACTGCTCACCAGCAATGGCCGCAATGTTAGGTTCCTCTTTAGCACTTTCTATTTCAGATATCCCATTTGATGGACCGATTGCCGGTGTTCAAGTGGGTCGTGTCAATGGTGAATATGTATTAAATCCTACTATTGAACAACAAGAGCAATCAGATATCGACTTAACAGTTGCCGGCACGAAAAAAGCGATTAACATGGTAGAATCAGGCGCGAAAGAAGTGTCTGAAGAAGATATGTTAGGTGCATTATTATTTGGTTTTGAAGCTATCAAAGAAATGGTGGCGTTCCAAGAAGAAGTAGTGAGTCAAGTTGGTAAAGAAAAGATGGAAGTTGTGTTATTACAACTTGATCCAGAATTGAAAAAAGCTATTTATGACGCAAACTACCAAACAATGAAAACCGCTGTCTTAACAGAAGAAAAATTAGCGCGTGAAGAAGAAATCGAAAACGTAAAAGCGATGATTATTGCCGAATATGAAGCCATCGCCGCTGATATTGAAGACGAAGAAGAAGCAAGTCAATTATTAAAAGAAGTCAAACAAATCACTGAAGACTTAGAAAAAGATGTGGTTCGTGAATTAATTACGATTGATAAGATTCGTCCAGATGGTCGTAAGCTAGATGAAATTCGTCCATTATCTTCTGAAGTAGCCTTATTACCACGCGTGCATGGTTCAGGTTTATTTACTCGTGGCCAAACTCAGGCATTATCAGCTTGTACTTTAGCGCCATTGGGTGAACATCAAGTAATCGATGGGTTAGGTGTACAAGAGTCTAAACGTTTCATCCATCACTATAACTTCCCACAATTTTCAGTTGGGTCTGTTGGTCGTGCTGGTTCTCCTGGTCGTCGTGAAATCGGACATGGTGCTTTAGGTGAACGTGCTTTAGCGCAAGTCATTCCAAGTGAACAAGACTTCCCATACACGATCCGTTTAGTTGCCGAAGTATTAGAGTCTAATGGTTCTTCTTCTCAAGCAAGTATTTGTGCCGGTACACTCGCTTTAATGGATGCTGGGGTGCCAATCAAAGCGCCAGTAGCTGGGATTGCAATGGGGTTAGTTTCTGATGGTGAAAACTATACAATCCTAACCGATATCCAAGGCTTAGAAGACCACCTAGGAGACATGGACTTCAAGGTAGCTGGTACCAAAGACGGAATTACCGCTTTACAAATGGATATTAAGATTCAAGGGATTACCGAACAAATCTTAACTGAAGCTTTAGAACAAGCGAAAAAAGCGCGTATGGAAATCTTAGCTGAGTTAACTTCAACAATCAGTGAACCTCGTAAAGAATTAAGTCCATATGCACCTAAGATTGAAATGATTCAAATCGATCCAGCTAAAATTAAAGATGTCATCGGTAAAGGTGGCGAAACTATCAATAATATCATCGAGCAAACAGGCGTAAAAATTGATATTGACCAAGATGGGAATGTCTCAATTGCTTCATCTGATGCCGAAATGATTGCTAAAGCGATTGAAATCATTGAAGAAATCACAAAAGAAGTAGAAGTTGGCCAAGTTTATCTTGGAAAAGTCGTTCGTATTGAAAAATTCGGTGCGTTTGTCAACTTAATCAAAGGAAAAGATGGCTTAGTACACATCTCTCAATTGGCCAATGAACGTGTCAACAAAGTAGAAGATGTCGTGAAATTAGGCGATGAAATCTTAGTTAAAGTAACAGAAATCGATGATAAAGGTCGTATTAATTTATCACGTAAAGCTTTACTAAACGAAGAAGCATAATCAGAAAATGAATAATATAGAAGAAAGTATTGGTTTTTTAGGGAAATCCTAGAGACCATACTTTCTTTTTTTATACTAATTCTAAAAAACTAAAAATTTTTTCGCGAAATGAGTGCAATTGATTTGAATATCATTCTCAATTAGTCTAAAATAAAAAAGAACATTATAAAAGGGGGCAATGAGATGTCAACATTAGAAATTAAAGACTTACATGTTTCAATTGAAGATAAGGAAATTTTAAAAGGCGTGAATTTAACGTTAAAAACAGGTGAAATTCATGCCATTATGGGACCAAACGGAACAGGAAAATCTACCTTGTCAGCTGCAATTATGGGAAATCCTAATTATGAAGTGACACAAGGGGAAATTCTATTAGACGGTCAAAATATTTTAGAATTAGAAGTGGATGAACGTGCGCGCTTAGGTTTATTCTTAGCGATGCAATATCCAAGTGAAATCCCAGGAATCACTAATGCAGAATTCATGCGTGCTGCAATCAATGCGCGTCGTGAAGAAGATGATAAGATTTCAGTTCGCGAATTCTTGAAAAAATTAGACGAAAAGATGGACTTATTAAATATGCCTGAAGAAATGGCTGAACGTTACTTAAATGAAGGCTTCTCAGGTGGGGAAAAGAAACGTAATGAAATTCTACAATTATTAATGTTAGAACCAAGCTTTGCGGTTTTAGATGAAATTGACTCTGGTTTGGATATTGATGCCTTAAAAGTAGTTGCTAAAGGTGTCAATGCGATGCGTGGCGATGACTTTGGGGCTTTAATCATTACCCACTATCAACGTTTATTAAACTACATTACACCAGATGTCGTGCATATTATGATGGATGGACGTGTGGTCTTAACTGGCGATGCTGATTTAGCTAAACGTCTTGAAGCAGAAGGATATGCCGGTATCAGTAAAGAATTAGGTATTGAATACAAAGAAGACGAAGCGTAAGGGGGAATCGATCAATGAAAAAAGATCTGATGGAATATCAAGAAGCAGTCAACGTCTTTTCTGCTTTAAAAGAAGAACCAGCCTTTATGCTTGCTCTTCGCCAACAAGCCTTAGCTAAAATCAATGAATTAGCTTTACCACAAATTGAACGTGCGAAATTTCACCGTTGGCCCTTATTAGCGATTGATGAAGATGTGCTAAATGGTCAAGAAACTTATAGTGAAAATGTCGCCAGTTTTGATCAAATCGATAATCACCCAATGTTTGTGCAACAAGATAGTCAAACGATTTTTGAACAATTACCACAACATTTAATTGATCAAGGGGTTGTCTTTACCGATTTATTTACCGCTTTACAAGAAATGCCTGAATTGGTAGAACAATATTTAATGACCAAAGCAGTCCCATTTGATGAAAATAAATTAACGGCTGCACATATGGCTTTCTTAAATAGTGGAATGTTCTTATATGTACCGAAAAATGTCGTAGTAGAAGAACCTTTTGAAGCAATTTTTTATCATAATGGGGATTCTAAAGCGCATTTTTACAAACATTTATTAATCGTCGCAGATACCAATAGTGAATTTAGCTATTTAGAACGTTTTATCTCTCAAGGTAAGGCAGCTAAAGAAATCGCTGGTAATATCGTAGTTGAAGTGATTGCAAAAGAGGGTGCGAAAGTAAAATATTCTGCCATCGATCAATTAGGTGAAAATGTCGCAGCTTATATGAACCGTCGTGGCTATTTAATGCGTGATGCTTCAATTGATTGGGCATTAGGTATCATGAATGATGGTAATATTGTTGCTGACTTTGATTCTGATATAGTAGGGGTCGGTTCACACGCAGAAGTGAAAATTGTGGCGATTAGTGCTGGTAAACAAGTCCAAGCCATCGATACACGTGTGACAAATAAAGCTTCTTATTCAGTCGGTCACATCCTACAACATGGGGTTATTCGCGAAAAAGGAACCTTAACCTTTAACGGCATTGGACATATTATTAAGGGCGCTAAACAAGCGGATGCCCAACAAGAAAGCCGGGTATTAATGCTTTCTGACCAGGCTCGTGGCGATGCGAACCCTATTTTATTAATTGATGAAAATGAAGTTACCGCAGGACATGCAGCTAGTGTCGGTCGTGTGGATCCTGAAGAAATGTATTATTTGATGAGTCGTGGCTTGAAGAAAGCAGATGCCGAACGTTTAGTCATCCGTGGTTTCTTAGGTGGCGTCTTAACAGCTATTCCAATTAAAACGGTGCAACAAGAATTAGTAGATGTCATCGAAGGGAAGTTGAATGCTTAATGCCAGAAACTTTTGATGCCAAGAAGATACGTGCGGATTTTCCAGTGCTTGATCAAATTGTCAATGATGAGCCGCTCATTTATTTAGATAATGCAGCAACGACACAAAAACCGCAAGCTGTCTTAGATGTATTAAATCATTATTATTTACATGATAATGCCAATGTTCATCGGGGAGTGCATACCTTGGCAGAACGTGCAACAGCCGAATTTGAAGCAGCACGGAAAAAAGTCCAACAATTTATTCATGCCAATAGCAATAAAGAAATTATTTTTACCAAAGGCACAACTGATAGTTTAAATATCGTTGCGCAAAGTTATGGTGAATTTATCCAAGCAGGGGATGAGATTGTCATTTCGAAAATGGAACACCATGCGAATTTGATTCCTTGGCAACAGTTGGCCAACCGCAAGCAGGCCGTATTACGCTATATTCCCTTAACCGCTGATGGACACTTAGACGTACAAGCTGCCAAAACAATCATTAATGAAAAAACTGCGATTGTTGCTCTGGCGCAAGTGTCTAATGTATTAGGGACAGTGAATCCAGTGAAGGAAATGGCGCAACTTGCTCACCAACATCAAGCAATTATGGTCGTTGATGGCGCTCAAGCAGTGGCACATATGCCGGTGGATGTCCAAGATTTAGATTGTGACTTCTATTGTTTTAGTGGTCATAAAATGTGTGGCCCAACAGGCATCGGTGTTCTTTATGGCAAACAAGCCTTACTTGAAAAAATGGAACCCGTGGCATTTGGCGGTGAGATGATAGATTTTGTTGACCTTTATGAAAGTACTTGGACTGACTTACCTTGGAAATTTGAGCCAGGCACCCCTAATATTGCCGGGGCGATTGGTTTAGGTGCAGCAATTGATTATTTAGAAAACATCGGTATGCAAACCATTCATGAGTATGAACAAGCCATTGTCGCTGATCTGTTACCAAAATTACAACAAATTGAAGGACTAACTATCTATGGACCGCAAAATCCTGCAGAACATACGGCGGTGATTGCCTTTAATTTGGATCATCTGCACCCACATGATGTCGCTTCTGCTTTAGATATGCAGGGCATTGCAGTCAGAGCAGGTCATCATTGTGCACAACCTTTAATTAAAGAACTTGGCTGTTTTGCGACGGCTAGAGCAAGTTTTTATTTTTACAATACCAAAGAAGAAGCCGACCAATTAGTGGCAGCGATTCTGGCAACAAAGGAGTTTTTTGCAAATGGCGCTATCTAAATTAGATAACTTATATCGACAAATTATTTTGGATCATTCTAGTCATCCGCATCATCACGGAACTTTAGATCAATCGAGTCAACAAATTGAGCTAAATAATCCAACTTGTGGCGATGTGATTCATTTAGAATTGGCGATTGATGATCAAGGTCTGATTCAAGATATTGCTTTTCATGGGCATGGTTGCTCGATTTCGACGGCCTCTGCTTCCATGATGACCGATGCAGTAATTGGCAAAACGCTCGAGCAAGCCAAAGAATTATCTGCTGCTTTTTCTGAATTGGTTCAAGGACAAGAAATTACTTTAGAAGATGAATTAGGCGATGCAAGTATGCTTTCTGGTGTGGCGAAATTCCCAGCTCGAATTAAATGTGCCACTTTAGCCTGGAAAGCCTTGGATAAAGCAATTGCCAACCCAACTGAAACAAAAATTACCGAAGAAATAAAACATGAGGAGTGATCGATGTGGGCGTACCAGAGTTAGAAGAATATAAATTTGGTTTTCACGATGATGTCGAACCCGTTTATAGTACCGGAACTGGCTTAACAGAAGAAGTCGTTCGTGAAATTTCAAGAGTCAAAGGCGAACCTGATTGGATGTTAGAGTTTCGCTTAAAATCATTAGAAACCTTCCATAAAATGAAAATGCAAGAATGGGGCCCAGATTTATCAGATATTGAGTTTGATAAAATTAAATATTATCAAAAACCTAGTGATAAGCCAGCTCGTTCATGGGATGATGTGCCAGATAAAATTAAAGATACTTTTGAAAAGATTGGGATTCCAGAAGCTGAACGTGCCTACTTAGCCGGAGCCTCTGCACAATACGAATCAGAAGTTGTTTATCACAATATGAAGGATGAGTTTGCGAAATTAGGCATTATTTTCACGGATACGGATTCTGCTTTGAAAGAATATCCTGAATTATTTAAGCAATATTTCGCAAAATTAGTTCCTCCAACCGATAATAAATTAGCGGCTTTAAACTCAGCTGTCTGGTCAGGTGGTACGTTCATCTATGTACCAAAAGGAGTCAAATGTGAGATTCCGCTACAAACTTACTTTAGAATTAACGCCGAAAATACTGGTCAATTCGAACGTACTTTGATTATTGTAGATGAAGGGGCGAGTGTGCATTATGTCGAAGGATGTACTGCGCCGACTTATTCAAGTAATAGTTTGCATGCGGCGATTGTAGAAATCTTTACACTTAAAGATGCTTATTGCCGTTATACAACGATTCAAAACTGGTCTGATAATGTCTACAACTTAGTAACTAAGCGTGCCCGTGCAGAAGAAAATGCGACGGTTGAATGGATTGATGGTAACCTTGGTGCCAAAACAACGATGAAATATCCAAGTGTCTATCTTGAAGGTCAAGGGGCACGCGGAACGATGTTATCAATTGCTTTTGCTGGTGCGAACCAAATTCAAGATACTGGTGCGAAGATGATTCACAATGCGCCAAATACTTCAAGTTCTATCGTTTCTAAATCCATTTCAAAAGATGGTGGGGAAGTAAACTATCGCGGTCAAGTGAAATTTGCCAAGAATTCTCAAGGCTCTATTTCACATATCGAGTGTGATACGATTATTATGGATGAATTATCGAAATCAGATACCATTCCATTTAACGAAATTCATAATAGTCAAGTCTCTCTAGAACATGAAGCCAAAGTCTCAAAAATTTCTGAAGAGCAACTTTACTATTTGATGAGCCGCGGTTTATCAGAAGCTGAAGCCACAGAGATGATTGTCATGGGATTTGTGGAACCATTTACCAAAGAACTACCAATGGAATATGCCGTTGAGCTTAATCGCTTAATCAGCTACGAAATGGAAGGTAGTGTGGGATAAACCACTAAGAAGAATAATAATTAAGAGAAGCCTTATCTTATCAGAAGGGCTTCTCTATTTTTGTGTGAATTTTTACGTTGTTAACTGGATAAATAGGGAGAAATTGTATATAATGTAATTGGTTGACAACGTAAACTCGTGGTTAATTAGAAAGGTGGGAGAGTATGCTTTTAGAATTTGTGTTTCAAAATGTGTTGTCCTATAAAAATGAAGCTTATTTTTCAATGGAAACTGGAGCAAGATTAAGAAAATACAAAGATACGCATACAATGCAAATAGGTAATCATACACTATTGAAATCTTCACTAACTTTTGGCGCAAATGCATCTGGAAAGAGTAATTTATTAAAAGCATTTGAGTTATTACGGTCGGTTATCTTAAATCCTACTTCATCATCTGTTCAGCAAATGCCTTTTTCACCATTTGTATTAACGAATGATAAAAGTAAGGGAGAATCAAGTTTTCAAATCACCTTTTTTTCATCCGGCTTTGTTTACCGCTATACACTTGTATATTCTGCCCGGAGTGTCTCATATGAAAAACTTGAAATCGAGAAACAAGATAAGTTTGAAGTATATTTTGAGAGAGAAAATCAAAAATTTGATGTTCCAAGTAATTTGCTATCCTACAGAGAAAATATCCGTGAAAATGCGACTTTGTTATTTATGGCTCAGTCGTTGAATGATACCCATGCTAAAAATGTTTTTAAATGGTTTGCAGAAGATTTAATTATTGTAGATAAAGAAAGTATAAATACAGAAATGTTTAAACTTCTTGAAGATGATTTGAACAAAAAATTATTTATTAGTTTTTTACAAGCGGCAGACATTCAAATTGAAGATGTGGAAATTCGTGTAGAAGAAGCGAATGTAACCAATGAATTGCGTACATTATTGCAACAGTTTTCGGGAAATGATATAGCAAAAAATCTGCATATTCGTAAGCTTTATATTATTCACAAAACTTATGATGAAAATGGCAAAGCGAATGGTCTAGCAGCAATTCCATTTAATGCTGAGTCAGATGGCACGAAAAAAATAATATCTATTGCCTTAACCATACTTTCACGACGTACAGAAAGTAAAGTGATTATGATTGACGAGTTCGATGATTCTTTTCATTTAGAATTATCGCAAGCACTATTAGATGTTTTTAATACAAAAGAAAATATTAATCAATTCATTTTAACAACTCATGAATTACAATTAATGGATCAACATTTACGTAAAGATCAAATAAATTTTGTTGAAAAAGCTTATGATGGGAGTAGCCAGCTGTTTAGTTTATTTGATTTTGATTCAGAATCATTTAAACGTGATGATATTTCTTATATGAAGCGATATTTGAGTGGGCAATTTGGCGCAGCACCAATTATCAGTCTGGATGGATTGGTTGATGCAGTTTCGAAAACTTCGGAGGGTTAGATATGGCTAGAAGACCATCGAAAGGTAAAAAGTTAAAAAAGGTATCTTAATATACTCAGAAGGCCAAACCGAACGCATTTATTTTGAAGCATTAAATAGGCGGTTTAATGCTTCGAATATAAAAGTGAAACCAATTTCTATTGAACGCCAATCCAAAGCACTTGTTACTAAGGTGTTGAAACGTATTGAGAAAAATGAAGACTCTAAAAATTTGAATATTGAGCAAGTGTACATTATATTTGATAAGGATGACGAGCCGTGGCAGTATATTGAGCAAGCGATGAGTTTGGCTAACAAAAGCAAACTGGGAATAAAGGGACAGTTGAAGATTGGTTTTTCAAACGAGTCATTTGAAGTTTGGCTGTTATCGCATTTTGAAAATGTGTTAAAGTATCATTCATTAACAAGAAAACAAACATATCAAAAATTAACAACGTATTTGAATGTTACTGATTATGAAAAATTAAAGGCTGATGAAAATTTAGGGAATTTGTTTGTTGAATTGGTAAAAAGCGCAATAAAAATCGGAATTCATTTTAATGAACTGCCTTGTCAAGAAATGATGCAAGCACCGTATACTAACTTAGGTTGGATTGTAGAAGAAATATATTTTCAAAAGTAATAGAATAAATAATATGTTGAATAATGTTTAACTAAAATTAGTAAATGATCAAACTTTGTATGTGGCTGTAGGGATATTGATATTTCAATGTTCTTATGGCTTCTTTGTTTAAATGTAGCGTATAAAAAATTTAAATACTGATATTTAGGCGTACTTATGGCTGCTTTTTTTGAGTAAGAAAAGAGTGTGCCCAGAGACTACACACTACTGATTTTTTTTCCTAGATATTTTAATCAAAAATTTGTATAATAAAGATTAGCGTATTTCAAAAATAGACGCAGAAAGGGACTGGTAAAATGAGTTATCAAGCGTTGTATCGTGTATGGCGTTCGCAAAGATTTGCAGATATTGTCGGACAACAGGCGATTACGCAGACCTTAAAAAACGCAATTAAACAAGATCAGATTTCGCATGCTTATTTATTCACCGGCCCTCGAGGAACAGGGAAAACCAGTGCGGCGAAGATTTTTGCAAAAGCGGTCAACTGTCCTCACCAAAAAGACGGCGAGCCTTGCAATGAATGTGAGATTTGTCGTTCTATTACGCAAGGGACGCTAGATGATGTCATTGAAATGGATGCGGCTAGTAATAACGGAGTCGATGAAGTCCGCTTGATTCGTGATCGAGCGAATTATGCACCGACACAAGCCAAGTACAAAGTGTATATCATTGATGAAGTGCACATGCTTTCAACAGGGGCTTTTAATGCTTTATTAAAAACGCTAGAAGAACCTAAAAAGAATGTCATCTTTATTCTAGCAACAACCGAAGTGCATAAGATTCCGGCTACCATTATTTCGCGGACCCAACGTTTTGACTTTAAGCGCATTGGTATTCCAGAAATTAGCGAGCATCTGGCCTATATATTGGACCAAGAGCAAATTGCTTACGATCAAGAAGCGCTTCAACTGATTGCGAGATGTGCTGAAGGTGGTATGCGAGATGCGTTAAGTATATTGGATCAAGCCATTGCCTACCATCCTGAACACATTGATTTGCAGACGGCAATGAGTGTGACCGGTAGTTTATCCGATGAAGTGATGGCCCAACTATTGACCTATTGTGAAAAACAAGAAACCGCACAAGCCTTAACTGCAGTCAAAGAGTTATTGCAAGCGGGAAAAGAAGCCAAACGATTATTGGAAAATTTATTGGTTTATTGTCGTGATTTATTAATTGCGCAAAAAGCACCAGATTATTTAGCACAGCAAGCAACCAATTATACTGAGAGTTTTCATCAATTGGCCAAAGAGTTAGCACCAGAAACGATTTTTCAATGGATAGAGATACTTTCCAAGGCACAAAATGAATTACGCTTTGTCACGAATCCGACTATTTATCTAGAAGTGGCGATTGTAAAATTAAGTGAGCCGACAGCAAGTTCTCGTCTATCTGTTGGTCCACAAGCAACGGGTGCGACTCCTGCGATGGATTCACAAGAGGTGCAACAATTAAGGCATCAAATTCAAGCTTTACAAAAAGAAGTTTCACAATTGAAGCAAAATCAAGGAAGCACACCGACGGAAAATAAACCGAAACGTACCACATCTTCGCAAAGTACGGTGCAATATCGGATTCCGAAAGTACAAGTGTTTGAAGTCTTATCGAAAGCCACTCGTGAAGATTTGCAAGCAGTGAATCAAGTTTGGGAAGAATTGATGCAACACTTGCAAGTAACGCAACGGGCTTTATTACATGCTTCAAAAGTGCAAGCAGCTTCTCCAGATGGACTAGTAATCTCCTTTGGTTATGAAATTTTATGTAATAAAGCGGCTAATGATCAAACGCTACTGAATGATATGCAGAATTATCTCAGTCTGTTAATTAAAGATTATTCACCGAAATTAGTCTTTATTCCATCAGATAGCTGGTCACAATTAAGACGTGAATTCATTACCCTACATAAAGATGAATTTGCTAAAAAAGCAGCATCTACTGACAAAACAGAAGATGAACAAACAAATGGTGAGACGCCTCAGCAGCCAACCCATGAATTTATGGCAGAGGAATTAGCAAACTCACCAGAACAAGAAACGGAAAAAATGGTCCAAACAGCCCAAGAGTTGTTTGGTGATTTAGTGAAAATAGAAGAATAATGAAGAATTTGGAGTGATAGCATTATGATGCGCGGAATGGGCAACATGCAAGGAATGTTAAAACAAGTAAAGAAAATGCAAAAAGAAATGATGGCGGCTCAAGAAGCTTTAAATCAACAAACTTTCATCGGTGTTTCAACCAATGATTATGTCAAAGCTACCGTTACAGGTGAACAACAATTAAAAGATTTGGAAATTAATCCTGCTATTATTGATGATCAAGATCCAGAAATGTTACAGGATTTAGTGATTATGGCCGTGAATGATGCCTTACAAAAAGCGAAAAAAGCCCAAGAAGATACATTAGGTAAATATACGAAAGGCTTACCAGGATTTTAATTAAAGGGATGAGACGATGCAATATCCAGAACCAATTGCCAGATTAATTGCAAGTTATATGAATCTGCCGGGGATTGGTCAGAAAACAGCGACAAGATTAGCTTTCCATACGATTGATATGAAAGAAGAAGTGGTGAATGAATTTGCCAAATCGCTCTTAAGTGTCAAACGTGATTTAACTTTTTGTAGTGTGTGCGGCAATATCACGGAAGAAGATCCATGTGAAATCTGTAGTGATGAAACGCGCGATAAAAGTACGATTCTTGTCGTTGAAGAACCCAAAGATGTCATGGCGTTAGAAAAAATGAAAGAATATCGTGGTCTTTACCATGTCTTACACGGGGTCATTTCACCGATGGAAGGCACAGGACCGGAAGATATTCAAATCCCATCGCTTTTAACACGACTTCATGATGAAAGAGTCAAAGAAGTGATTATTGCGACCAATGCAACGACAGAAGGAGAAGCAACCGCAATGTATCTATCTAGGCTGATTAAACCAGCAGGCATTAAAGTGACCCGTCTTGCTCATGGTTTGTCTGTAGGAAGCGATATTGAGTATGCGGATGAAGTAACCTTGCTCAAAGCGGTAGAAGGCCGTCGCGAGCTATAAAAGATATTGGAGGAAATTATGGCTAACGGCTTATTTATTACAATTGAAGGACCAGACGGCGCAGGGAAAACCACCGTCTTAAATGAATTATTTCCACGTTTACAGATGATTGCGAAAAAAGAAATCATTAAAACCCGTGAACCAGGCGGCGTATTGATTGCGGAAAAAATTCGCCAAATTATCTTAAATCCTGATCACCGTCAAATGGATGAACGTACAGAAGCCTTACTCTATGCTGCAGCGCGTCGTCAGCATTTGGTAGAGGTAATCATACCAGCGTTGAATGCGGGCAAAATTGTTATCTGTGATCGTTTTGTAGATAGCTCCTTAACGTATCAAGGAGCAGGTCGACGAATTGGGATGAAAGAAATTGCTCAAATCAATGAATTTGCGACAGAAGGATTAGAACCAGATTTTACCTTATACTTAGATGTTGATTCAGATACGGGATTAAGACGTATCCAAAATCATCGCAAACAAGATGTCGACCGCTTAGATCTAGAAGGATTAGAGTTCCATCAACGGGTGCGTCATGCTTATCTAAAATTAGCAGAAGAAAACCCAGTGCGTATTCATCGAATTGATGCTAAAATGAGTTTACAAGAAGTTGTTGAATCAAGTTTTTCAGCAATTGTGGAAAGTAACCCAACATTTTTTAAACGAGGTGAATAGCGATGAAAATGATCATAGCAATTGTTCAAGATAAGGATAGTAACCGATTAGCCAATGAATTTATTGAGGCTGATGTGCGCGCGACAAAATTATCGACCACTGGTGGATTTTTAAAAGCGGGTAACACCACTTTCATGATTGGTTTAGAAGATGAACGAGTAGAGGAAGTACTAGCTTTGATTAAGAAAACTTGTCAATCTAGAAAACAATTTATCACTTCTCCTATGTCCTTAGATTTATCCATTGACTCACCAATGCCTTATCCACTGGAAGTAGAAGTCGGCGGTGCAACTGTCTTTGTCTTACCAGTTGAAGGTTTCCATCATTTTTAAAAAGAAGGGGATGGCGTAATGGGTGAATTCTTAAATCCTGCGGTGCATTCTCTGATGAAACAAAGTATTGAGCATGGGCGCTTGGCTCATGCTTATCTTTTTGAAGGGGAAAAAGGCACAGGAAAACACCAAGAAAGTCTTTGGTTAGCTAAACGATTATATTGTACCAACGTGAAAGAAAATGAGCCTTGCAATGCGTGTATCAATTGTGTACGTATCGAAAATAATGAGCATCCCAATGTCCACCAAGTCACACCAGATGGCCAAACGATTAAAGTGGATCAAATTCGACAACTCCAAACAGAATTTGCCAAACGCGGCTTTGAAGCAGGACAACAAATCTTTATACTTTCTGATGCTGAAACGATGAATGTCCAAGCGGCAAATAGTTTGCTGAAATTCTTAGAGGAACCTTCTGGGCAAGTGTTACTCTTGTTAGAAACGACTGCAATTGGTAAAATTTTACCAACGATTCAATCGCGTTGTCAGATTATTCATTTCTATTTGTCGACTACGTATTTAATTGAGCGATTACAGCAAGCAGGCCTATCTTTAAATACCGCGAAAATTCTAGCATACTTAACGAATAGTTATGATAAAGCAGTTGAAATCTCACGCGATGAATGGTTTAATGATGCTAGGGATGTTTTAAAACAATTTGTCCAATATTTGACTAATCGGGATTTTGCAGCCTTTGTCTATGTGCAGCGAAAAATTATTCCAATGACGAAAGAAAAACAGCAGCAACAATTATTTTTTGATTTATTGATGTATGCGTTTCGTACGTTGCGCGATGAAAATCAAGGAAGCTTGCAAGCTGAATATAATCAAGCATTGGCCGATTTAATACAGGCAAAAACGAAGCTGAATAGTAACGTTGCCTTTCAAAATGTCATCGAGCAATTTGTTTTACATTTTCTACAGCAATAAAATTTTTGAGGTAAAGGAAGAAGATTATGGTTCAAGTAGTAGGTGTTCGTTATAAACAAGCTGGCCATATTTATTACTTTTCTCCAGGACATACACAATATCAATATAAAGACCAAGTACTTGTTGAGTCTCAGCAAGCGACTTGTTTAGCGACCGTTGTTTTGCCGAATCGCGAAATGGCTGAAGAAGACTTGCCCGAAGAAATTAAACCAGTTATTTCTTTAGCAAGTGAAGCAGACTTAAATCAAGCCCGTCAAAATGAATTAGATGCCAAAGAAGCGTATAGCATTGCAAAAGAGAAAATTAATGAGCATGGACTAGTGATGAAGTTAGTGCAAGTGGAATATACCCTAGATCGTTCTAAAATGATTTTTTATTTCACAGCTGATGGTCGCGTGGATTTTCGTGAGCTAGTCAAGGATTTAGCTAGTATCTTTAGAACACGGATTGAATTGCGTCAAATTGGGGTCCGCGATGAAGCCAAGATTTTAGGTGGGATTGGTCCATGTGGTCGTCCGTTATGCTGTTCGACCTTTTTAGGAGATTTTATGCCTGTTTCGATTAAGATGGCCAAAGATCAAGGTTTATCTTTAAATCCAACTAAGATTTCTGGTTTATGTGGACGTTTAATGTGTTGTTTAAAATATGAAAATGATGAATATGAATTAGCTAAAAAAGAGATGCCTGATTTTGGAGCCCAAGTCAAAACACCAGAAGGCATCGGGAAAGTTGTGGAATTGAACTTATTGTCACGCATCGTCAAAGTGAAATTCCCAAATCGTGAAATTGCCTTGGAATATACCCAAGATGAAATTGAAGAAGTGGTAAAGTAGGTGAGCAAGATGAAGTTAGATAAACGTGATTTATATGATGGATTGGATGAGTTTGAGTCCGATTTATCCCAGATGCTAACCAAATTACAAAAAATGAAACAATCCATCCAAGAGTTGGTCGAGAAAAATACCGAGCTCGAATTGGAAAATCAAAAATTACGTGAGCATTTACGGGAAATGAATCAAACCAATCCAAATTCAAGTAAAAAAATGAAGCAAGCTTTGTCTACTTCACGTAAAAATCTTGAAAACATCTATGAAGAAGGCTTTCACGTATGTTATGACTTATATGGTTCAAGAAGAGCAAATGATGAACCATGTGCCTTTTGTTTAGAAGTCATTTATCGTGAATAATGAGGGATAAAATGTTAACCAAGCAAAAAAGTTATCATCAAAATAGCGCTTGTCTCTATCTAGTACCGACGCCAATTGGGAATCTGCTAGATATGACACAAAGAGCGGTTGAAATTTTAAAACAGGTAGATTTAATTGCCAGCGAAGATACCCGTAATACGCAAAAATTGCTAAATCATTTTGGAATTTCTACGCCACAAAAAAGTTTACATGAGCATAATTATAAAGAACGTGTACCCCAGTTAGTCGATTTCTTACTTGCAGGTCAGTCGCTTGCCCAAGTCTCTGATGCGGGGATGCCTTCGATTAGCGATCCAGGTCATGAATTAGTCCAAGCTTGTATTGCAGCAAATATTCCAGTTGTTGCCTTGCCAGGACCAACAGCTGGCCTGACTGCGTTGATTGCATCAGGATTATCCGCGCAGCCAAATTATTTCCATGGCTTTTTACCGCGTAAGAAAAAAGAGCAAGTCGCAGCTTTAACCCCTTTAGCGCAACTTCCTGCTAGTATGATTTTTTATGAATCACCCTATCGCATCGCAAGTACGTTAGCGAATATGGTGGAAGTATTTGGGGAAAATCGCCAAGCCGTGATTTGTCGCGAATTAACCAAAATCCATGAAGAATTTATTCGTGGGACTTTGCTAGAACTAGCTGAATATGCTAAAGACAACGAGATCAAAGGCGAGTGCTGTCTTTTAGTATCTGGCAAATCTCTTGAGGAACAGGCAACAGAAGAAATTCATTTGACAGAGGAGCAAATCCGTCAAAAGGTCGTGGATCGCATTGAAGTATATGGAGAAAAACCAAATACCGCAATTAAAGAAGTGGCTAAAGTGCTAGGCTATAAAAAGCAAGAAATCTATCAAATCTATCACGAAATTCACTCGTAAACTATCTAAAGGTAACGCATCGAATGTAGAGAATTTTCTACGTTTGATGCGTTTTTTTGATATATGTGTCAGAAAAGTTAACATAGTATGTGACGAATTTTCAGAAAATTGCACAAATTCAGTCGAAAAGCTAGAAAATTCAAAAAAGATGTGTTAGTATTTCTGACATAAGGTAGGTTGCCTTAAAAAAGTTGGTTATCATTCAGTCGTTTAGGACGATAAAAAAGGAGAGAATTCAAATGGAAACAGGAAACATTGCATTTATTTTGATTTGTAGTGGGTTAGTATTCTTAATGACCCCGGCTTTAGCTTTCTTTTATGGAGGTTTGGAGCGAAGAAAAAATATCTTAAATACGATGATGATGGTTATCTGTACTTTAGGATTGGCCTCAATATTATGGATTGCGATTGGTTATTCGTTATCCTTTAGCGGCGATCATCTATTAGTCGGAAATTTGGATAAAGTCTTTTTTAACCATGTATCAATGACAAAAGGCGATGGCATCCCAGAAGGACTATTCGCAGCCTTTCAAATGATGTTTGCCTTGATTGCTACAGCGATTATTACCGGTTCAGTAGTTGGCCGGATGAAGTTTTCGGCGATTTTCTTATTTATCGCTGCTTGGATTATTCTTGTCTACGCACCATTAGCGCACATGGTTTGGGGCAAAGGATTGTTAGATGCAATTGGCTCAATTGACTTTGCGGGTGGAAATGTCGTGCATATTAGCTCTGGTATTTCAGGTTTGGTATTAGCTTATGTAGTGGGTAAACGACGCGAATATGCACAAATCGAATATCGTCCACATAATATTCCGTTTGTAGTGCTTGGTGCTGGCCTTTTATGGTTTGGTTGGTTTGGTTTTAATGCCGGTTCAGCACTTGCAGCCGATGGTTTAGCGATTCATGCTTTATTAACAACGAATACCGCTGCAGCTAGTGCGATGCTATCATGGATGTTGATTGAAAAACTAGTCATTGGCAAACCTACTGTAGTCGGTGCTTGTACAGGTGCTGTTGTAGGCTTAGTTGCGATTACCCCAGGCGCAGGTTTTGTTTCACTATGGTCTTCCATTATTATCGGATTTTTAGTTAGTCCGTTTTGTTTCTATTTTATTTCTGTTATCAAGCAAAAAGTGCAATTAGATGACGCGCTAGATGCTTTTGGCTGTCACGGTGTTGGTGGGATTTTCGGTGGAATAATGACAGGAATTTTCGCCAATCCTGCAGTTGGTGGGAAAGCTGGTTTATTCTATGGCAATGTTCAATTATTCTTAGCCCAGCTTGAAAGTATTGTCTTTACCATTGTTTTTGCCGGTCTATTAAGTTTCGTGATTATCAGCGTAATTAAATTCTTTATGCCAATTCGCGTCACTGACTCAGAAGAAGCACTTGGTATGGACCGTATCGAACATGATGAAACGGCTTATCCAACCTTTATGGGATTAGATTCATAAGAAAGAAGGTAGCGTTTATGAAGAAAATAGAAGCAGTCATTCGTTTAGAAAAATTAGAAGAATTAAAAGCTGAGATTAACCGTGATTTTGAGATTTCCGGGATGACCGTTACCCAAGTCTTAGGGTATGGGAATCAAAAAGGCGTTAAAGAATATGTACGTGGCAAGGCGATTATTACCAGTCTTTTACCAAAAGTCAAAGTTAGCTTTGTTTTAGAAGATAAAGATGTTGAAAGTGTGGTCGATCGTATTCTGATGATTTGTGGCACAGGAGAAGTCGGCGATGGAAAGATATTTATCTCACCAATCGAAGAAGTCATTCGCATCCGCACCGGCCAACGAGGCAAAGAAGCAATATAGAATAAAGGATGTGAAGCGACTCGATTAGCTACGAGCGGATAAGTTTGTCCAACACATCTGGAAAGTCCAAAAAGTAAAGACTTTCCCAGATGGGGTGGCTTATACGCCGAAGTAGCTAGTCGCTGAACACGGATTAGGAAAAAGGTCGTGAAGCAGCTTGGAAAGCCTAGAAGAAATTTTTGTGCTTACCTACCGCTGAGAAAATCGGATGAAAGGAGATTTTCTCAAGCGGGAGGGCGAATTTCACAATGTCTAGCTGCTGAATGCCGTGTATAAAGGTCGTGAAGCAGCTTGATTAGCCACGAGCGGCTCGCAAAAAATTTTCATCAATTAAAACCTCCCATAAGCTAGTGAGTAAATGCTTGCTAGCTTATTTTTATTGTTTTTCGATAAAAATCTGCTATACTCTAGGCAAAGGAAGGATGATGAAAATGGAAAAATATATGATTACTTTCGTTAGTATCTTATTGAGTGTGATTTTTTGGTTGATGAGTTTTCTTGTGGGCGTACAGATTTTTACCAGCGAGCATCAAGGTATGATTTGGCAAAACAACTTAACGCTTATTTGTTTGATTTTAGCAGCAGCAACGATTAGCTATATGGCAGTTAAGAGTGTGCGTATTTGGCAAAAATCAAGTCACCATGCTTTTCAAAAGGAATTACTCATCTATACAAAGCAAGTAAGCTTAGCAAGTGGCGTTATCTTTTTCTTAAGTCTAGGCATTTTACCGATGTTTTATCGTTGGGCGGACTTAGGCGATGCACCAGGAGTGATGCTAATAGGGTTAGCCATTTGTCTGGTATTTTTCACGATGGTTTTAATCAGTATTAGTTTTTCAAAGTTATACCAAAAAGCACTATCCTTACAAGATGAATTAGAGATGGTGATTTAAATGATTGAAATACACTTAGACCAATTTTTAAAAAAGCGCCAAATGACCTTAACGCAACTCTCTGAAGCCGTCGATATTACAATTGCCAACCTCTCTATCCTGAAAAGTGGCAAAGCAAAGGCCATTCGTTTTTCGACTTTAGAAAAGATCTGTGAAGTGCTTGAATGTCAACCGGGTGACTTGATTTCATATGTGCCTGAAGATTGAAACGGAATGTCTGTTCTTGTATAATAGAGATAGAAAAGTTTGAGAAACAGGTGAGAGATATGGCGGAGATGCGTTTTCCCTTAAAAAATGACATGAGCCGTAAAATCATTCATATTGATATGGACGCGTTTTTTGCCTCAGTGGAAGAGCGTGACAATCCTGAGTTGGCTAAGCATCCTCTAGTGATTGCCCGTCATCCCAAAGATACCAAAGGCCGTGGTGTGGTGACGACTTGCAATTATAAGGCCAGAGAGTACGGGATACATTCGGCGATGAGTGCCAAAAAAGCGTATGAGTTATGTCCGCAGGCCGTTTTTGTTCCCGGAAATTATCAAAAATATCGAGAAATTTCGCGTCAGATTCGCGCCATTTTTCATCGCTATACAGACTTGATTGAACCGATGTCGATTGATGAAGCATATCTAGATGTGACCGAAAATAAAATTGGTTCAAAAAGTGCCATCAAAGTCGCACGCTGTATTCAAGAAGATATATGGCGTGAATTACATCTGACTTGTTCGGCCGGGGTGAGTTATAACAAGTTTTTAGCCAAATTAGCTTCAGATTATCGCAAACCCCATGGCATGACTGTGATTATGCCAGGAGAAGCCGAGGCGTTTTTAAAACCATTACCGATTGAAAAGTTTCATGGTGTGGGGAAAAAGACGATTCCAAAAATGCATGAGATGGGAATTTTCACTGGCGAAGATTTGTATAATAAATCAGAAATGGAACTGATTCATGCGTTTGGCAAGATGGGCTATTCGCTTTATCGCAAAGTTCGGGGGATTCATAATTCTCCTGTCGTGACCAATCGTGAACGCAAATCTATTGGCAAGGAACATACTTTTGGTGAGAGTCTTTATGCGATGAACCAGGCGATTTCACAGCTACGTCTATTATCAGAAAGTGTTGCTAATACAGCTATCAAGCAAGAAAAACAAGGACAAACCGTGGTCTTAAAACTGCGCTACGATGATTATACGACAATTACCAAGAGACAGACCTTCCCAGAGTTTATTGATCATAAAGAGGATATTTTTTCGAAGGCGAGTCTTTTATTTGAAGATACATATGAAGAAGGACGGGGGATTCGCTTGTTAGGCGTCACCTTGACCAATTTAAAAGATAAGACCTATGAGTTGATTACCTTACCATTGTTCGAATATGAAAGAAAAAATCTCAAGGACGACAGATGAGTCACTGTTTCCTTGAGATTTTCATTTAGCCGCCTAATTCACTGCGTTTGATTTGTTCGTAACTTTGGTCGGCATCTTTACATTTTGACCAGATAACGGCTTGTTTTAATTTTAAGGATTGAGGAACATCGATAATTCTTTGATTCCGACTGCCTCGAAATTGTAGGTTTAAATCTTTTTGTGCTAATTCGAAACGACCATCGACTAAAACATCGATTTGGCTTAACAGTTCTAATTTATCAGGAGTTTCTTGCAGTAATTCTTCAAAGGTATAGCCACTCCAACTCCAAATATCTTTTGTGTCGCCAAAGGTTTCGCGTACTTTTTTGACGAGTGGTAAGACGACGGGTGTATTTAAGAAGGGCTCCCCACCGAGTAAGGTTAATCCTTGCACATAGCTATGGGTTAAGTCGGCCATGATTTGGGCTTCTAGTTCTTCCGTGTAAGGAGTGCCGTAGTTGAAATTTTGGACGGCTTTATTAAAACACCCCTCACAAGCAAATAAGCAACCACTTACATACAGACTATTGCGGACTCCTTCGCCATCGACAAAATTAAAAGGTTTATAGTCGGCAATCATGCGTTGAGATAAAACCTGGGCATCCCATTCTTTTGGTTTTGGATGATTCATTATTGCACATCCTTCATATGTTTAACACGTGCTGAGATTTCTTTATGACGACCATGCACCATTGGACGAGCTTGCGGATTACCTAGATAGCCGCAAGTTCGTTTGACGACATCGCAAGTTCTTGGATCATGATTATGGCAAACTGGACATTCAAATCCGCGTTCAGTCGGTGTAAAATCGCCCTCGAAACCACACTCGTAACAATGGTCAATCGGTGTATTGGTGCCTAGATAGCCGACTTTATCATAAGAATAATCCCAGACAGCTTCTAAGGCTTTTGGATTTTGTTGAAGGACTGGATATTCACAATAATGGATGAAGCCACCAGAGCAATATTTTGGATAGTCTTTTTCAAAATCTAGTTTTTCAAATGGGGTCGGATTTTTACGGACATCATAATGGAAACTATTGGTATAGTATTCTTTATCCGTGATATTTTCGACAATTCCGAATTTATACGTATCTAAACGACAGAAGCGGTCTGTCAAACTTTCAGATGGCGTAGAGTAGACGCTGAAGTGATAGCCGTATTCATCTCCCCATTGGTCGGCGTGCATTTTCAAGGTCTTAACGATATCAATGGTAAATTGTTTGGCTTCAGGATTGTGTTCCCAAGAACCTCCGTAAAAGGCTGAGGCAACTTCATAAAGACCAATATAACCAAGAGACACCGTCGCACGTCTGTTTCTAAAGAGTTCATCGACATTGCCATTGCGTTTTAATCTCTTTCCAAAGGCACCATACATATAAAGAATTGGCGCATTTTGAGGGAGTGCTTCTTTACAACGATTCACGCGATAGACTAAAGCATCTTTCACAATATCCAGACGGTCTTCCAAGATACTCCAGAATTTATCAAAATCACCTTGGGCTTCCATCGCAATTCGTGGCAAGTTTAAGGTAACTACCCCTAAATTCATCCGACCGACATTGACTTCTTGACCGTTTTCATCTTTCCAACCCTGTAAGAAAGAACGACAACCCATTGGCACTTTGAAACTACCCGTTAATTCGACAATCTTATCATAGTTTAAAATATCCGGATACATGCGCTTGGTTGCACATTCCAAGGCTAATTGTTTGACATCGTAGTTTGGATCGGTTGGTTCTAAGTTCACCCCACGTTTAATAGAAAAGATTAATTTAGGGAAGATGGCGGTGCGATGTTCACGACCTAAACCATCAATCCGAATTTGTAAGATAGCTTTTTGAATTTCCCGTTCAAACCAATTTGTCCCTAAGCCGAAACCAAGTGAAGTGAAAGGCGTTTGACCATTTGAAGTAAAGAGGGTATTGATTTCATACTCTAAACTTTGCATGGCATCATAAATATCTTTTTTAGTCTTTTTGTAGGCAAATGCTTCTTGGCGTTCTGGACCATCAATCCATTCTTTGGCATCTTGCAAATGTTTTTCAAAATTCAATTTCGCAAAAGGAGCTAATAATTCATCAATGCGGTCACAAGAACAGCCACCATATTGACTAGAAGCGACATTGGCGATGATTTGAGAGATTTGGGCAGTTGCTGTTTGAATAGATTTAGGCGACTCGACATCTGCATTGCCCATCTTGAAGCCTTCCGTAAGCATGCTCTTAAAATCAATTAAGCAGCAATTCGTCATCGGGGCATAAGGATGATAATCTAAATCATGATAATGAATTTCACCTTTTTGATGGGCGTTGGCTACATGAGGCGGCAACATTTTTAGTCCAATTGATTTGCCGACAATCCCCGCAGTCAAATCCCGTTGCGTATTAAACACATCGCTATCTTTATTGGCATTTTCATTGACGACGGTCTCTTCCTTATTAATCAACTTACTAATAGAAAGATTAATATCTGTTGCTTGTTTACGCAGAAAATCGCGATTGGTCCGATAACTAATATATTCTTGCGCTAAGGCTAAAAATGATTTTTCTAATAAGAAGTGTTCGACAATATTTTGAATTTCATAAATTTTGACATTGTCGGTAAAACGTTCCGCAATTTCTCGATCTACCAGTTGTACGATTTCCACTAGTTTTTCGTGTTCTAATGGGGAAAGGGGTTCTTTCAGTTTTTTGCGACCTTTCATCAAAGCATCGTAAATTTTTTCATCATCGAAATCAACCAAGCGGCCATCGCGTTTCACGACTTTCATTTTAGATAATTTCTCAGTTACTTCATCTGTCGCAACTGGCATTGCTATATTTAACAAGCTGCTCACTCCTTCAATCATTTTCTTCAAATAAAAAGGAAATACTAGACAAAGTGCCAATAATCTCGAAATCAAATTTCTTAAATAGCCAACTTTGTGTATTCCGTAAACATTATCTATAAATGTTTTTTATCTGTACCTATGATAAGACAAAGTGAGAAAATTTACAATCAATATCTTGTACTAGATTACGAATATAAATCTAATTGCACACAATATATAGTGGTGCTTGACAATAAGAAAGGTTAAAAGTACCAAGTTTCACAAAAGTTGCGAATGTTTCATAATGCTGTGAAACAAATTGAAAAATGACAAAAAATTTTTTTTGACGTTAAATTGTTTGAATTGTAAAAAAATTTAAGACAATTATTAGATAAAAATGAAACGGAACATGTGAATCCAAACGAAAAAATAAAATATTAATTATTAAAATACATGCGGAACCGTCAACAATAATGCGGTTATAAAATCAATTTATAAGCAAATGTTGGTTGAAGTTAAAAAACATCTAATTTTTGTGAAGTTGTGAATTTGTTGCTGTGTGTAAATGACGATAAGAAAATGTTATAACAGAAAATATTCTGAATATATTGACATCTGCTAGATAAAAAATTATAATTTTCTTAACCTATCTTAATATTTTTATAGCTTTATGAACTTTTTATGAACAAAAAGAGGGGAGAATGCAATATGAGCAATAAAATGAAAAAATTCGTAGTGCCATCTTTATTGTTATCAAGTACTGTTTTATTGGCAGCTTGTTCTGGTGGCGACAAAAAGGCTTCAGATTCTGGAAAGGGAGAATCTAGTTATTCTTACGTCTATAGCACCGATATTAATAGCTTAGACTATACTTTCTCATCACGAAGTTCAAATGGTGACCACTTCGCAAATTTCATTGATGGTTTGTTGGAAAATGACGAGTATGGTAATTTGAAACCTGCGCTAGCTAAATCATGGGAAGTAAGTGACGATGGCTTAACCTACACTTATCACCTACGTAAAGGCGTAAAATGGGTAGATAGTGAAGGAAATGACTACGCAGAAGTCAAAGCACAAGACTGGGTAACTGGTTTGAAGCATGCAGTTGATGTAAAATCTGAAACTTTATACGTGGTTCAAGATAGTATTAAAGGCTTAGATGATTATGTCAAAGGGGTAACGAAAGACTTTTCTACTGTTGGGGTTAAAGCAGTCGATGACTATACTTTACAATATACATTAACACGCCCAGAAAGCTTCTGGAATTCTAAATTAACATACGGTATCATGTGCCCAGTGAATGAAGAATTCTTAAAATCTAAAGGTAAAGACTTCGGGCAACCTACACCAGATAGCATTCTATATAACAGTGCTTACATTTTAACAAATAATACTGCCAAATCAGTAATTGAATATAAGAAGAACGAATCTTATTGGGATAAAAAACATGTCTACATTGATCATGTAAAATTAACTTACTTTGATGGAAGCAATCCTGATTCGCTATTTAAAGAATTTGATCAAGGTAACTATTCAAATGCACGTGTATATCCTAACTCAGGTGGTTATAAAGATGTAGAAGCTAAATACGGTGATGCTATTAACTTCTCACAACCAAATGGTTCAACATTTAATATGACCTTTAACTTTGATCGTAAAGCATACAGTGCAACATCTAAGAAAACAGATGCTGAAAAAGATAGTACTCATAAAGCTATTATGAATAAGAATTTCCGTCTAGCTTTAGAATTTGCGTTAAATAAAGAAGAATATATTGCGCAAAACGTTGGTAAAACTGGTGCAGCACAAGGTATCCGTAATATGTTAATACCATCTCAATTCGTAACAGTTGACGGTAAAGATTATGGTGAAGTTGTACAAGAAAAATTAGCCAAATTAGACCCAGATACCTTTAGCGATGTGAAATTAGCGGATAGCCAAGAAGGTTGGTTCAATGCTGATAAAGCGAAATCTTCATTTGAAAAAGCAAAATCTGAATTACAAGCGCAAGGCGTACAATTCCCAATTCACCTAGACTTACCTCAAGATGAAAAATCTGAAGTTTTAGTGAACCAAGCAAAATCATTGAAGCACTCAATTGAATCGACATTAGGTAAAGATAATGTCGTGATTGATATTCAATTATTAAACGAAGATAAATATCTTGCTGCTACTTATCAAGCAACAACAGCAGCAGATAAAGACTACGATATCTCTACTGCATCTGGCTGGGGCCCTGACTACTTAGATCCATCAACTTACTTAGACATCTATAATTCAAGATCAGGTGCTCAATTGGATAACTTAGGTATACAACCATCTGAAACAGCTAAAGATAATCCATCTGCTCAAGTAGTAAATGAATTAAAATTAGCGGAATATGATGCTTTATTAGACAAAGCTGCACAATTCACTGCAGTTGAAGATGTGAATAAACGTTATGATGCTTATGCAGATGCTGAAGCTTGGTTAACAGCAAATGCTTTACAAATTCCTATCCAAGCTGGTGGTGCAACTCCAGGTGTATCTAAGGTTACACCATTCACTAGACAATTTAGTTGGTGTGGTATGGCTGCTACAAATGCAACATACAAATTCAAAGGCATGAAACTTCAAGACAAAGCTGTAACTACCAAACAATATCAAAAAGCTTTGAAGAATTGGGAAGAAAAAAGACTAGAAACAGCTGAAAATACGAAGTAAAATGTGTTAAATACTAAAGGAGTAGAAAGGGCGAAAAGTTAAAAAAGCCCTTTTTACTCTTTTTAATCAGTATAATTAGTGCTATCATAGTAAGTGATTTTTGTAGGAAATTTTGCGCCGTTGAGAATGAAAGTCTAAGGATGATTTTTATTCTCAACGGAAATACAAATTTTCTTGTAAAAATTGAGCTATTTTGGTAGTCTCTATTTAAAAAGATATGCTTTGAAAGTGGTTATAAATGAATTGGGAAAAATACCGGCCAAAAGTTTAATAATTAATATTTCGAGGTATATTGATAATTTAGGAGGAAGCTGAGTGAATAAACGTTATCTACTCTTTCGTATTTTGCGTTCGATCGTGAGTATCTTTTTAGTAACTACGATCACTTATGTATTAATTTATACGTTAGTACCGCGAAATACCATCTTTAAAGAGGACTCTACGTATTCTAAATTAAAAGCCCATCCAGATGAATTGGCCAACTATGAAAATACGGCCTTTGATCGCATGGGTTACATTGAGTATCTAGACTCTCGTGATTTAGTCAAAGAGGTACGTAAAGAATACAAAGAGGCAACTGCAAAACCAAGCAAGGAAAACAAATCTTTGTATCAAAAATGGGCCAAAGAAAATGGCTGGAAATTAGGAATTTTTCCTGAAAGTGGTCGTTACTATGCGACAAAAGATATTCCATTATTAAAACGTATTTGGAATTTCTATTCAAATTTGATAGTGATTGACCATCCATGGAAAGTGAAAGATCCATCTAATCCGGATTTGAAACGCTATTTGAAGATTGAAAAAGATCCAATGGTTGGTTGGGCTTTAGTCGGATCAGGTACGCAATATAAGTATCAAATCTACTTCAATGGTCAATTTCCATTTATCCACCAAAATATCATCCACATCAATCTAGGAACTTCTTATCCAACGTTCTCTGGACAAAGTGTGTCTGATGTCTTATTTGGTGGTCAAGGACAAACGGTGAGTGAGGAAATTACTTTAGCAGATGGCAAGACCATGCGTTCTTCTGCCAATATTTACACTCGCCAATACAAAAAGTCAAATAAAATTTCATCTCGTGAAAAAGCAATGTATCATGATAACTATGTGCAAACAAAACCAAACTATAAAGACCCTTCGATGATTTCTATTTCATTTAGAATGGGTGCCTTAGCAGTGGTGATTGCTTATCTTATCGGGGTGCCTATGGCGATGTTAATGGCACGTTTGAAAGGTAAACTACCCGACAAGATTGGTATTGCGTTAGTAACGGTTATGATTTCAGCACCGTCACTAGCCTTTGTCTACTTCTTTAGATATCTAGGAAATACCTTATTTGGTTTACCATTATCTTTCCCAACTTATGGTGCAGGGGATATTAAATCCTATATCTTACCAACCTTTATCTTAGGGTTCTTGAGTGTCTCTGGCTTAGTTATTTGGGTTCGTCGTTATATGATTGACCAACAGTCTGCAGATTATGTTAAATTTGCCAAATCAAAAGGGTTGACCTCTAAAGAAATTTCACGTCGTCATATCTTCAAAAACGCCGTGATTCCAATTGCCAATGGTATTCCAGGAAGTATCATCTTATCTATCGCTGGGGCAACCATCACGGAAACGATTTTCGCCGTGCCTGGTATGGGTAAAATGTTACCAGATGCGATTCTTTCACATAATAACCCATTAACGGTAGCGATTGTCTTTATCTTCACAGTCGTTGGGGTATTAGCTGTATTATTAGGTGACCTATTAATGGTTTACTTAGATCCACGTATTAAATTGTCAGGAGGAGATTAGAATTGGAAAAGTTAAATCAAATCAGCCAAGAAGATTTTAACTTTGTGTCGATTGATACGATTAATTCTGAAAAAATCGATACGCCGAAGTATTCCTACTGGCGATCAGTGGCACGAAAGTTTTTCTCAAGTAAAGTAGCCATTACGATGCTGGTATTACTTGTATTAATTATTTTGATGAGTTTCATCCAACCGTTATTTAGTGGTTATGATTTCATGAATGTATCAAATATCAATAACTTCGATGCACGTTATAATCCGCCAAGTGCTGAGAACTGGTTCGGTACCGATGCCAACGGCCAATCATTATTCGATGCGGTCTGGGCAGGGGCAAGAACTTCTATCTTAATCAGTGTGTTAGCTACAACAATTACCACAACGATTGGCGTTATTGTAGGGGCACTTTGGGGTGTCAGCAAAAAAGTGGACCGTGTCATGCTTGAAGTGTATAACGTCATTTCAAACGTACCTTCACTATTAATCATTATCGTTTTAGCCTATGCCTTTGGTAGTGGTTTTTGGAATTTAGTCTTTGCGATGTGTGTAACAAACTGGATCGGGACAGCTTACTTTATTCGGGTACAAGTAATGATTATGCGTGATCGCGAATATAACCTAGCTTCTCGTAACTTAGGGACACCTGTACCACGAATGATTAGTAAGAATATCTTGCCATATTTGATCTCTGTTGTGATGACAGATATTTCTCGTACGTTACCAGGATTCATCTCAGCAGAAACTTTTCTTTCATTCTTAGGCGTTGGGTTGAGTGCAGATGTGCCTTCATTAGGACGTATTATTTCTAAATACACACCGAATATTAGTAACTATCCATACTTGTTCTGGATTCCAGTTGCAGTTTTAGCGTTAGTATCTATTTCTTTATATATTGTAGGTCAAACTTTAGCTGATGCAACCGATCCAAGAACACACTTATAAGGAGGACACAGAAAATGAGTAAGACGATATTAACGGCTGAAAATATTTCAGTGAGCTTCCAAGTCAGAAAACGTCAATTAACGGCCATTCGGAATGTCTCACTGAGTTTAGAAGAGGGCGAAATCTTAGCAATCGTAGGTGAATCTGGTTCAGGGAAATCAGTATTAACCAAAACATTTACTGGGATGTTAGAACAAAACGGACGTGTCAGTGGAGGAACCATTACTTATGATGGTAAAGTCCTAACTGATTATAAAACCGATAAAGATTGGGAAAATATTCGCGGGAAAGAAATTGCGACCATTTTCCAAGATCCAATGACTTCATTAAACCCAATTAGAACGATTGGCTCACAGATTGCCGAAGTAATTATCAAACACCGCGGCAAAACACCAAAAGAAGCGAAACAACTAGCCATTGAATTAATGGAAAAAACGGGTATTCCAAATGCAGCCCAACGTTATGATGAATATCCTTTCCAATATTCTGGAGGGATGCGTCAACGGATTGTTATCGCGATTGCCTTGGCATGTCACCCAAAAATATTGATTTGTGACGAACCAACCACTGCGCTAGACGTGACGATTCAAGCCCAAATTTTAGACTTGATTAAAGACTTACAAAAAGAATATGGATTTACGACCATCTTTATCACACACGATTTAGGGGTTGTGGCATCGATTGCTGACCGAGTAGCTGTTATGTATGCGGGTCAAATTATTGAAATTGGTAAGTCAGAAGAAATTTTCTACAATCCAAAGCATCCATATACTTGGAGCTTATTATCTTCTCTTCCACAATTGAGTGAAAAAGGGGAAGAATTATACTACGTGCCAGGGACACCACCTTCTTTATACAAAGAGATTGCTGGAGATGCCTTTGCTTTCCGTAGTCCATATGCGATGGAAATCGACTTCAAAGCGGAACCACCGATGTTTGAAGTAAGTCCGACGCATTTTGCCAAGACTTGGTTACTCGACCCTCGAGCACCAAAAGTCGACACACCTGAAAAAATTAAGCAACTTCATGAGCGGATGGTTCAACTAACGCAAGAAATTGATGCTGATGATTTTGAAGAAGGGGTGAACTAATTCGTGACTGAAAACAAAGAAGTATTATTATCGATTAAAGACTTAGAAATTGCCTTTGGTGAAGGAAAGAGTCGTTTCGTGGCAGTCAAAAATGCTAATTTCGATATCTATAAAGGGGAAACTTTCTCATTAGTAGGCGAATCTGGTTCAGGGAAAACAACGATTGGTCGCGCAATTGTAGGATTAAATCCAACAAGTAAAGGCGAAATCAATTTTAAAGGTGAAAAGATTAATGGTGGAATTAGTAAACAAAAACGCCATGAAATCATTCAACAAATTCAAATGATTTTCCAAGATCCATCAGCTTCTCTAAATGAACGCGCCACGGTGGATTACATCATTTCAGAAGGGTTGTATAACTATAACCTCTATAAAGATGATGCTGACCGTGAAGCAAAAGTACGTGCAATGTTAGAAAAAGTAGGATTACTCCCTGAACATATGTATCGTTATCCGCATGAGTTCTCAGGTGGTCAACGTCAACGTATTGGGATTGCGCGTGCGATGATTATGGAACCAGAACTAGTCGTAGCGGATGAACCGATTTCTGCGCTAGACGTATCGATTCGTGCCCAAGTCTTAAACTTATTAAAAGAAGCCCAAAGAGAACGTGGTGTGACTTATCTATTTATCGCCCATGACTTATCAGTGGTACGTTTTATCTCAGATCGAATTGCGGTTATTTATCGTGGTGAAATCGTGGAATTAGCCGAAGCGGAAGAATTATTCAATCATCCAATTCATCCGTATACGCGCGCACTTTTATCTGCTGTACCAATTCCTGACCCAATCTTGGCGAAGAAGAAAAAATTACATGTCTATGATCCAAGTGTGCATGATTATTCTGTAGATAAGCCAACTTTTGAAGAAGTAGTACCAGGGCATTTCGTTTACGGAAACAAAGCCGAAATCGAAAAATATCGTGCAGAATACAACGATTAAAAATGATATTGAAAAAAAAGTGGGGCTTGCTCTCCTTTTTTCATGAAATGACATATACAGAAAGAAGGATTTTGATGTTAGAGCAAAAGGATGAACAATTATTAATTGACTTAACTTCAGCTCGTGGCGTACCAGGCAATGAAGAAGAAGTACGTGAAGTCTTTAAAGCTTATGCCAAAGACTATGCGGACGAAATTATTTTTGATGGTTTAGGGAGTGTCATTGCCAAACACAGTCAAGATGAAAAGAGCCCACGTATCTTTATTTCAGGACATATGGATGAAGTTGGCTTTATGGTTACCAAAATTACGGAAAAAGGCTTCATCGAATTTCAAACATTAGGCGGCTGGTGGTCACAAGTGATGCTAGCTCAACAAGTTGAAATTAAAACCCGCGAAGGCAAATTGATTCATGGGGTCATTGGTTGCAAACCACCGCATGTTTTAAGTGTAGAAGCGCGTAACAAACCCTATGATATTAAAGATATGTTCATTGATGTCGGCGGTTCAAGTGAAGAAGAAGTGAAATCATGGGGTGTCCGTCCTGGCGATATGATTACACCGTATATCGAATACAAACGATTAAATGATAGTAAGTTCCTTTTAGCCAAAGCATGGGATAACCGTGTCGGAACTGCTGTGGCTTTACGTGTGCTAGAAAACTTAGCCAAAGACGGCCATCCTAACCAATTATTTGCTGGTAGTGATGTCATGGAAGAAGTCGGCTTACGTGGGGCAAGAACAAGTACTTATCTTGCTGATCCAGAAATTGCCTTTGCGCTTGATACCGGTACAGCAGGTGATACCCCAGGAATGACACCAAAAGAAGCAGATTCTGTATTAGGCAAAGGACCACAAATCTTGATTTTCGATGCTTCAATGGTTCCGCATAAGAAATTATTGAACTTTGTCACCGATGTAGCAGAAGAATTAGAGATTCCATTCCAATACACAGTTATCGCTGGTGGGGGGACAGATGCAGGACAAATGCACTTAACCCGTCAAGGTATCCCATCTTTAGCGATTACCGTACCTGTTCGTTATCTACATTCACATACTTCTGTGATTCATGAAGATGACTATCTAAATACGGTTAAATTAGTCACAGAAGTCGTTCGCCGTCTAGACCGCGCCACTGTTGACCAAATCTTAAGCTATTAATTTTCAAAGGCTATCCTGCTCAATACGGGGAGGGTAGCTTTTTTTGATATAGTTTCGCTTGCTTCTTCTATATCTTTGAAGAATTTTTTAGAAACATGCTATAATCATCTTAAGGAAAATCTGAGGAGGAATGACGATGAAATTAACGATTTTAGGTTGCATGGGAGCTTATCCATCCAAAGGGCGTGGAACTACGAGCTATCTTTTGGAATCAGACGGCTTTCATCTATTAATTGATGCCGGCAGCCAAACATTAAGTCAATTAGAAAAGGTGATGAGTCCGCTTGATTTAGATGCGGTCATTATCAGTCATTATCATCATGATCATATTGCTGATTTAGGCGTGTTGCAATATATGTGGCAGTTATCTAACAAGCGTGATAAAAACAGAGTCTTACCCATCTATGGTCATGGCAATGATACTTTTCATTTTAACGATTTAACCATGCCACAAGTGAGTCAAGGGCATAATTACTTGGAGGCGAATCATTTGAATTTGGGACCGTTTTCTGTTACATTTAGAAAGACGATACATCCTGTGGAGTGTTATGCGATGAGAATTGTCGAAAAGCGTAGTGGCAAGGTATTTGTCTTTACGGCAGATTCTGGTTATATGGAAAGTTTTAACGAATTTGTCAAGGATGCCGACCTATTTTTAGCAGATACTTATCTCTTTGATGGACATGAAAATCACCATGCGCATTTTACAGCAGGGGAGGCAGGTAAGATTGCGAAGGCTGCTGGTGCGAAACGTTTGATCTTATCTCATTTACCAGAAGAAGGCGACTATGATTTACTCAAGGCTCAAGCGCAAAAACAAGCAGGAGAAAATATCCAAGTATCGGTTGCCAAAATAGGTGACACTTACCAAATTTAGGAGGGATTAGGCATGATTTTTGTACCTAATGAAATCACAGATCCAAGAATTAACTTAGCAATTGAAACTTTTTTACTACAAGAGATGCAAGTAGATGAGCCGATTCTACTTTTCTATATCAATGAGCCGTCGATTATCATTGGCCGTAACCAAAATACCATCGAAGAAATCAATAAAGAATATGTGGATGAACACGGCATTCATGTGGTTCGTCGCTTTAGTGGTGGCGGTGCGGTATATCATGATTTCGGGAACTTGAATTTCAGTTTCATTATGAAAGATGATGGTGAGTCTTTCCGCGATTTCGAAAAATTAACGAAACCAATCGTGGAAGCATTACAAGAATTAGGCGTAAAAGGTGCGCATCTAAAAGGCCGCAATGATTTGGTTATCAATGATCAAAAATTCTCTGGTAATGCGATGTATGCGACAAATGGCCGAATGTTTGCGCATGGTACAATCATGTTCGACAGCGATATTAATGAAGTCGTGAATGCTTTGAAAGTGAAGAAAGAAAAGATTGAATCTAAAGGCATTAAGTCCATTCGTTCACGCGTAACCAATATCAAACCGTTCTTACCTGAAGATAAACAAAACATGACAACCAAAGAATTCCGCCAAGATATTTTATTAAAAATCTTTGGTGTCGATAGTGTCGATCAAGTGAAAACTTATGAATTAACCGATGCTGACTGGGAAAAGATTAATCAAATTTCTGATAAATATTACCGTAACTGGGACTGGAACTATGGCCAATCCCCAGCCTTTGATTTACAACGTAGCCAACGATTTAATATTGGCTCAATCGATGTGCGCTTAAATGTTGCGGAAGGTAAAATTACCGAGGTCAAAATTTATGGAGATTTCTTCGGTTTAGGGGAAATCAAAGATGTGGAAGAAGCTTTAGTAGGTGTGAAATATGAAAAATCTGCCTTACAAGAAGCCATCAGTAAAATTGATTTGAAGAAATACTTTGGCAATATCGAACCAGAAGAATTCTTAAACTTAATTTACTAAAAAGAGGTGTCTTATGAACGCATTTCAAGAAAAATTTTATCATTTTATTTTAGACCGTGTCCAAGCTGACAAGGTAGAAGATGTGAAAGAATTATTGGCAGAAAGCTTTGCCAAACAATCGGAAGGAACCTTTGATGTGGCTTATCTTTTAACTTTTAAAGACAAAATCGTGCCTATGTTAAAAGAAGCCGATAAAGAAGAAGTACTGAAGATTATGGAAGAATTTGGCAAAAAGTTCCAATAAAATCTACGAACTTAGCTGACACGATTGAAGCTTTCGGTTGAATTGATGCAAAATTTGCATGGACCTTTTACTTCTTTAGAGGAGCTATTAATAATCAAAATCAAAAGGACTGACTGCAATAGGCGCAATCAGTCCTTTTTGAATGAGGTTGTAAAACGGATTGGCAAGACAGGAATTCCATACTAACCAGCTGTTTTACAACGATTGGTTATTCTGTTTTTTTGCTGACGTAATAGACTTTGGCGATTTGCGGATATTTCTTTTGGATTTGTTTGGTTAATTTTTCTTGGTAATCCTTCGTTAAGTCATTTTTCGTTTGAATCACGACCAATTCGATTTCCTCATCATTTAAGTATCCCGTCGCACTAGCCACATCGGTAATGACTGTTTCATCCATTTTCTGAATGGTAGCGTTGATTTTCGCATAGTCGCTTGTTTCTTCGCTATTTTCTGCCTGGGTATTGGCATTTTGGTGACTTTCGATAATGCTAGAAATATAGGCTTCAAACTGTTTACCAGATAATTGAGAAAGCTCGGCAATTTGCGTGATTTTGAGTTCATACCCACTCAAGCCATAATGTTTTAAATCATTTTGTAGTTGATCGATATGGGCATCAGTATAGTCATTGCCGGCAATCGTAAAGCGCAAAATCTTATCTTTTTCATCGATGCTTTGTTTGATAATGGTCGCATGGGTTAATTCTTCCGTGGCAAAATTTTTCACACTGGCATCTAAAATTGATTTTTGGACCAAAGATTTTGCGGAAATCACGCTTGGAAGTAAAATCAAGGCAGTTAACCCGATATAAAAAATTCGTTTATGCTTGGTTAATCTTGGCTCGGCTTCTACTTTTTGACGACTTGGCATCCGCAGTGCTTTGACTCCAGCGTAAGTCGTTAAAATGATGAAGAACGCATTGATAATAAAGAGATAACCCGCACCTGTGGCATATCTGAGATTTTTACTAGCAATCCCATAGCCTACCGTACAAATTGGTGGCATCAAAGCAGTGGCGATGGCAACCCCGGGTACGATATTATTGATAGTTTTCTTTCTGGCTCCGATAATGCCGGCCGTACCCCCGAATAGCGCAATCAGTGCATCCCAAAGTGTCGGTGCTGTACGATTGATTATTTCCTGACTGGCATAACTAATCGGTGAAAAGTAAAAATAAATGCTAGCAACTACGACGCTGAGCAATACTTCAATTCCGAGCGTTTTGGCGGCACGTTTTAATAGTTCTTGATCATAAATCGCTAAAGCCGTCCCAATCGCCAAAATAGGGGACATTAAAGGCGAAATCAACATTGCCCCGATAATCGTCGCTTGCGAATTCATATTTAAGCCAATCGATGCGATGAAAATGGCACAAGTTAAAATCACTAAATCTTCTTTACTAATGTCGCTATCTTCATACATCTTATGATAAAATTCTTGGTTCGTATACGTATCTGGTGTACGCAAAAAAATCACTCCTCAAGTCATATAACTGGCCATATTTTAGCAAATTTTCACACAAAATAAAATAAATTCGCCCAAAAATATGAGCGAATTCATCTAAGTGATTAATAAGCGCGAGCAATCCAAAGGGTGTGTTTGGCAGGTTTGCCGCTGACGATATCAAATTCTTTTTGCATAGGTACTTCAAATGGAATGTTACGCGTCGTAAAGCCAGTTTCTTCTTTAATTTTCGCTTCTGTTTCTTCCGTGCCATCCCAACCGATTAATACAAAACCAGGAACTTTGCCTTCTGCTTTAGATTTTTCGATATGTGCTTTTAATTCATCTAGTGTATTGATGTCATAGTGTTCGTTTGCTTTGTTGCGTTCTTTAGCCGCTTGTAATAGACGTGGAGTCATCGCTTGTAATTGTTCATCAATGTAGCTTTCCAAGTCTTCAAATTTCACCGTTTCTTTGCCATCAAGGTCGCGCATTTTGACCATGACATGACCATTTTCTAAGTCGCGTGGGCCACATTCCACACGGATACATGCTCCTTTAAGTTCCCATTCATTAAATTTATAGCCAGGAGAATTATTAGAATCATCTAGGCGTACACGAATGCCTTTTTGTTTTAAGGTTGCGAAGATTTCATCTAATTTTTCCATGATTGCTGGATTTTTCTTCCATGGTCCAACTGGGATAAGTACCACTTGAGTAGGCGCTACAGTTGGTGGGAAGACTAAGCCATTTTCATCGCCATGTGTCATAATCAATGAACCAAGTAAACGAGTCGAAACGCCCCATGAAGTTGTATGTGCAAGGGTGTGTTGGTTTTCTTGGTTTAAGTAAGTGATGTCAAACGCTTGGGCAAATTTGGTTCCCATGTAGTGAGAAGTGCCGGCTTGAACTGCTTTTCCGTCTTTCATCATTGCTTCGATGGAGTAAGTGTCCACCGCCCCAGCAAAACGTTCGGAAGGTGTTTTTTGACCTTTATAGACTGGAATCGCTAAAAATTCTTCACATAGACGGGCATATTCATCTAATACACGCATGGTACGGCGGCGCGCATCTTCTTCATCCACGTGCGCTGTATGTCCTTCTTGCCATAAAAATTCAGAAGTACGCAAGAAAGGAAGGGTCTTTTTCTCCCAACGGAAGACATTGGCCCATTGATTGATTTCATAAGGTAGGTCACGATAAGAGTTAATCCAATCTGAAAAAGCGGAACCAATCATTGTTTCTGAAGTTGGACGCAATGCTAAAGGTTCTTCTAATTTTTCATTTCCTACTTCGGTCACCCATGGTAATTCAGGGGCAAATCCTTCAATATGATCGGCTTCTTTCATGAAAAAGCTTTGTGGAATCAACATTGGGAAGTATGCATTACGGATGCCTTCTTTGCGTAAAAATTTGTTGAACTCTTCTTGGATATGTTCCCAAAGTTCAAAGCCATCTGGACGGAAAATAATTGAGCCACGCACTGGTGAATAGCTCATTAATTCCGCTTGTTGTACTGTCTGTAAGTACCATTCTGTAAAGTCGTTGGTTTGGTTGTTTGCCATAATTTCCTCCTAAAAGATTTATCTCTTGCCAGCTCATCTTTTATCAAACGCACACAGGTAATAAAAAAAGCACCCGCCCTCATCAAAAGGACGAATGCTTGAATTCGCGGTACCACCTTTATTGGTTAGAAAATGTCTAACCCAGCTTTAGCGTCGATAAGGAAGACGAGTCCTGACTGTTTGCAATCAATCATCATTGGTAGGTTCGCAAATACAGGGGTTGCCAAAGTTCCAGCCATGCTTTAGCTCTCTATAAACATCTATTTGCTACTAGTCCAAATCTATTTCTTATCCTATACAAAATTGAGCGAAAAAGCAAGCAAAACTCATAAAAAAATCAAGGAAAGGAAAATCGCAGTGTCTTTACAAAAACGATGGAAAAATCGCTATTTTAAATGTTCGTAATTTATTGCTTATTTGATTGTTGGAAGAAAATGAAAACATGATATTTCACGAAATTTGTACTTTCTTTCTCAAATCAAATAAGCTGTTTTTCGAATAATCTGAGAGAAAAATGTTACTGAAAACGATTGAAATCTGATTGATGACTATAGTATAATAATAGTTGTCACTGTATTACAACACATTATCGAGGAAGGGAGGCGAATTTTTTGATAATGTGGCAAATTACAAATGAAGAAGGTGCGAAATTTTGAAAATGAAGAAGTTGACAAAACATTTATTAGTGGCTGGGGCGGTGCTTTCCTTTGGTTGCTTTGCGCCAAAAATCTTAGCAGAACAAACGACGGTACCTGTCCAAGTGTTGGGGGTAAATGACTTTCATGGTGCATTAAGTACAACCGGAAGTTATTACTATCCAGGTGGCAAAATCTCAGGTGCTGGTGGTGCGGCTTTACTTTCAAGTAAGCTAAACCAAATGCAAGCAAACTTTGTAGCCAATCATCCAACTGGGCAAACCTTACGTGTCTCTGCGGGGGATATGGTCGGGGCTAGTCCAGCTAACTCAGGTCTACTCCAAGATGAACCAACGATTAAAGCATTCAATGCAATGAACTTCACAGTAGGTACAATTGGTAACCATGAGTTCGATGAAGGTTTAGCAGAATTTAATCGTATTTTATTAGGTCAAGCTCCGAGCGCCGACAGTAACTTTTTAGATATTGTCAAATCTTATCCACGTGAAGCTTCTAAAATGGATTTAGTCATTGCTAACTTGGTGAATAAATCTGACGGCAAGATTACATTTGGCTGGCATCCATATACGGTCAAAACACTTACAGATGCAAATGGCAATTCTGTTAAAGTTGGTTTTATCGGTGTTGTCACGACCGAAATTCCTGATTTAGTTTTGAGAAAAAATTGGCAAGATTATCAATTCTTAGATGAAGCCGAAACGATTGCGAAATACGAAAAAGAATTACGTGAAAATCAAAAAGTGAATGCGATTGTCGTCTTAGCCCATGTACCAAGTGTGCAAAGTGGCGAGACTACGACCGGTGCAGTGGCTGATATGTTAGCTAAATTAGCAACAATTGATCCAAATCATACCGTCGATGCTGTATTTGCCGGCCATAACCACGTGTATACAAACGGGGTAAATGGTAAGACGCGCGTGATGCAATCTACTTCTCAAGGTAAAGGCGTCGCTGAAATCACGGGTGAAATTGACGTTGCGACTCAAGATTTCGTGAAAGTACCAGATGGCCAAGTCGTTCCTGTCACGAAAGAAAATCTTACCCCAGATGAAAAGGTGGCTGCGATTGTTGCGGATGCGGATAATCGAATTGCCGATGAACAAAATAAAGTCATCGGTGCGGTCGATGCAGATACCATGGTCACTCGTGAAGTCAATGACAATGTCCAAAGAGAATCCCCACTAGGAAACTTGATTACAGATGGTCAACGTGCGATGGCCAAAGAAGCGGGCTATGATGTTGATTTTGCGATGACGAATAATGGTGGGATTCGTGCCGATTTATTATTAGGTAAAGATGGTATGGTTACTTGGGGCGCTGCTCAAGCGGTTCAACCATTTGGCAACATTTTACAAGTAGTTGAAATGACTGGCGCGCAAGTCAAAGAAGTGCTAGAACAACAATATGATGATGAAAAATACTTCTTACAAATTTCAGGATTAAGCTACACCTTTACGGAAAATCCAACAGGGGATGCCAATCAAAAATATGTTGTGGAAAGCATGACGAAAGAAGACGGCAATCCAATTACCCCTGAAGGAAAATATAAAGTAGTCATCAACGACTTCTTATTTGGTGGGGGCGATGGCTTTAAAGGATTTACCAACACGAAATTATTAGGGGCGATTGATCCAGATACGGAAACTTTTGTCAATTATATTCAAAAATCTTCCGCAAAGGGTAAAATGGCGGTTCCTGCTTTAGGTCGTAAGCTTTTATATCAAGAACGCGTGGCTAAAGTTGGCGAAATCCAAGGACATGATCATCTTGGTGCTTTTACGCATCAAAACGTGACAGTGAAAGATGTGGTTGTTACTGCAGTTGAAAATTCAAGTCGCTTCTATGTGCAAGATTTACATCCAGATGGCGATATCACAACTTCAGATGGGATGAGTGTCTACTTCAAGAACCATAATGTGAAAGTCGGCGATCAATTAGAATTAAAAGGTACGGTTGCTGAAGTCTTTGGTTCTGGTTATGCGGAAAAAGAACAAACCGACTTAACCATTACCCAATTACAAGCAACTCAAGTAACGAAAGTCGGTACTGCTAAAGTGCCTGCGCCAGTCGTATTAGGTGTCGATCGTAAAGTGCCAAGTCAACATATTGAAAATGATGGCTTTATAAACTTTGATCCAAATGATGATGCTTTAGACTTCTGGGAATCATTAGAAGGCATGTTGGTTGCAGTAAATCATGCGAAAATCTTAGGCCCACAAAAGAATGGCGAACTATTTGTCTTACCTGGTGAAAGTACGGATATTTTAAATCATTCTGGTGGTTTACTACTAGATGAAGATTTCAATCCACAAATCATTGCGTTATCAACAGGTGATCGTAAATTACGCGCGAAAGCCAAAGATAGCATTGAAGGACAAGTAGCTGGTCCGGTGACTTATTCTTATGGTATGTACAAAGTTTACTTACCAAAAAATAGTGTCAAAATTAAAGACGGTAAACTTGCCCGTGAAAAAACAACTATTAAAGCAAGCAAGGATAAATTAACCATTGCTTCTTATAATATTGAAAACTTCTCAGCAAATAAAGAGTCAACAAGTGATGAAAAAGTTCAACGCATTGCCCAATCATTTGTGAATGACTTAAATGCACCAGATATTATTACCTTGTTAGAAATGCAAGATAATAATGGTCCAATTGATGATGGCAATACGGATGCGACTCAAAGTGCCAAACGTTTGATTGAAGCGATTGAAAAAGCAGGCGGTCCAAGCTATCAATATATCGATGTGGCGCCAGAAAATAATCAAGACGGTGGTGCACCTGGGGCTAATATCCGTGTCGGCTTCTTATACAATCCAAAACGTGTAGACTACAACACGTCCGAAGCTATCGGTAAAGGGGACGAACTCTTTAAAGATACACGTAAATCTTTAGCGGGTTACTTTACATTTAAGGGTCAAAAATTATTATTGATTGGCAACCATTTGAATTCTAAACGAGGCGACCAACCATTATACGGTAGCCATCAACCAGCAAGTTTTGCCTCTGCGATGAAACGTGATCAACTAGCACAAACCATCGCTGCTTATGTCGATAAAGCAGTGAAGAGTGATCCAAGCTTGAAAGTCGTGATGACAGGTGACTTCAATGACTTTGAATTCAGTAACACTTTATCGATTCTTGAAGGCAAACAATTAGTGAACTTAGTCAAGACGCACCCAGCTGAAGACCGCTATTCATACTTCTATCTAGGAAATAGCGAAACCCTTGATCATATCTTGGTATCTAAAGACTTAGCTAAAGATGCTGCATTCGACATGATTCATATCAATGCGATGTTTATGCAAGAAGATGGACGTGCTTCTGATCATGATCCAGTGATGGTGCAATTAACCTTTAAGAAACAAAAACCAGATGCTGGTGCAAAAGATAAAGATAAAGGTAAAGGCAATCCAACAGCTAATCAAGATAACAAGAATAATAAAGGTAAATTACCTAAGAAATTGAAAAAAGATTTACCAGCTGCCGGTACGAAGATTATGGGCTCATTGGTCATTATCGGTGTGGCGCTAATCGGTGCGGCAATTATTATTCGCATCTACAATACTAAAAAAGCAAAATAAGCCTGAATAAGGAGTAGTCAGATTGTACCGACCCCCCAAAAGTTAGACCATAAAATCTAACAATTGGAGGTCGGTACATGGCTGCTCCTTTTTTGTAACCATTAGTCTATCAAAAACAACCACCTATCGAATTTTTGCCAAAAGTAGCTGGATTTTTGCTATACTACAGTTGAGGTGAGGTCGATGAAAATTAAGGTCCATTATGATCAAAAGTTAGCACGTGATGAATTACAGATTGCTGCTTTTGAACCTAGTCGTACGTTAGATCATATCATTGATTTTGCGCAAAAAGAGTTATTCTATTTAATTGGTTTGAAAGAAAAGGAAAAAGTACGCATTGATTTAAAAGATATCCAACGTATCTATAGCGCTAATAAGCAAGTTTTTTGTATGGTGAATGGTCAGGAATATCAGCTTTTAGAAAGGCTCTATCAATTGCAAGAAAAATTACCCAATAGTTTTGTGCAAATTTCAAGAACAGAAATGATTCAAATTCAAGCTGTTAACAAATTTACGATTACGAGATCTGGTATTATCGAAATTATTTTTAAAGATGGGCAAAAAACGAGTGCTTCTAGACGATATTTAAAGAAAGTGAAAGAGGTGTTAGAACATGCGTAAAGTAATCAAGCTATTTATTTTCGGTGTGTTGATAGGTACCTTTGTTGGTTTGTGGCTGTCAATCGCATTTTCTGGAATTGCAACGAAGGGGGCGTTTTATGGCAGTATGGCTACAATAGACTTTACTTGGGAAACCATGCTGATGTCCAGTCTTCTTTGGGGCTTGCTTGGTGGTTGGATGGGTATGTCAAATGTGATTTTTGATTGGTTTGATTCTTTGACTACGGCGACGATTTCACATGCGATTGCCATTTATATCCCTTTAGTTTTAGTCGCCTTTCACGAAAAATGGCTCACTTTACATACTGTGGTTTCATTTACAGTTGAGTTTATCGTGATTTATTTCTGTATTTGGTTCGTGCTGTACCATGTGATCAAAAAGCAAATTCAAGCAATTAATCAAAAATTATCTTAAATCTCAAACTCACTTCCATCTGATTGGGGTGAGTTTTTTGATAAATCCAAACAATCTACAAAAATATTCAGAAAATTTAGCAAAAACTATTGACTTTTAATTTTAAATTAGGTAAATTCTAATAAAATGTTAATTTAATTAGGTGAGTCAAATGAAAAATAAAAAGGTTATGCATTTCGGTTTATTATTATTAAAATAGAGAACTCTTTTTACCCAACCCAACAGTTGAAATAAAAGAGTTCTATTGGCATTGCATCAAAACAACATGCAATGCCTTTTTAATTAAAGTTGTGAGAAGGGTTGGTCAGCTACAAGCAGCTAAGTTTGTCCGGAATGGCAGGAAAATCCATTTTGTTTAAAGATTTTCCTAGACAGGCCGGCTTAGATGCGATGTAGCTACCCTTCGAACACGGATTATATAAGGTTGTAAATCGACATGTCCAGCAAGTGAAAGAAGAAAAAAGGAGTGGCAGGTTCTATGCGTAAAATTCAGTTTTTTGATACGACACTAAGAGATGGGGAACAAACCCCAGGCGTCAATTTTAATACGAAAGAAAAGGTACAAATCGCCCTACAATTAGAAAAATGGGGAATAGATACGATTGAGGCGGGCTTTCCGATTGCTTCACCGGGCGATTTTGAAGCGGTGAGTGCGATTGCTAAGGCTTGTCAAAAGATGACAGTAGCAGGTCTGGCGCGTTGTCAGAAAAAAGATATTGATGCAGCCTATGAAGCTTTAAAAGAGGCAAAATACCCACAGATTCATGTTTTTTTAGCAACCAGTCCTGTGCATATGCAATACAAATTAAAAATGACACCAGATGAAGTCTTGGCATCCATCAAAGAACATGTGACTTATGCGAAAAGTAAGTTTGAAAAGGTCCAATTTTCACCAGAAGATGCGACCAGAACAGAAAAGGACTTTCTATTAAAAGCTGTGCAGACTGCCATTGATGCGGGTGCGACCATTATCAATATTCCTGACACGGTAGGCTATACCAACCCAACAGAATATGGTGCGATTTTTAAATTTCTGATTGAAAACATTCAAAGCAAGACGGAAATCACTTTTTCTTCTCATTGTCATGATGATTTAGGAATGGCCACGGCAAATGCCTTAGCCGCAATCGAAAATGGGGCCAATCGCGTAGAGGGCACGGTCAATGGCATAGGTGAACGCGCCGGAAATACTGCACTAGAAGAAGTCGCAGTGGCTTTGCATATTCGCCAAAATTATTATCAAGCAACCAGCCAAATTGATCTAAGTGAAACCAAGTGTACCAGTGATTTGATTGCCCGACTATCAGGAATCAAGGTGCCGAAAAATAAAGCAGTCATTGGTGGAAATGCTTTTAGTCACGAGTCGGGTATCCATCAAGACGGTGTGTTGAAAAATCCCGAAACTTATGAAATCATTACCCCACAATTGGTTGGAGTGAAAACCAATGCCTTGCCACTTGGAAAACTTTCAGGTCGCCATGCCTTTACTAATAAGCTAGAAGAGTTAGGTTATCACTTTGATGAAGCTGAACGCAATCTACTATTTAAGAAATTCAAAGTATTAGCAGATAAGAAAAAACAAGTAACCGATCAAGATATTCAAGCGTTGATTGCCGATAAACAAACACGCGAGGCTGATTTGTATCAATTATCAGCCGTTCAACTACAATATGTCTCCAATGGTTATCAAGCAGCCGTTGTATCAATTACGACACCAGAGCAAGAAATTAAGACATCTTCAGCGATTGGTGATGGCAGTATTCAAGCCATTTACAATGCGATTGATGATGTGTTTGAACAAAAGCCAATCCTAACCAATTATGAAATTCAAGCCTTAACTAGCGGGGAAGATGCCCAAGCGGAGGTACGTGTCACACTCACGAATCCCCAGACAGCTACACAAATTAATGGAATCGGCGTGGACTTTGATGTATTGAAAGCTTCTGCCAAGGCATATGTCCATGCAAGTTCAAGTATGAAGGAAAGAGGATAAGCGATGAAAAAAATAGTGATTTTAGCCGGTGATGGAATCGGACCAGAAATTATGGACAGTGCGCTAAAAGTCTTTCAAGCAGCTAGTCCAACAATTACCAAAGAATATACCTTCGAAGCCCATGTCTTTGGTGGTGCGGCTATTGACAAGGCGGGAGAACCTTTGCCAGCAGAAACCTTACAAGCCTGCCAAAGTGCCGATGCGATATTAATGGGCGCAATCGGCGGACCAAAATGGGAGCACGCCGAAAAAACACCAGAAGCTGGACTCTTAGCCTTGCGAAAAGCGTTAAATCTCTTTGCCAATATTCGCCCAGTTCAAGTCCCACCAGCCCTTGTGAAGTATTCGCCCTTGAAACCAGAAATTGTCGCAGGAACGGATTTGGTCGTAGTCAGAGAATTAACCAGCGGCATCTATTTTGGTGAACCGCGTCATTTAGGAGAAGATGAGGCTTATGATACGAATCGTTACCGCAAAGAAGAAATTGCGCGCATCTTACATCAGGCTTTTCGAATTGCCCAAACTCGCAATAAACGTGTGATGTCGGTGGATAAAGCCAATGTATTAGCTACGAGTAAATTATGGCGCAAGATCGCTAATGAAGTCGCCAAAGATTATCCAGATTGCACCTTAACACATCAATATGTGGATTCAGCGGCGATGAAATTAGTCCAACAGCCAAATACCCTAGATGTCATCGTCACAGAAAATTTATTTGGGGATATCTTAAGTGATGAAGCTTCGGTCTTACCAGGAACTTTAGGGGTATTACCTAGTGCCAGTCATAGTATTAATGGTCCGTCACTTTATGAACCAATTCACGGCTCAGCACCCGATATCGCAGGGAAGAATATCGCGAATCCCGTTTCGATGATTTTATCAGTCGTGATGATGTTGCGCCAATCCTTTAAAGAAGAAGCCCTTGCAGCGAAAATCGAGGCCGCTTGCTTTGAGGTAATGGCCAAAGGGATTTTGACACCTGACTTAAATGGGACAGCGACGACGAGTGAATTTACCCAAGCTGTCATAGCAGAACTAGAAAGATAATAGAGGTGAAAACGATGCAGACACTATTTGAAAAAGTATGGCAAGAACATGTGATTAAAGGAGAAAAAGGACAAGCACAGTTAATTTATGTTGATTTGCAGATGATACATGAAGTTACCTCGCCACAAGCGTTTGAAGGCCTAAGACAAGCCAATCGTCCCGTGCGCCGTCCAGATAAGACCTTTGCGACAATGGATCACAACACACCGACTAAAGATATATATAATATTACCGATTTAATTTCGAAAAAGCAGATTGATACGTTGAGAAAAAATTGTGAGGAGTTTGGCATTACGTTATGTGATAATGGCTCTGAACGTCAAGGCATCGTGCACATGGTGGGACCTGAAGTAGGACTGACCCAGCCAGGCAAAGTGATTGTTTGTGGGGATTCGCATACGGCCACACATGGTGCATTTGGGGCAATTGCTTTTGGGATTGGTACGTCTGAAGTGGAGCACGTCCTAGCTACCCAAACCATTTGGCAAAAACAACCCAAAACCCTTGGCATCAAAGTCACTGGTCAATTATCAAAAGGCGTCTATGCCAAAGATATTATTCTTGCTTTGATTCGTAAATACGGGGTTGATTTTGGGGTTGGTTATGCAGCGGAATTTTATGGAGAGACGATTGAAGACTTGTCCATGGAAGAGCGCATGACGATTTGTAATATGTCGATTGAAGGGGGCGCCAAAATTGGTATGATTCGCCCAGATAAAAAGACGTTTGAATATATTAAAGGACGTGAATATGCTCCTCAAGATTTTGAAGCAGCGGTGGCACATTGGCAAACGCTGTATACAGATGATGAGTCTTGTTATGACCGTATTTTGACGCTAGATGTATCGACTCTAGCCCCATATGTTACCTGGGGGACGAATCCAGAAATGGGCGTGGCATTTGATGAGGCCTTCCCAGCGATTCAAGACCATAACGACACGCTCGCTTATGAATACATGGACCTTCATCCTGGACAAATGCCAAGTGAGATTCCGATTGAGTATGTCTTTATCGGTTCTTGTACCAATGGTCGTCTATCTGATTTACAAGAAGCGGCCCAATTCATTCGTGGCAAAAAAGTCCATCCTAAAGTCACCGCCATGGTCGTACCAGGCTCTAGACCGGTGAAAAAAGCAGCGGAGAAGATGGGCTTAGATCAAATCTTTAAAGAAGCTGGCTTTGAATGGCGCGAACCAGGCTGCTCGATGTGTCTAGGGATGAATCCTGACCGCGTACCTGAATACGTCCATTGTGCCTCAACGTCTAACCGTAACTTTGTCGGCCGTCAAGGAAAGAATTCACGCACCCATCTTTGCTCTCCAGCCATGGCCGCCGCGGCAGCAATTCATGGGCATTTTGTAGATGTAAGAAAAGAAGTAGGTGAAAACTAATGGAAAAATTTACGATACACACCGGGCAAAGCGTCCCATTGATGAATGATAATATTGATACGGACCAGTTGATACCTAAAACTTATCTCAAACGTGTGGAAAAATCAGGCTTTGGGGAGTTTTTATTTGATGATTGGCGCTATCTAGCAGACCGCAGTTTAAATCCTGATTTTATCTTGAATCATCCGGACTATCAGCAGGCGACTATCCTAGTTGCTGGCGATAATTTTGGCTCGGGTTCTTCTCGTGAGCATGCTGCTTGGTCTTTGATGGATTATGGCTTTAAAGCGGTGATTGCCGGCAGTTTTAGTGATATCTTCTATATGAATGCGACAAAAAATGGTTTATTACCCATCGTATTAGACCAAAACGCGCGCGAAAAAATCGCCCATTTACCTAGCAATCATCAGATAACGATTGATTTAGAAGCTCAAACTGTAAGTATGGGTGAGGATACGTATCATTTTGATATCGATGAAACCTGGAAGTATAAATTATTAAATGGCTTAGATGAAATAGGGATTACGCTCCAATCTGCTGATGAAATCACCGCCTATGAGCAGACGATTCCTAGCTATCGTGCTTAAAATCAGTTAGTAAGTCTACCAGTTGTGCTCATGTCTTCCCTATCTCCATCTTGATAAACGCACTGGTATCTTTCTATATAAAAAACGCGCTGAAATTCCATCAAGCGCGTTTTTGTATTTATTTTGCATTTTTTTCATCGACAAAAGCATCATTATAGTAGTTACTATTTTTCGATAATTCATTGTTGACTTTATCTAAGCCGTATTTTTCAATCAAGGTTGGCGTATCAGAAGCCAAATTACTACCAAGTCCTAAACGATTGCCTTGAATTTTCACACCCATACTTGCCAAAATGGTAGGGAAGTAATCATATGGGGCGTATTTGCGATTGAAGGCTTTGATATTCTTTTGGTCAAAGTCCGCATTTAAAATCAAGTTAAACGTCGTGCGGTGATAATTTGGATCAAAGTTAGCAAAGAATTTCTTATCCATGCTTGGGTGATCCCCAGTTAGAATAATCACGGAATCTTTATAGAATGGTTGTTGCTGAATCCAACGAACTAAATCCACAATTTGTTTTTGAGAATGGTGAATGACATTGGCATATTGACTTGGATAAATCTTTGGTGTATCTGGTTCGACAAAGCCATCAGGGAAGTGAGTATCGGCATTTTCCATGGTAAAGTTAAATGGTTTGCCCGTATTTGCTAGACGCGTCATCTCTGCTTTGGCAAAATCGTATAACTTATTATCCTCAAAGCCCCACCATACATTATAATCTTTTGGAATCAAGCTAGCTTTGCGCGCATATTTCACATCGAAAATATTGTAGTGACCATGTGTCGTAAAGAAGCTCGTCAAACCACCAAAGTCTGCATCTGCGCCGAACATAATCGTTTGTTCATAGCCTTGTTTCGCTAAGATATCCCCGATAAGTGTCGCACCTGGTAAAAATTGCCCTGTCTTACCGTAACTATTACCATCCATTGGAATCTTTAGCGGCAAGCCACTACTCATATTAACCATGGATGCCACAGACCAGCTAGAGCCATACGTTTGATAAGGTCCGCCAAATGTTTTCGACTCACTAAAATGAATCCCTTCTTTAGATAGTTCCATCAAATCAGGCATTAAGTTCTCATCCATAAAACCACCATTGGCCTTATCAAAGTAAGAATTCTCAATAGACTCTAAGTAGAGATGAATGACATTGCGTTTTTGTTTTGGAAAGGTGAGCTTGACATCATTTGGATTGACATACTCGTCTTTAATAAAGTTAGATTGGTCAAAGTAAGCAGCATAGACTTTATCTAGTTGGAGTTCTTTAATACTATAGAAGATACCGCTAGCTAAAAATCCTAGACTGAACAGCGCAAATAAAATACGTTTGACTCTATTAGGAAGCACTCTATAATCTTTGACGTAGATATCTTTATTCGCAAACAATAAGACTGCAAAGATAATTAATAAACCAACCGCAAATAATACTGGGGTACCGACGATTTGATCGGTCATATTGCTCGCAGTACCCTTAACTGGTGATTTGAAGTTAAAGATAAATTGCTCTGGTGTTAGCCGACCGAAGAAATCAATAAACCAACTCGTCCCAATAAAGCAGACCGTTCCTAAAGCAAAAAGGATACAGCTAATTACACTGAGTACGATTTGCCAGGCCGTTGTTTTTCCCTCGGCTTTTTCCAAAAAGACTGCCCCTTGGAATCCACCTTTTAAGATATTTAAGCCTAAGCCAATCCCAAGTGCTAAGGCTAGATACTTGTAGGCAAAATTCGTGCCATAAATTTCAGGAATGAGCCCAGTCTGGATATTTAAGGCAAAGCGCACAATTAATAACGCCACCGCATTGGTCAAAAGCGTGTCAATCAGCCATTTTTTGAAGATTGTCGACTTGCTGTAATCCTCAGTCAGCCAGACATCGACAGCACAAGTAATCACCCCGACAAGTAAGTAAATTAGTAGTTGTAAAAAAATCAAATTATTTCCCACCCTATCATCAATTTTTCATATGTTTCTAGTATACCTTTTTATGAGTGATGACGACAAGTAGCCAAAGTTTAAAAATTTATTATTATTTGTCAAAAAGAATCTAGATAAGGGGGAGTTCTCCACATTTAAACGAAAAATCCCTACTTTCCAATCTTTTCAGAAAATCAAAAGAAATCAGTCAAAAATGATTGACAAGCAAGGACGGTTTTGGTAGTCTTAAATTGTTGTAATTGTGGTCTCCACAGCTACAACCGCTCAGAACAAGTATTTAAGTACGCATGTCGCTTGGGATGGCGAGTCTAAGTATATATAAGGAGGTGCTTTAAGCATGTACGCAATTATCAAAACTGGTGGTAAACAAGTGAAGGTTGAAGTAGGTCAAGCTATCTACGTTGAAAAATTAAACGTTGAAGCTGGCGAAAAAGTTACTTTCGATGAAGTTGTCTTAGTTGGTGGCGAATCAACTAAAGTGGGAACTCCTTTAGTAGCTGGTGCAACTGTTGTAGGTACTGTTGAAAAACACGGCAAACAAAAGAAAGTTGTGACTTTCAAATACAAACCTAAAAAACATTCACACCGCAAACAAGGTCATCGTCAACCATACACTAAAGTGGTTATCGAAGCAATTAACGCATAATTAGACAAAGAAGGATAAGTTGATGATTAAGGGTACTTTTTACCGAACAGAATCAGGAACGATACATCAATTTCGCATTACAGGTCATGCTGGGGCAGGAGAATATGGCGAAGATATCGTCTGTGCTGCTGTGAGTGCATTGAGCATCAATGCGATTAATAGTGTCTCTTCACTTGCTGGCATTGAAATGCAAGTTGAGGCAGATCAAGAAAATGGTGGTTTCCTAGAGGCGACGATTTCTGAAGATTTGACTCAGGAGCAAAAAAATGTCGCGCAGATTCTCCTTGAAAGCTTACTTTTAGGTTTAGAGTCGGTACAAGAAGACTATCAGCAATATATCCAAATCAAAACCATTACAAATCACTAGGAGGTGCATCTCATGTTAAAGATGAACTTACAATTCTTCGCTCATAAAAAAGGTGGGGGTTCTACTTCTAACGGACGTGACTCACGTGCAAAACGCTTAGGTGCGAAACGTGCAGACGGTCAAACTGTTACAGGTGGTTCTATCCTTTACCGTCAACGTGGTACTAAGATTTATCCAGGTGTTAACGTTGGTATCGGCGGAGATGACACATTATATGCGAAAGTTGACGGCGTAGTACGTTTTGAACGTAAAGGTCGCGACAAAAAACAAGTGTCAGTATACCCAGTTGCTAAATAATTGAATTTCAATAGCCCAAGATGTCTTCGGATGTCTTGGGCTTTTTTTGTGTGTTGAAACCCATGTGAATTCATTCTGATTTTAGCAAATAAATGACCTAAATTGTTTGTTTTAACGGATGAAACTGAAAAATGAGTATAAGTAGAATATATCTATTTTTTAAAATGACTATATTTTTCTTTGTTTGAAATTGAATAATAGATTATCATAGTGTGGTAGTATGTAAACGTAAATAACGATTAAATTTTATTCGAAATAACGCGTTTCAAATTATAAATGCTGTTTATATTGGTTTTTTGAATGGTTAAAAATAATTGTTTTCACTGAATATGTTTCGGTTTAAATATTATTAAACTCCGTATTTGACAATAATTAAAACAATGATATATGATTAATAGTAGTAATAATAAAAAATATGGAGATATGGTGAATGAAATGATAAAAAAACAGAGATTCTCAATCAGAAAATTTAAGACTGGAGTAGGTTCAGTCTTGCTTGCTACAGTAATATTTGGCGTACCGATGTTCACTGATCAAACACAAATGTCATCATCAATTGTCTTTGCGGATACAATCGATAAATCTTCGCTAAAACAATCTGATTGGACAAGAGAAGATGCAGCCCTTATTACGCAATATTATCTACAAGAAGGGGCTACTGGATTAACTCAAAAGCGTGTTGAAGACCTGATTGATTGGTATAACGGTAGTGCACAAATTAAGACGTTAATTCCTGATTATTCTATCAATTATAGTTATTTTAATGATGTGTTAAAGGGAGATATGGCAAATCCGAAAAGTTTTTCTGATACCTTCATTAATAGAGTAATTTCGGCATATTCTACTCGAGCGGTTGATTCTTTCAAAACTGAAATTGATAAAAAGATAAATGAGTTAAAAACCAGTCCAAATGCAGATAAATACTCAGATATTATCAACCAATTAGAGGATATGAAAGAAAAAGATATTACTGCAGATAAAATAATGAATCATTCTACCGATTTAGCAACGGAATTAAATGGTTTAATATCTGAAGAAGCATTGAAGAAGGCGCTGAATAATGATTCATCAAAATCAGACGCAAAAGCAGCAATTGATGAAGCATTAGCGAATAAGAAAGAAGAAATCGAGAACAGTAAGTTGACTGATGCAGAAAAAGCAACGGCAAATAAGAAAGCAGAAGATGCGGCCAATGCAGCCAAAACAGCGATTGATGAAGCAGCAGATGCGCAAGGTGTAGAAGCAGCTAAAAATAAAGGTGTTTCAGATATCAATAATGTTTCAACAGAAAGTGCAACAAAAACGGAAGCTAAAGCAGCAATTGACCAAGCAGCGGCAGATAAAAATGCAGCAATCGAATCAAGTGATTTAACGCCGGACGAAAAAACTGCAGCTAAGGCAGAGGTAGAACGTCTAGCAGACGAAGCCAAAAAGGCAATTGATGCAGCAACGGATGCGCAAGGTGTAGAAGCAGCTAAAAATAAAGGTGTTTCAGACATCAATAATGTTTCAACAGAAAGTGCATCAAAATCAGACGCGAAAGCAGCGATTGATGAAGCATTAGCGAAGAAGAAAGAAGAAATCGCGAAAAGTAAGCTAACAGATGAAGAAAAAGTAGCGGCAAATAAGGAAGCAGACGATGCAGCTAAAGCAGCCAAAATAGCAATTGACCAAGCAAAAGATGCACAAGGTGTAGAAACAGCAAAAACACAAGGTGTTTCAGCCATCAATAATGTTTCAACAGAAAACCAAGCAAAGACAGACGCAAAAGCAGCGATAGATGAAGCATTAGCGAATAAGAAAGAAGAAATCGCGAAAAGTACGCTAACAGATGAAGAAAAAGTAGCGGCAAATGCAAAAGCAGACGATGCAGCAAAAGCAGCCAAAACAGCGATTGACCAAGCAGCGGATGCACAGGGTGTAGAAACAGCAAAAACACAAGGTGTTTCAGCCATCAATAATGTTTCAACAGAAAACCAAGCAAAGACAGACGCAAAAGCAGCGATAGATGAAGCATTAGCGAATAAGAAAGAAGAAATCGCGAAAAGTACGCTAACAGATGAAGAAAAAGTAGCGGCAAATGCAAAAGCAGACGATGCAGCAAAAGCAGCCAAAACAGCGATTGATCAAGCAAAAGATGCGCAAGGTGTAGAGACAGCAAAAGCACAAGGTGTTTCAGCCATCAATAATGTTTCAACAGCAAGTGCAACAAAAACGGAAGCTAAAGCAGCAATTGACAAAGCAGCGGCAGATAAAAATGCAGC
>CAMMST010000005.1:0-85967 GCA_946499615.1 Enterococcus cecorum | reverse complement strand
AATGGCTCAGTTGAAAATATTGCTGGAATTTGTAATGAAAAAGGTAATGTCTTAGGAATGATGCCCCATCCAGAACGTGCGATGGAAGAATTATTAGGTAGTGCAGATGGCAAGCGTTTCTTTGCTTCTATTTTGAAAAACTTCGGAAAGGTGACGCAAAACTAATGAAGAAATTTATCGAACCGACTCCTCAAGAAATTAAAGATCAAAAAATATATACGCAATGGGGCCTAACTGATGAAGAATATGCGATGATTGAAAACATCTTAAATCGCATGCCTAACTATACGGAAACAGGGTTGTTCTCTGTTATGTGGAGTGAACATTGCTCTTACAAAAATTCAAAACCAGTATTAAAGAAATTCCCAACATCAGGCAAACAAGTATTACAAGGACCAGGTGAAGGTGCTGGGATTGTCGATATTGGCGATGGACAAGCAGTCGTTTTCAAAGCAGAAAGTCATAACCATCCATCAGCAGTAGAGCCATATGAAGGTGCAGCAACTGGTGTCGGCGGAATTATCCGTGATATCTTCAGTATGGGAGCCCGTCCAATTGCGATTTTAGACTCTTTACGCTTTGGTGAATTAGATAATAACCGTACAAAATATTTATTAGAAGAAGTGGTTGCGGGGATTAGCGGTTATGGTAACTGTATCGGTATTCCAACTGTTGGTGGAGAAGTTGCTTTTGATCCATGTTATGAAGGGAATCCATTAGTCAACGCAATGTGCGTCGGCTTAATTGATCATAAAGATATTCAAAAAGGCCAAGCAAAAGGTGTCGGCAATAAAATTATGTATGTCGGTGCCAAAACTGGACGTGATGGGATTCATGGGGCTACCTTTGCTTCAGAAGAGTTTGTAGAAGGTGAAGAACAACAACGTTCAGCTGTCCAAGTAGGCGATCCTTTTATGGAAAAACTATTATTAGAAGCTTGTTTAGAATTGATTTTAGAGCATTCAGATATTTTAGTTGGGATTCAAGATATGGGAGCCGCTGGTTTGGTTTCTTCAAGTTCAGAAATGGCTTCAAAAGCTGGTTCAGGATTGAAATTATATCTTGATGATGTGCCGCAACGTGAAAGTCACATGACCCCTTATGAAATGATGCTTTCAGAATCTCAAGAACGCATGCTTATCTGTGTCAAACAAGGTTGTGAAGATCAAGTAGTGGCACTTTTCAAAAAATATGATTTAGACGCGGTTTCTATTGGTGAAGTAACGGATGATGGGCTGTATCGTTTGTATCATCATGGGAAAGAAGTCGCGAATATTCCAGTTGATGCACTTGCTGAGGATGCGCCTGTTTATCATAAACCTTATCAAGAACCGGCTAGAATCCAAGAATTTGCGCAAATGGCTGATTTTGTACCAGAGCTGAAAGATCCTACGCAAACTTTCCTAGATTTATTACAACAACCAACCATCGCTTCTAAAAAATCAATTTATGAAACCTATGATTATCAAGTGCGTACAAATACTGTAGTTACGCCAGGTAGCGATGCAGCGGTACTTCGAATTCGTGGCACGCAAAAAGCTTTGGCCATGACGACAGATTGTAATGCACGATATCTCTATTTGAATCCTGAAATTGGTGGTCAAATTGCCGTGAGTGAAGCCGCTCGTAATATCGTTGCTAGCGGGGGTCGTCCTTTAGCGATTACAGACTGTCTAAACTATGGCTCACCGGATAAACCAGAGGGCTTCTGGGAATTATGGACTTCAGCCGATGGAATTGCTAAGGCGTGTGAAGTATTAGATACACCAGTTATTTCAGGAAATGTATCAATGTACAACGAAACGAATGGTAAGTCCATTTATCCAACACCGATGATTGGGATGGTTGGATTAGTTGAAAAATTAGCACATATTACGACCCAAGACTTCAAACAAGCGGATGATTTAATATATGTTGTCGGTCAAACTGCACCAGATTTCAATGGCTCTGAGTTACAAAAAATGCTACTTGGAAAAATTGAAGGTCGCTTAATGGACTTTGATTTAGCTACTGAAAAAGCCAATCAAGACCTTATGCTACAAGCGATTCAAGCTGGTTTAGTAGCAAGTTGTCATGATTGTAGCGAAGGTGGTTTAGCTGTAGCCATTGCGGAAAGTTGCTTTAAGAATGAATTGGGAGCCAAAGTAAGTTTTGACTTTGAACAAGCTTTATTATTTGCTGAAACTCAATCACGTTTTGTTTTATCTGTAAGACCTGAGAATCAAGCAGCTTTTGAAAAAATAATGGGAGATAAAGCACAATTTGTAGGTAAAGTGGTTGCGCAAGATCAATTAGAAATGAAGGGGACAGATGGGGAAATCTCTACTTCTGTCAAACAAGCCAAACAATTATGGGAGGATGCGATTACGTGTCTTATGAAGTAAAAAGTCTAAATGAAGAATGTGGCATCTTTGGCGTTTGGGGACATCCAGATGCTAGCAAGGTGACCTATTTCGGACTTCACAGTTTACAACATCGTGGCCAAGAAGGGGCTGGGATTGTTTCAACTGATGGCGAAAAATTATATGGACATCGCGATTTAGGTTTATTGGCTGAGGTTTTTGCAGATGAACGGCAATTAAATCGCTTGGTAGGTAATGCTGCGATTGGGCATGTGCGTTATGCAACGGCCGGTAATGGCAGTGTAGACAATATTCAACCATTTTTATTTAAGTTTTATAATGGTAGCTATGGTTTAGCGCATAACGGGAATTTAACCAATGCCAAAAGTTTACGTAAACGCCTAGAACAAGAAGGGGCGATTTTCCACTCAAATTCAGATACTGAAATTTTGATGCATTTAATTCGCAAAAGCCATCGACCTACTTTAGTGGATCAGTTAAAAGAAGCTTTGAATCAAGTGAAAGGCGGTTTTGCTTACTTGTTACTGACAGAAGAAGCGATGATTGCCGCGCTTGATCCAAATGGTTTCCGACCGCTAGCAATTGGACAAATGAAAAATGGGGCTTATGTGATTGCCTCGGAAACTTGTGCTTTAGAAGTGATTGGCGCAAAGTTTGTACGTGATGTCAAACCAGGTGAAATCATTATTATTAATGATGAAGGTATTCAAATTGACCAATACACCACAGATACACAATATGCCATTTGTTCGATGGAATTTATCTATTTTGCCCGTCCGGATTCGAATATTGCTGGGGTTAATGTGCATACCGCGCGCAAAAACATGGGCCGCTTATTGGCAAAAGAAGCGCCAGTAGAAGCAGATATGGTTATCGGGGTTCCGAATTCTTCACTTTCTGCCGCGAGCGGATATGCCGAAAGTTCAGGAATTCCGTATGAAATGGGCTTAGTCAAAAATCAATATGTTGCTAGAACCTTTATTCAGCCAACACAAGAACTACGAGAACAAGGCGTTAGAATGAAATTATCTGCAGTCCGTGGAGTTGTGGAAGGAAAAAGATTGGTATTAGTGGATGATTCAATCGTACGTGGGACTACCAGTCGTCGCATCGTACAATTATTAAAAGAAGCCGGAGCCAAAGAAGTGCATTTAAGAATCGCTTCTCCACCGTTAAAATATCCTTGTTTTTATGGAATTGATATTCAAACGCGTAAAGAATTGATTGCGGCTAATTATACGATTGAACAGATACGAGAAATGATTGGCTGTGACACATTAAACTTTTTAAGTGAACAAGGCTTAATTGACGCGATAGGTTTGAATTTTGATGCCCCATATACAGGTTTGTGTATGGCTTACTTTAACGGTGATTATCCAACACCATTGTATGATTATGAAGAACAATATCGTCAATCGTTAAAAGAAAAGACAGAATTTTTTAAAGGATAAGGAGAAATTAAATGGGCAATGCATATGCTAAAGCTGGTGTCGATGTAGAAGCTGGCTATGAAGTTGTAAAAAGAATCCAAAAGCATGTACAAAAAACTGAACGCCTCGGAGTGATGAGCGCTTTAGGTGGCTTTGGAGGTTGCTTTGATTTAAGTAGCTTGAATGTAAAAGAGCCTGTCTTAGTCTCCGGAACAGATGGTGTCGGTACGAAATTGATGATTGCCATTCAAGAAGATATGCATGATACCATTGGCATTGATTGTGTGGCAATGTGTGTCAATGATATTATCGCGCAAGGTGCTGAACCACTGTATTTCTTAGATTATATCGCCACAGGTAAAAATATTCCTGAACGTTTAGAAAAAGTTGTTGCCGGTGTAGCTGATGGGTGTGTCCAAGCAAATGCTGCTTTAATCGGGGGCGAAACTGCGGAAATGCCTGGCATGTATGGTGAAGATGATTATGATTTGGCAGGCTTTGCAGTGGGTATTGCCGAAAAATCAGCCTTAATTCAAAAAGCCAATGTCAAAGCTGGGGATGTATTAATTGGCTTGCCTTCTTCAGGGATTCATTCCAATGGCTATTCACTTGTACGTAAAGTCTTTTTTGAGCAAAATGACTTTAACGGTGAAACGGTCCTTCCAGAATTAAATCAACCATTAAAAGAAGTTTTACTAACACCAACTCGCATTTATGTCAAAGCGCTTTTGCCACTTATTAAAAAGCAATTAGTCAATGGCGTTGCGCATATTACTGGTGGTGGCTTTATTGAAAATGTGCCTAGAATGTTCAACGAGGACGTAGCTGCACAAATTCAAGTGGGGACTTGGCCGGTATTGCCAATCTTTGAATGTCTTGAAAAATATGGACAGCTTAAACATGAAGAAATGTTTGAAATCTTCAACATGGGCTTGGGGATGATTTTAGCAGTTAGTGAAGATAAAGTGGCTGAAGTGATGCAAATCCTAAAAGAAAACCAAGAGACAGCTTACATTGTCGGAAAAATGGTTGAAAAAACGACCAATAGTGTAGAAATAGTGGAGGAAGGCCGATGAGAGTTGCTATTTTAGCTTCTGGTAATGGTAGTAATTTTGAAGCTTTAGCCCACCAATTTCAAGCAGGACTATTACCTGGCGAACTTGCCTTTGTCTTTAGTGATCATCATGATGCTTATGTCCTTGAGCGTGCGCAACGATTGAATGTTCGTGCCTTTAGTTTTGAGGTTAAAGAATTTGAAAATAAGGCAGCCTATGAAGAAGCGCTATTACAGTTATTGCAAGAACAAGAAATCGATTTGATTGTCTTGGCAGGCTATATGCGTATTATCGGTCAATCACTACTTTCTTATTACAGTAATCGTATTTTAAATATTCATCCATCTCTTTTACCTAGCTTTCCTGGTTTGCATGGGATTAAAGATGCATATGAATATGGCGTAAAAGTTACCGGGGTTACGGTTCATTTGGTTGATGATGGCGTGGATACCGGCCCGATTATCGCTCAAGAACCTGTGATGATTTTACCAGAGGATACCTTGGAAACTCTGGAAGAAAAAATTCATCAAACGGAACATCGCTTGTATCCAAAAGTATTAAGAGACGTGTTACTTCAAAGTGAAAAAAATAAATCAAAAGGGGAATAAAAAACTCATGAAAAGACGTGCATTATTAAGTGTATCTGATAAAACTGGCTTAGTCGATTTTGCGAAAGTGTTAGTTGATGCTGGTATCGAAATCATCTCAACTGGTGGTACCAAAAAAGCTTTAGATGAACATGGCGTGCCAACAATTGGGATTGAAGAAGTGACTGGTTTTCCTGAAATGATGGATGGCCGAGTGAAGACTTTACATCCAAAAATTCATGGTGGATTACTTGCTCGTCGTGATTTAGCCACACATATGGATGCGATGAAAGCTCATGATATTACACCGATTGATTTTGTGGTTGTTAATTTATATCCATTTAAAGAAACCATTTTAAAACCAAATGTTACTGAAGCGGATGCGATTGAAAATATTGATATCGGTGGACCAAGTATGTTACGTTCAGCGGCGAAAAACTTTGCAAGTGTAACAGTTATTGTAGACCCTAGTGATTATGAAAAAGTAGCTGCAGAACTTAAAGCAGAAGGTCAAACAAGTCTTGAAACCCGTAAAGCTTTAGCGGCGAAAACTTTCCGCCATACAGCTAGCTACGATGCCTTGATTGCGCAGTATTTCAGTGAAATTGTAGGCGTAACGACACCTGAAAAATTAACGCTTACTTATGATTTACGTCAAACTTTACGTTATGGTGAAAATAGTCATCAACAGGCTTCATTCTACCGTTGCGCTTTACCAAAGGCGTATTCGATGGCTAGCGCAAAACAATTGAATGGGAAAGAATTGTCTTATAACAATATTAAAGATGCGGATGCGGCAATTCGTATCATTCGTGAATTTGACGAACCAACTGCAGTGGCTTTAAAACATATGAATCCATGTGGTATCGGTACAGGTTCAACGATTAAGGAAGCTTTTGATCGCTGTTTTGATGCCGATCCAGTATCGATCTTTGGTGGGATTATTGTATTAAATCGTCCAGTTGATTTAAAAACTGCTGAAGTGATGCGTCCAATCTTCCTTGAATTAATCATTGCGCCAAGTTTTGAGGACGATGCTTTAGAATTATTATCTCAAAAGAAAAATTTGCGTCTATTAACGTTGGACTTTTCAGAAAAGAATACCGAAGAAAATGAATTTGTTTCTGTTCTTGGTGGTTTATTAGTTCAAAACCAAGATGTAATCGAAGAAAATCCTGAAAGTTGGCAAGTGGTTACCAAACGTCAACCAACGAAAGAAGAAGTAGAAGCGTTAACCTTTGCTTGGAAGGCTGTGAAACATGTGAAGTCTAATGCGATTTTACTTGCAAAAGACAATCAAACAGTCGGTGTCGGTGCGGGTCAAATGAATCGTGTGGGGTCTGTTAAAATTGCAGTGGAACAAGCGAAGGCAGCTGGTAAACTTGAAGGTGCCGTGATGAGTTCTGATGCATTCTTCCCAATGAGTGACTCAGTTGAATATGCTGCACAAAATGGCATTAAAGCAATCGTGCAACCTGGCGGAAGTATTAAAGACCAAGATTCGATTGATATGGCGGATAAATATGGTATTGCTATGGTATTTACCAATGTTCGTCACTTTAGACATTAAGAAAGGACTTGAGCGATGAAATTATTAGTCATTGGTAGCGGAGGTCGCGAACATGCGATTTGTCGTAAATTATTAGAAGATCCTCAAGTGGATACTGTTTTTTGCGCAAAAGGAAATCCTGGTATGCAAAAAGATGGGGTTCAACTTGTTGATATTGCTGAAGATAATCATCCGGCTTTGATTCAGTTTGTTAAAGAACATCAGATTGACTGGACGTTTGTTGGGCCTGAAATTCCTTTATTAAATGGGATTGTCGATGATTTTCAAGCAGCTGGTCTAAAGATTTTCGGACCTAATCAACAAGCGGCGATGATTGAAGGTTCAAAAGATTTTGCCAAACAATTAATGCGTGATTATCACATTCCGACTGCGAAATATCAAACATTTTCTGATTTTGAAGCTGCTAAAGCCTATGTTCTAGAAAATGGGGCACCAATTGTGATAAAAGCAGATGGTCTTGCTGCAGGTAAAGGTGTGGTTGTTGCAATGACTGAACAAGAAGCACTAGAAGCCTTAGAAGATATGCTGTTGGATCATAAATTTGGAGCAAGTTCTGCAAAAGTGGTCGTTGAAGAGTTTTTAGACGGTGAAGAATTTTCGTTACTGTCTTTTGTAAAGGAAAATGAAGTCTATCCGATGGTGATTGCGCAAGATCATAAACGGATTTTTGATGGGGATAAAGGCCCAAACACGGGTGGCATGGGCGCTTATTCACCCGTTCCTCAGATTCCAGAATCAATGGTCCAAACAGCGATTAAAGAAATTGTACAAAAGGCAGCAGATGGTATGGTTGACCGCAAGACGCCATTTACAGGTATCTTATATGCTGGGTTGATAGCCACTAAAGAAGGTCCTAAAGTCATCGAATTTAATGCGCGTTTTGGCGATCCTGAAACTCAAGTTGTTTTACCACGATTAAAAATAAGTTTAGCACAAATTATTGATGATTTATTAAATAATCGTCAACCAGATATTACTTGGTATGATTTTGCAACACTTGGCGTAGTGGTTGCAGCTCCGGGCTATCCAGCTGATTATGAAAAAAATATTGTTTTGCCTGAGATGCAAAATACTGAGGAACAAACAGTGTATTATGCAGGGGTTACAGCCAAGAAAGAGCAAATGGTTTCAAGTGGCGGTCGCGTATTTTTAGTTACTTCTCAGGGAACAAATTTAGCTGATGCCCAACAAAAAGCCTATGAATATTTAAACCGGTATGATTTATCGCAATTCTTTTACCGTAAAGATATTGGTTTTAAAGCATTAAAATAAATGTTTAAGGTAGCCACTGTGCTGCCTTTTTCATTTGAGAATTTTTACCAGTCAAAATAAAGCGCTTTACATCCTTGTTAACTTGCTTTACAATTTTGTTTTGGAGGTGTTTATCATGAAAAAAATGAAATTCGGCACAACAAATGAAGAAGTATCTGCAGTTGTTTTGGGCTGTATGCGATTAAATGGCGCAAAGGACCCCGTTAAAGTGATCGAAACTGCCTATGAAAATGGGATTACTTTTATTGATCATGCAGATATTTATGGTAAAGGTGAATGCGAAACGATTTTTGCTGAATCATTAGCAAAAACTTCAATTAAACGAGATAATTTATTTATTCAATCAAAATGCGGCATTGTGCCAGGAGTTATGTTCGACTTTTCTAAAAAACATATCATTGAAGCTGTAGAAGGGAGTTTGCAACGCTTAAAGACAGATCATTTGGATTCATTATTATTACATCGTCCAGATACTTGGATGGATCCGTTTGAGGTCAATGAAGCTTTCGAACAGTTACATAAAGATGGAAAAGTCCGCTATTTTGGCGTAAGTAATCAAAATCCAAATCATATCGAATTTTTGAAAAAAGCGGTCAAACAACCACTTGTAGCGAACCAATTACAATTTGGTTTAAAACACACTGAGATGATTGATCAAGAATTGCAAGTTAATATGACATCAAAAGGTAGTTTTGATCATGATGGGGGGATTCTGCTATATTCTCGATTGCATGATATGACGATTCAAGCTTGGTCACCTTATCAATATGGATTCTTTGAAGGCGTCTTTATTGGTAATGAAAAATTCCCAGAGTTAAATCAAACAATGGATGAAATGGCTGAAAAATATGGTATTACACCAACCGGATTAGCAAGTGCTTGGATTTTAAGTCATCCAGCGAATATGCAAGTCATCGCTGGTACTATGACACCTTCACGTTTAGAAGAAATCGCACAAGCAAGTGAAGTACAATTATCAAAAGAAGATTGGTATAAATTATATATGGCAGCGGGAAATATGCTACCATAGAATATATAGAGATAGCCGAATGTTTAAAAACCGAACATTCGGCTATTTTTGTCTAAAAAAACAATAAAAATGATTGCAATATCTTAGTGTTTATGGGTAAACTAGCTATTGGTGTGTGAATCATACCGAATATTTTCATTATCTGAGAGGATGAAATACTATGTTCGAAATGAAAGTTTTTGATTATGAGGATATCCAATTAATACCTAATAAGTGTATTGTCAATAGTCGTTCAGAATGTGATACGAGCGTGACTCTAGGCAAACATACTTTTAGAATGCCAGTCGTTCCAGCGAATATGCAAACCATTATTGATGATAAAATTGCAGAATTTTTAGCGGAAAACGGCTATTTCTATATTATGCATCGTTTTGATGAAGAAGCACGCATTCCATTTATTAAAAAAATGCAAGCAAAAGGTTTGATTACTTCTATTTCTGTAGGGGTTAAACAAGGGGAGTATACTTTTATCGAAACCTTGGCAAAAGAAAATCTTGTTCCTGATTATATTACGATTGATATTGCTCATGGTCATGCAAATTCTGTCATTAATATGATTCAACATATCAAAAAATATTTGCCAGACTCTTTTGTAATTGCTGGAAACGTTGGTACCCCTGAAGCTATTCGTGAATTAGAAAATGCTGGCGCGGATGCAACAAAAGTAGGGATCGGACCAGGCAAAGTTTGTATCACGAAAATTAAAACCGGATTTGGTACTGGTGGTTGGCAATTAGCAGCTCTACGTTGGTGTGCTAAGGCGGCTCGTAAACCAATTATTGCTGATGGGGGAATCCGTACCCATGGAGATATTGCTAAGTCTGTTCGTTTTGGTGCTGCGATGGTCATGATTGGTTCATTATTTGCTGGTCATGAAGAATCTCCAGGTGAAACGAAAGTAGAAAATGGCATCGTTTATAAAGAGTATTTTGGATCGGCCTCTGAATTCCAAAAAGGGGAACGGAAAAATGTTGAAGGAAAGAAAATTTGGATTCAACATAAAGGTTCATTAAAAGATACATTGATTGAAATGCAACAAGACTTACAATCATCTATATCTTATGCCGGGGGTAAAGATTTAGAAGCGATTCGTAAAGTAGATTACGTCATTGTTAAAAACTCAATCTTTAATGGTGACACCATATAAAATGAAAAATACAACAGTTCTATACATTTGATAGTTCTGTTGTATTTTTTGTATCCGCCAAAAATTCTGTTATATTACAATTAGTGAAATAATTTAGAAATAACGTGAATTTGTAACAAGCGATATTTGAATTCTTAAAGATTAATAAATTTTCAATGAATTAAAAGGATTTAATTTCTATTATTGTGTATTGTTGAACAGTTAGAGTTTCTGTATTAATCGCTAATAGAATAAGCATTTATATATCATCTGTTTTCGTAAACGTTCGCAAATAGTGATTCATTTCACTAAAAATATTGATAGGTCTAGACATTTTTTAAAATATTTTAGTGCAAATTACTTGTATTTCTTTTTGAAAAATGATAGCTTATACATGTAAACGATTGTATAAGTAATACAGAAAGTTTAGCTGTTACAATTAAAAAGTAATAAAAGGGAAGTGTGATTAGATGACAAAGAAAACAACAATTGACTTTGAAGCTTTGTTAGAAAAAGTAAATGCTGATTTTCCAACTTATCAAGTGCTAGACAAAGATGGAAACGTTGTTAATCCTGATTTGATGCCTGAATTAAGTGATGATGAATTAGTAGAATTAATGACTCGAATGGTATGGTCTCGTGTATTACACCAACGTTCAACTGCTTTGAATCGTCAAGGTCGTCTTGGTTTCTATGCACCAACAGCTGGTCAAGAAGCAAGTCAATTAGCAAGTCATTTTGCATTTGAAAAAGAAGATGTATTATTACCAGGTTACCGTGATGTACCTCAATTAGTACAACATGGCTTACCTTTAGCTGAAGCTTTCTTATGGTCACGTGGACACGTAGCTGGTAACCTATATCCAGAAGACTTAAAAGCTTTACCACCACAAATTATTATCGGTGCGCAATATGTGCAAGCTGCTGGTGTGGCTTTAGGTCTTAAAAAACGTAATAAGAAAAATGTGGTCTTCACTTATACTGGTGATGGCGGTTCATCACAAGGGGACTTTTATGAAGCAATCAATATCGCTGGTGCTTACAAAGCAAACGCCGTATTCTACATTCAAAATAATGGTTTTGCGATTTCTACACCTCGCGACAAACAATCAAGTGCGATGACTTTAGCTCAAAAAGCTGTTGCTGCAGGTATTCCTGGTATTCAAGTTGATGGTATGGATCCACTAGCAGTTTACGCTGTTTCTAAATTAGCACGTGATTGGTCTGTAGCTGGTAATGGTCCTGTACTAATTGAAACTTTAACATACCGTTATGGTCCACATACATTATCAGGTGACGATCCAACTCGTTATCGTTCTAAAGAAATGGATAGCGAATGGGAAGCAAAAGACCCATTGATTCGTTTCCGTAATTTCTTAACTGCTAAAGGCTTATGGTCTGAAGAAAAAGAAGAAGCAGTGATCGAACAAGCAAAAGAAGATATTAAGAACGCAATCGCTGAAGCTGACCGTGTTCCAAAACAAAAAGTATCTGAATTCTTAAAGAACATGTTTGAAGTTCAACCACAATTAATTAAAGAACAAATTGAAATCTACGAAGCGAAGGAGTCGAAATAATTATGGCACAAAAAACAATGATTCAAGCGATTACTGACGCCTTAGCCCTAGAATTGGCAAATGATGAAAATGTATTAGTTTTTGGTGAAGACGTAGGTAAAAACGGTGGGGTATTCCGTGCTACTGAAGGCTTACAAGAAAAATTTGGCGAAGATCGCGTATTTGATACACCATTAGCAGAATCAGGAATTGCTGGTATGGCTTTTGGTTTAGCTTTAGAAGGGTATCGCCCAGTACCTGAATTACAATTCTTTGGTTTCGTCTTTGAAGCAATGGATGAAGTTGTTGCGCAAATTGCTCGTACTCGTTATCGTATGGGTGGTACACGTAATATGCCAGTGACAATCCGTTCTCCATTTGGTGGTGGGGTTCACACGCCAGAATTACACTCAGATAATTTAGAAGGTTTAATCGCGCAATCTCCTGGTATTCGTGTTGTTATTCCTTCAAATCCATATGATGCAAAAGGATTATTAATTGCTTCAATTCGTAGCAATGACCCTGTGGTATTCTTGGAACATATGAAACTATATCGTTCATTCCGTGAAGAAGTGCCAGATGAAGCTTATGAAGTACCTTTAGATAAAGCAGCAGTGACACGTGAAGGTAAAGATGTTTCTATCATTACTTATGGTGCAATGGTTCGTGAAGCAATCAAAGCTGCTGATAACTTAGCAAAAGAAGGTATTGATGCTGAAATTATTGACTTACGTACAGTTGCTCCTTTAGATATCGAAACAATTATTGCTTCTGTTGAAAAAACAGGTCGCGTAGTTATCGTTCAAGAAGCACAACGTCAAGCCGGTGTTGGTGCTATGGTTGCTTCAGAAATTGCGGAACGTGCAATTCTTTCATTAGAAGCTCCTATTGGTCGTGTAAGTGCACCAGATACAGTCTTCCCATTTGGTCAAGCTGAAAATATCTGGTTACCAAACGCAAAAGATATTGAAGAAAAAGTCAAAGAAATCGTTAATTTCTAATTGATCTCAGATGGTAAGTATAAAGCCTAGTCTTTATACTTACCCTTATTAAAGAAAGGAAGAATTTTAATGGCATTTCAATTTAAATTACCAGATATTGGTGAAGGGATTGCTGAAGGCGAAATCGTAAAATGGTTCGTTAAAGTTGGCGATACAATCAATGAAGATGATACTTTATTAGAAGTACAAAATGATAAATCAGTAGAAGAAATTCCATCTCCAGTTACAGGTGTGGTTAAAAATATTTTAGTTTCAGAAGGTACTGTTGCTAGTGTAGGTGACGTATTAGTTGAAATTGATGCACCAGGTCATGAAGACAACGATGCACCAGCACCAGCTAGCGCACCAGCTCAAGAAGCTGCTCCTACTGCTGCAGCTGGCGGATATTTCCAATTCAAATTACCAGATATTGGTGAAGGAATTGCTGAAGGTGAAATCGTAAAATGGTTCGTTAAAGTTGGTGATACTATCAATGAAGACGATACTTTATTAGAAGTACAAAATGATAAATCAGTAGAAGAAATCCCATCTCCAGTTACAGGTGTGGTTAAAAATATTTTAGTTTCAGAAGGTACTGTTGCTACAGTTGGTGATGTCTTGGTTGAAATTGATGCACCAGGTCATAATGGTCCTGCCGCTGCACCAGCTAGTGCGCCTGCTCAAGAAGCTGCTCCTGCTGCTACTCCAAGTGCTGCAACGGTTGTAACAGCTTCAAATCCTAACAAACGCGTTTTAGCAATGCCATCTGTGCGTCAATATGCACGTGAAAAAGATGTTGATATTACCTTGGTAACACCAACAGGTAAAGGTGGCCGTGTGGTGAAAGAAGATATCGATCAATTCTTAGCTGGTGGCGCACCAAGTCAAGCCGCTACACCAGTTGCTTCAACATCAGAAGTTGCTGCTCCTGCTAAAACAGCTGCTGCTCCTGCTAAAGCTCCAGAAGCTAAGAAACCATTCACTTCAAACTTAGGTGAATTAGAAACTCGTGAAAAAATGTCTGCTACACGTAAAGCTATTTCTAAAGCGATGGTTAATAGTAAACATACTGCACCTCATGTTACATTGCATGATGAAGTGGAAGTATCTAAACTTTGGGATCAACGTAAGAAATTCAAAGAAGTGGCTGCAGCAAATGGTACTAAATTAACATTCTTGCCATATATTGTTAAGGCTTTGACAACTACAGTGAAGAAATACCCAATCTTGAATGCTTCTATTGATGATGCAACACAAGAAATTGTGTATAAACACTACTACAACATCGGTATTGCAACTGATACTGATCATGGATTATACGTACCTAACGTAAAAGATGCAGATCGTAAAGGTTTATTTGCAATTGCAGATGAAATCAATGCTAAAGCAAAATTAGCACATGAAGGTAAATTATCTGCTGAAGATATGCGTAATGGTTCTATTACAATTAGTAACATCGGTTCAGTTGGTGGTGGTTGGTTCACACCAGTTATCAACTATCCAGAAGTTGCTATCTTAGGTGTAGGTACAATTTCTCAACAACCTATCGTCAATGCAGAAGGTGAATTAGCTATTGGTCGCGTGATGAAACTATCATTAAGTTTTGACCACCGTATTGTTGACGGCGCTACTGCACAACAAGCGATGAATAATATCAAACGCTTATTAGCTGATCCAGAATTATTATTAATGGAAGGATGATTAATCGATGGTAGTAGGAGATTTTGCTATTGAATTAGATACAGTCGTAATTGGAGCAGGCCCTGGTGGATATGTGGCTGCGATTCGTGCGGCTCAATTAGGTCAAAAAGTTGCTGTAATTGAACGTGAATACATTGGTGGTGTTTGTTTAAATGTTGGATGTATTCCTTCTAAAGCATTGATTGCAGCAGGACATCACTATCAAGAAGCTCTAGATTCACAAATGTTTGGTGTGAATACAGAAGGAGTTACTTTAGATTTTGCTAAAACACAAGATTGGAAAGACAATGGCGTTGTTAAAAAATTGACAACAGGTGTGTCATTCCTATTAAAGAAAAATAAAGTAGATGTGATTACAGGTTCTGCTTTCTTTGTAGATGATCATACTTTACGTGTAATCAATGGTGATTCAGCGCAAACTTATTCATTTAATAATGCGATTATTGCGACTGGTTCTCGTCCAATTGAAATTAAAGGCTTCAAGTTTGGCGGTCGTATTTTAGATTCTACTGGTGGTCTAGCATTAAAAGAAGTGCCTAAGAAATTTGTTATTATCGGTGGCGGGGTTATCGGTGCTGAATTAGGTGGTGCCTATGCAAACCTTGGTGCTGAATTAACAATCTTAGAAGGATCTCCACAAATTTTACCTACATTTGAAAAAGATATGGTGAAATTAGTAGAAGATGACTTTAAGAAAAAAGGCATTACTGTTATTACTAAAGCTATGGCAAAAGAAGCTATTGATAATGGTGATAGCGTCACTGTGAAATATGAAGTTGACGGTAAAGAACAATCTGTTGTGGCTGATTATGTCATGGTTACAGTTGGTCGTCGCCCTAACACTGATGATATGGGATTAGAACAAGCTGGTGTTGAAATTGGTGAACGTGGTTTAATTCCAGTAGATGCGCAAGGACGTACAAATGTGAAGAATATTTACGCAATTGGGGATATCGTTCCCGGTGCTGCCTTGGCTCACAAAGCTAGTTATGAAGCTAAGATTGCTGCCGAAGCGATTTCAGGTAAGAAAGTTGCCGTTGACTATAAAGCTATGCCAGCTGTTGCCTTTACTGATCCTGAATTAGCAACAGTCGGAATGACAATTGCTGAAGCGAAAGAAGCTGGCTTAAATGCTAAATCATACAAATTCCCATTATCTGGTAATGGACGCGCAATTTCTTTAGGCAAGACTGAAGGATTTGTTCGTTTAGTAACTACAGTGGAAGATAATGTGATTGTCGGTGCACAAGTTGCTGGAGTTGGCGCTTCTGATATGATTTCTGAATTATCATTAGCTGTTGAATCTGGTATGAATGCTGAAGATATCGCATTAACTATCCATCCACATCCATCATTGGGTGAAGTTGTAATGGATACTGCCGAATTAGCATTAGGCTTACCAATTCATATCTAAAATCATTAAAGATAAATTTAAAGAGACTCAATCACAAGTGGTTGGGCCTCTTTTTTGTTTTCATCGATTTTCATTTTTGCTATAATTAAGTTGAAAGGTGGGAGGATTATGCAATTTTTGAAATTATTTCTCATTTATCGTTGGTATGCTTTAGTTTTTGCCATCATGTATGTCGCACTTATCTATCTGATATGCCGAAAAACGAAATTCGTTAAAGCCGGTATCATTTATGGGGTTGTTACAGAAATTATCTTTATCTTGTCGTTGTTATTTTTCTATTCTCGATTATCACAACCAAGTACTGTTTCAAGAATACCAATTTTCGAGCAGTTTTATAATATTGTGATTGTTTCGTGGTTTGTCTTTTATATACCGCTCGTCGTATTGGCTGCTTATCGTTTGCTTATTTGGATTAGGCAGCGACTCCATCTTGCTTTACAAATCATCTTAACCATTAGCTATATTATTACCGTGGTAGGGATCGGCTATTTCGGATTGATTGTTCATGTGTTGTTATTTTATGGTTTTGCACCATAAATGTTTTAGATCAAGATACTACTGGTGTCTTGGTCTTTATTTTTGGTTGCAAGCGAACGGATAACCTGTATATAATAGTAAAGTAAGAATGAGGAGGAAAAAGATGGAGAATTATCAATATCCTTTAGATTTGAACTGGTCTACAGAAGAAATGATTTTAGTCGTAAATTTTTGGGCTGATTTAGAAAAAGTTTATGAACAAGGCATGGATCGCCAAGCTTTTTTAGATAGCTATCAGTCTTTTAAATCAGTTGTCAAAAGTATTGGCGAAGAGCGTAAATTGGGTCGAGAGTTTGAAGAATTATCAGGTTATTCGCTTTACCATGCTGTAAAACAAGCAAAAGCAAGTCAAAATAAACGGATTAAGATGTGAGGTTTGACAATGGAAAAGATATATCGAGAAATTATTCATTTGTTGCATCAAGCTGGAGAATTAGTGAAAGAAGAGTTGGCACAACAAGATGTGGTAGTAAGCACCAAGTCTAGTCGAAGTGATTTAGTAACAAATATTGATAAGCTGGTTCAAAATTATTTGATGTCATCTTTAAACGTATTAATTCCTAACCTAAAATTTTTAGCTGAAGAAAATGGCTTAACTGAATTATCGGATTTTAGTGGTAAAGTTGCAGTCATTGATCCAATCGATGGAACGAATAATATGGTCTTGCAGCAAAAGGATTTTTGTATTTTGCTTGGACTATATGAAGAAAAAATGGGCCGCTGTGGTTTTATTTATGAAGTAATGGGCAATCATTTATTGTGGGGTGGTCCTGAGGTTGGTGTTTTTTATGATGGCAAGCCTTGGCATATGCAAAAGGATTTAAGTTTAGAAGACGGATTGATTAGTTTTAATAGTATGATTTTTCGTGAAAATATGCTGAAATCGCATGAATTAAGTCAACGCGCATTAGGGATACGTATGACAGGATGTGCAGGTTTAGAAATGATGGATATCGCTTTAGGAAATCGTGTCGCCTATATTTCTAATTTACAACCATGGGATTATGCTGCTGGTCAAATCATTCTTGAAGCGTTAGGGATGAAAGTGACAACGATTTCAGGAGAGGCACTGTCTTTAAATGGCCGAGAGTTTATGATTGCAGCGACTCCCAATGCCCATCGAGAAATATTAGAAAGTATCCATCATGTATAAAGTATCATGAAAAATCGAGTATTTTGCTTTTTTTTCTGAAAATTTTTTGGTATAATTTCATTTTGAGTGAAGTCAATTAAATATTAAAGGAGTCATTAAATTGAATTATAGAGAAGATATTCGTAATATCGCGATTATTGCCCACGTCGACCATGGTAAAACCACTTTGGTAGATGAATTATTAAAACAGTCACATACATTAGATGCACGTACACAATTACAAGAACGTGCGATGGACTCAAATGCTTTAGAAAAAGAACGCGGAATTACCATTTTAGCGAAAAACACTGCTGTAGAATATAACGGTACAAAAATCAATATCATGGATACTCCTGGACACGCCGATTTTGGTGGAGAAGTAGAGCGTATCATGAAAATGGTAGATGGTGTACTTTTAGTTGTCGATGCGTATGAAGGAACCATGCCACAAACTCGTTTTGTATTGAAAAAAGCTTTAGAACAAAAAGTAACGCCAATTGTAGTTGTCAATAAAATTGATAAGCCATCTGCTCGTCCTGAACATGTAGTAGATGAAGTATTAGAATTATTTATCGAGTTAGGTGCCGATGATGATCAATTGGATTTCCCAGTTGTTTATACTTCTGCATTAAATGGTACCTCTAGTCTATCTAGTGACCCAGCAGACCAAGAAAAAACCATGGCACCAGTATTTGATACAATTTTAGAACATATTCCTGCGCCGATTGATAACTCTGATGAACCGCTACAATTCCAAGTGTCATTATTAGATTATAATGAATATGTTGGTCGTATTGGTATCGGACGTGTCTTCCGTGGTACGATTCGTGTAGGGGACCAAGTGGCTTTGATGAAACTAGATGGTGATGTGAAGAAATTCCGTGTAACGAAAATTTTTGGTTTCTTTGGCTTGAAACGTTTAGAAATTGAAGAAGCGAAGGCCGGAGATTTGATTGCTGTATCTGGTATGGAAGATATCTTCGTTGGTGAAACAGTGACACCTGCGGACCATCAAGAAGCACTACCAATCTTACACATTGATGAACCTACTTTACAAATGACTTTCCTAGTAAATAATTCACCATTTGCTGGACGTGAAGGTAAATTTGTCACTGCACGTAAAATTGAAGAACGTTTGATGGCACAATTACAAACCGATGTATCTTTACGAGTTGATCCAATTGGTCCGGATTCATGGATTGTTTCAGGTCGTGGGGAATTACACTTATCCATCCTAATTGAAAATATGCGTCGTGAAGGTTACGAATTGCAAGTGTCTCGTCCAGAAGTTATCGAGCGCGAAATTGATGGTGTGAAGTGTGAACCATTTGAACGTGTCCAAATTGATACACCAGAAGAATATATGGGTGCAGTGATCGAGTCATTAGGTATGCGTAAAGCTGAAATGCAAGATATGATTAATACTGGAAATGGTCAAGTTCGTATTATCTTCTTAGCACCTGCTCGTGGTTTAATCGGATATACGACAGAATTCTTATCTATGACTCGAGGTTATGGTATTATGCACCACACCTTTGATCAGTATCTACCAATGATTCAAGGCCAAATTGGTGGCCGTCACCATGGCGCTTTAGTTTCTATTGATACAGGCAAGGCAACGACTTATTCAATTATGAGTATTGAAGAGCGTGGGACTGTCTTTGTCGAACCAGGGACTGAGGTTTATGAAGGGATGATTGTTGGTGAAAATTCACGCGATAATGATTTGACCGTAAATATCACTAAAGCAAAACAAATGACCAATGTCCGTTCTGCTACAAAAGACCAAACCGCAGTTATTAAAAAGCCAAAAATTCTAACGCTTGAAGAATCATTAGAATTTTTAAATGATGATGAATATTGTGAAGTGACACCTGAAAGTATTCGTCTACGTAAACAAATCTTAAATAAAAATGAACGTGAAAAAGCCGCTAAAAAACGTAAAATGGCTGAACAAGCGTAGTTAATTTTAAGGCGAGAACTAATCATTAGGTTTTCGCCTTTTATTATAATAGTAATTACTAGAAAGGACTGACTGAGATGCAAACAGTCGAATATATCCAAAAATTAACAGCAATTCCATCACCAACAGGCTATACACAAAAAGTGATTCAATATGTAAATGAAACACTGCAATCATTTGGTTATAAGCCACAAATCACTGCTAAAGGTGGTTTATTAGTTACAGTGAAGGGTGAAAATGATAAGCAACAACGATTTGTCACAGCCCATGTAGATACACTTGGGGCCATGGTGCGTGCCATCAAACCAAATGGACGTTTAAAAATTGATTTAATCGGTGGTTTTGGTTATTCATCCATTGAAGGTGAAAATTGTTTGATTCATCTTTCTGGAAGTGAACAAACCATTTCAGGTACGATCTTAATGCATCAAACGAGTGTGCATGTGTATAAGGATGCACGTACAGCTGAAAGAAACCAAGAAAATATGGAAGTACGCTTGGATGCGAAAGTCTTTAATGAAGAAGATGTCCGTCAATTAGGTATCGAAGTAGGAGATTTTATTTCTTTTGATGCCCGCACACAAGTGACTGATTTAGGATTTATTAAGAGTCGTCATTTAGATGATAAAGTTTCTGCAGCTATTTTAATGAACCAATTGCGTCAAATCAAAGAAGAAGGTTTAACGCTTCCATATACTACACATTTTGCTTTTAGTACTTTTGAAGAAGTCGGTCATGGCATGAACAGTAATATTCCAAATGAAGTAGTTGAATATTTAGCAGTTGATATGGGAGCGATGGGTGATGATCAACAGACAGATGAATATAGTGTTTCTATTTGTGTGAAAGATGGTTCAGGTCCATATCATTATGCTTTCCGTCAACATTTAGTCCAATTATGTAAAGAAAATAAGATTGATTATAAGCTTGATATCTATCCGTATTATGCCAGTGATGCATCTGCGGCGCTTTCAGCTGGTGCCGAAGTTAAACACGCCTTATTCGGAGCAGGAATTGAATCTAGTCATGCCTACGAACGTACCCACATTGAATCTGTACAAGCGACGGAGCAATTAGTACATGCTTATTTATTTAGTCCATTAGTTTAAAGATTTTCTACAAAATTGATTCAAGCTGTTTTTTTACTTAAAAATTGTGCTATAATAAAACATACCATGACAAAATTGGAGTGAGAAGGATGAAAGAGGTTTCTAGAGAACATGCTGTAGAGTTATTACAAAATGAAGCCCAACGTATTCGCCGCTTAATTGCAAATCAAAAGAATAGTTTATGTGTTGCACATTGTAAGGCTTTTGAAGAAGTTGTGGATACGCAAATGTATGGTTTATCACGACAAGTTGCTTATGCGATTCAGTTAGGTATTTTAGATAGTACAGAAGGTCAACAAATTTTAAGTGACTTAGAGAAAAACTTAGATTTATTGTATCAAGAAGTCTATAAAGAACAGCAGGTTGCAGAACAAAAAGACGAAGATGTGACTTTAAAGTAGTTAAATATAATGGGGGATAACGAAATAGCTTTGTGAGTTATTCCCTTTTTTATTCTTAGTTTATGTCATTAGAAAGGAAATGGGGCGACCCAAGGATGATCCATTGTCAAAGAAAGTAAAGAAAAGACATTTATTAGATTATAGTATTTTAATTCCCTATTTAATTTTGACCGTTATTGGCTTGATGATGGTATATAGCGCATCATCATATTCTCTTATATCACAAGGAAAAAATCCAATCACTGATATGGTCAAACAAGCCATCTTTTTATTTTTAAGTATTATTTTGATGGCTATCTTATATAAAATGAAGCTCAGTATGCTAAAAAATTTGAAGTTTGTACGGATATTTGTCGCAATTGTATTAGGTTTGATGGTGATTGCTTTTGGTTTTAAAACCGTTAATGGTGCTCATGGTTGGATTCAAATTCCTGGACTGGGGACGATCCAGCCGGTTGAGTTTTGGAAGTTTGTGATGATTTGGATGTTAGCTGCGCAAATTTCAGATCGCCAAGTGTTGATTCCTGACAAGATGATTGAGGCTGTTAAAGTACCTGTAGGGCTGTGTGCGCTATCTATGGGAATTTTAGCCTTGTATCCCGATTTTGGAAATGCGGCCATCATTGCTTTACTACTGATTGTGATGTTGATGATTAGTGGGATCAATTATCTTTATGGTTATATCATAGCGTTTGGCACTTTTGCGTTTAGTATTCTTACGATGTTTATTATTCGTATCACCAATGGTAGTTTTTTACCTGCACACGTTGCCTCTCGTTTTGCAGTATTCTTAAATCCATTTAAAGATGAATTTGGCGACGGTCATCAACTGGTAAATGGCTATTATGCAATGTTTAATGGTCGATTATTTGGTTTAGGTTTAGGAAATAGTATCCAAAAGAAAGGTTTCCTAAGTTTTGCTGCTTCAACAGACTTTATTTTTGCAATTGTTGTTGAAGAATTGGGATTAATTGGGGCTATTCTTATTTTAGGTTTATTGTTGTTTTTAGTCGGACGAATCCTTTTAATTGGTATTCGTTCAAATGATGCTTTTAATTCAATGATTTGTTTAGGCGTCGGTTCATTATTTTTGATTCAAATCTTCATCAATTTAGGGGGAATTACTGGTTTGATTCCATTAACGGGGATTACCTTTCCATTCTTTAGTCAAGGTGGTTCTAGTTTAATTGTTTTATCAGCCTGTGTTGGTTTAGTCTTAAATATTAGTGCTGATGAAAAGAAGAAAAAATTGATGTTGTATTGATAAATAAATTCAAGGAGTGGTTCGATGAAAAAAGTATTAGTCGCAAATCGTGGCGAAATCGCAATACGTGTTTTTCGTGCATGTGCGGAGTTAGGAATTGCAACAGTCGGTATTTATGCAGCTGAAGATGAATATTCTGTTCACCGTTTTAAAGCAGATGAAGCCTACTTAATCGGTGAAGGTAAAAAGCCAATTGAAGCGTATTTGGATATTGAAGGCATCATCCGAGTTGCCAAAGAAGCTGGGGCAGATGCGATTCACCCAGGCTATGGATTTTTATCTGAAAATTTACAGTTTGCGAAACGTTGTCAAGAAGAAGGCCTGACATTCATCGGACCAAAACTTGAACATCTAGATATTTTTGGAGATAAGATTAAAGCAAAAGAAGCAGCCGTGAAAGCCGGCATTCAATCTATTCCAGGAAGTGACGGCCCGGTAGACTCTGTAGATGAGGTGCTTGATTTTGCAAAGGATTACGGCTATCCAATTATGATTAAAGCTGCTCTTGGCGGTGGTGGTCGTGGCATGCGCGTGGCCTTTGATGATGCTCAAGCTTTAGAAGGCTACAACCGTGCAAAGAGTGAAGCTAAAGCCGCATTTGGTAGTGATGAAGTCTATGTAGAAAAATATATTGCTGATCCAAAACATATTGAAGTGCAGATTTTAGGTGATATGCATGGTAATGTTGTGCACTTATTCGAACGTGATTGCTCAGTACAAAGACGTCATCAGAAAGTAGTTGAAGTTGCACCTTGTGTATCATTATCAACTGAATTACGTGAAAAAATCTGTGGTGCGGCTGTTCAATTAATGAAACATGTCGGATATGTCAATGCTGGAACTGTAGAATTTTTGGTTAGTGGCGATGATTTCTACTTTATTGAAGTGAATCCACGTGTACAAGTAGAACATACGATTACTGAATTAATTACAGATATTGACATTGTGACTAGTCAAATTTTAATTGCTCAAGGGAAAGATTTACATAAAGATATTCATATTCCACAGCAAGAAAATATTTATCTTAAAGGTGCAGCGATTCAATGTCGGATTACAACAGAAGATCCATTGAATAATTTCATGCCTGATACTGGTAAAATCGATACTTATCGCTCACCTGGTGGCTTTGGTGTTCGTTTAGATGTTGGTAATGCTTATGCGGGTGCCATTGTTACACCATATTTTGATTCTTTGTTAGTTAAAGTTTGTACGCATGGTGCTACCTTCCAAGCAGCGATTCAGAAGATGCAACGTTGCTTGAAAGAGTTTAGAATTCGTGGGGTAAAGACAAACATCCCATTTATGCAAAATGTCATTCATAATGAAGTCTTCCAATCAGGAAATGCCAAGACTACCTTTATTGACAACACACCAAGTTTATTTGAGTTTTCTAGTACGCGAGATCGTGGAAATAAAACTATGAAATATATTGGTGAAATCACGATTAATGGTTTCCCAGGAATTGATAAAAAAGCAAAACCATTCTTTGAAGTGCCGCGTGTACCAAAAGAAATAATTACGCAAAATAAAGAAATTGTTACCGCTAAAAAGATTTTGGATAAAGAAGGTCCGCAAGCTGTTTCTAAATGGGTTCAAGAACAACAGGCTGTACTTTTAACGGATACGACCTTCCGTGATGCGCATCAAAGTTTACTAGCTACCCGCGTTCGAACACATGATATTGAAAAAATTGCAGCTCAAACGCAATTTGCTATTCCACAATTGTTCTCAAGTGAAATGTGGGGTGGGGCAACTTTTGATGTGGCGTATCGTTTCTTAAATGAAGATCCATGGGAAAGATTACGTAAAATTCGTCAACAAATGCCAAATACGTTGATGCAAATGCTATTTAGAGGATCTAATGCGGTGGGTTATTCAAACTACCCAGATAATGTCATTCAAGCCTTTATTAAAGAATCAGCCAAACAAGGAATCGATGTCTTCCGTATATTTGATAGTCTGAACTGGACTGCTCAAATGGAACCAAGTATTCAAGCAGTTTTAGATACTGGTAAAATTGCTGAAGCGGCGATTTGTTACACAGGTGATATTAATGATCCGCTTCGTAGTAAATATGATATACATTACTATAAACAAATGGCTAAAGATTTGGAAAGTTTGGGTGCGCATATTATTGCGATTAAAGATATGGCCGGCTTATTAAAACCACAAGCTGCTTATCGCTTAATTTCTGAATTGAAGGATACTGTGGATGTGCCAATTCATCTTCATACACATGATACTTCTGGTAATGCGATTATGACTTATGAAAAAGCAATTCAAGCAGGGGTAGATATTGTCGATGTAGCTATTTCTGCAATGAGTGCCCATACGAGTCAACCAAGCATGTCAAGTCTATACTATGCTTTGTTGGGGGATAAACGCGCACCACAAATGGATATTCAAAAAGCCCAAGCATTAAATCATTATTGGGAAGATGTGCGCCCATATTATCAAAGTTTTGAAAATGGCATGAACGCGCCTCAAACTGAAGTCTATTTACATGAAATGCCTGGTGGGCAATATTCTAATTTACAACAACAAGCAAAAGCGGTTGGCCTAAGTGATAAATGGGATGAAGTCAAGCAAATGTATCGTAAAGTGAACATGATGTTTGGGGACATTGTGAAAGTGACACCTTCTTCTAAAGTGGTAGGGGATATGGCCTTATTTATGGTTCAAAATCGATTAACTAAAGAGGATCTTTACGAAAAAGGCGATACTTTAAGTTTCCCTGATTCAGTGGTTTCTTTCTTTGAAGGACAGCTTGGACAACCAGTTGGCGGTTTCCCTGAAAAACTGCAAAAAATTATTTTGAAAGGCCGTCCATCTATAACTGTGCGTCCCGGCCAGTTAGCACCTGCTGTTGATTTTGAAAAGGTACGTAATGAATTAGCTGAAAAAGTAGGCTTTACTCCTAAAGATGAACAAGTTTTGAGTTACTTGATATATCCACAGGTCTTTTTAGATTACTGTAAAGCCTATGAGCAATTTGGGGAAGTCAAGCTATTAGATACCCCTACTTTCTTTTATGGGATGCGTTTAGGCGAAAAAATTAATGTTGAAATCGAAAAAGGGAAGGTATTAATTATTCGATTAGACGAAATAGGTGAAGCAGATGAAGAAGGCAATCGTATCTTATTCTTTAATTTAAATGGTCAAAGACGCGAAATTGTGGTAAATGATAAATCTATTCAAAGTACAATTGTGCATCGTAAAAAAGCTGAACCAACAGATAAAAATCAATATGGTGCGACAATGTCCGGCTCTGTTTTACAAGTATTAGTGAAAAAAGGTGATCATGTGAAAAAGGGCGATGTCTTGATGATTACTGAAGCGATGAAAATGGAAACGGCAATCGAAGCACGTTTTGATGGGGTAGTCGATCATTTATATGTACATCCTGGCGAAACCATTCAGTCAGGTGATTTGCTTATCGAATTAAAATAATATGTATTTGGAGGGATTGAAATGAAATATCGTAAATTATCGTTTATGATTATTTTTATTTCGGTCCTTCTTGCTGTATATTTGCAGCCGATTTTTTATCCAATTAAGACGAAAATAAACTCGCAATCTAATACGGTTAAACTGAAACAACCTAGACCGCAGCAAAATACTGAAAACATTGCAGCTGATATTTATGCCCAGATGATTGGTCAAGATATTAACACAATACGTGAAAAATTACCAAAAGAATTACAAAATGTTGATACAGGCTATGGGTATACTGAATATTTATTTGCCAATCAACATCAAAATTTTGATTTATTAACGAATCATAATGGTAAAATCCAAGAATTAACAGTTTTCGGTAACAAAGGAAAAGTAGGAAATCATTTTCATTTGGGGATGGACTTAGAAGACTTACTATCGCAAACTGTCATCTCTAGTTCTTTGTCCATTAAAATGCAAGATAAAGAATACCAATTCGAATTATCAGAAGAAGATATGAATTATCGGCCCTTTATTAGCTACAATAATCAAGTCTATGCTATCTGCTATTTTCATCCAATTACTGGGAAATTGTTTGCTATTCGATACCTAGACGCACATTATCTGCTAAAAGTAGCTCCTTACCAACTTATAAAAGGTCAGTATGAAACTTATGAAAATGAAAATCGACTAGCAAATTGGGAAGCGTTAAGTGTTCAAAAAGCGAATTATTTCTTGACTTTATTCAGTCGCCTTGATGAAAAGAAATATCAAATAGATGATTCTGAGTCAGCGAGTGTTGCCAATGAAGCATTAGCACAGTTTGAGCAAAGTCCTGAAAAAGTATTAAGTACTGCAAGGATACTTCAGTTAAAAGAGATGCGCACACAAAGAACGGAGCCATTTTTTACGTTTACAACGGATGAGATGAAACATTTGACGGATATAGCCCAATTAGAAAATACTCGCGGAATTTTTTTAGCGCCAAGTGTCGATTGTATGGATATCGCTTTACAATTACAAACCAATCCTATCTTACATAACAAATTAACAAATAATCAGTCAAAAGCATTAAGTATTGCATTTCATAAACAAGATATGTTAGTCTTAATACTGGATGAAGGATAAAATAAAGGGGGAAATTTGTGTGATTATTAATGAGGAATTAATCGCATTAGATGAAAAAGTCGATGAATTACTCGCTAATATTGTACATTCGGATACCTTTCATCAATATATCAAAGCACAAGATGCCGTAAATTGCGATAATGATTTGCAAAAGGATATTCTTGATTTTCAGCATAAAAAAACTCATTTTGAGGAAGTAGAACGTTTTGGCGCTTATCTGCCAGAATTTAAACAAATCCGGCGTGAATTACAACGTGCGAAGCGTAAGATGGATATGCAGCCGCAAATGATTGCTTTTCGTCAGTCAGAAACGGCTTTACAAGGTATTTTAGACGAGATTTGTGTTGAAATGAGTACAGTTATTTCTGATGATATCAAAGTTGACGCAGGGAATCCATTTTTTATTCGTCAAAATCATCATGGTTGTGGAGGAAGTTGTCATGTCTGAGAATGAATCAGCATTTGAAATAACCAAAAGACGGGGGATTATTGTCTGGGTTTACTCACTTAGACAATTAAAAAGCTTAAAACGTTTTGGGTTAGTTCATTATATTTCTAAAAAATCAAAATATGTTTGTCTTTATGTAAACGAAGAGAAGGTAGAAGAAGTGATAAAAAGAATTGAGAAGCTACATTTTGTACGTCATGTTGAACCTTCTTATCGTCCGGATATTGAAATGAATTTTGCCGAACGAATTGGTACCAAAAAAGCGTATCAAGTCGATGACGATGGTTATGAAGTAGAAGAGTTAAATACAACCATTCGTTTAGCAGATGAGGTGTTTTAGGGGGAGTTATGCGAGTTATTTCTGGAAAATACCGCTCAAGAAGATTAAAAAGTTTGAGTGGTGATAATACTCGACCAACTACCGACAAAGTAAAAGAATCCATGTTTAATATGATTGGACCATACTTTGAAGGGGGCGTCGTTTTAGATTTATTTTCTGGCAGTGGTGCATTAGCGATTGAGGCAATCTCTCGAGGGTGTTCACATGCTTATTGTGTGGATCGAAATTTTTCAGCAATCAAAATTATTAAAGAAAATATTGCCCTCACGAAAGAAACAGAATTATTTTCGGTGATTAAAGCTGATGCCAATAAAGCGATTGAACGTTTTAGACAAGAAGGACTTCAATTTGATTATGTTTTTTTAGATCCACCTTATGCAAAACAAGAAATTGAAAAACAATTAGAAAGGCTTCAAGAATATGCGCTTTTAAGTGAGAATGCCACAATCGTTTGCGAAACGGATCATCAGGTTGAATTAGCCGATGAAATTGGTCAACTAAAACAAGTTCGTAAACAAAGTTATGGCATTTGTAAAGTAACTATTTTTGAAATGGACAATAATCATGACTAAGAAAATTGCCTTGTTTCCAGGTAGTTTTGATCCATTAACATTAGGACACCTGGATACAATTGAAAGGGCAAGTCATTTATTTGATGAAGTGATTGTGGGTATATTTACGAATACTTCAAAACAATCTTTTTTTACAATCGAAGAAAAGGTTGAATTAATTCGTGAAGCATGCGCCTATCTTCCAAACGTACGAGTTATTGCTAAACAGGCTGATTTAACTGTTAATATTTCTCAGGAATTAGGAGCAAAATATCTGGTACGTGGCATTCGTAATATGAAAGATTATGAATATGAACGTGAAATCATGGAAATGAACTATCATCTGGATGATACAATTGAAACAGTTTTCTTTTTAGCAAAGTCTAAGTACACCCATATCAGCTCTAGTTTAATTAAAGAAGTCGTTTATTTTGGTGGCGATGTCTCTGATTATTTACCTAAAAATATTGATGAGGCGATTCGGAGGAAACAAAATGAAAGCTAAAAGATTGAAAAAGATTGCCGGCATTCTCGTTTTTCTAATTCTTTTGTTGGCTTTCTTCTTTTATCCTGTCAATCGTTATGTGGAAAAACCGGGTGGCATTGTAGATTTGAGTACGCTAGTCAAAATTAATAATCATAAAGATAAAGAAAAAGGTTCATTTTCGCTGACTTATGTGACTTTCCAACAAGCTAGCTGCTATCAATTGCTCAGAGCACACTTTGAACCGTATTGGGATGTGATGTCTTATGAACAAGTGCTGGGTGGCTCAACGAATCAAGAAAGCTATGATTTTTTACAAAACTATTATTTTGAGAATGCCCAACAAATGGCGGTATATAATGCCTTTAAAGCTGCCAACGAAAAAGCGACCATCCAATTTAATGGGTTATATGTTTTAGATTTCGTGGATGGGTCAAAAGCAAAGAAACAATTAAAAGTGGGCGATATCATCACTCATGTCAATGGTCAAAAACTTGAAAACAGTCTTACTTTATTTCAAGTTTTAAAGAACGAAAAACCTGGCAATCAACTAAAACTAACTGTTAAAAGAGGAAATAAAACATTAACTATGGACATCACGTTAATGAAAGATGCGCAAAATCAAGCGAAGTTAGGAATTATTATTGGTAGTGCCATTGATTTGAAAACAAGTCAAAAAGTCGCATTTGACGCAGAAGGGTTTGGTGGACCTTCTGCAGGTTTAATGTTTACGCTCGAAATTTATGAACAATTAACCAAAGATAATATTCGCCATGGTCAAAAAATCGCCGGCACTGGTACGATGGATGAGCTCGGCAATGTTGGCCAAATTGGTGGTATAGATAAAAAAATAGTGAGTGCTGATAAGGCTGGTGTTGAACTTTTCTTCGTACCAAAAGATCAACAAAAAGAAGATGACAATGAAAAAATCGCCAAAAAAGTAGCAAAACAAATTCATACAAAGATGAAGATTGTGCCTGTTGCTACCTTTAATGAGGCACTGACTTACTTAAAAAATCAGAAATGAGGAATCAAAATGGAAATTATGAGAGAATTACCGATTGTGGATGCTTACCACTTTGATAATAATGTAGAAGAAGGAGAACAAACACAAATCCAAGTTGCTTTTGTTCCACTAGCAGCTAACAACCCAGAATTTACAGAAAATAATACGCTATTAGGTGCTCAAGTGCAATATAAACTTGTGCTAGGTTCATTTAAAATTTCAGGTCAAATTCGTCAGGTTAATCATATTAAAGATCGTAAAATTACATCTCCTGATGATTTATCGCATGAGGAATCTGAAGAATTAGTTGAACCAATATTTGATGTTTTACGACGTTTAACTTATGAAGTAACAGAAATTATCACTGATGAACCTGGTATCAACCTTGAATTTAATTCTGAGTTTGAAAGTGACAGACAACAAGGAGAGTAATAATGTTTACCAATCAAGCACAATTTGTTTTGTATGTTTCTGATGTGAAAAAGGCTGCAGATTTTTGGCAGTCAGTTGGCTTTGAGATTTTGACAATTGAAGAAATGGATGGCAGTTTAGTTGCTGAAATTACACCTTGCAAGGATAGTCCATTGACCTTCAGTTTGTATGATCGCCAATTTGTGGAAGAACATGCGCATCAAGTGAATACAAATGCACCGCAAATTATGTTTTTTGCAGAAGATATTGTAAAATTATATCAAAAGATGCAAGAAAATCAGGTGGAAGTCGGACAATTAATGCAACTAGATGAAAATCGTTATATCTTTAATTTTGTCGATTTAGAAGGCAATTATTTTGCAGTCACTGGCAATTAATTTGCGCTTGCTAATCCTTTCAAGAGTGAGCACAGTTTTGTGGTTCACTCTTTTTATTTAAAACGATATTAAAGGAGTATAAAAATGGAGCAATATATTATTCAACAATTAGTGACAGAACTTGCACCAATTACTAAGGTACAGATTGAAGCTGTTTTAAATTTATTGGCAGATGGGGCGACCATTCCTTTTATCGCGCGCTATCGAAAAGAAAAAACGGGTAGTCTGGATGAAGTGCAAATCAAAAATATTCAAGACCGCTATCAATATTTAGAAAATCTGCAAAAACGTAAAGAAGAAATTATTGAAAACATTTCTAATCAAGGTAAATTAACGGAAGATTTACGTGCAGAAATATTAGCGGCTAACGTTTTACAAAAACTAGAAGACTTATATCGTCCTTACAAACAAAAGAAAAGAACAAAGGCGACAATTGCTAAAGAAAATGGGTTGGAACCATTAGCAGAGGCAGTATTTCAAAATCAAGATCAGGCTGTTTTGGAAAAGATGGCGCAATTAAGTATAAATGAAGCAGTCCCTACGCTAGATGATGTGTGGAGTGGTGTTCATGAAATCTTGGCAGAAAAAATTTCAGATGAGCCAAAATACCGTGAATGGATTCGCAACTTCACCTATAAAAATGGTCAATATACATGCCAAGTAAAAGATGAGTCATTAGATGAAAGAAAAGTGTATGAAATTTATTATGAATTCACGCAACCAATCAAATCCATGGTTTCACATCGTATTTTAGCTACCAATCGTGGTGAAAAAGAAGGCGTCTTAAAAGTTAATCTAGAAGTAGATACAAATAAAATCCATGAATATCTGGCTAAACATATTATTCCGAAAAAGGCCAATGAATTGGTTGTTGAAAAATTAACCACTGCTTATGAAGATGCCTATAAGCGTTTTATTCAGCCTGCTATTGAACGGGAAATACGCAATGAATTAACAGAAAAAGCAGATGAACAAGCGATTGAAGTCTTTGGGGAAAACCTTAGAAACCTATTACTACAATCGCCATTAAAAGGAAAAGTTGTCATGGGATTTGACCCTGCTTACAGAACCGGTTGTAAATTAGCCATTATGGACCCAACTGGTAAGCTCTTAGCTATTGATGTGATTTATGCTACGATGGGCTCAGAAAAGCAATTAAAAGAAGCGGCTAAAAAGTTCATTCAATTGATTGAGGATTATCAGGTGGAAATGGTCGCTATCGGAAATGGAACAGCCTCCAGAGAATCTGAACAATTTGTTGCCGAGCAATTGAAAAAAATCAATCGTAAAGTCTATTACATCATCGTAAATGAAGCAGGGGCTTCCGTTTATTCAGCCAGTGAAGTTGCCCGAGCAGAATTTCCAGATTTACAAGTCGAGCAAAGAAGTGCTGTAAGTATTGGTCGTCGTTTACAAGATCCATTAGCAGAATTGGTGAAAATCGATCCCAAGGCGGTGGGAGTTGGTCAATATCAGCATGATGTATCCCAAAAACAACTAGCACAGCAATTAGACTTTGTAGTTGAGACCGTCGTTAACCAAGTCGGTGTCAATGTCAATACCGCTTCTAGCCAATTGCTTGCAAGAATCGCTGGTCTAAATAAGACAACCGCACAAAATATTGTCAATTATCGGGAAGAAAATGGCGCATTTAGTCAAAGAAATCAATTGAAGAAAGTGCCACGTTTGGGTCCTAAAGCTTTTGAACAAGCAATTGGATTTTTACGTATTCCAAATGGGAAAAATATTCTTGATAATACACCCATTCACCCAGAAAGCTACCAGGCAACTAAGGATTTGCTTGATGCTTTGAATATTAATCTTACTATGCTTGATACACCGGAAGCAAAGAGCCAATTACAAAAAATAGATATCAAACAATTATCGGAAAAATTAGCCATTGGTCGTGAAACCTTACAGGATATTATAGATTCCTTGCTTAAACCAGGCCGCGATTTACGGGAAGATATGCCAGCGCCTATTTTACGTTCGGATGTGTTATCAATTGAGGATTTAAAAGTTGGGATGAAGCTTCAAGGGACTGTGCGCAATGTGATAGATTTTGGAGCATTTGTCGATATTGGTGTGAAACAAGATGGCTTAGTGCATATTTCTAAACTAAGTGATCGTTTTGTTAAACATCCAAGTGAAGTCGTTGCAGTAGGAGATATTGTTCAAGTATGGATTACCAGTGTTGATACACAAAAAGGTCGTATCGGCTTGTCTATGCTTGCGAGTGATGGGCGTGAATAATCAAGAATTAACGCAACTTGTTCAACAAATTTCGCTTGAGTTTTTTAAAAGACCTTTCCTGCATCGCGCGCTATTTAATAAAAGATTGAAAACAACAGGCGGACGCTATCACTTGAACGATCATCATATTGATATTAATCCTCTACTGTTAAATGTAGATAAAGCAATACTATATGGTGTCATTAAGCATGAATTGTGTCATTATCATCTACATTTAGAAGGCAAAGGTTATCGCCATGCAGATCAAGACTTTAAAAAGCTATTACAAGCAGTAGGTGGATTACGCTATACACCAAGGTTACAACAGCCAAAATTCCACTATCAATGCATAGTTTGTCAGCAAGATTATTTCCGAATAAGACGTTTGGATGTGCGTAAATATGCATGTGGGAAGTGTGCTGGTCGTTTGAAATTAGTAAAAGACTATTAAAAAGCTTTTTAAAGTGCTGCGGAAAGAATTGATATTTCATGTGTTTTGTTAGATAATGAATTGTCTTTTCCCTTGTCATATCAATTATTTGACAAAAAACACGTGAAAGATTATAAAATTGCTATATTGAAAATACGAAAAGAGGCAACTGAATGATTAATAAAGATCAAATTTATCACTTTGTTGGGATTAAAGGTTCTGGAATGAGCTCTTTAGCTTTAGTTCTTCATCAAAAAGGCTATCATGTCCAAGGTTCTGACGTGGAGCAATATTTCTTTACCCAACGTGATTTAGAAAAAGCAAACATTTTAATTTTGCCATTCAACGCTGATAATGTAAAAAAAGAATATATTGTGATTGCTGGGAACGCATTTCCTGATACGCATCCTGAAATCGCACGTGCTAAAGAAATTGGTGCTACTGTGATTCGTTACCATGATTTTATCGGTAAATTTATTGAACAATTTACAAGTATTGCCATTACGGGATCTCATGGAAAAACAAGCACAACTGGGTTACTTGCCCATGCAATGTCTGGTGTGGTACCTACAAGCTATTTAATTGGTGATGGTACTGGCCATGGTGAACCCGATGCGACTCATTTTGTTTTTGAAGCCTGTGAATATCGACGTCATTTCTTAGCCTATTCACCTGATTATGCGATTATGACGAATATTGATTTTGATCATCCAGACTATTATGAAAGTATTGAAGATGTGTTTACGGCTTTCCAAAGTTTAGCTCATCAAGTTAAAAAAGCGATTTTTGCTTATGGCGATGATGTTTATTTACGGAAATTACAAGCTGAAGTACCAATTTATTACTATGGTCTTAAAGATACCGATGATTTCCAAGCTAAAAATATTGAACGCACAACGACTGGTTCACAATTTGATGTGTATCATGGTACTGAATTTGTTGGTCATTTTGCTATTCCTGCTTTTGGTGAACATAATATTAAAAATGCGTTAGGTGTTATTGCAGTATGTTTTGTTGAAGGTTTTGATATGAAATTAATTGCTGATGAGTTAAAATCATTTGCAGGTGTCAAAAGACGTTTTAGTGAGAAGAAAGTGGCGGATATGACAATCGTGGATGATTATGCGCATCATCCAGCAGAAATTGCAGCTACGATTGATGGCGCACGTCAAAAATATCCAGATAAGCAAATTGTCGCTGTCTTCCAACCACATACTTTCACACGTACAATTGCTTTACTTGACGAATTTGCTCAAGCACTTGATTTAGCTGATGAAGTTTACCTATGTGATATCTTTGGTTCAGCACGTGAAAAATCAGGTCAAGTAAGTATTGAAGACTTATCTGCAAAAGTGAAAAAAGGTGGAACAGTCTTAAAAGAAGAAAATATGTCCCCTTTATTAAATCATGAAGATAGCGTCATTATCTTTATGGGCGCAGGCGATGTACAAAAATTTGAAATTGCCTACGAAAACCTATTAAGCAAAACAACTAGAAATGTTTTATAAGAAAAATTTTTACCAGCTTGAATTTGATTTTGAGCTGGTATTTTTTATTTTAAATTCAAGTATCAAACTTGCACTTTTCTCTAGATTTGATTAAAATAATTGTAATGAAATATTTGGAGGAATGAAATTTGAATATTGGTAAACCTAGAAAGCTTGGTAAAACAATTGAGGAGATAGAAGAGGGCGATTCGTTATCATTAACCGAATCTATCGAAGACCAGCAACTCTTACTGTACTTAGGACTTACAAATGATGCGAATCCATTGTTTATTCAACATGACTATGCACAACAAACGGAATTTGAAAGACCAATCGTGCCTATGGTGATGTTAAGCGGTATTATTGCGAGTGCGATTTCTAAGCATTTGCCTGGTCCGGGATCACATATTGTGAATTTCTCAATGAATTTAATTGAGCCTATTTATCATTATGAAACTTTGACCTTTAATTTTGAGGTAATCAAGGTGGACAAGATGAAAAATGTCGTAACCATTTCTGTTGAAGGAAATAATCAAGAAGGTAATCGCGTACTCGATTCAGTCGTTATGGTTCAACCGCCATTGATTGTTCATCCAAACACCGAAAATCAAGATGAATTGGTTAATGAATAACTTCAAATAACGAAATGAGGGAAAGTTATGAATCAGGAATATACTACAACTACAGGATTAAATCGTTTTTTTGCAAAAGTATATGGCATTTTTGGTATAGGACTTGCCATTAGTGCACTTGCTGCTTATCTTTGTTCAACTGTTTTTGTCAATCAGTTTCTAGCTACTGTCAACCAAATGACTTTTATCTTATTGTGGGTTTTTGAAATTGTCTTGGTCTTAGTAATTGGTCGTCAAGCTTTTAAAAATCCAGCTTTGACATTAGCCGGTTTTATTGTTTATTCACTATTAAATGGAGTGACGCTCTCTGTTACTTTATTGGTGTATGACTTTGGTACAGTGACGTCGGCATTTGCAGCTAGTTCTTTAACCTTTATTACAATGGCTGTCTTTGGTATCTTTACTAAGAGAGATTTATCCGGCATTGCACGTGCGTTATATTCTTTTTTAATTGGTGCATTGGTGGTCATCTTAGTCAATATTTTTATGCAAAGTAGTGCCGTTGACTATTTTATTTCTTTTGTACTTGTCATTATCTTTAGTGGCTTGACTGCTTATGATAATCAACGTATTCGTGAAGCTTATTTTAGCTATCAAATGGAAAATGATTTTGGTATTGCTACTTTTATGGCATTAAATCTATATCTTGACTTCATCAATTTATTCTTAGCATTTATTCGCATTTTTGCTAGGGATTAATATTTAGTCAATAAAAAATTTAAGCATCAAGACAATTTGTTTTGATGCTTTTTTTGGAGGGATAGGATGACGACTTCAACTAAATACCAGTTAGAAGCTGCCTTAAAAAAATATTTGTTAATGAAGCCATTGGATAAAATTACCATTCATGATTTAACCGAAGAATGCGGGATTAGTCGCATGGCTTTTTATTATCACTTTAAAGATATTTATGATTTGGTGGAATGGTCTTGTATAGAAGATGCTAAACGTGCGCTTAACGGAAAGAAAACGAAAGATACTTGGCAAGAAGGCCTACTAGATATCTTTGCTGCGATTTATGAAAATAAGCCGTTTATCATGAATGCTTACCACTCCATTAATCGCGAGCAATTAGAAACCTTTCTCTATCAACGTACCTTCGAATTACTTTTTGATGTTGTGGAGTCACAGGTGGAAGGTCATCATATTTCAAAAAGTGATCAAGAATTCATCGCCCAATTTTACAAATATAGTTTTGTTGGTCTAGTTCTTGAATGGATTAATCAGGGCATGACTGCAGATTATCGTCCCTTAGCTGAAAAAATGATTACCTTAATGGAAGGGGCAATCGATACAGCAATTAATAAATTTGAAAAATAGCCAAAATTTTATCAATCTTGTTATATTGTAAACTATTTTGTTTAAAAAATTTTATCATTCAAGTTAAATTGTAAATGGTTTCTCTTTTTTAATCGCGTTATGATGAACTTGTGAAATGATTAGAAAAGAGGTCATGGATATGTCAAAAAAATTCAAACTTGGTCTTACTAGTGCCTTAATTGCCGGAAGTAGTGTGGCAGCTTATCAGCTAGCCAAAAAAAGACAAACAAACGTGACAAAAAAAGCCGATGCCAACAAAGCTGAAGCGAAACGACTAGCTGAATATCGTAATACCGAAAGAGGTCTAGATGGACGCAACAGCAAAGGTATTTATTATACAAGTGGTAACTATGAAGCTTTCGTCACTCCTGAAAAACCAAAAGGCATCGAAGAAAAACATGCTTATCTAGTTGGTAGTGGACTTGCCTCTTTAGCTGCGGCCTGTTTCTTGGTTCGTGATGCTCAAATGCCTGGCGAAAACATCCATATTTTAGAAGCGTTGGATATTGCTGGTGGTGCTTGTGATGGTATTTTAGATTCCACACGCGGTTACATTATGCGTGGTGGACGTGAAATGGAAAATCATTTTGAATGTTTATGGGATTTATTCAGAAGTGTGCCATCACTTGAAAAACCAGGATTATCGGTATTAGATGAATACTATCGCTTAAACAAAGAAGATCCAAACTATTCTTTATGCCGTGCAACTGAAAATCGCGGCCAAGATGCACATACAGATGGTAAATTTAATCTAAGTCAAGAAGGCGTAATGCAAATTATGAAGCTCTTCTTTACTAAAGACGAAGACCTATATGACAAACGAATTGATGAAGTCTTTGATGATGAAGTCTTTAACTCTAATTTCTGGTTATATTGGCGTACGATGTTTGCGTTTGAAAATTGGCATTCAGCCTTAGAAATGAAATTATACTTCCAACGTTTCATTCATCATATTGCTGGTTTACCTGATTTCTCTGCATTGAAATTTACAAAATACAATCAATATGAATCCTTAATCTTACCAATGCAAAAATACTTGGAAGATCATGGAGTTACTTTCCAATTCAATACAAAAGTAACGAATGTCGTCTTCAAATTTGAAAATGGTCAAAAAATTGCTTCACGTATTGAATGTTTAGTGAACGATGAAGTACAATCAATTGAACTTACAACGAATGATTATGTATTTGTAACGAATGGAAGCTGTACAGAAAGCACGATTTATGGTAGTCAAGATCAAGTACCAACAGGAGACGCTGAAATTCGTGAAAGTGGTTGTTGGCAATTATGGAAAAACATTGCGAAACAAGATCCTAGCTTTGGTCATCCCGAAAAATTCTGTTCAGATATTTCTAAAACCAATTGGGAATCCGCTACAATCACCTTAAAAGATGATCGTATTATTCCTTATATTACCAATATTTGTAAACGTGACCCACGAACAGGAAAAGTGGTAACTGGTGGTATTGTCAGCTGCAAAGATTCTTCATGGTTGTTAAGTTGGACCATTAATCGTCAAGGTCAATTCAAAGACCAACCAAAAGATGAAGTCTGCGTTTGGGTATATAGCTTATTTACAGATGTGAAGGGTGATTATATCCAAAAACCAATGAAAGAATGTACGGGTAAAGAAATCACAGAAGAATGGCTTTATCATTTAGGTGTGCCTATTGAAATGATTAATGAATTAGCAACCAATCATGCAGTCTGCGTCCCAACAATGATGCCTTACATTACAGCATTCTTCATGCCACGTGCTAAAGGGGACCGTCCTGATGTCATTCCTGATGGCTGTGTAAACTTTGCTTTCTTAGGTCAATTTGCGCAAACACCACGTGATACAATCTTTACTACAGAATACTCTGTTCGTACGGCAATGGAAGCTGTTTATGGCTTATTTGCTATTGAACGAGGTGTCCCTGAAGTTTGGGGTAGTGTCTATGATGTTCGTGCACTATTAAATAGTAGTGTCTGCTTAATGGATGGTAAATCACCACTTGATATTGAATTACCATTTGGCTTAGATGCTTTGAAGAAACCAATTATTAAGAAAGTTCAAGGGACCATTTTGGAAGACTTATTCCTTAAATATGGTATATTGCGAAAGGATATGCTTGAATAAATAGTATAAACAAAAATGCTTGGGGAAGAACTCCAAGCTTTTTTGTTTCATTTAGATAAAATGGAAATAATTATCGAAAAATAAGTGAAATCACACTACAAGAATTTCATTTTCTGCTACAATAGAAAAGGAAGAAATGAATAACAATTAAAAGAGGTGTGATTGTGAGTCAGAAAAAGATTCTTTTAGTCGATGGCAATAGTGTGGCATTTCGAGCATTTTATGCGCTATATAATGTCATGGATAATTTTAAAAATGCAGATGGCTTATATACAAATGCAATTTTTACTTTCAAAAACATGTTTGAAAAGATCTTATTACAAGAACAGCCAACCCATGCTTTAGTGGCTTTTGATGCAGGTAAAACAACTTTTCGAACGGAGATTTTTAAAGATTATAAAGCTGGACGTGCCAAAACGCCAAGTGAATTTAGAGAACAAATACCTTTCATTAGACAGCTAATTCATGGATTTGGTGTCAAAGAATATGAGCTTCCTAACTATGAAGCGGATGATATTATCGGCACCTTAGCGACAAGAGCCAGTCAAGAAGGATTTGAGGTCATTGTTGTTTCTGGAGATCGTGACTTAACTCAGTTAGCAAGTGACAAGATTACTGTGTACATCACCGTCAAAGGCATGACAGAACTAGAAATATGTACGCCTGCATTCATTGCCGAAAAATATGACGGCCTTACTCCAAAGCAAATTATTGACTTAAAAGGGCTAGCTGGTGATAAATCTGATAACTTACCAGGTGTCACAAAAGTTGGCGAAAAAACAGCCATTAAATTATTGAAACAATACGAGTCTGTTGAAGGTATTTATGAACACATTGATGCGTTTAAGCCAAGCAAGATGAAGGAAAACTTAATCAATGATAAAGAACAAGCCTTCATGTCTAAACAATTAGCGACCATTAATGTGCAAGCACCGGTTGAGATTACTTTGGCAGATTTAGCTTATCAAGGTATGAATGAAAACGAGTTAATTGAACTCTATCGAAAATTAAATTTTCAATCGTTTTTAGATAAAATGAATGTAGTTATGGATGATCATGAAATGGAAGAAATCACTTATGAATACATTCAAGAATGGCCAAATGATTTACCAGAAGCTGAAAAGTTAGCATTATATGTTGAAATGCTTGGGGAAAATTATCATTTAGAAGATATTGTGGGGTTTGCCTTTGGTACTTCAGAAAAAATCTATGTGAGTGATAATCTTGATATTTTAAGTAGCCCAGAATTTATTGATTATGTTCAAAAAGCAGAGCAATTGATTACTTTTGACATGAAGTGCCAAAAAATTGCTCTATCACGATTTGGGGCAAAGAATGTTTTGTTTACTTTTGATACTTTATTGGCTGCCTATTTATTGGATACCACCGATAATAGTAGCGATATTAGTAGTGTGGCCCATAATTATGGTTTAACGGAAATTCTAAGTGATGAGCAAGTTTATGGTAAAGGTGCGAAAAAAGGGCTGCCTACTCATTCAGATGAATTTTATGAACATTTAGCTCGTAAAATCGACACCTTACATCGTTTAGTGCCTATTTTAACGAAAGAGTTGGAAAATAAAAATCAATGGCAACTATTTACCGATATGGAGATGCCATTAGCCGATGTTTTAGCCAAAATGGAAATGACCGGTATCAGTGTCGACCCTTTACGATTACAGCAAATGAAACAAGATTTTGCTGTTCGTTTAGCTGAAATTGAACAAAAAATTTATGACTATGCAGGTAAAGAATTTAATATTAATTCTCCAAAACAATTAGGTGTGATTTTATTTGAAGAATTAAGCCTACCAGTTATTAAGAAAACGAAGACCGGTTATTCTACGGCTGTTGATGTGTTGGAACAGTTAAAATCGGCACATCCAATCATTGAGCAAATATTAAGTTACCGCCAATTAGCAAAATTGCAATCAACTTATATTGAAGGTTTGCTAAAAGTGATTCAACTAGACGGCAAGATTCATACACGTTATATTCAGACTTTAACCCAAACCGGGCGCTTAAGTTCCGTTGATCCTAATCTACAAAATATTCCAATCCGCTTAGAAGAAGGGCGAAAAATACGTCAAGCCTTTGTACCTAGCCACGAAGATTGGGTTATGTATTCATCTGATTATTCACAAATTGAGTTACGCGTACTTGCTCATATTTCTGATGATGAGCACTTAAAGGAAGCATTTATCCATGGCCAAGATATTCATACTTCTACTGCTATGCGGGTTTTTGGTATTGATGATCCTAGTAAAGTAACAAGCAATATGCGCCGGGATGCTAAAGCGGTAAACTTTGGTATTGTCTATGGTATTTCTGATTTTGGTCTTTCTCAAAACTTAGGTATTTCGAGACAAGCTGCGAAAAAATATATTGATACATATTTTGAACGCTATCCGAATGTCAAAAAATATATGCAAGATATCGTCACAAAGGCTAAAGAAGATGGTTATGTTGAAACACTATATCATCGTCGTCGTTATTTACCAGATATCCATGCTAAAAACTTTAATGTGCGCTCATTCGCTGAAAGAACTGCCATTAATTCTCCAATTCAAGGAACGGCAGCTGATATTTTAAAGATGGCGATGATTGAACTAGATAAACGATTGCAAACAAGTGATATCCAAACTAATATGCTCCTTCAAGTCCACGATGAATTGGTGTTTGAAGTGAAAAAAGATCAAGTTGAGCAACTAGATGCCTTAGTTAAAGAAGTGATGGAACACGTGGTAACCCTCCATGTACCTCTAATTACGGATAGTAGTTGGGGAGACACTTGGTATGACGCAAAGTAGGTGAGAATATGCCTGAATTACCGGAAGTTGAAACCGTTCGTAAAGGATTAAGTCAATTAGTGATTGGCAAAACGATATCTAAGGTAGAAGTCTTTTGGCCAAAAATTATTGAACAATTATCTCCAAATGAATTTAATCAGCGTGTCAGTGGACAGACTATACACGAAATCAAACGCAGAGGGAAGTTTTTAATTTTTTGTTTGGATCAAGATGTCATTATTTCACATTTACGCATGGAAGGTAGGTATCATTATTTTCCAGAAATAACTAGACCAAATAAGCATGTCCATGTCGTTTTCACCTTTTCAGATGGTAGTCAATTACACTATCAAGATGTGCGTAAATTTGGTCGTATGTGTGCGTATCATAAAAATCACGTGGAAGAATATCCTGGAATTGCCAAGTTAGGTCCAGAACCATTTAACGAAACTTTTGACTTGAAAATATTTCAACAACAGTTAAAAAAATCTAGCAAAGCGATAAAGCCTTTGTTACTTGATCAAAAATTAGTAACAGGATTGGGAAATATATATGTAGATGAAGCACTTTGGCAAGCAAAAATTCATCCCGAAACCCCCGCTAATGAATTGAAGCCTAAAGAAATAAAAGAGTTGCACCGAGCGATTATTGAAGTGTTAGATAAGGCTATTCAAGCGGGAGGGACAACGATTCGCAGCTATGTCAATGCTTTAGGCGATGCTGGGAATTTCCAAGTTGAATTAAATGCCTATGGTCAAGAAGGAATGCCTTGTCCGCGTTGTGGTACACCTATTCAAAAAATGAAAGTTGCGCAACGTGGCACACATTTTTGTCCAAAGTGTCAAAAGAAAAGAGGAAAATAATGGCTTTTGTATTAGGAATCACTGGCGGTATTGCTACAGGAAAAAGTAGTGTCGTTCAACATTTTATCGATCTTGGCTTTCCTGTAGTTGATGCTGATATTATTGCGCGTCATCTGTTAGATAAAAACACACCAGCTTACAAAGAGGTTGTGAAAGTATTTGGCTCAGAAATCTTACAAGAAAATGGCGAAATTAACCGTCAAGCATTAGGCGCGCTCGTTTTCAACCATCCAGATAAATTAAAACAACTAGATGCATTAATGGCGCCCTTTTTGCAAGAAAGTATCCTTGCAGCAATCAAGCAAGCAAGTCAAAATCAAAAATTAGTCATTGTTGATGTGCCCTTGATGTATGAAAAAGGGTATGATGAATGGATGGATCAAGTTGCTGTGGTTTATTGTACACCAGAGCAGCAAATCAAACGGCTGATGAAAAGGAACCAATTGACAGAAAAAGAAGCCAAACAGCGTATTGATAGTCAACTACCCATAGAAATGAAAAAATTATTGGCTGAAGTCGTGTTTGATAATTCCAATGATTTAACACAAACGATACAACAGGTAGATACTTGGTTAAGCGATCGAAAATACATTTGAAAAGAGGAAAATTTAGTGAATGAAATGATAGAATTACTGCAGAATCATGTTTCTGTTAGAGATTATGACGACCGTATTGTGAGTGATGAAATTAAAAACGAATTGGTCAAAAGTGCTCAAAGTGCTTCTACTTCAAATTTCGTCCAAGCTTATTCCATTATTGAAGTGAAAGATAGCAAAGTGAAGGATGAATTGGCTGAAATCACGCAGTTTTCAGGACATTTGGCAAAAGCGCCGGTGGTTTATGTTTTTGTAGCTGACCTTTATCGTCACGCTGTTCAATTAAAGAAGAATGATGTTCCTTTAGATGGTTTAAGAAATATGGAATCAATGGTTGTTTCAATGGTTGATGCGACTTTGGCTGCTCAAAATATGGCCATTGCTGCTGAAAGTTTTGATTTAGGTATTTGCTATATTGGTGGCATTCGCAATGATTTATATCGCGTGAAGGAATTATTGCATCTTCCTGAATTAACTGTTCCGTTATTTGCGATGACAATTGGTTACCCTGCAAGTAAAAATGATATGAAACCACGTATGCCACTAGAAAATGTGCTCGCTACAGATACTTATCAAACATCACTGACTGATTTAACTAATTATGATGAACAAATCCGTAGTTATTACCAAAATCGTAATAATCAACAGGCTGATACGACATGGACGCAAAAAAATGTCGACTTCTTCAGCATAGTTAGACGACCAGAATTTGCACAATTTTTACTAGACCAAGGTTTTACTTTAAAATAAACTTATTTGCAATCTAATAAGCGAGAATTCCGTTTATTAGATTGCTTTTTTTACACACTTTTTAAGCGAAACATGTTATAATTTAATCAAATCAGAAAATAGATGAGGTGAATAATATGCAATGTCCAAAATGTCATCACCAAAATTCCCGAGTTATTGATAGTCGTCAAGCTGATGATGGTCGGGCGATTCGACGTAGAAGAGAATGTGAAAATTGTGGTCAACGTTTTACCACTTTTGAAAGAATAGAAGAAGCACCTTTGTTAGTCATCAAAAAAAATGGGGTACGTGAAGAATTTAACCGTGAAAAAATATTAAGAGGAATTATTCGTTCAGCTGAAAAGCGACCAGTAGGCATGGAACAAATGGAAAAAATTGTTGATCATGTAGAACGACGTGTACGTGAAAAAGGCGTGACTGAGATTTCAAGTACGGTCATTGGTGAGTATGTGATGGAAGATTTAGCAAAAGTCGATGAAATTTCTTATATTCGTTTTGCAAGCGTCTATCGTCAATTCAAGGATATGTCTGTCTTTTTAGAAGAATTACAGCAAATTGTTGAAAAAGCTAAAGGGAATAAAGAAGAATAAGGAGGATTATCGTGGCGCTTTTACCTAATGATAGTTATCAAGTTTATTGTAAAAAAAACATTAATGCGGATGAGTGGGCCAGTTTAACTAGTCTATATCAACCAATTATTGGCAGTTTTGCAACAAATTTGTATCAAACACTTTTATTACAAGCACAATATGAATCAGATGACGCCTTCTTACATCTGGATTTATGTAATACACTTGATTTAGGGATTAGTCATTTAGAAAGTGTACGCGAAAAATTAGAAGGCATCGGTTTGCTTAAAGTTTATCGTAAGGAAGAGGAATTTCAGACTGTCCAATATTTTTATGAAATCATCATGCCAATGTTGGCCAACCAGTTTTTAAAAGATGAGGTTTTAAGTTTTTTACTGTTAGAAAAAATTGGTGAGCTTAATTACCAAAGATTAGTAACACGTTTTACTAAAAATACTTTATCAACAGCTGGGTTTAAAGAAGTCACAAAAAGTTTTAAAGAAGTTTATACTTTTGATCAACAAAAACTGTCACATACAATCGGTGAGTTACAGAAAAACAAAGATAAAGTTGATTCACAGGCGAAAATCCAAAATTTTGAACAATTAGCCTTAAAAGATGTGACTATCAATTGGCAATTTTTATTTGATTTAGCAGCCAAAAAGTTTATTCAACGAAAAAATATTACTGAAGAGATTTGTCGCAAATTAGCTTTATTTCATTCGCTTTATGGTTATGACGAGCTAGCCTTGGTAGATTTATTGGCGCAGTCAGTCAATTTTTCGACTGGCGAAATTGATGAAAAAGCGCTAGAGCATGAAGCATTAGTCAGAGAACAAGCTACAAATGCCCCAACAGCGCTTCCTGAAACTGAAGATAGGCAATTGCGTAAAGAAAGATTTTTAAAACAAGGATTTACGCAAGCAGACTGGGAATTGATCCTTCAGTGTGAAGAGTATTATCCGATTGAGTATTTACGTGAAATAAAGCAATTTAAAAATAGTTTTTCATCTAAACAAGAGGAATGGTTGGTTCGTGAATTAGTGGAGCGCAGTCCGTTAAGTAATGCAGTGATTAATTTTTTAATTAATTATCTCTTAATCGTCCAAAATCGCACCAATTTGCCAGCCCAATTAACAAGTACAATTGCAGCAGATTGGTCAGAAAAAAAGATTTTGCTTCCTGAACAGGCGATGATTCATGTGCGCAAAATTGTAGATGAAAGCAAAGAAAAACAACGGAATCAACAAGCAAATCGCAAGGGGCAAAATTATCGTAATGTGCGTACCGAGCAAGTCCCTGAATGGATGAAAAATCCACCAGAAGAAGTAAAAAATCCAGAAAGTACAGCAGCTGCCAAAAAAGCACTCGATGCACTGTTAAATAAAGAAGGTGAGCAATAATGGAAGATGTAGGTAAAAATTTAAAGCAAATACTTCAAAAACGAAATTATTTACAAGAATATCAACAAATGGTCAAGCAAATCAATGAAAATCCAGATGTTCAGCGTTTCTTGAAACAACATCAAGCAGAATTAACGCAAGCAGATATTGAAAAAAGTTATAGCCAGCTTTACGAATACATTCAACAAAAAGAAAAATTCTTGGCTAATGATCCCACGATGATTGCGCCGGGGTATGAGCCTAAATTGCAAATTTCACATCATGTCATTGAGGTTACATATTCTCCTACACCTGAATTATTGAAACGTAAACAGCTACAACAGGTAAATGAACGTATCAAAACCTTTTATCTACCTAAAATGTTACGTGAAGCTTCATTGGCCTCATTTGAAATTACTGATGGTCGTAGTCAAGCAATTCAACAAGCAGCTCAATTTATTCAACAATATGAACAAAAACAAGCTACTTTTGTTAAAGGATTATATTTAGTGGGCAACTTTGGTGTAGGTAAAACTTATCTATTAGGTGCGATTGCCAAAAAGTTAGCTGAAGATGGCTATGATAGCACGTTAATACATTTTCCAACTTTTGCGGTGGAGATGAAACAAGCAATTGGTAAAGATACCATGATTCAGCTATTAAATGAGATTAAGACTGCGCCAATATTAATGATTGACGATATTGGGGCCGACGCGATGAGTAGTTGGATTCGCGATGACGTGCTAGGGGTTATCTTACAATATCGTATGCAAGAAATGTTACCAACTTTTTTCAGCTCTAATTTTACGATGAAAGAGTTAGAAAGACATTTAACAGTAACACAAAAGGGCGATCAAGAACCAATTAAAGCGATGCGCATCATGGAACGTATTGCTTATTTATCCCAAGAAATTATGATGATTGGCCAAAATCGTCGCAATCCATCAACGTGAGAGGAATGAAAGAATGAATGCACAACAATTATCTAAACGACTGGCAAAAGTAGGGGAATTTGTCCCGAATCAAGCTCGATTAGCGGATATTGGTTCCGATCATGCTTATTTACCTGTTCGTTTAATGTTGGCTAAAAAAATAAGTTATGCTGTTTGTGGGGAAGTAGTCAAAGGCCCCTATGAATCAGCAGTACATCAAGTAACTTTGCAAGGACTGACCGATAAAATTACTGTTCGTTTAGCAGATGGGTTATTCGCTATCAAACCAAGCGATGAAATTGACACCATTACAATTTGTGGTATGGGCGGTACCTTGATTAAACAAATTCTATTAGAAGGTAAAGAACAAATTACCGGTGAAGAATTACTTATTTTGCAGCCTAATGTTGGGGAAGCTACTTTAAGGAAATATTTGGTAGCCAATGGATATACCATTATCACCGAAGAAATTTTAGAAGAAAATAAAAAAATCTATGAAATTATCGTTGCTAAAAAGTTATCACAGCCAACAAGCCTGAACGAAGCGCAATATTTATTTGGGCCACACTTGATGCAAGCAAAATCACCTATTTTTATCAAGAAATGGCAAAGAGAATTAAAGCAAAGACAAAAGGTGTTACAACAATTACAAAAAGCAACAACAAAACATATGGAAAAAACGACTGAACTAGAAGCTGAAATCAAATTAATTGAGGAAGTGTTAGTGTGAAACTAAGAGAATTCATTGCCCCGTTTGAAGCTTATTGTCCGAAAGAATTAGCTCTGGAGAAAGATTTTTGCGGCTTACAAATTGGTTCTTTAGATTCGGAAATTCAAAAAGTCCTTTTTACCCTAGATGTACGTCCACAAGTGGTTGAAGAAGCAATCAGAATAGGCGCTGACCTGATTTTTGCCAAACATGCACCGATTTTCAGACCCATCAACCAATTAACGGACGATAATCCGCAGTCAAAAATGTTGCTAGATATCTTACAAAATCACATCAACGTCTATGTTGCCCATACCAATATTGATGTGGTAGCAGATGGTTTGAACGATTGGTTTTGTGAAGCACTCGACTTAAATGAAGTAGAGATTTTACAAAAAACACAGACAAAAGCCCTTAAAAAATTGATTGTCTATGTCCCAAAAACACATGCTGATCAGCTACGTCAAGCCTTAGGAGAAGCTAAAGCTGGAATGTTAGGAAATTATCATCACATGAGTTATACTAGTAACGGACAAGGACGTTTTATCCCATCTGCACAAGCCAATCCAACTATTGGGCAAGCTGAGCAATTGAGCATTGTTGCTGAAGAAAAAATTGAATTTATTGTTGAAAATCAATATTTGCCAAGTGTTTTACAAACTATGTATCGCGTCCATCCTTATGAAGAGCCAGCTTTTGAAGTCTATGATTTAAATCCAGCTTCAAATGGCACAAAAATTGAAGGAATTGGACGGATTGGTCATTTAGCTGAACCACTTGAATTATCAACTTTTATCAATCGCGTAAAATCAGCTTTTCATTTAAAGCATTTAAAAGTAATCAAAGCAAGCCACATAAGCAAGCGACAACTTATTTCAAAAGTGGCTATTTGTGGGGGAAGTGCGGAAAAGCTGTATCGAGATGCTTTAGCCAAAGGAGCAGATGTCTTTATTACTGGGGACGTCTATTATCACACGGCTCATGATATGCAAGAGTCAGGCTTAATTGTCCTTGATCCAGGTCATCATATCGAAGTGCTTTTTGCTGATAAGTTGAAAGAAAAATATGAACAATGGAAATTAGCAAATAAATGGCAGGTTGATTTAATAGTTTCAAGCGTCAACACTGATCCATTTGAAATAATATAAAGGGGTTTTATTATGTATTCTAATTTATTACCAAGATTTTTAAAATATGTGAAAACTGAAACTCGTTCTAATCCAATGAGTACAACGACACCGTCAACGCAAACACAAGTAGCTTTTGCCCATGAGTTAGCCAAAGAGTTGACTGATTTAGGGATGCAAGAGGTCCATTATAATGAAGAAAATGGTTTTGTAACAGCCACTCTACCTAGTAATACTGATAAAGAGGTACGCTCTATTGGATTTATTGCCCATATGGATACCGCAGATTTCAATGCCGTCAATGTAAATCCGCAAATTGTTGAAAATTATGATGGTCATTCAACAATCCAATTAGATAAGGATGGAAAATATACTTTAAATACCGTTGATTTTCCTAATTTGAAAAATTATGCTGGTCAAACATTGATTACGACTGATGGTACCACTTTACTTGGTGCAGATGATAAGTCTGGTATTGCAGAAATTATGACAGCGATGGAAATTTTAATCAAAAATCCTGATATCAAACATGGAAAAATTCGTGTTGCTTTTGGTCCGGATGAAGAAATCGGAGTTGGCGCAGATAAGTTTGATGCAAAAGGGTTTGATGTTGATTTTGCTTACACTATGGATGGCGGTCCAGTAGGTGAATTACAATTTGAAACCTTTAATGCGGCTCAAGCAGATTTGACTTTTCACGGTAAAAATGTCCACCCAGGAACAGCCAAAGATACCATGATTAATGCTATTCAAATGGCCATTGATTTCCAAAATGAATTTCCACAAAAAGAAGTGCCTGAACATACGGAAGGTTATGAAGGATTTTATCATCTACATGGCTTTACTGGAACACCGGAAGAAGCTAAGATGTCTTATATCATTCGTGATCATGACCGCGAAAAATTCGAAGCACGTAAACAATTTATCGTTGATTTAGTTGCGAAATTCAACGCAAAATATGATCAAGAACGTGTTGAATTAAACTTATTCGATCAATATTACAATATGCGTGAAGTCATCGAAAAAGATATGAGCATTGTAGAATTGGCTAAAAATGCGATGGAAGAATTATCAATCGAACCAGTAATTGAACCTGTACGTGGGGGAACTGATGGGTCTAAAATTTCTTACTTAGGGATTCCAACACCTAATATCTTTGCTGGCGGCGAAAATATGCATGGTCGTTTTGAATTTGTATCTTTACAAGCAATGGAAAAAGCAACTGATGTGATTGTGAAAATTGCTGAACTAAATGCCAAATAATGAAGTTATAGCGAGTGTTGTATGCGTAGTGTCACATAGTACACTCGCTATTTTTCTCGTTGAAAGGAAAACAAGATGAAGAAGATATTGATGATTACCACAGGCGGTACTATCGCTTCTAAAAAATCGCAACATGGTTTAACACCAGGAATCACTGCTGAAGAATTATTAAGCTACATTCCTCAAGTACAAGAAATCTGTCATGTTGATACTTTAGCTTTATTCAATCTTGATAGTACCAATATGACTCCTAAACATTGGTTGAAATTAGCCCGTACGATTGAGGAAAAATATACTATTTATGATGGATTTGTCATTTGTCATGGTACAGATACCTTGGCTTATACCGCAGCTGCGTTATCTTATTTAATTCAAAATTCTGGTAAACCTATTGTATTAACCGGCTCACAAAAACCCATTGATATGGATAGTACGGATGCAAAAGTCAATTTATTAGATAGTTTTATTTATGCCTGTGATGATTTATCGCAAGAAGTGGTTATCGTTTTTGATGGGAAAGTAATTGTTGGAAGCCGTGCGAAAAAAGTCCGCGCGAAAAGTTATAATGCATTCACAAGTATTAATTTCCCATACATTGCTGTGATTTTAGATCAACAAATCATCCGCTATATTCCAAGTCAACCACTTGTTCAACCAACTCGATTTTATCATCAAATGCAAGAAGACTTAATTACCTTGAAGCTTACTCCAGGACTAGATGCAAAAGTGCTAGCATTTGCATTTGAAAATTATCGTTGCATTATCCTTGAAAGTTTTGGTGTTGGTGGAATACCAGAGAACTTAGTTAAGACCTTTTATCAGCTGATGAATCAATATCAAAAGGATCGTTTAGTGATTGTTAGTTCACAAGTAGCCAATGAAGGTAGTGATATGACGGTTTATGAAGTGGGTAAAAAAGTGAAACAAGATTTTCAATTACTAGAAGCTTATGATATGACGTTTGAAGCAGTCGTAACCAAGCTGATGTGGTTGATGGCAGAATATGAAAATATTGAGGATATTCGCAAGTATTTTTATCAAACCATCAATCATGATAGCATTTTGAACAAAAAATATTAAGAAAGTTTAAAATTAGCACTCAAATAGTCAGAGTGCTAATTTTTAGTTTGACCTTCATTGACTTTTGGAATATACTGTACATGTACTTAAGAAAAAGGAATAAGTACATTTAAATAAATCAATTATTTCATTCAACGATAGGAGGAATGGAGTTATGAATATTGAAAAGATGACAACAACGATGCAACAAGCCATTGCACAAGCACAACAAATAGCAATGACTAGACATCATCAAGAAATCGATATTGCTCATTTGTGGAAAATTTTCTTGCACACTGATCATTTTGGTGCAAATTTTTATAAAGATTTGGGTGTCAATGTAGCTGAATTTGAAGCAAAAGTTGACCAAGAATTAGATAAAATCTCTACAGTTGAAGGGAGTAATGTTTCTTACGGCCAAAGTTTTAGCCAAAATCTTTATCAATTATTTATTGAAGCAGATAAGATTAGAGAAGCATTCCAAGATGAATATCTCTCAACTGAAGTCGTTATTCTAGCATTAATGAAATTAAAACATCATCCATTAACTCAGTATTTGGTTCAACATCAAATATCTGAAAAAGACGTTAAGGATGCGATAGAAAATATCCGTGGGGGTGATCGTGTGACATCACAAAATCAAGAAGAAACTTATAAAGCATTAGAAAAATACGGTATTGACTTGGTGCAAAAAGTCAAAGAAGGAAATATGGACCCTGTCATTGGGCGTGATGAAGAAATTCGTGACGTCATCCGTATCTTATCTCGTAAAACCAAAAATAATCCAGTATTAATTGGTGAACCTGGTGTTGGTAAAACGGCGATTGTCGAAGGTTTAGCTCAACGTATTGTTAAAAAAGACGTACCTGAAAACTTAAAGGATAAAACGGTCTACTCCTTAGATATGGGATTATTAATTGCTGGGGCTAAATATCGTGGTGAATTTGAAGAAAGATTGAAAGCCGTATTAGATGAAGTGAAAAAATCTGACGGACGTATTATTCTATTTATCGACGAAATCCATAATATTGTCGGTGCTGGTAAGACAGAAGGCAGTATGGACGCCGGTAACTTATTAAAACCAATGCTTGCTCGTGGTGAATTGCATACGATTGGTGCCACGACCTTAGATGAATACCGTCAATATATGGAAAAAGATAAAGCTTTAGAAAGACGTTTCCAAAAAGTTTTAGTCAAAGAACCAACTGTTGAAGATACGATTTCGATTTTACGTGGCTTGAAAGAAAGATTTGAAGTACATCACGGCGTAAATATTCATGATAATGCATTAGTAGCCGCTGCAACTTTATCAGACCGCTATATTACTGACCGGTTCTTGCCAGATAAAGCGATTGATTTAGTCGATGAAGCTTGTGCCAATATTAAAGTTGAAATGAATTCGATGCCTACAGAACTAGACCAAGTGATGCGTCGATTAATGCAATTAGAAATTGAAGAAGCTGCGTTGAAGAAAGAAACTGATGATGCTTCTAAAAAACGTTTAGAAAACTTGCAAGAAGAATTAGCTGATTTACGTGAAGAAGTAAATTCAATGAAATTGCAATGGGAAACTGAAAAAGAAGAAGTAAATGCGATTTCTAATAAACGTGCAGAACTTGAACGTGTTCGCCATGAATTAGAAGATGCTGAAAACAATTATGAACTTGAACGAGCAGCTGTGTTACGTCATGGTACCATTCCACAATTAGAAAAAGAATTAAAAGAATTAGAACGTAAAAATGATTCTGATCAATTAAAAATGGTTCAAGAATCCGTGACTGAAAATGAAATTGCGGTTGTTGTCGGTCGTTTAACAGGTATTCCGGTGACAAAATTAGTTGAAGGCGAACGTGAAAAATTATTGAAATTAAATCAAACCTTGCATCAACGTGTGATTGGTCAAAACGAAGCCGTAGATGCCGTAAGTGATGCGGTATTACGTTCTCGTGCTGGTTTACAAGATCCAAATCGCCCATTAGGTTCATTCCTATTCTTAGGTCCTACTGGGGTTGGTAAGACAGAACTTGCCAAAGCTTTAGCCGAAAACTTATTTGACTCTGAAGAACATATGGTACGAATTGATATGAGTGAATATATGGAAAAACATTCAGTGTCTCGTTTAGTTGGAGCCCCTCCAGGATATGTCGGTTATGAAGAAGGTGGACAATTAACGGAAGCGGTTCGTCGTAATCCATATACCATTATTCTATTGGATGAAATTGAAAAGGCCCATCCAGATGTCTTCAATATTTTATTACAAGTATTAGATGATGGTCGTTTGACAGATTCTAAAGGACGCTTAGTTGATTTCAAGAATACCGTATTGATTATGACTTCAAATATCGGTTCACAATTGTTACTTGAAGGAGTGACTGAAGAAGGGACTATCCCACCAGAAGTTTCTGATCAAGTCATGCAAGCTTTAAGAATGCACTTCAAACCTGAATTCTTAAACCGTATTGATGACACGATTTTATTCACCCCACTTAGCTTAGAAGATGTGAAGGGAATCGTTGATAAGATGGTGCAACAATTATCTACAAGACTAAACCATCAAGAAATTGAATTAAGCATTTCCGATGAAGCCAAAACATATATAGCACAAAATGCTTATGAACCTTCATTTGGTGCTCGTCCATTAAAACGATATATTACCAAAGAAATTGAAACACCACTTGCCAAAGAAATTATTGCCGGTAAAGTGATGCCAAAGAGTAAAGTGACTGTAACTTTGCAAAATAATCAATTATCCTTTGAAACCGAATCGTTAACAGAAGAATAATTATATGATTTTAGACTAGTCAAGTTTTTGGCTAGTCTATTTTTATGCATATTTTTATCTAAATACCCAAATATACACGGAAATAAACAATTTTTACAACAAACAATGAAAAAATATACACAAAACACTTGAAAAACGTGAAATAAAGTTGTATATTTATACACAACATTACAAGGGAGTGTCGGTTATGAGTTGGTTATTTCCAAATTATTGTAGAAAAAATTTCGAAATTATAAAAGGTAATGGTTGTAAAGTTTATGATCAAAATAATCAGGAGTATCTTGATTTAACAAGTGGGATTGGTGTTACAAATCTAGGACATAATCATCCTGAATTAAAAAAAGCTTTACTCCAACAAATCGATAATATTTGGCATATGCCGAATTTATATCATAGTGAAATTCAAGAGCAAGTCGCATGTAAATTAGCCAATCAAAAAGATTATGTGGCTTTCTTTTGTAATAGTGGTACAGAAGCCAATGAAGCCGCCATTAAATTAGCAAAAAAAGCAACTGGTCGTAATAAAATCATTAGCTTTTGGCAATCTTTTCATGGTCGTACGTTTGGTTCAATGAGTGTGACCGGACAAGCTAACATTCAGGCGGGTTTTGGTTCGATGTTACAAGATGTGGCATACTTTCCATACAATGAAATCGATGAATTAAAAGAAGCCTTAGATGAGAAAGTGGCTGCGGTGATTGTGGAATTAATTCAAGGAGAAAGTGGGATTCATGTCGCTTATCAAGGTTGGATAAAGGAATTAGCACATCTTTGCCAACAAAATGGCACCTTGCTTATTGTGGATGAAGTGCAAACAGGGATTGGTCGTTGTGCTTCCCTCTTTGCCTATGAACAATATGGTATTACTCCTGATATTATTACCAGTGCAAAAGCTTTAGCCAATGGATTGCCGGTGGGCGCAATGTTAGCAAATAAAAAATATGCCAATGCTTTTTCTCCTGGTAGTCACGGAAGTACGTTCGGAGGCAATAAATTAGCTTTAAGTGTTGCTAATCAAGTTTTAGATTATGTGCAATCTGCTGAAATAGTAGAAAATGTTAAAATGCGTAGTCAGCAATTTTTTGATGGTTTAGCGCATATTCAATCTAATAAAATGATAGATATTAGAGGAAAAGGCTTAATGATAGGAATTGAATTAACAGATGAATATGTATTGCAACATGTGATGCTTCAACTTGAAAAAGAAGGTGTTCTTACTTTAAAAGCCGGTAAAAATGTCTTACGGTTATTACCTCCTTTAACAATCAGTCAAGAAGAAGTTGATTTTGCATTAGATAAAATAGCGAAAGTTTTAGTGGGGTAGGTGATTGGATGAAAGCAGCAATTGTAGGTATAACGGGTTATACAGGTGTGGAGTTAATGCGTCTTATTGAACAACATCCCTGTTTAGAAATCGGGACCCTTCATCGTAGTGGGAAGAAAGCATCCTACTTAACAGAAGAATTTCCTCATTTTTTACCATTAAATGCTAAAATTCAAGCATTCGATGCAAAAAATATTATGGCACACAATGATCTTGTCTTTTTTGCCACCCCTTCTGGAGTCAGTAAGGATTTAGTTGAACCTTTTATTGAAAATAGTTTTCCAGTAATTGATCTTTCGGGTGATTTACGATTAAAGAATGGGGAAAGTTATCGAAAATGGTATAAAAAGGAACCAGCTAATCCAAATATTTTAATGCAAGCCAATTATTCTTTACCCGAATTTCAAACAAACAAATCGATGCTCATCGCCAATCCAGGATGCTATGCCACGGCAACGAATTTACTTTTAGCACCACTAGTCAAAGCTCAAATTATTCAAACGGATTCGATTATTGTGGACGCAAAATCAGGATTATCAGGTGCAGGCAAAGGATTGAGCCAAAGCAGTCATTTTGTGAATGTTTATAACAACATGAGTATGTATAAGGTCAATCAACATCAGCATATACCTGAAATCATTCAATTCTTACAACAGTTTGACAATCAATTAAAAAGTATCCAATTCACGACAAGTCTTATACCAGTCTCTAGAGGAATTTTTGTATCAGCTTATGTTAAATTGAAACAAAATGTTGACCTTTCACATATTAAAACAGCTTATGAAAATTGTTATGCTGATAAATATTTTGTTCGCATCAATCATCATCAAAAGTTACCAGATTTACATCAAGTGATTGGTTCGAACTTTTGTGACATTGGTTATATTTATAATGAATGTACAGGCATCTTAACGCTTGTCGCTGTGATTGATAATTTGATCAAAGGTGCAAGTGGTCAAGCTATTCAGAATTTTAATAAATGGGCAGGATTAGACGAAGCATGTGGTTTAAAACAATTGCCTAATTTTATATAAAAAGGTTTATCGATAAAAGGAGAAGGTTGGTTATGAAGAAAATAAATGGGAATATTGCAAGTCCTAAAGGTTTTAATGCTGATGGTATTCATTGTGGGTTAAAAAGAAAGCGAAAAGATATCGGTTGGATTATTTCAACAGTACCCGCTCAGTGTGCTGGTGTATTTACGACGAATCAAGTTAAAGCAGCGCCAGTATTAGTGACAAAGGAAAAAATCAAAAATAAATCCTTGCAAGCAATTATTGTTAATTCAGGAAATGCCAATGCTTGTACCGGTAATCAAGGCTATCAAGATGCTTTAAAAATGTGCGAAAAAACCGCAGAACATTTAAGTATTGACGCTGCTCAAGTCGCAGTTGCCTCTACAGGAATTATTGGCAAGCATTTACCGATGTTTCAAATCGAAGCTGGCTTAGAATTGTTGGCAAATAATCAAGACTGCGCTGCTGAAAATTTTCAAGAAGCCATTTTAACCACTGATACTTGTCAGAAGGTAAGTGTTTATCAAGAAGAAATTGATGGAAAAACTATCACTGTGGCAGGTTGTGCAAAAGGTTCAGGTATGATTCATCCAAATATGGCTACCATGCTTAGTTTTATTACCACTGATGCGAATATTTCCAGTGATTTACTACAAGAATTACTAAGTGAGCTGACTGAAATTACTTTTAATCAAATTACTGTGGATGGCGATACTTCCACAAATGATATGGTACTTGTCTTAGCAAATGGTGAGGCGAAAAATAGTGAAATACATAAAGAATCGCTAGCTTATCAGCAATTCAAAAATGTTTTGCAAACTGTTTTTACCGATTTAGCAAAATCAATTGCTAAAGATGGTGAGGGAGCAACGAAACTGATTGAGGTTCAAGTTGAAAATGCCGTAGATGAATACTCTGCACGTATGCTTGCAAAATCAGTTGTCGGTTCAAGTTTGGTAAAAAGTGCAATATTTGGTCAAGATCCAAATTGGGGAAGAATCCTATGTGCGTTGGGCTATAGCGGTATCGATTTTGACAGTAATCAAATTGAAATATATTTGGAAGATACGCTAGTTTTTGCGTTTGGTGTACCAACAGATTTTTCAGCTGATCAACTGAGTGAAAAATTAAAACAAGCAGAGATCACGATTAAAGTCAACATGCATGATGGCGTTGCGCAAGGAAAAGCTTGGGGATGCGATTTGACTTATGAATATGTCAAAATCAATGCATTGTACCACACATAATAGGAGGTCAGAATCATGAAAACATATGTAGTTAAAATTGGTGGCGTTGCAGGTGATCAACTTAATACACAGTTTTTCTCAACTATCCATGAATGGCAAACGAAAGGTATTCAAATCGTCATTATTCATGGTGGTGGACATTATATCACCGAACTAATGGAACAATTTCAAGTTAAACGTCAAGTCAAAAATGGCTTAAGAGTAACCGATGAAACCACGCTTGAACTAACCAAAATGGCACTTCTAGGTCAAGTACAACCCAAATTAATTTCATTATTTCAAAAAGAAGGTTTGCAACCGGTAAGTCTACATGCTGGCTGTGATCAACTCATACAGGGGAAAGTCATCAATTATGCTGAATTAGGTTATGTCGGACAAGTAACGGCAATCAATCACGAAATGTTAAAACTTCAAATGAACAATCAGAAAATACCCGTGATTGCACCTCTTGGCATTACAAAGGATGGACAGTGGTTAAATATTAATGCCGATGAAGTAGCTTGCAAGGTAGCAAGTAGTATTCAAGCGGATGAATTGTTTTTATTGACTGATGTGCCTGGAATTAAGGAAAACAATCAATGGTTGAAGCGTATCAATTTATCAAAGATTGAGATGCTCAAGAATCAGAATATCATTACTGGTGGCATGATTCCAAAATTAAATAGTGCGAAATATGCCTTACTACATGGTGTAAAAAGTGTGAATATTAATAATAATATTCATTGCTTGGGGACCAAAATCACTGCATAAAAAGTGGGGTAGGAAAATTTCCTAACCCCATTTTCTTATTTTGTTTGTCTTTCTAGAATTTCTTTTTGCAATTTTAACCCCGTCGGACTCGTTGCTAGGCCGCCTTCAGCAGTTTCTTTAAAAATAGATGGCATTTGACGACCCACGCGATACATCGTGGCTACAACTTCATCTGGTGGAATTACACTTTGTATTCCTGCTAGGGCCATATCTGCTGAAATCATCGCTTGACTCGCACCTAAGGCATTTCTTTTCACACAAGGGACTTCGACTAAACCCGCGACTGGATCACAAATTAAGCCTAACATATTTTTTAAGGTAATCGCTAAGGCATGAGCTGCTTGTTGCGCTGAGCCACCTTTTAAACAAACTAAAGCTGCGGAAGCCATCGCACTTGCAGAGCCAACTTCAGCCTGACAGCCACCTTCAGCACCAGCAATCGAGGCATTATTCGCAATCACTAATCCAAAAGCACCAGCCGTAAATAAGAAATCTAATTGTTGCTCTTCGGTTAATTGCAAGCTTTCACTAACAGCCATCAATACACCAGGAACAATCCCAGCACTACCAGCAGTAGGAGTGGCACAAATTAAGCCCATCTTCGCATTAACTTCATTTACAGCAATTGCATTTCGTACTGCACTAAGAATAGTCGGCCCTGAATAGATATCGCCTTTGACAATATAATCATTTAGCTTGGTCGCATCTTTTCCTGTTAATCCGGTCACAGAGGTAACACCATCAATTCCTTGCTGTACAGAATGCTTCATCACTTCCAAATTTTTCTTCATTAAAGCAATAATTTGTTCTTTAGAGCGTCCGGTTAATTCAATCTCTGTAGCAATCATTAGTTCAGCAACAGATTTATAATTCTTACTTTGTTGAATAATATCTTCAATTGAATAAAACATGCAAATCCTCCTAATCAAAATAGGTCACAGAATCAATGTGTGACAATTGACGTAGTTTTTGACAAATATCTGGATGGCGCTCATCAATTTCAATAATCATAATTGCTTTTTCACCTTTAGACTCACGCGTAACAGTCATCGTACCAATATTTACATTCATATCAGATAATAGTTTTGTTACTTGAGCGATAATACCTGGCACATCTTGATGGACGGTAATAATCGTCGGCGTTCCCATTGTTAATGAAATCTTAAAGCCATCCAACTCAGAAATTTGGATATTTCCGCCACCAATGGAAATACCAGTTACAGTCATTTGACGTTTTCCTTTTTTTAGCAACATTTTAACCAAATTTGGATGCTCAGCTTTTTCTTTTTTGGGTACGAATAGGACTTCCATGCCATTTTCGTGGGCAATTTTCAATGAATCACTTAATCTTTCATCATCAGGCTCCATTCCTAATAAGCCACCAACAAGGGCAATATCGGTGCCATGGCCACGATAGGTTTTGGCAAAGGATTCAAATAGAAAAATATCGACACTCTCTGGTTGTTCACCAAAAATAGTTCTCACAATTTTACCAATGCGTGCAGCCCCTGCCGTATGAGAGCTGCTTGGTCCAACCATGACCGGTCCAATAATATCAAAAACGCTACGATACTTTAAATGTTCCATAACGAAAATCTCCTTTATATTTCAGTTTTATTAGTATAACACAACATAATCAAAATGTTTAATGATGTGAAAAATTTTAGCAAACCTTTGATATTTCCTAATTTTATATCATTGGAAACACAAGGTTAGACAAGAAAAGGAGAAGCATACATAGCAACATAAGATAACTAAATTAGTGAATATGAATTTTAAAGTTTTTGAAATACTGAATGCTTGTTTTTTTCGCTCGTAAATAGGCATATACACTAGCAATCAAACTACCACAAGTATTAACAAATAAATCGCCCATGGTATCAAGTAATGCTTTACGTCCAATTAAAGGTTGCCCATGAAGTAGATAACGTTGTAAATTCAGTCCTAAAAATTGATCACATAGAAATTCCCAAAATTCCCATAAAACCCCACACATCTGTGCAAACGCAAAACCAAATATCATAAAAAACCAAATAGAAGGGTATTGACTTCTTGACTTTTCTAGGAAATAGGTAAGAATGCCATATCCAAGAAAGGTTAATACAATTGGGCTACTGAAATGCAATAATTTATCATAATATTTAAAGTAAGAGATTAAATGTAAGCAAGTTCCTAAAAAGACCGAGATCAAGATGAAGAACCAATACATAAAAATCAATTCATTCGGAAAAGAGATTTTAAACCATTTTTTAAATAGGAAAGGGGCATAAATCAGAATAATCCCTAATAAGCCCTCAATAATAAAAATGATTCCTGATTTCATACTCACTTTTTGAAAAATACATTCATACACATTAAAAGCTACGATAATGAATGCGATGAATGTATATCCTTTTAAAATTTTTCTCATGATACTTACCTCCGTTCACTCAAATTATAGCATAACTGATGAATAATGATTTAATCTAAAGTAATTATTTGCTATAATATGTAGATGTAATGAAAATAGGTGAGGGGTCTTATGGTAACAATAAATCAAATCGCTCAAGAAGCAAAAGTATCAAAAAGTACGGTTTCGAGATATCTAAATGAAGGATATGTCAGCAAAGAAACCGCAGAAAAAATTGAAAAAGTGATACAAAAATATAATTATACACCTAACGAATTCGCCCGGAATTTAAAGGCACAAAGAAGTAATTTCACCGGCGTCATTATTCCGCGTTTAGATTCGCCATCTGTGGTACGTATGCTTTCTGGACTAGAAAAAAGTGAACGAGAATGCGGCCGACAAATTATGATGGTTAATTCAGAACTAAGTATTGAACGCGAAATTGAAAGTTTATACAATCTTCAACAAAACAAAATCGCTGCAATCGTATTAATGGCCGTGGCTATCACAGATGAACACGTGAAAGCAATCAATAAAATCAAAACACCAGTACTTGTGCTAGGACAAAAGGATCGTCGTTTAATTACTTTAACACAAGATAATTACTTTGCAGGTCGACAAATGGCACTAGGTTTAAATAAATACGGACATAAAAAAATTGCTTATGTCGGTGTTGGTCCTCACGATATTGAAGTAGGGGTTCGTCGTAAACAAGGGGTTATAGATGGCCTAAAAGAAAGCGGGATATCCACTGTGAAAGAGTATGAAACGACATTTATGGTGAATGATGCCTACAAGCTAGGACTAGAAATATTGCCAAAAAATGATGAAACCTTATATATTTGTGCTACAGATAATATTGCCATCGGTCTGATTAAAGCAGCGAACCAATTAGGTATAGCTATTGGGAAACAAATTTCTTTTGCTGGCTTTGGTGGCCATGATACAGGGGAATATGTTTATCCAACTTTGACAACGGTGGACTTACATCATGAGAAACTAGGGATATTAGCTTCAAAATACGTAGATATCATGTTGAAAAAACAACCCATTCCCGAAACAACAACCATTGCTACAGAAATGATTCATCGTGGTAGCGTTGGATATTACCATGGATAGTCAAAAAAGAAGAAAGTAAAGAATGTCGCTTTCTTCTTTTTTTGGATTTTTTTAAAAAAAAATCCAAAAAAATGATTGACAACGATTTCAATCATGTGTATACTGAAAACGTAAACAAGGGACCGGTTCCACAAAATAAAAGTTCTGCTCTTATCTTATTTTTTTGATCGATGTGGGAACGGTACCGTAAAGAAAGGAAGAAAAAAATGGAAAATCGTGAAATTGCCCAAGCGGTTATTGATGCTGTCGGAGGAAAGGAAAATATCAGAAGTGTTGCTCACTGTGCGACTCGTCTACGTTTAATGGTGAATAACCAAGATAAAATCGATGGTAAGACAGTCGAAAACATTGAGAAAGTGAAAGGAGCTTTCTTTAACTCAGGCCAATATCAAATTATTTTTGGTACAGGTACAGTAAACAAAATTTATGATGAAGTTGTTGCATTAGGCGTGAATGAATCATCAAAGAGTGAAATGAAAGCGGAAGCAGCCAAATCTGGTAATATTTTCCAACGTATGATTCGTACTTTTGGTGACGTATTCGTTCCTATTATTCCAGTCTTAGTTGCTACCGGGTTATTCATGGGGTTACGTGGCTTATTGACACAACCACAAATTCTAAGTATTTTTGGCATGACGCCAAAATCAATTGATCCGAACTTCTTACTTTATACTCAAGTATTGACGGATACAGCTTTTGCCTTCTTACCAGCTTTAGTTGCTTGGTCTACATTTAGAGTATTTGGTGGTAGCCCAGTTATCGGTATTGTATTAGGTTTGATGTTAGTTAACCCAGCTTTACCAAATGCTTATGAAGTTGCTTCTGGTGCTGCAAAACCAATTATGCTTATGGGATTCATTCCAATTGTTGGTTACCAAGGTACAGTATTGCCAGCCTTCTTCGCTGCATTACTTGGGGCGAAGTTAGAACAACGTCTACGTAAGGTTATTCCTGATACTTTTGATTTGCTGTTAACACCATTCTTAACACTATTAGTGATGAGTTTACTTGGATTGTTAGCCATTGGACCAGTTTTCCACTCACTTGAAACAGTTGTCTTAAACGCTACTGAATTTGTATTAAACTTACCATTTGGTTTAGCAGGTATCATTATCGGTTTCTTAAACCAATTAATCGTTGTAACTGGTGTTCACCACATCTTCAACTTCCTTGAAGTGCAATTACTAGCTAATACTGGTAAAAATGCCTTCAACGCAATTATCACATGTGCGATTGCTGCTCAAGGTGCTGCTTGTTTAGCTGTTGGTGTAAAAACAAAATCTGCTAAATTAAAAGCATTATGTTTCCCATCAGCATTATCAGCTTTCTTAGGAATTACTGAACCGGCCATTTTCGGGGTAAACTTAAGATATGTTAAACCTTTTGTTATGGGCTTAATCGGTGGTGCTGCAGGTGGTTTTGTTGCTAACATTTTAGGTTTAGCAGGTACAGGTATGTCTATCACTGTTATCCCTGGTACATTATTATACTTGAATGGTCAATTATTCCAATACTTATTGGCTAATTTAGTGGCAGTAGGTGTTGCTTTTGCATTAACTTATACAATCGGTTATAGTGATAAAATGCAAGAAAACGCGTAATAGAAATTAGAAGGGAAATATCAGATGTTAGATGGAAATGTAAAAAATTCAAAATATCCCATTGGTTATCATATTACACCTTTAGCTGGTCTATTAAATGATCCAAATGGTTTAGTAAAATTTGAAGGTATCTATCATGTGTTTTATCAATTAAATCCAACAGATACGATTCATAAAAATAAACACTGGGGGCACATCTACTCTGAAGACCTTATAACTTGGCATCGGGCGCCTATCGCTTTGGCCCCCGATGCTTGGTATGATAAAGATGGGGTATATTCAGGTAGTGCAATTATTATCGAGAATCAATTACATCTTTATTATACAGGCAATGTCATTGATGAAGCAGGAGAAAAACATAGTTATCAATGTTTAGCAACTTCAGAAGATGGCTTTATCTTTGAAAAACAAGGACCGATTTTTGAACATCCAAAAGGTTTTACGCGCCATGTACGTGATCCAAAAGTTTGGTATGATGAAAAAGATCAATGTTATTATCTTGTTATTGGTGCCCAAAGAGAAAATTTAACAGGGACAACATTAATCTATCGTTCAGTTGATGCCAAACAATGGGAAAACTTAGGTGATTTAGTTACAAATCCAGACATTCTTTCTCAAATTGGATATATGTGGGAGTGTCCAGATTTAGTATTTATTGATAATCAGGCTGTTTTTCTCTATTCACCTCAAGGAATTGAAGCACAAGGTAATCAATTTCATAATATTTATCAAACCGTATATGCATTGGGAGAGTTTGATGAAGGGCATTTGTTGTTAGATGACGATATGCAAGAAGTTGACTTTGGCTTTGAATATTATGCCCCTCAAAGCTTTTATGATGGAGATAGAATTTTATCATATGGCTGGATGGGAATCACTCAACCGGAATTTGAAGCGAGCATGCCAACAATTGAGGAAGGTTGGATTCACTGTTTGACAATCCCAAGAGAGTTAACACTAGACGGAAATAAATTATGCCAAAATCCTGCAAATGAAATCTATCAATTAAGAAATCAAGAAATTCAGCTATTGAATGGTACGCAAGAAATACAGTCATCTATGATTGAGCTGATCTGCGAAAAAGAAGTTCAAGAAGATTTTAATATTACGATTAATGACGTTTTCAGCTTAGCATATCAAGCTGACACCCATGAAATAACTTTGATACGAAAAAACTGGTATACAAATGAGAATGAATACCGTAAAGTTACCCTTGATGAACCTTTACAAAATTTTGACTGGTTTATCGATGGTTCGGTAAGTGAACTATTTGTAAACTCAGGTAGATATGTGGCAAGTGCACGTCTTTTTAATTCAACTTATGCTCACTCAAAGAAAATCGAAATAACATCCGCGCAGTCATTTGTTAAAGGTTATCAATTAAATGCAATGAATGTTCATTAATATGAAATGGTTTTAGTCTTGTACTAGAACCATTTTATTTTTATAATTAGGAACGAGGAGGGATAAAATGCAACTAAGATTAGCACAATTAGAGGATCTATCAGACATTTTACCCATTTATGAATCAGCTATCCAATTACTGGCCGAGCAAGGTTCTACTCAATGGCAAGATGGCTATGGACCAACAAAAGAAAATATTCAGGTTAATATTTTGAATCAGGAACTATATTTATTAATCAATGATAGCCAAATTGTGGCGCTGGGAACATTACAAGCTGGTGTTGATCCGGTGTATTCTGCCATTATTGGTCAATGGAAGGGGACAAATAACTATTTATCGATTCATCGTATCTCTGTTAATCCATTGGTTCGACAAAAAGGCTACGCGAAAAAGCTGCTTCAAGCATTGATTTTACAAGGAAGAAAATTTGGGTATCATGATTTTCGGATTGATACACATCGACTCAATAAAGGTATGCAAAAAGCTATTTTAGATACTGGATTTCAATTTTGCGGTGAGATTTACTTTCCAATCCCTGATGGACACCGTTACGCTTATCAGTTATATGACAAGGTTGATTAATACTTGAAATATTGTTAATATAAGAAGGTAAGGACGGTGCAATATGAAGAAAAGACTAAAAAAGAAAAAAGCATACAAAAATTATATTCGTTCTATTTTTAAGGGATATGAAGAAATGCTTGAGAATCCTGAAATTAACGAACTACGCTTTGAATACTTAAAAGAAGAAACAATTCTATCAAGAGATGACAAACAACAAATTCGCTTTAGAACTAAAGATAAGTGAGAAAGAACAATTTAGGCTTGATGCATCAGGTCTAGATTGTTCTTTTTTTCAAGCGATTTCATGTAAATTTAATAAAAAGTATGTTAGAATAAATATAAAATGTTAGGAGGGATTTTCTATGCCTACATCTCAAGAGCAACAGCCAAGTTTTGGTGAGGTAAAAGCTAGTGCCTCAAAAAATATTGGACAATTATTACAAGATTTGCAGTCTTTTGAGCATGCAATCGAAACTGAAAATGTGGCTGAAATTTATCGCATTTATCAAGGAAAACTGCATAAAGAACTTAAAGAAACCTCAAACCAAAATCATGAAATTGACAACTTGTTAGCCAGAAAATTACATGATGCTTTATTAGCTAGATTTGAATATCTACAGTTTGTCAAAAAAATAAGTCCGACTCTTTTACAATATCGAATTGGACAATATTATCATCAACGTCCAACGATTATGGTTGATGTCAGTGTGCCTAAAATCTATATTGAGCCAACAGTTTTAAATGAATGGCGTAACTTTAATGAAACGGATCAATCTCAACTAAAAGAAATCGAACAAAAAATCAATCAATTAGATGTGCAAAATCTAACGTTACAGTCTGAAGTAGAAGAATTAGAGAAAAAATTATCGCCAATTAATAAGCAGATTCAACAAATGTCTCAACAAAAAACGATTTTTAACCGTGTGAAAAACGAGGAAGAATATTTGCAATTGTTGAATACCAAAAAACAATTAGAAGCGGATATACAAAAGCTAAATGCCCAAAAAGATGATGATACAACACTTAATAGAAGAAAAGAAGCTTATCAGCAAGATTATTTCAATATTCAGCTACATCGGGCATTGATTACAAAAGAATTGCGTTTAGTTCAAAAATACGCGAATTCATTAGATCATCTAGAAGCTGAATTAATGCAATTTATTACTGATTATTTATTACCAAGAGAGGAGGTTCAAGCAAATGACAAAGGATTCTAAACTTGAAGTACAAGAAAAAGAAGTGATGCATTTTTCTGAATCATCCATTCCTCGAGAAGATATTGATTATACTGCTGTCAATGAAGAAATGAATATCCAGACAGTTTATGATGAAACCAAACAAAAAGATCATCAAAAAATTCTTTCATTAATTCAAGCTGCTGAAGACGAGCTCGCTGATTTGAAATTACGCAGGGTGATTATGGAAGCAGATTTTGAAAAATTATTATCACTTTTTAATCATCATGTACTGAATGAACATAAAATCTCCGCTCTAGCAAAACAAATTTTAATTGAATATATAAGCTACGAACTTCTTAGACCGTTATCTGCCATTGATTTACAAAAAGGGGATACTTTCAATCGTTGGCATACCAAGCATTTTCAAGTGATTCATCGCTTAGACGAGCAAAATAGACTCATTTTTGAATTTCAATTAAACGTCTTAAACCCAAGCATGAACGCTGCATTTATTCCATTGCTAGCTTTTGATTTACTTTCAAAAGAAGTGGAAATATTTGATCATCATATGGCTTCTTTTATCCGTTTATGGTATGAAGACCATATTTTATCCAGAAATCAACTGGCTTTATTTAATCATGACTTAAATCAGCTCTTACTCTATGCCAAAAAATTAGGATTTACGGTTGAGCAAAGTTTATTAGATAATGCTTATGAATTGATTGTTAACTTTACTAGTCAAAGAAAAGTTTCAGAATTAATCATTGATCGCATCTTTATTAAATTGATGTCAGTCAAAGAATATGATTTTGAATTAGTTGAGCAGCAAGCCTTCGAAATCCTGCTTGATCATCAGCAAAAAGTAAAATTTTATCTTGATGAAAATCAGTTTGCTCAAATTACCATCGATTCTGCTCAACAGCGACGATCGATTCTTGATTTCTTAACTAGTTATCCATTCTTAGTGCCACTGTTAATTGGTAGTGAGTGAGAATGATTTATCCTAATTGAAAATGATAATTCTAAACAATATAATATTTTACAATATAAAACCATATTAAAAATTATAATAATTATAACTAAAAGGTTGACCGATAACATATTTTTAGTTATATTTATATAGAGAGTTGTCTCAAATATTTAAATTATTGGAGGAATAGCCATGTCATTAATTGGTAAAGAAGTAATTGAATTCAAAGCAAATGCATTTCATAACGGAGAGTTCATCGAAGTTACAAATGAAGATTTTAAAGGTCATTGGAGTATTGTTTGCTTCTATCCTGCTGACTTCACATTTGTTTGCCCAACAGAATTAGAAGACTTACAAGAACAATACGCTACACTAAAAAGCTTAGGAGTAGAAGTATATTCTGTTTCAACAGATACACACTTTACCCACAAAGCTTGGCATGATCATTCAGAAGCTATTTCAAAATTAGAATATATTATGATTGGTGATCCATCTCATCAAATTTCATTAGGTTTTGATGTATTAGATGATCAAGGTTTAGCACAACGCGGAACATTTATTATTGATCCAGATGGCATTGTTCAAGCACTTGAAATCAATGCTGATGGTATTGGACGTAATGCTGCGATTCTTGTTGATAAAATTCGTGCAGCACAATATGTTCGTACACATCCAGGTGAAGTATGCCCAGCCAAATGGAAAGAAGGAGCAGAAACACTTAAACCAAGTCTAGATTTAGTTGGTAAGATTTAAGAAAAGGGGATTGTCAAATGGCTTTAGATACTGAAATTAAAGCGCAATTAGCCCAATATCTTGAATTACTTGAAAATGATATTGTTTTTGCTGCTCACTTAGATGAAAGTGAAAACAGTCAAAAGGTTCGCGAGTTTCTAGATGAAATCCAAGCAATGTCACCAAAAATTTCATTAGTAGAGAAATCATTGACTCGTACACCATCCTTTATGATTAATCAAAAAGGGCAAGCAGACAGTGGTATTGAGTTTGCGGGATTACCACTTGGACACGAATTTACTTCATTTATTTTAGCCTTATTACAAGTAGGCGGACGTAAACCAAAAGTTGAAGAGGATGTGATTCGTCGTATTGAAAAAATCAATCGTCCTTTACATTTTGAAACATATGTCAGCTTAACTTGTCATAATTGTCCTGATGTGGTTCAAGCTTTAAACATTATGTCCGTCTTAAATCCAAATATCAGTCATACAATGATTGAAGGCGGTATGTTTAAAGATGAAGTAGATGCTAAAAAGGTTATGGCCGTACCAACTGTCTTTTTAGATGGCGAAGAATTTGCAAGTGGACGCATGAGCATTGAACAACTTGTAGATTTAGCAGCTGGTCCAAGTTCTGCTGAAGAATTTGAAGACAAAGGATTGTTTGATGTGCTCGTTGTCGGCGGAGGTCCTTCAGGTAGTTCAGCTGCAATCTATGCTGCACGTAAAGGTATTCGTACCGGTATGGTTGTAGAAAACTTTGGTGGACAAGTAATGGAAACAGTCGGTATTGAAAATATGATTGGCACACCATATACTGAAGGTCCAAAATTGATGGCTCAAGTCGAACAACACGTCAAAGAATATCCAGTTGAAATCATGAAAGGTCAACGTGCAAAAGATATTCGTAAAACAGATGTCGTGGAAGTTGAGCTTGAAAATGGGGCTGTATTAAAAGCTAAATCAGTTGTATTAGCTTTAGGTGCAAAATGGCGCAATATGAATGTGCCTGGAGAACAAGAATTCCGAAACAAAGGAGTTACTTATTGTCCACACTGCGATGGCCCATTATTTACTGGTAAGAAAGTAGCAGTCATCGGTGGAGGAAATTCAGGTATTGAAGCTGCTATTGACTTAGCTGGTTTAGCTGAGCATGTCTATGTTTTAGAATTTTTACCAGAATTAAAAGCCGATCAAGTATTACAAGATAGAGTAGCGAAATTAGATAATATTACCGTATTAAAAAATGTTGCTACGAAAGATATCGTGGGCTCTGACGAAGTAACTGGGCTTAACTATGTTGATCGTGCTACGAATGAAGAACATCACATTGATTTATCTGGCGTATTTGTACAAATCGGTCTTGTACCAAATACTGCATGGTTAAAAGATAGAGTGGAACTTACAAATCGTGGCGAAATCATTGTTGACAAACATGGTCAAACAAGTATGCCTGGTGTATTTGCTGCAGGGGATTGCACAGATTCAGCCTACAAGCAAATTATTATTTCCATGGGTTCTGGTGCAACAGCGGCCCTTGGTGCGTTCGATTACTTAATTCGTCAATAAAGAAGTTCAAGCGTCTAGAGAATGGTGCAATCCATTCTCTAGACGTTTTTTTATAAAAAAAGTCGCAACCTATATTGCGACAGATTTAATATCTATGATGAGCAGTGGGATATTCTTGATCATAAATATAGAAATAATTGGATTGATTTTTGCTCTTTTGTTGTTTCATTTTACGTTTTAACATACGATTACGACGATCATCCCAAGCCATAATCCATAATATGACGATAGGCGCTAGATAGATAGGGATTTGATGATTGCCATAATCCCCAATGAATAGACCGAGAAAGAAAATGATGAGTAATAAGCCCATTTGTCGAATAAATTTCATAAAAACCCCTCTTTTCGAACGTTTGTTTGTATATCATTATTATACGAATGTTTGTTCGAAAAGTAAAGAAAAAAATAAAAAATCTTCTAAAATAGATAAATAGAAGATTTTTTAAAGGAATTAATAATTACGATATAGGCCAACTACAACACCTAGAATCGTTACTTCATCTAATATAATCGGTTCTAACAAATCATTTTCAGGCTGTAAACGAAAATGATTGGCTTCTTTATAAAATCTCTTACAAGTGGCTTCATCATCTGCTGTCATCGCAATCACGATTTCACCGTTACGTGCAGATGATTGTTTGCGAACAATGACTTGGTCACCATCTAAAATACCTGCATTAATCATACTTTCTCCACGAATCGTAAGCATAAATAAAGGTTCACTTTCATCCGTTAATTCTGGTGGAACAGGGAAGTAATCCTCGGTCTGTTCAACTGCTAAGATTGGATTTCCGGCTGTAACTACACCAACAATCGGAATTTGTTGTTTGACGATACCAATTTTTTCCAAACCAAGTGCCGTGAGTTCTAAAGCTCGTGGTTTTGTTGGATCACGATGAACTAAGCCTTTTTTTTCAAGTCTTTCTAAATGACCATGCACAGTGGATGATGACGCTAAGTTTACAGCTTGGGCGATTTCTCTAACTGTTGGTGGATAATTCTTTTCTTGTAAGAAATCATGAATATATTTTAAAATATTCAATTGACGTTCTTCATTATATCTAGGCATTTTCATCACCTTTTCTTCTTTTTTTACAATTATAACATACTGCCAACGTTAAATCAAACAAGCGTTCGCAATTTGATTTAGATTGTTGCTTTTTGAGGAATATTTATATTATTATATAGTTATCACAAATATTCGGAGGAAGAAAATGTTATCAGAAGAAAAAATTAAACGAATTAATGAATTAGCGAAAAAGAAAAAGGAAGAAGGTCTCACTGAGGCAGAACAAAAAGAGCAACATTTATTGCGTCAAGAATACTTAGAAGCCTTCCGTGGGGGGATGCGTCACCATATTGAAGGGATGAAAGTTGTTGATTTGCAAGGAAATGATGTAACTCCTGAAAAACTTAAAAAAATTCAAAAGAAAAAAGGGTTGCATAATCGATAATTGATTATAAAAAAATGGTTTCATCAAGCTATTGCTATTTTTAGTAAATTTCGCTATAATGTAAGCGTAATTAAAGTAAAAAAAACTAAAAATGCTGGGAGGCAATATTACTATGTTTGATACAATCGATCAATTAGGCGTCAATACTTTACGTACACTAAGTATGGATGCTATCCAAAAAGCAAATTCTGGACATCCTGGTTTACCTATGGGCGCTGCGCCAACGGCTTATGCACTATGGACAAAACACCTAAAAGTGAACCCAACAACTTCTAGAAATTGGGTAGACCGTGATCGTTTCATTCTTTCTGCTGGCCATGGTTCAGCCTTATTATATAGTTTATTACACTGTGCTGGATATCAAGTTTCTATTGATGATTTGAAAAACTTCCGTCAATGGCAAAGCAAAACACCTGGACATCCTGAAGTCAATCATACAGATGGTGTAGAAGCAACGACTGGTCCATTAGGTCAAGGTATTGCAATGGCTGTGGGTATGGCAATGGCAGAAGCACATCTAGCTGCTAAATTTAATCGTGATCAATTCAATGTAATGGATCATTACACTTATGCTATCTGTGGTGATGGTGACTTAATGGAAGGTGTTTCACAAGAAGCAAGTTCATTAGCTGGACACTTAAAATTAGGTAAATTAATCGTTCTATATGATTCAAATGATATTTCTTTAGACGGTCCAACAAGCAAAGCCTTCACAGAAAATGTTGGTCAAAGATTTGAAGCTTATGGTTGGCAACATATTTTAGTTAAAGACGGCAATGATTTGGAAGCAATTTCAAAAGCGATTGAAGAAGCTAAAGCAAACACTGAACAACCAACACTTATCGAAGTTAAAACAATCATTGGCTTTGGCGCACCTAAACAAGGTACATCTGCAGTTCATGGTGCACCACTTGGAGCAGAAGGAGTCAAAGCCGCTAAAGAAAGCTATGGTTGGGAATATCCTGAATTTACAGTTCCGGATGAAGTAAAGACACGTTTCCAACAAGAAATTATCGAAAAAGGGCAAAAAGCAGAAGAAGCTTGGAATCAATTATTTGTTGCATATGAAAAAGCTTATCCAGCATTAGCAGAAGAATTCAAACAAGCATTCAGCGGTGAACTTCCTGTGAAATGGGATCTTGATTTACCAAAATATGAAGTTGGTTCTGCTCAAGCAAGTCGTGTCTCAAGTAAAGAAACGATTCAAGCTATTTCTAAAGCTGTTCCTTCATTCTGGGGTGGTTCAGCTGACTTAAGTGCTTCAAATAATACAATGGTTGCTGCTGAAAAAGATTTCGAACCTGGTAGTTATGAAGGCCGCAATATTTGGTTTGGTGTCCGTGAGTTTGCAATGGCAGCGGCTATGAATGGTATTCAACTTCATGGTGGTACAAAAGTTTACGGTGGAACTTTCTTCGTATTCGTCGACTATTTAAGACCAGCCATCCGTTTAGCTGCTCTACAAAAACTTCCAGTAACTTATGTATTAACACATGACTCTGTAGCTGTTGGGGAAGATGGACCAACACATGAACCAATCGAACAATTATCAAGCTTACGTAGCATGCCTAATTTGAATGTGATTCGTCCTGCAGATGGTAACGAAACACGTGCAGCTTGGAAAGTAGCAATGGAGTCTACTGAAACACCTACTGTTTTAGTATTGAGTCGTCAAAACTTACCAGTCATTGAAGGAACGAAAGAACATGCCGACGAAATGGTTGCAAAAGGTGCCTATGTTGTTTCTCCAGCTAAAAACGAAACGCCAGAAGGTATTTTAATTGCAACTGGTTCAGAAGTTAATCTTGCAGTTCAAGCACAAGCAAAATTAGCTGAAGAAGGCATTGATGTATCTGTTGTTTCTATGCCAAGTATGGAACTATTTGAAAAACAAAGTGATGAATATAAAAATACTGTTTTACCAAAAGGTGTTAAAAAACGTGTCGCTATCGAAGCAGGCTCTTCATTTGGATGGAGACAATATGTAAAATGTAAAGGCAAGATTATTTCTATTGATGAATTTGGTGCCTCTGCTCCAGGTAATTTAGTACTTGATTCATTTGGATTTAATGTAGAAAACGTAGTAAATACCTTCAAATCTTTCTAATATGACTGATTTAAAATATTTATGAGAAACAAGGATAGTTTCGTTTTTGAAGCTATCCTTGTTTATTTTCCTTACTTTTAGCTGATAAATTTTACTTATCACAACGAATTGAATGATTTGTGTTTTTCTATTTCATTCGCTAAAATAGAATCAACAAAAGCATAGAAGGTGAATGTAATGAGTAAAATTTATAATTCTATTACCGATTTAATTGGAAATACGCCAATTGTCAAACTAAATCATTTTGCTCCTGAAAATGGTGCTGATATTTATGTTAAGGTTGAATCATTTAATCCTGGAAGCAGTGTGAAAGATCGTATTGCATTAGCGATGATTGAAGCCGCTGAAAAAAATGGGCAATTAAAACCAGGTGATACGATTATTGAACCAACTTCTGGTAATACTGGGATTGGTTTATCTATGGTAGGAGCGGCAAAAGGCTACAATGTTATTATCGTAATGCCTGATACCATGAGTATTGAACGTCGTAAATTAATGCAAGCTTATGGCGCTAAATTAATCTTAACTCCTGGTAGTGCGGGAATTAAAGGATCTATTGATAAAGCAACCGAACTAGCAAAAGAAAATGGCTACTTCTTACCATTACAATTCGAAAATCCGGCAAACCCTCAAATTCATGAAGAAACAACTGGGAAAGAAATTGTCGATGCCTTTGGTGAAGATGCACCTGATGCATTTGTCGCTGGTGTGGGAACTGGTGGTACAATTTCTGGTGTCGGCCACGCGTTGAAAAAAGCTTACCCAGAAATTAAAGTCGTTGCTGTAGAACCTGCAGAATCAGCCGTATTAAGCGGACAAAATGCTGGTCCACATAAAATCCAAGGAATTGGTACAGGATTTGTTCCTAAAACATTAGATACCGACGTTTATGATGAAGTGATTGCTGTTAAGAGTGATGATGCTTTAGCTACAGGACGTACTTTTGGTCAAAAAGAAGGCATTTTAGTTGGTATTTCATCTGGAGCAGCCCTAAAAGCAGCTTACGATTTAGCTGTAAAATTAGGTAAAGGTAAAAAAGTTGTTGCTTTATTACCAGATAATGGTGAACGTTACTTATCAACTGCTTTATATCAATTCGAAGATTAAATTTCAGTTATTAATCCAGCTACAACATGTTGGCTGGATTTTTTTGTTCTTTAAATATTTAGAATTATTAAAAATCACTAGCATTCTTCACAAATTAATAGTAAAATACAATTAGTTTCAGAAATGGAGGGATTCGTTTGAGCACAACTTTAGAACACGCAATCTCTAAATTAGAATCAGAAAATGTTCGATTAACGTCACAACGTATGGCTATATTAGAATATTTAGAGAATCATCATATACATCCCACAGCTGAAGAAATTTACCACGGAATCAAAGAAAGTTTCCCTGGTATCAGCGTGGCAACTGTATACAACAATTTAAGATTATTTACAGATTTAGGCTTCTTAAAAGAAATGAGCTATGGTGATTCATCTAGTCGTTTTGATTTTACAATTATGCCACATTACCATGTTATTTGTGAAAAATGTGGGAAAATTACCGACTTTTTTTATCCTGGTTTAGACGACGTGGAGATGGCTGCAGGAAAGATTACTAATCATTTAATCCACAGTCATCGTTTAGAAGTTTATGGTATTTGTGAAGAATGTCAAAAAAAGGGAGAGAAATAAAATGATTATTCATACAGATGATGCACCTAAAGCCATTGGACCATATGTTCAGGCAAGAATTGCAAACGGATTTTTATTTGCATCAGGACAAGTACCGCTTGATCCAAAAACAGGTGAAATTGTTGGTCAAAATATTCAGGAACAAACTACACAAGTCTTAAAGAATATTCAAGCAATATTGAAGGCTGCTAATCTTACTCCAGACAACGTAGTAAAAACAACATGTTTCTTGAAAAATATGGATGATTTTGTCGCATTTAATGAAGTATATGCAACAATGTTCAATGATAAGTTACCTGCACGTTCAGCAGTTGAGGTAGCTAGACTTCCTAAAGATTTGCTAGTAGAAATTGAAATTATTGCGGCAATTGATTAATTTATTTTTACTAACTGGTTCAAACTACATTGAGCCAGTTTTTTTCACTTTTAATAAAAAGGGAGGTATCTATTTGCTTAGAGAGTTCCAAGAAGCAGGACAAACCGTCGTAAGTAATTTGATATTAGATTATTACCAAAAAATAGGCATGAATAATGAAGAATTCATCATCTGGTTGCAACTGTATCGTTATGTACAAGAAGGGAATCGATTTCCAGACGCCAGTGTCATTGCTGAAAAATTAAATTTACCCTTAAACACCGTATTTTCTGCCATTAATAATTTGATACAAAAAGAATTAATCCTCATTACGCAAAAGGAAGATTCAACTGGTAAAAAAACTGATTGTTATGACTTTTCGCCAATTTACGATCGTATTGAGCAGTTAATTACGCAATCTTCAAAACAAAATGAAAGAAATTCCACACAGATGAAAGTGAAAGAATTATTTCAACATTTTGAGGAAGAATTCGGTCGTACATTATCTTCTATTGAGTATCAACGCATCAATCAGTGGCTTCAGGAAGATCATTATTCAGTTGACCTGATTTATTTAGCCTTGAAAGAAGCAGTTATTAATCAAGCGTATAGTTTAAACTATATTGACCGCATTTTGTTAAGTTGGGAAAGAAAAAATATTACCAGTCCGCAGCAAGTAAAAGAAGAGCAAAATAAACGCAAGCAAAAATTTACATCCAATGGGCAAACTACAAATCACAAATCACCTAAATCTAAAATCACCATGTATAATTGGTTGGAGGGAAAATGATGTTAGGCAAAGAAAGAACACAAAAAGTACTTGCAATTATGTATGAAATGTTCCCTAATGCAAAGTGTGAATTAAACTATGAAACACCTTTTCAATTATTAATTGCTGTTATATTAAGCGCTCAAACTACCGATGTAAGTGTGAATAAAGCTACACCACAATTATTTGCTCGCTTTCCTGATGCTTACCATTTGGCCAATGCACCAATTGAAGAGGTGATAGCATGTATTCGTTCCATCGGCTTATATCGCAATAAAGCCAAAAATATCAAAGCTTGCGCCCAACTATTATATGAAAAATATGATGGAGAGGTGCCACAAACAAGAGAAGAACTTATTGCTTTACCAGGCGTGGGGAGAAAGACGGCAAATGTTGTTTTAGGAGAAGCTTTTCATGTACCGGCTATTGCTGTAGATACACATGTTGAAAGAGTAAGTAAACGATTGGCAATTGTGAAAAGCGAGGCCAGTGTATCAGAAGTAGAAGAAACGCTAATGAAGAAAATTCCCAAAAATAAGTGGGTACAAACACATCATACATTGATTTTCTTTGGTAGATATCATTGTACGGCGAAAAATCCAAAATGCGACCAATGTCCAGTGTTACAATATTGCAAAGAAGGTAAGAAAAGACTTGGTATAAAATAAGACACAAGTTGTAGAGATAAATCTACAACTTGTGTCTTTTTCATTATTGATTGTTATTATTGGTAGCACCATTATTGCTATTGCCGTTGTTATCATTTTCATTCGGCGAAGAGGCCCCATTATTATTCGTTGCATTGTTTGTATTGCCATTTCCATTATTATTTTGGTTGCCATTTGCACCATTATTTTGTCCTGGATTATTCGGTTCTACTACAGCTGTTGTATCTTCAGAAGAGGTAGTGGTTGCTTGATTATCTTCAGTTTTTGATTCTTCTGTTGTCGTTGAACTTTCAGCTTTTGTACTTGATGCCTGGGTTGGCGTATTCGCTTTTTTGGCTTGAGAATAGCTTTTTGAATTGGTAAAATACAATTCTCGTCCATATCGTACAAGTCCTGATGGCATCTTCCAATCTTTGCTTTCATTGCCATCTGTCATATAGCTCATCAGCTCACGATACACATCTGAGGCAACTTGTGAAGAATCATCAGTTACTGGCGTTTTACGATCATTATATCCAGTCCATACGGCTAATGAATAATTCGGTGTATAGCCGACAAATGAAATATCTGGATAAGCACCTCTTGAGGTATCAATATTGGCTAATTCTTCTGTTGTGTAGTTAGAAGTACCGGTTTTACCAGCTTGAATTAAGCCACTAATTTGGGCATTTGTTCCCGTTCCATATGTGATTACATCTTTTAGAATATCGGTAATCATATAAGCTGTTGTTGATTCCATCGCTTTTGTACCATCTGCTTCAAATGATTCTTCTGTGCCATCTTGATAAACAATTTTATTGACATATTGTGGTTCGTAGTAGGTTCCACCGTTTGCAAAAGCAGCATAGGCAGCGGCCATTTTCAGACTAGAAACCCCATATTTGGTACCATCTTGCTTACCAGTATTACTAGAAATGGCATTAAATTGTTGTAAATCAGAATAATCAATATTTAAACCATTCAAGAATTTCTTCACATTTTTAACGCCCACATCCATAAACAATTTAGCAGCAGGGACGTTTCTTGAAAGATATAATGCTTTACGCAAAGTCATCGTGCCATAGTATTGATTATCCCAGTTTTTTAATTGAATATTGGTTCCAGCATAAGTGTAAGGTTCATCAACTATTGTTTTTCCTGTTGAGTATTTTAAATATTCAAATGCAGGACCGTAATCAGTGATTGGTTTAACTGTCGAACCGAAATCACGAGAAGTACTTACTGCTAAGTTGTAGCCTAAAATTGTACCAGCCGGGATATTACGTCCACCAATTTGTGCAAGAACTTTACCGGTATGGACATCCATTAATGTCGCAGCAACTTGCATATTTTTATCAGGATAGTAGACATAGTTTTCAGAATTCACAATATCATAAAGTCGTTTTTGGGCATTCACATTTAAATTGGTATAAACTTTTAGACCATCTGTATAAATATTTTTTCCTGTTTTTGACTTCACTTCATTAATAACTTCTTTAATGTAGTTATCATAGTATTTCCAATCAGCACTTTGAGTCGCAGGAGTAGTAAGTAGACCATCATTTATGGGTGTTGCCACAGCTTGTTCATAGTCTGATTTACTGATTTTTTTATTTTGATACATGGTTAGCAAAACAATGTCTCTACGTTTTTTGGCTGAATCTGGATTGGCATATGGGTCAAACAAGGTTGGAGCATTCGGGATACCAGCTAATAATGCGGTTTGCGGTAAGGTTAATTGATCTAATGGCTTACCATAAAAGGCTTTAGAAGCAGTTTGCATCCCATAAATACCATTTGACATATAGACTTTATTAATATAGTAAGTCAATATCTCTTGTTTAGATTTCATACGTTCTAATTTAATTGCTAATACGGCTTCTTGTGCTTTTCGCTTTAAAGTTTGGTCTGATGCTTTAGTAGAAAAGAATGATAATTTAATCAATTGTTGTGTTAACGTACTTCCTCCTTGTAATCCACCGGAACGTACATTAGAAACCAGTGAGCCAACGATACGAATTGGATCTACACCGATATGTTTATAAAATCTTTTATCTTCCACTGACACAACCGCATCAGCAAGTTGTTGTGGAATCTCAGTTGCACTGATTTTTTCACGATTTTCAGCACCGATATCTGTAATTTTTTCACCGTTTGCATCATAAATGATTGATGAGACAGTCGTATCTAAGGATTGGTCTGTTAATTCTGGCGCATCTTTTGCATAGAAAAAGAATAGACCGACACCCGCTAAGAATAGTACAAGACAAGCAGCAAACACAATACCGATTAGTTTCACAAATAATGAGCCGCTTGAATTTTGCTTAGATTTCTTATTCATCGGTTTTTTTTGATGGTGTTTGGCCTTTCTAGTCGAGGTTTGATTTGCCATTTCTGTGTTCTCCTTTATTTTCTAAAAATTGTTTAACCGCTGCTAAATAATCAATTCGAGGAGCGATTTTCATGGTAATTTCAATTCCTTTTGCTTCTATTTCGTTTAGCGTAATCGATTTTCTCTGTTGCTCTTGACTATCCCATTTTTCAATTAATGTCTTTGCATCTAGAAAAAAACAACGCTTCAAAGCACTAAAATAAAGCAATACAAAACAAATTCCGCCTTGGAGTAAACAATTTCTCATATGCTCAATCTGATGAGAATGGAAATTTTTTAAAGGAAATGAAGTTTTATTTTGGGTAGCTTTTGCCTCAAAATCAAGATAATATCCTTGATAAACCCCATTATAATCTGTAGTTGAAGCTTCTTTAAAATAGGCTTCTTTGATTGTTGCTGCACTACGTTTGGGGTAGTCGACTTTCACAATTTGAATGGGGGTGGGCTTTTTATGTATGACAGCAATTTGTTTATTTAAGTAATATTCATTGCTTTCATTAATAGCCTCTTCAAAACGCATCCCACGATTGGCAAAAGTGAGTGGCGATTTTTTTGCTGACTTCCATTCTGTCTTGTGATAAACTTTTCCATTGGGATAATGAAAGTTCATAAATTTCACACTCCTGAAACTATTATACCAAAAAATAAAATAGAAAGAAAAGTGTAGATGAAAAAACGGAAAATTATTGCCATCACTGGATATCGTAATTATGAATTAGGTATTTTTCAAGCAAAAGACCCGAAATTAGCAATACTTTATAAATTTATTAAACATTCTTTACGACAATTAATAGATAATGGCGCACAATGGTTTATTATTGGCGGAAATTTGGGCATTGAGTTATGGAGTGCACAGATGGCTTTTGAATTAAAAAATGAGGGATATGATATTCAGATAGGTGTCTTGCTACCTTTTCAAAATTTTGGCGAGAATTGGCAAGGTTATAATCAACAAACATTTGAAGAAGTCATCCGTCAAGCTGATTATCTTAATTTTGTCAGCCAAAAACCATATTCAGATCCTTCACAATTAAGAAATCATTCCCAATTTATTGTGTCACATGCCGATGTAATGTGGGCAATTTATGATGAAGAATTTCCTGGCAAACCTCAATATTTATTGAAAGAATGGGAACAAACAGGAAAAGAATTAATATTAAATTCGATGGATGACTTACAAAGTTTTGCAAATGACCTGTTTGAAGAAGGGTAAATGATAAGAAACAACTTTTTTGGTTAAATTTTTATGAAAAACAATAGAAATTTTCTAGAAATTGTTTGCTTTTATTTACGGTTTTATATAGAATAGAAAAAGAAGTGTGGACAAAAGAGACTATGAGGTGAAAATAATGGCAAAGTATAACTACAAAGCAATTGATATTTTTAATAAAGAATTCAAAGTAAAAATGAGAGGATTTGATCCAGATGAAGTGGATGAATTCCTAGATAATATTATGAAAGACTATGAAACTTTCAATAAAGAAATCCTTGCATTACAAGAAGAAAATGACCGTTTAAATGCTAAAATTAACCAATTAAATAAGAGTCAAGCTGTAATGTCAAAAATTCAACCTGAAAGCCAAAAGAGTCAAACAGTGACAAATTTTGATATTCTAAAACGCTTATCAAATCTAGAAAAAGAAGTCTTCGGTAAAAAATTAGATCAAGAAGTGACAATTGAACCTTCCTCTTCTTTAAGTAGTTTAAGTTCTAATTATACCAATAATGATGATGAAGATGATTTAGACAAAACACGTCTATTTTAATGTCATTAATTGTGGTTTTCGGATAATCGCGGGGTATTCTTTACCCTGAGGAAAGTCCATGCTCACACAAGCTGCGATGCTTGTAGTGTTCGTGCTTAGCGAAACAATAAGCTAAGGTATAGTTTTACTATAACGGCGGAAGTAATGGCTAAGGAAATTTCTATGCCAGAGAATTCCTTAACGTGCAACAGTGACGATAAATAAGAGAAATCTTATTGTGAAACGGGTAAACCCCTCGAGTGAGCAACCCAAATTATGGTAGGGGCGCCTTTTGGACGGAAATGAACGGATCAAAGGGGCATTGAATGCAGATAGATGATTATCCATATCTTTTTTCCCTGGATAAGATAGGACAAAACATGGCTTATAGAAAATCACAATAAACAGGGTTTGGCTGACAGTGGTTCAGCCGTTTTTTTTAGTAAAATTTAGGAGGAAATTATGCAAAAAGAGCAGACTTTTCAATTAATTGCAACTGCAGCAAGTGGGTTAGAAGCATTAGTCGGAAAAGAATTACGAGAAATGGGCATTGCATGCCAAGTAGAAAATGGCCGTGCTAGATTTCGTGGAAATATGGAGACAATTGCTAAAACGAATCTATGGTTGAGATGTGCAGATCGTGTCAAAATTGTAGTTGGCGAATTTGAAGCAACCAGTTTTGACGAATTGTTCAACAAAGTAAAAAGTTTACCTTGGGAAGATTATTTACCTTTAGATGCAAATTTTCCTGTAGAAGGTAAATCAATTAAATCAAAATTGTTTAGTGTTTCTGACTGCCAAGCGATTACAAAAAAAGCTATTGTCAATCGTTTGCGTGAATATTATCATCGACCAAGTCATATGCCACTTCCTGAAACAGGGGCATTATATAAATTAGAAGTCGCTCTGTTGAAAGATAAAGTGACCCTCACACTTGATACCACCGGACCAAGTTTATTTAAACGCGGATATCGTCTGGATAAGGGTGGCGCACCATTAAAAGAAAATATGGCTGCAGCGATGGTCATGTTAACAAATTGGCGGAAAGATCGTCCTTTTATCGATCCAGTTTGTGGTTCTGGCACTTTATGTATCGAAGCTGCGTTAATCGGTCACAATATTGCACCTGGCTTTAATCGCGAATTTGTCTGTGAAACATGGAGTTGGTTTGATCAGGAAATTTTTGAAAAAGTCCGTATGGAAGCTGATGAACAAGCGGATTATGACGTCGAGCTAGATATTTTGGGAATGGATATTAATGAAAATATGATTGAAATTGCCAAACAAAATGCACTCGAGGCTGGACTAAGTGATTCAATTACCTTCAAACAACAAGCTGTTAAAGACTTTAAAACAGATAAAGAATATGGGGTAATCGTTGCAAATCCACCTTATGGAGAACGTTTAGGTGAACGAGATACAGTTCGAAAATTATATCGTGAAATGGGCCAAGTTATGAAGCCATTAACGACTTGGAGTAAGTATATATTAACGAGTGATTTAGCTTTTGAAGAATTTTATGGTCAAAAAGCAACAAAAAAACGAAAACTCTATAATGGGGCGTTAAGATGTGATTATTTCCAATATTGGGGAACACGGCCACCTAGAAAAGAGAAGAAGGAGGAGATAAAATGAGTTTTGCAGCCTTTCAATTACAAGATTATTTATTGACTGCGATTGCGGATAAGGGATTTAAACAACCTACAGAAGTGCAAGAACGATTAATACCTGTCATTCAAGCTGGTCGCAGTGTTGTGGGACAGTCTCAAACAGGAACAGGGAAAACCCATACCTTTTTATTACCGATTTTTAATCAATTAGACTTGGAACAACAAAATGTGCAAGCCGTTATTACAGCGCCTAGTCGAGAATTAGCTACTCAAATTTATCAAGCGGCCAAACAATTAGCTGATTTTTCTGGTGAAGAAATTTCAATTATGAATTTTGTTGGTGGGACGGATAAATTACGTCAAGTAGAACGATTAGCCACTAAACAACCGCATATCGTTATTGGTACACCAGGGAGAATTTTGGATTTAGTCACTTCAGGGGATTTATTGATTCATACCACGCAAGTTATGGTTGTTGATGAAGCTGATATGACTCTAGATTTAGGATTCCTAGCTGATGTTGATCGAATTGCCGGTAGAATGCCAGATAATTTACAAATGCTTGTATTTTCAGCTACAATTCCTGAAAAATTACGTCCATTTTTGAGAAAATATATGAACAATCCTTTAATTGAAGAAATTAAACCCAAGACGGTCATTTCAGAAACAATTGATAACTGGTTAATTTCAACTAAAGGTAAAGACGTGAACCAAATTATTTATCAATTATTAACAATTGGACACCCTTATTTGGCGATTGTATTTGCGAACACGAAACAAAGAGTAGATGAAATCAGCCAATATTTGAAAAACCAAGGATTAGGTGTCGCAACGATTCATGGCGATATCTTACCTCGTGAACGTAAACGCGTCATGAAGCAAATTCAAAATTTAGACTTTCAATATGTTGTCGCAACCGATTTAGCTGCACGCGGTATTGATATCGAAGGTGTATCTCATGTTATCAATGCCGAGATACCGGATGATTTAGAGTTCTTTATTCATCGTGTAGGAAGAACCGGACGGAATCAATTACCAGGCACAGCTATCACTCTTTACGAACCAAGTGATGAAAGAAAAATTAATGAAATTGAAGCACTAGGTATTACTTTCAAACCAAAAGAAATCAAGAATGATGAGGTCGTTGATTCCTATGATCGTAATCGTCGTCAAAAACGTGAAAAAAAACGCGATGAGTTAGATACGACATTGATTGGCTTAGTGAAGAAGAAAAAGAAAAAAATTAAGCCTGGCTATAAGAAGCAAATTCAACGAGAAATTGAGAAATCAAATAAACAAAAACGTAAAATGGAACGTCGACAAAAAGGACGTACTGCAAGAAAACATAAGAAAAACTCAAGTATATAATCTAAACAGTCTCCCATTTGTATGCGGAGGCTGTTTTCATTTTACGAAATTTTTTTAAAATCATTCATCCGATTAATGGCAAGTATGTTATAATGTGAGCAAGTATAATGGTTTTGGGAGTGATTACATGAAGGTTATCGATACTTTGGACTGGTCAAATTGGAAAAATTATTCTGTGAGCACTAAAAGAGATTTATTTTGTCAAATACTGGCTTATTATGTCAGTCCCCTCAAACAAGTAAGCAATATTACATTGAGCCAGTTTGAATTAGCAGGTGTAAAATGCGAAACTTTTGAAGTCAATTTAGATGAGGAAACTTTTGTCTTTTTACCAGGAAAAAAAGGGGCTATTTTAGGTTGGGATTCTGGTACACAGCCTTTACCTGCATTCTATTGGGATATGAAAAATGCTATTTATACGAAAAAGGTGCAAGACTATCAAAAAAATTACGGATTACAGACAACCGAAGAATGGGATGTATTTATAAATGAATCAACTTCTAGTTTGCGCCAAGTAGATATTCCACCGATGTTAGTGGCAAAATATGCTTTACCAGTCGGCTGTAGTTATTTAGGTGAATTTCAAGCAGTAACGGGTGAATTTGTTGGGACAGTAGATGAATTTGCAAAGTTTGAAGAGCAAATCAAGCAAGCATTAACGCCGCCGCAAAATTTTGAAGACTCTTTATTTTTTGAGTTTCCTAATGAATTATTTCATGAAAATCAATTTTATGCCAAACTAAATCCTGAACTAGAAAGCTACACTATATTTTCTCATCAACTCTGTACCCAAGAACAATTACGTAAAAGTTTGCAAAAAGAAGTCATGGATTTAATGAATGAAGACCAATGGGAATATGCGGTAGGTGGTACGACTCGACGATTATTTAGATGGGGGAATGAGCTGTTAGAAGACCATTCATTTTGGAAAAACCAAATACATAAAATCGTGAGTCGGCCGAATATGTTTGGTTTAAGTTTTGCTGGAGATTTGAAGCAATTTGAGATTACTGCTGATCAACAATTAAAACTAGATCAATGGGAATATTGCCAAGTCCCACTTTTAGATTATCTACCACTATCAACTTACTATCGTCCTAGAAAATCTATTTCGCCTTTTGAAGTTCTTTCGCCTAAAGATTATACTTATCGTAAGGCAATCATTATTGAAGCATAATTAAATAATTTTTTTACTTTTTTTAAGATTTTAATTTGTATTTAGGGGATGAAAATGCTAGTATTATCTAGTAATTGTTGTTTTTTAGGAGGATGAGGATGGATAAAAAAATTCTGAAAATTATTATTACACTTTTACTAATGGTTTCTGTATCTGTTATTTGTATTTTCGGGTATAAATATTCTCAACGTCATACAGATACACAATCAAAAGCTGTCATTGAAAATTTTGTTGAAAATGTGGATCAACAATATGATCAAGTGAATAAAAAAGTTGCATCAGGTTACTTAAACAAAGAGAAGATATTCCTGGCTAAAGATTTAGATCAAAAGAAATTAGATGATATTCAACAAAGTATCAATAATTTTGAAAATGAATATAATGCAGCTTTGGCTAATCTAAAAAGTTTGAATTCTGATGATTTAGCGTCTTATCAATCACAAGTTCAAGCTGAAAAAGATAAAGTAAATCAATTACTAACAAACTTCCAATCATTACAAAAGAAATTTGCTAGTCAAAAAGCAATCAATGGTTTATTTGAACATCCATTTCTGACAGGTGATAAGCAAAATAAGGAAGTATTGATTACGGCGTCTTTAAAGCAAGCTGATTTTGATCAAGTGAAAAAAGCAAATTATACGAAAGATGCCAAAGATGATTATCAAAAAGCATTAAATCAAGGGTTAGATATTGCTGAAGAACAAATCAAAGCTGTGACTCAAGCCAAAGACCTATATAACCAATTATATAAAGATAAAACTGTGACTGAACAGGCAAATCAAGCAAGCTTAGATCAGGTGAAACAATTGATTGGTCAAATTAAAAATCCAAAAATCAGAGATAGTTTTACTGAAGGCTTACAAGCAATCGAATCTACAGTCCAAGCTCAAGCGACTACACAAGCTGAAACAACAACTGACTCAGCTACAAACACTGATGGCACAATGAATCAAGATACAACGACGTATGATAACACTACACCTTATTATGGTGGAAATACTGGTGGGCAACAAAATTATCCAGATCCTACGCCACAACCAAATCCTGCCCCACAGCCTGATCC
>CAMMST010000004.1:0-89022 GCA_946499615.1 Enterococcus cecorum | reverse complement strand
GACCCTACACATTGGTTGTTTGCATTTATTTGTTCAGTTTTCAAAGGTCTACTTTTTCATACACTGAGTAAATTTAGAAACAATCCTAAATGTTGTTGCATCTCAGCGACTTTTATATCATATCAAATCGTCACCAAGTTGTCAACGACTTTTTTCAAAAAAAGTAAAAATTTATTTTGGCAAGCCTAAACTAGGCTTACACCATGCTCAGATTAAAAAATAGGCATACCTTGTAATTCAAATTCTGAAATCATCTGCATAAAATATTTAGGTTCTTTCCATAAATATTGCGCAGGTAAATGAACATCGATATCCTCTTCGTTGGCTTCAAAAACAAAAAGTGGCATACGCTTATCAGCAATTTTTGCATTTGTCAGTTCTACAAGTCGTAATTGAAAAACATCTAAACGTACATTTTCCTTAATGTTTTGCAAGACATTTGCTAAGCCTGTATGCATGGTATCATTTTCTACCATCAATAATGATTGTCCTTGTGCTTGATTTTCAGTTAAAAATCTTTTACTGCCATCTGTTTTGTGAAGAATGACTGTTGCAGCAATTTGTTTATTATCCAAACTATACACCTCAATTAAGAAACAAATCATAAAAATAGTCCTACTGTATCTTATACAGCAAAAAACGACAATAATATTCTAACACACATTTCAGAAAATTTACATTATATTTTTGCCATTTTCAATAATTTACGGGCTAGATTTATTTTTTGCTTGAGGTATCAGTTGCTTGATGTTCGAGTTCCTTTAAAGCTTCAGAAATCCAAATTGGTAATTCTTGATCAATTTTTTTAAATCCAATTTTGCGATTTTTATTCGTAAAGTAGCGTTTTTTTCGATAGCTATGTTGTACATATTGCTTTTCTAAGGTTCTTCTAGACAGACTTATTTTTTGAGAATATTCATCAATATCAATAATTTGGACTTTCACTTCTTGACCAACATGGAGTACGTCATGAATATTTTTTGTATATCCTGACTGAATTTCTGAGACATGTATTAGCCCTTGTGTTTGTTCGTCTAAAGCTGCAAAAGCCCCATAAGGTTGGATGCCTGTAATCACACCATCTAATATTTGTCCAATTTTGTACTTCATAAAATCCTCTTTCTACATTTTTTAATATTATAGCATATTTCGACATAAAAAAGGGGAAAGGCTGCATCGGCACTTTCCCTTTTCATTTTATTCACTAATTTCAATTGTTTCCATGACTACATCATAAACAGGTCGATCTTGTGGACCACGTTGAACATTAGCAATTTCATCAACAACATCCATACCTTCTAATACATGTCCGAAAACTGTATGACGAAAATCTAACCATGGGGTACCGCCATTTTTATATTTTTCAATCGCTGCTTCAGGATAACCTGCTGCTTGCATTTGTTGAACCATTTGTGCGGGAACATTTTGATTATTAACAATGAAGAACTGACTGCCATTAGTATTTGGACCGGCATTTGCCATAGAAAGTGCACCGCGGAAGTTAAATACTTGTGGACTAAATTCATCTTCAAACTTTTCGCCATAGATACTTTCGCCACCCATACCTGTACCGGTTGGATCACCGCCTTGAATCATAAAATCAGGAATCACACGGTGGAAGATAACCCCATCATAATAACCCTTCTTCGCTAATTCAACAAAGTTTTTTACAGTCTTTGGAGCTACTTCTGGAAACAATTGGACCAAAATATCTCCACGATTTGTTTTGATTAATGCTTTAGGGCCTTTTTGTTCGGCCAAAGCTAATTGTAATAATTCAGCCATGAAATTCTCCTTTAAATTTATTTATCAGTTAAATTCTATGCATTCCAGATAAAACTGTCAATTTATTTTGTTTTTAAATATACTTTACGAATAATAATTTTATCAAAAATACTTGTTTGGTTATCTGCTTCCCCTACTACTTCGGCAATCACATTCTTTTCACCGGTGCGTTTGCGTAGATGATAGATAATTTTTCCAGTTTCTTTTAATTCATTAAGCATTTCGACCACGCCACCAAATCCTGTCTTTTTAGTAATGAAGCCAAACGCCACCATGCGCTCGTCTAAGTTCTTAGCAGAAATACTTGATCCAGTCACTAAAGCCTCCCGAATATTCTCCGCAAAACTTTCTAATCCATCAATATCTGAAGAAACAATCATTTGTTCTTGATTAATATTTAATTGTTGGCGTAACTCATGTAATTCTGTTAGTAATTCTTCATATTGTTGCTGGGTAAGCATTACACCAGCAATTTTTTCACGATTAAAGACATAGACACCGGTTTTTGCGTCACGTGCCTGTTGAAAAACATCCATGGGTGATTTTTTCACTTCAGTTATGGATGATGTTGGTACTTCTAATTTCTTTAATTCCATATGCTCCCCCCACTTAACGTTGTTGATGCTCTTTACAATGACATTGACCAGGAATACAATTACATTCAATTGTTTCGACCGTCTCTTTTTGTGCTAGAGCTTCTTGAATGAGTTGATAGTCAGCAGGTGTTAATTCACAAGAGGTAATCATCTCGGCAATTGTTTGGCCAATTTTTTTAGCACAAATATGAGAAAACAGTGTCTCTGTAGCACTAACAATGACCTCTTCTTCCGTCACAGTCGGTGTATAGATGAACTTATTTCTAACACGTGTCGTATTTAATGCACCTTTTTTAACTAAACGAGCAAGCAAAGTCTTTACTGTTGACTTTTGCCAATCTTTAGAATCTCCTAAGACCTCGCTTACCAAATGGGCATCGCAATCTGGATTGGTCCAAACAACACGCAAAACTTCCCATTCGCTGTCACTTATTTTAATCATCTCTTCACCTCATTTGCCTGCCTGTTTCTTTTATTATAGCACTATTTTTAGCCAAAAGAAAAGCCTTGATGTTCTCAAACAATCAAGACTTACCTAACTATTATTTTTTACGGTTTTGTTCTTTTTCGACCTTTTTTCTTTCATAGCGATTTAATAAAAATTCATGACGATACTCACTATTACCAAAGAATTTCAAGGTCTTCAATAACGGCTGGCGATTTTCACCAACAAGCCCAATGAGTTCAATAAACAGTTCAATACCAATCGTTGTACAAATAATCATCAAGATAATCGCTGGTGTACTTGCATAAGTCATCAACAAAGCAATAAATGAGAAAGTTAATGCTAAACCATATATTGTTAATACGGCACCACGATGTGAAAAACCTAAAGACAGTAAGCGATGGTGCAAATGCATTTTGTCTGCAGATGATATAGGTTGCTTATTAAATTTACGGCGAATAATCGCAAATACCGTATCCGTGATAGGCACCCCTAAGATAAACATCGGCGTCACCACAGAAATAAAAGTAACGTTTTTCAAATTATGCAACGAAACCACAGCAATCATGAATCCTAAGAATAAAGCACCCGTATCGCCTAAAAATATCGTTGCAGGATGAAAATTATAAGGGAAAAAACCTAATATCGCAGCCACTAATAAGAAAATAAGCATGGCCAAATACGTACCGATATTATCAGGTAAATAAAAATAACTTACAATGCCAATCGTGGATAAAGCAATCATCGAAACGCCTGAAGCTAGACCATCTAAACCATCAATCAAATTCACTGCATTGGTTATCGCAAAAATCCAAATAATCGTTACTGGAAAGCTTAACCAACCTAAATGAAACATCCCGATAAATGGAATGCTAATTGTATCCATCTTTAAGCCAGCTACAAAATAAATTTCTAAGGCAGCGATAAACAAGCCAATTGATTTTTGTAAAGGCGATAATTCTTTACGGTCATCGATAAAACCAGTAATCACAACAATGAGTGCACCTAGCAGAATCGCCCAAACCTTTTTCATAAATAAATACCCATGAAACTGCCAAAAAGCGCCAATCGTAAAGGCAATAAAGATAGCTAAACCACCAATTGTCGGCATGACTTTCTGGTTTATTCGACGTTTGCCTGGATAATCCACCGCACCAACTTGAAAGGCTAAGAGCTTCACAAGGGGGGTTAAAATAACCGATATCATCATCGTTGCCAAAAAGTGCAAAATAAATTCTAAAGTAAAATCCATTCCTATGACTCGCTTTCGTTCTCATTTGAATGTAATAATTGTGCTTTCATTCGCTCAGTTAATACTTCTAGTGGATCTTTGCGTTGGCTAAGATCACCACCCGTACGATATTCAGCAAGAGCAGTATTAAATACACCACAAAATACTACAATCATTGCTGCGAATTTTAGCCAAATCATTAGTAACATAAAAGTCCCAATAATCTTATATCCATTAAACCCCGTTGCAAAATATTTCATATAAATCCCAAATACTTGTGTTAAACCGAGCCAACCTATTGTCGCTAACACCGCACCAGGAAAAGCCGAGCGTATCCCAATTTTGGCATTAGGAATAATCCAATACACCAAAGTTAAAATTGCCAGTAGCACAATGATTGTCGCTGGCCACTTCACAGTTTGGAAAGTCGTGATGATAGAATCAGGAATATTCAAATGCGGCTGAATCCAGTCCAACGCTACTTTACCAAACCCGATAACGATTACCACCCCAACAATCGCTGCAAAAAAAAGAATGAGCATCAACATCGATACCAAGCGCATGACTAGATAATTTGTTGTCCCAGTCACCCCATAAGCCTTATTCATCGCGATTTGTAAAGCATTAATACTCTTACTCGCAGACCAAAGTGTAGCAACCGCTGAAATCGATAGCAACTCCTTAGAACCACTTGTCAATAAAGCCTTAATTGAAGGTGCAAATAATAAGTAAATTTCTTGTGGCATCATTGTCTTTAACATGGTTAAAACTTGATTTTGATTAAAATGAAATAACGGCAAAATATTTCCAACCGCAATCAATAACGGAAAAAAAGACAATAACAGATAATAGGCGACAACTGAAGAAGTGACGCCTATCTCTGAATTTTGCATTCTTACTGACATTAAATCAATAAATATTTTTATCTTTGGGGTTTTCTTTTTTTCCTTAGAGTCTTTCTTCTTCATTCTGACCCTTCCTTTTAGTAAGTACCTTCTACCCCTTGAGATGTTAAAATACGCGGACCATCTTTTGTAATGGCAAGGCTGTGTTCATATTGACAACTTAAACCACCATCTTGGGTATATGCAGTCCAACCATTTTTATCCATTTTCATCTTCCAAGTTCCCGTATTTACCATGGGTTCAATCGTAATAACCATCCCTTCTTTTAGGCGTAATCCTTTACCTTTTTCGCCATAGTGAGGAACAGATGGTGCTTCATGAATAGTAGGTCCAATGCCATGACCGATAAAATCACGGACGACCCCATATCCTTCACCTTCTACATACGTTTGAATCGCATGACCGATATCCCCAATACGATTGCCTACTTTGGCTTGCTCAATACCTAAATATAAAGCTTTTTTGGTGACTTCCATCAAACGTTTTACTTCAGGACTTGCTTCACCAACAACATAAGACCAACATGAATCAGAAATAGCTCCTTTTAAATCTACACACATATCAACTTTGATTAAATCGCCATTTTTAAGTACTTTTTTACGTGGAAAACCATGGCAGATTTCATCATTAATACTACAGCAAGTAGCATATTTATAACCTTCAAAGCCAATTTGTGCAGCTACTCCGCCGTGAGATTCAATATAATTACGGACAAATACTTCAATGTCCCAACTTGTAATTCCAGGTTTAATAAAATCTCGTAAATGTTTATGCACATCTGCTAATAACGCGCCAGATTGTGCCATCATTTCGATTTCACGTTCAGATTTTAAAGTAATCATTTTTCATTTCCTTTCAAACTTCATTCATTTAATTTTAGCACATTTTTAAAACTGAAACAAACAGAGTTAGAAAATACTCATAGTAGAAACTAATTGACTTTTTGAATGGGTTGTTATACGCTTTTTTTGTATGAAAGTATGATATTTTCTTGCATGAAGATACATTTTTTAGGAGTGAAGATTATGCCTTTAGCGAAAATTTTTTATGCTAGTTTGACAGGAAATACAGAAGAAATTGCTGATATCGTTGCAGAAAGCCTGGAAGATTTAGATTTCGATGTTGAAATTGAAGAATGTTCAAATGTTTCAGCAAGCGATTTTGAAGATGCTGACCTTTGCGTTGTCGCTACCTATACTTATGGTGATGGCGATTTACCAGATGAAATTGTCGACCTTTATGATGATTTATTAGAAATGGATTTATCTGGGAAAGTCTTTGGTGTTTGTGGTTCCGGTGATACATTCTATGATTATTTCTGTAAATCAGTGGATGACTTCGAACAAGCTTTCCTTAAAACAGGCGCAATTAAAGGAGCTGACAGCGTGAAAGTTGAATTAAACGCTGAAGATGAAGATATTGATAACTTAGAAGAATTTGCCAAAGAATTAGCAAAATCAGTCGAAGAAAACGCCTAGTTAAAAAAGCATTCAACCTTAGTATCAGGTTGAATGCTTATTTTTTATGCTTCACTTGGATGATGTGGGGCGATAAAATTTAAATCGTAAGTAGTTTGCCTCTCCTGCACCGCCTTTAAGACTTCATTTAAGATGCCAGTAATTTGTTGGCTATTAGGTGCAATAACCCCAGAATACATTAGTGAAGAGACACCACTTGCCATCACTAATAAATTCACAAAAAGATTTTCAATTTCTTTATCTGGTAATTTTTCATATTCGGTATCTTTAATAACCGTATTTTTGAAATAATCGAATGAAAATCCTTGTAAAACAGGTTCACCACCATGCCCGACGATAAATAAGGCACGATATAGGTGATTTTCTTTTGTTGCGAAATCAATATAATTCAAACAAAAATCAATCACAGGGTCGCCAGTCTGTACTTTTGGTAATACATCTTCACCTAGATGATCAAAAATCTTTTGAATTAATGCTGAGCGTAAGTCGTCCATGTTCTTAAATTCTAAGTAAATTGGTTGCGTTGAACACTTCATCTTCGCCGCAATATTACGTGCAGTAAACTTTGATAACCCTTCTTTTGCGACAAGTTCATAAGTAGCTTTTAAAATCTGATCTTTAGTGATTGTTTTTTTACGAGCCATTTCCTATCCCTCCTATTTCTATGAATCGCTTCCAAAACATCCTATATTTATTTTAGACTGTTTTTTAACTTTGTACAATATCTAATTTAGCAATATCATTAAATATTTTATCATTTTATATAATCATACTTATTTTACATTTTGTTTATCATCTACCTAATATAATTAAGTAAAGCGTTTTAAAATTCTGATTTACGTAGCTAGATAACTAATATTATTTACTTTTGTTTCTTAGCCAATTCTTATTTACTTCTAAGCATTCTTCTATTCTTTATTAAAAATCTATGCTATCATAAAAAACGAACAATATTTATATGAGGTGAAAAAAATGACTTTACCAAATTTTGAAGAATTATTAGAAAAATATGCCCAATTAATCGTTGAAATTGGTGTAAACGTGCAAAAAGGACATACAGTTGTGTTACGGGCAGCGGTTGATCAAGCACCTCTTGCTCGCTTAATCGTCAAAAAAGCTTATGAACTAGGCGCCGCTGAAGTCTTAATGCAATGGTCAGATGATGTAATAACTAAAGAATTTATGTTACATGCTGCAGACGACCGCATTGCTACAGTCCCACAATATAAAATTGAAGAATCTAATGACTGGTTAGAAAAAGGGGCTAGCCGCATCAGCCTCGTTTCCAACGACCCAGGTGCTTTAGCCGGAGTGGATGGCAAACGTTTAGCAACCTTTAGTAAAGCAAACAATGCTGCTTTTGCGCCATTAATGCAAGCCTTGCAAGCCAATAAATACAGCTGGACAGTGGTCGCTGCTGCAAGTCCTGCCTGGGCCAAAACTGTTTTCCCTGAATTAAATGAAGAAGAAGCAGTCGATGCACTATGGGATCAAATCTTTAAAACAACACGTATTTATGCAGATGACCCAGTACAAGCTTGGAAAGAACATGACGCTAATTTATTAGAAAAGGCCAAATGGTTAAATGAAGAACAATTCGTTGCCCTTCACTATACCGCTCCAGGCACAGACTTAACAATTGGTTTACCTAAAGGACATCATTGGGAAGCCGCAAGCAGTCATAACAGTCGTGGCGAATTCTTTATGGCAAACATGCCTACAGAAGAAGTATTCACCGCCCCTGATAGCCGCAACGTGAATGGTACTGTTGCTTCAACAAAACCATTAAGTTATTCCGGAAATATTATTGAAGGCATGCACTTTACATTCAAAGATGGTAAAGTTGTTGATTTCAAAGCTGATAAAGGTCAAGATGTCCTCGCTGAATTACTTGCAACCGATGAAGGAGCAAAACATTTAGGCGAAGTGGCTTTAGTTCCTGACCCATCACCTATTTCCCAATCAGGTATTATCTTCTTCAATACTTTATTTGACGAAAATGCCTCAAACCACCTAGCATTTGGTTCTGCTTATGCCTTTAGCTTAGAAGGTGGTACCGAAATGACCGAAGAAGAATTAGCAGCAGCCGGCTTAAACCGCAGCACGACCCACGTAGACTTCATGGTCGGTTCAAATAAAATGGACATCGACGGCATCAAAGCAGACGGCACCCGAGTACCAGTCTTCAGAAACGGAGATTGGGCATAAGGTTGTGAAGCGACTTGCTCAGCCACGAGCGGATAAGTTTGTCCAGAACGTCGGGAAAGTCCGAGAAATAAAGACTTTCCAAGACGGGCTGGCTTATACGCCGAAGTGGCTAGTCGCTGAACACAGATTGGGCATAAGGTTGTGAGCCGGGTCGGTCAACTCCAAGCAGCTAAGGTTTCCGGAATGTCAGGAAAATCCTCTGTGTTTTAAGATTTTCCTAGACAGGCCGGCTTAGATGCACAGGAGTTACCCGGCAAACACCGTCAACTAAGGATGTGAAGCGACTCGGTCAGCCACGAGCAGATAAGAGCGCGAAACTGACACACCTTACAAAAATAATATTCAGATAATTGTAGAATCAGGCAAATCCCATGCCTGATTCTTTTTATTGACAAATGATAACAATATTAGCTTTTTTGATAAATGCGTGGTAAAATTTATTACATACTATAAAGGAGGGATTTTTTTTGACTCCTAATCGTGAAGACTACCTAAAACTCATTTTAGAGCTTGGTGGTCATGAAAAGAAAATCTCAAACAAGCAAATCGTGGCTGGTCTAGGTGTATCCGCAGCTTCAGTCAGTGAAATGATTTCAAAATTAGAAAAAGAAAATTTAGTACTCCACTTTCCCTATCAAGGCGTACAATTAACTGATCAAGGTTCACAAACCGCGAGTTCATTAATGCGCCGCCATCGCTTGTGGGAGGTCTTTTTAGTTGAGTACTTACAATATTCATGGAATGATGTCCATGATGATGCAGAAGTACTAGAACACGTCACTTCGGATAAACTTGCTAACAAATTAGAAGCCTTTATGAATTTTCCTGATTATTGTCCACATGGAGGAAGAATTCCGAAAGAAAATGGCATTATCTCTGAAAAGAAACGCCAAACTTTAGCGGATTATCCAGTAGGCAGTCTGATTAGAATTGCCCGTGTTTTAGATGAAAAAGAACTACTGGATTATTTGGTCTCTCTTGATCTAAATCTCCAAGAACAATATCGTATCATTGAAATTGCAGATTATGAAGGACCAATCACCATACAAAATCAAGAAAAAACAATCGCAGTTAGTTTTAAAGCTGCGAGTACAATATTTGTCGATTTACTAAATGAGGAGTGAAAAATATGAAAGAAAAAAAGGTTTTGATCACTATCTTTGGAGGCACAGGAGATTTAGCGCAACGTAAACTCTACCCTTCATTATTTCGGTTATATCAAAAAGGGCTGTTAAAAGAGAGTTTCGCTGTGATTGGAACTGCGCGTCGTCCATGGTCTAACGAAACTTATCGTGAAGTCGTAATGTCTTCTGTCTCAAATTTGACTGCAAGCGAACAACAAGCGGCGGCCTTTGCCAGTCATTTTTATTATCAATCCCACGATGTCAATGATACCAATCACTATGATACTTTAAAGAATTTAGCCAACCAATTAGACGAAGAATACGGTTTAGCTGGTAATCGCCTATTTTACTTAGCGATGTCCCCTAGCCTATTTGGTACGATTGTGCATCATTTACAATCACAAGGTTTACTTGAATCAAATGGTTATCATCGCGTCATCATCGAAAAACCATTTGGTACTGATTATCAAACAGCTGAAAAGTTAAACAACGAAATTAATGAAGTCTTTGATGAATCAGAAATTTATCGTATTGATCATTATCTAGGAAAAGAAATGATTCAAAGTATTTCTGCGGTGCGTTTTGCAAATTCTCTGTTTGAAGCAGTTTGGAATAATCGTTATATAGATAATGTACAAATTAGTTTGGCTGAAAATCTTGGGGTGGAAGAACGCGCAGGCTATTACGATCAAAGTGGGGCCTTAAAAGATATGGTCCAAAACCACATCTTCCAAGTCTTAGCCTTACTTGCTATGGATCCACCCGCTGCTTTTAACGAAGAAGAAATCCGCAATGAAAAAATTAAAGCTTTACGTGCGATTCGTATGTACGATGCTGAAGAAGTAGCGAAAAACTTTGTACGCGCACAATATGTCCAAGGAAAAATTTCTGGTCGTACTTATAAAGGCTATAAAGAAGAAGATCAAGTCAATCCTGAATCGCGTACAGAAACCTTTGTCGCCGGTCGTTTGTTTATCGATAATTTCCGCTGGTCTGGCGTACCGTTTTATATTCGTACCGGTAAACGTATGACCGAAAAAGGCACACGTATCAATATCGTATTTAAGTCTGTGCCAATTAATCTCTTCAATCATTCCTTTGATGAAGAGGAACAAAATGCCCAAAAACCAGAACCAAATGTCTTAACAATCTATATACAACCCACAGAAGGCTTCTCACTTTCATTAAATGGGAAAGAAGTTGGCCCTAATTTCAATCTATTGCCGGTGAAACTTGACTACCGTAACAGCGCAGAAATTATCGCTAACACACCAGAAGCCTACGAAAAACTGATTCTAGATTGCTTAAACGGCGATGGAACTAACTTTACACACTGGCATGAGGTGTCCCAATCTTGGAAAATTGTTGATCAAATTCGTCAAGCTTGGGATGCCGATACCACTTCTCCTATTCCAACTTATGCGGCTGGAACAATGGGACCAGATGAAGCTTTCCACTTACTTCAAGAAGATGGATTTAACTGGGTATGGCAACCTGATCATTGGTATCGCGAACACGGTGAATTATCATAGAAATATCAAAAAAAACCAACGAAACTTATTTTTCATAGAGTCTCGTTGGTTTTTCTTTTAGGCTAATTTGATAGCGCCAGTATATAATTGATAATATTCACCTTGTTGGGCAATCAATTCATCATGGGTACCGCGCTCAATAATACGACCTTGATCTAATACCATAATCGCATCAGAATTTCGAACCGTCGATAAGCGGTGCGCAATGACAAATACGGTACGTCCTTTCATCAATGAATCCATCCCCGCTTGTACAATCGCTTCAGTACGTGTATCAATACTTGAAGTCGCTTCGTCTAAGATTAATACCGGTGGATCTGCCACAGCCGCCCGAGCAATGGCTAATAGTTGGCGTTGTCCTTGAGAAAGCGAGCCACCATCACCGGTTAACTCAGTATCATAGCCTTTTGGTAGTTGACGAATAAAGTGGTCCGCATTCACTAATTTCGCCGCAGCATAGACTTCTTCATCCGTCGCATCTAATTTCCCATAGCGGATATTTTCTTTAATCGTACCAGTAAATAAATGCGTATCTTGTAATACAATTCCTAGTGAACGACGTAAATCTGCTTTTTTCATCGCTTGAACATTAATCCCATCATAAGTAATCATCCCTTTTTGAATGTCATAGAAACGATTAATTAAGTTGGTAATTGTCGTCTTACCAGCACCGGTTGCGCCGACAAAGGCAATTTTTTGACCTGGTTTGGCAAATAAATTGATATCATGCAAGATCGTTTTATCCTCGCGATAGCCAAACGTCACCTCTTCAAAGCGCACATCACCTTTTAACTCAGTGTATTGCACATGCCCATTCGAATCAGTATTTTTCCATGCCCAGTGTCCCGTACGTTTGGCAGTTTCTTCCATACGACCATTTTCATGTTTAATGATATTGACTAACTCGACGTGTCCTTCATCCGTTTCAGGCACTTCATCTAATAGTTCAAAAATACGTTGTGCACCGGCTAAAGAAAGGATAATCGCATTGAATTGTTGTGAAATTTGGGCAATTGGCATCGTGATACTCTTCGTAAACTGCACAAAAGAAACAATACTACCAAGTGTTAATGCAGTAACGCCAGTGATAGAAAAAATAGCACCCACCACAGCCGTCAATAAATACATGAAGTTTCCAATATTTCCCATAATTGGCATCATAATATTGGCATAAGTATTCGCCTTAGTAGAATTTATGCGCAAATCTTCATTTAATTCCACGAAACGATCAATCGCTACCTCTTCATGGTTAAAGACTTTCACGACTTTTTGCCCTTCAATCATTTCTTCAATATAACCATTTAATGTTCCTAAAGCTTTTTGTTGGAAAGAGAAATACTTCCCACTCTTGGAACCTAAATTACGAATCACTAAAACCATTAAAGTTACCATGAATAAGACAAAAATCGTCATCGGCACATTAATCATAAACATCGCTACAATAATAGGTAACACACTAATCAAAGCAGCAATCGTTTGAGGAATCGACTGACTAATCATCTGTCTGAGAGTATCTGTATCGTTTGTAAAATGACTCATAATGTCGCCAGTGGCATTACTATCATAGTAACGTACAGGAAGAATTTCCATATGCGCAAACATTTCATCACGAATATCTTTCAATACCCCTTGAGAAACAGTAACCATGGTACGATTATACACATACGTCAAAATCGCGCCACTCAAATAAATCATCGCCATAAAGCCAATCGCCTTCGCTAAAGGAGCAAAATTAGGATTCGCTTTGCCTAAAAGGGGCACAATATAATCATCAATCAAGCGTTGTGAGAAACTAATTCCAATCGCATTTGCCGCTGCCGAAATAATAATACTAATAAAAACGATGACTAAACGCCAACGATATTTTTTACCCACATAAGATAAAATTCGACCAAATATTTTTACTGGATTGGCTGGTCTACCCATTGCTTTTTTCTTATTCACTGATTTGTCCCCCTTTCACTTGTGATTCATAAACTTCTTGATAAATTTGATTATTTGCTAATAATTCCTCATGTGTGCCGATGCCATTAATTTTTCCTTCATCTAGCACAATAATTTTATCGGCATCTTGAATAGAAGAAACTCGTTGCGCCACGATAATCTTCGTTGTATTTGGAATTTCTTCTTTAAATGCTTGACGAATTTTGGCATCCGTCTTCGTATCGACAGCACTGGTTGAATCATCGAGAATCAAGATTTTAGGTTTCTTCAATAAAGCACGTGCAATAGTTAAGCGTTGTTTTTGGCCTCCCGATACATTATTCCCACCTTGGTCTAGCACCGTATTATATTCTTCCGGGAAAGTCGAAACAAACTGATCCGCTTGGGCAAGACTGGCCATACGCTTCACTTCAGCTAACGAAGCATCCTTATCTCCCCAACGTAAATTCTCTAAAATCGTACCAGAAAATAAAGTATTTTTTTGTAAAACCATCGCAATTTGATCACGCAAGGTTACTAGGTCGTACTCTTTGACATTTCGTCCAGCAACATAGACTTCTCCTTGTGTAGTATCATAAAGCCTTGGAATAAGTTGAATCAAACTAGATTTCCCACTACCAGTTCCTCCGATAATGCCAATAGTTTGCCCTGATTCAATCTTAAAGCTTATATTGGCTAAATCAGCTTCTTGTGCTTCAGGATAGTACTTGAAGGACACATTTTTGAACTCAATTTCACCATTTTCAATCGTTGTCACAGGATTTTCTGGATTGGTTAACGTTGATTTTTCAGTTAAGACTTCAGCTACCCGTTCACAAGAAGCTTCAGAAATCACAATCATGACAAAAATCATTGAAAACATCATCAAGCTATTTAAGATTTGAAGCATATACATAATAAATGAAGTCAAAGTACCAGGTGTCAAGCTACCTGCTACGACAAATTTCGCACCAAACCAATAAACGACAAGCAAGGAACTATAGACTGCAATCTGCATAATCGGACTATTTAACGCGATTAACTTTTCAGCTTTCATAAAGACTTGCTTAATTTGTTCAGAAGCATCTTTGAAACGGTCAATTTCCTTCTCTTCACGTACAAAAGATTTCACCACACGTACACCATTAATCACTTCTTGAACGGTTTGATTTAAGTGGTCATATTGACGAAAGACCTTCACAAAATAAGGATGCACACGATAAATCAAGAAAATCAAGGCAGCTCCTAGAAATGGAATCACTGCTAAAATAATCATTGATAGCTTAAGATTGGTATAAGCTGCCATAATAAAAGCAAACACAATCATAAACGGTGCACGAATCACAGTTTTTAAGACCATTTGAAAAGCAAATTGAATATTGGTAATATCAGTTGTCAAACGGGTAATCAGACTCGGCGTAGAGAAGCGATCAATATTCTGGAAAGAGAAACGTTGAATATTGCGATAAATGTCTTCTCTTAAATTTGCTGCAAATCCCGCCGAAGCATCTGAAGAAAACTTACCACCTAAAATACCACAAGTCATGGAAATTAAGGCAATCACAGCCATCAATAGGCCAATTTGAATAATATATTGAATATCTTTGGTTTCAAATCCGCGGTCCAATACTTTAGCCATCAAATAAGGAATCATCATTTCAGCAAAAACTTCACCAGCTAAAAAAATCATCGTTAATATCGAAGGCTTAATATATTGACGCATCGATTTTGCTAAGGTTTTATACAAACTGTTCATCTCCTTTATATCGATTAAAAGCATCCATTTTCTGATAAATTTTACGAATGGTTTCGATGGTCGTATTTAACTCCTCTTCCGGAATATCAGCTAACACTTTAGCATTTTGCACATGAAATTGATATATCAGTTGATCATATATTGCTTGTCCTTTATCCGTTAAAGCAATATTGGTGATACGTTTATCCTGAAGATTTTCCACCTTTTTGACATAACCATTTTCTTCCAACTCATTCATACTCTTCGTGACACTTGGCAAGGTCGTCCCAATCCGATGGGCAATATCACTGATTTTGACTGAGTCTTGACATTCCATCAAATCATGCAACACTTTCAATTGGTATATTTGCTGCCGGCGTAAATCTTTAGGCGGCACAGGCAAAAATTGTAACGTCTTCTTTGCTGCAATACAAGCAGAAATATACCGTTCTGAATCTTCCCAGTTCATTTCCATCCTCCTTACTTATCGAAAATAATTACTTTAAGTAACTATTTTATTATACAGCGATTATCTATCAATACAAGTAGCGACTGAAAATTTTATGAAAATTAGTCATCTTAATTAATACTATTTGGAAGATGTCCTAATAAAAATAAAAACATGCCCCATTTGGAACATGTTCTACGCTTAGAAAAATCATTTTTTAAACAAAAGTAATACCGCAATTCTTAAAGCAATCGCAGCCATGATTAAACTATAAACTAACGGATCTTGCATCCATAAAAGAAAGCGACCTAGTTGTTTGATTCGAAATTGATATTTTCCCAAATAATTGGCTTTTGTTACAGCAATTAAATCATTGACATTGTTTTGATCGCCTCTGGTTTGAAGATAATCCCGATTTCTTTCAATCACCCGGTGCGTCACCAAGGTATGCTCTTGATAAAAACTAATAATATCACCTTTTTGCACTTTTTCAAACGGAATTTCTTTAATAACAATGTAATCACCAACTTCTAAGGTAGGCTTCATACTACCACTAATCACCGTATACCCTTTATAGCCGAATAATCCTGGTCGATCAGGTGCGGAGAAAAAATTCAAGGCAGCTAAGGAACATACAAATATGACTACTATCGTTAATATCGCGTTCATGACAATTCGTAATTTATCCATCCTACTCACCACTTTTAATATTCTTTATTTTGATTAACTGATTATCCTTTTTATTAGTATAAGCATATTCACCATTTGAAGTAGTAATCTCAAATAATATATCTAACATTTTTTGACTATCAATTTCTTCTTTTATCTCATGTTGAATTAAAGGAAGATATTGAATAAATATTTGTGGTGTTTTACCATCTTTAATACGAAGCTTTGCATGAACCACGGCCTTTTTTAAATCAACTTCTCTTTCAATAGTAGGGTCAATCACATCAGTCATATTATGTTTGAAAACAGCAATCATTTTATAATTTATTTTATACCAAATGACGCGATTATTATCCGAAACAAAATAATCCACCTCTTGAATTTGCCCAGGAGCATCAAAATCTTCTACGACAAACTGACTCGTATTACTCAAGACTATTTTGATAGGACGATTTTTTTGCACAAATAATGTATTCCCCATTTGTATAAGACTTTTTTCATCTAAAGGTTCATTTATTTTTTCTACTTGATAAAGATTTTGATTATATAATGGATTTTCATTTAGAGCTGTTGATAAAATATTGCTATCTGTAATGTTTCTCTTATCAGAACTAACTTTATAATAATAACTTCCTGAGAAAATTACGATAAACACCACAATCAAGGCAAGATATGAAAATACTCGCTTTTTAGTCATCGGTAAGTCTCCTCTTAATATCAGCATTCCTTTTATGTGCAAGATTAACTTTACCTAAAAAAAGGCTAAATTGCAATGATAATTGACACTTATACTTTTTATTTAAAAATACGGCTAATGCTTTTAATCCATTTATTGTATTAAATATAGAGATTTTCACTATATTTGGTTTTATGTTGCGATTTGAATACCTGATAAGTCTCTCTTAAATGGATTAGCTCCTTATCTTATAGCGTTTTTTTACATTCAAAAGTAAATAGAGATCTTTCCACCACTATTAAATGGAAAAGACCTCTATTTTTTGAATTTAGGAGCTTCTTTAGGTTTAGCTTTGGTTTAAGAACTTACTACTTGAAAATAGAAATATTATAACTGAAATAGCTATCTGTTTGTAAATCAGAAGAACTATTATTATCACTGATTTGTCCCAATATTCTATAATTAAAATCAATCGGATTAGCCTTAATCGTATTAATATCCTCATTTGAAGTATATTCCAAGTTCACTTGAAGCCATTTTGAATCTGCGCTATATTTCTCTGATAATACTTTCATATGCTTTGGAGTACTTAATACAAAACGATAAGTAGGCAACATATTGGTAAAGATTGAATGATTCTCCAATTTAAAATAGAACGTCAAATTACCCACATAAGCTTTCTTGTTACTATCAAATTTTACAGTCATAGAATTTGGTGCATATCTAAATAGATCATATGGCGTATCTTTATTAGCAGTAACAACTTTAGAAATATTATACTTTGTACCATCAATATTAGTATCATCAATATTAGGAGTAAATTCACTTGTTGTTTGCAGTTCACGTGTCAAAACAACATTATTTGTTCCTGACTCAAGAATTTGTAGTACCGCTCTTTTTCCTGCTGGAACTCCTGTTTTTTGACTAATTCTAATCGCAGTTCCTTTATCATTTTGATTTTGCACAATTGACGGCGTATTAAACGCTGAACTATCATCACCTATTATTTTAACAGTAAATTTAGAGGATAAACTAGTATCATTAAACAACTGAGGTGCCTGAGCAGAACTCGTTGTTTTAGTTAAGAATTGAATATCGACTGGCTGACTTCTTGTTAAAATAGTCTTATCCGTTAATAAATTATAATTCGTATTAGCAAGATTTAAATCACTAGATAAAAAGACTGGACGAATAACATCAGAGTACCCTTTATAAACTCTAACAGAATCAATACAACCTAAATGTAGATATCCTGTTGGGTATTCCTGTATGCTCTTTGCCAAATTAAAATTAGCTAGTGTCGTTGGATTTTGGACATCACTTAGCGAATAAGTAATTTTGAAACCTTGTCTAGCAATGTACTCTACCTTATCTACTCTAATATTAAAATTATTGTCACTATATACAAATTTCTGATCTGGCTGATTTAAATATTTTTGTTTTAGGCTATAAATCTGTTCTTCAGTTAACTGTGAAGTATCCTTATTAAAGACTACACCAGGTGTAATTGTATAAAATCTTCCATTATTATACACATAAGATAACGCTTGTTTTACTTCATAAACCTCGTCAGATGGATAAGTGCCATCTGTTGGTTTATCAATCTGCACAACAATCCACTGATCTTTCATAAAAGTGCTACCATCACTAAATTGAACAGGTTTTCCATTCTTATCGTGTAACTCAACATCAAAACCTATTCTTAGTGGTTTATTATAATATTCTTCTGGGAAATCATTAGTTGTTGTAATTGTCAGTTTAATTTTATTTTCAGTATCTTGATCTAACCAACTTGGTAAAATGTTCGCTTTTTCAGAGGATAAACTAATATTTATCTTTCCTTTTAGTTGTTTTGCAATATTATTGGCATAACTACCAGCTTGAGACGTATTATCTAAAATATTACCAATTTCAGTATTATATGCAAATTGTCCTGTACGACTAGTAAAGTTATAAAAATAAATCTCATTTTCAGTTTTATTTTCATTAAAATGTAGAGGTGTGATTTTCGAATAATCAACCCTAGTCTGTGCTAATAAACTCTTATCTTGAACCAATCTAACTGATTGATTGGCTGACAATTTCAAACTTAATTGCATTTTTGATGTAGTCTTTGCATCTTTCAAATAAGCATAACTTCCAACTGATAACATTGAAAACAAAAGGAAACCTATAACTACAACGTACCATTTTACATTTTTTATTAATTTCATCTTTTACACCTACTTCTAGCAAATTACTCTTTTACTGCTAAATTTGATGTATCAGAACGTGTTTCTAATCTCTGTTCAACAGTTACTTCAAGTTGTTTCGTTAGATTTTTAAATATTTCTGTTTCGGTCTTTCCTGATTGAATATCTCGTCGTATACCTACGTAAATGGCAATTTCTATATACTGTTTCGCATTCACATTTCCTGTTAAAGGAGTATTATGTCCAGTATGTGAATCAGTCGTTCCAAAATCATCTAAAGCGCCATTTTCACTATACGTTAAATTAACAACTTTTTTTTTCAAATCGTTCTGACTACCTACTCCAGCAATAATTTGGACATCTACATTGGTGAAATCTGAATCGGTTCCACTTGCATTAGGCATTTCTACCCAATTAATTGAATATTTTGCAGCAACAGCACCAGTAGTAGAACCGTATCCTACACGAATTATTTTTCTAAATACATCTCCTGGTAACGTATTGGAAAATAATTGTGCATCTTCAGATTTAATTTGTGTATTATTAAATGGTAAATTTATATCCTTCATTGTAGTTCTAGCTGGTGTTGAACCACCTGTCGTTGAATCATTTCCTAAATAAGTCCAATCAAATTCACCTAGCTTAAATTGATTATCTCCCGTTGCACCATCACCGCTCACATCAGCAATATCATCTAATTTCACAACACCATTTTTTAAAGTAAGCTGTGCCTTTGAGGTGGATTTTTGATCACTAAAATATGCATAAGTCCCCATCGCCATACCAAATACAGCAACAGTTGATAAAGCAATACCTGTACTTAATAGTGGCTTTTTCGTAATGTATTGTGTAATTTTTTTCAAACTTTTCATTCCCTTCTATGCATTAATTTAAACGTCTAAAATATTTCCTGTATCTTGTGCTAACACAATGGACAATTGACGCTCTACTTTTGCTAAAGGTACGTCACGTGGAATTACTGCATCGTTTTTCACAGCAATGACCATTTCCACGTCTAAATAATCTCCTGATTGAACGATTAATTTGTCACTAGTATATTGTGCATCACTTGTTAATGGAATACTGTCAAAAGCTGTCAAAAATCCATCAGTTGTAAACATAGGCGCTTCACCTTGGCTAGTTAACTTTGCTTTTTTTACATAAATAACTGCCTGAATCAAATCTAAAGATTCATTTTCTACTTTTCCCCATCGTAATGTAACATTTGCCGGAGTGCTTGAATTGCCTTTGACTTTTAAACGAACTGTTTTTCGAAACACATCGCCACTTTTCACATTATTGTAGGTATTCGCATTTACCGATGAGAGATATGGATTATTTTGTGCTAAATTAAATGTATCAGCCAAACTCATGATAGTTCTTCCTGATGTATTACCAACATATACCCAATCAAATTCGCCAAATTCTTTATATTTGGTGTCAGTTGTATTTGAATGATTATTTGTCGATTGATTGCTATTGTCATTTGAATCTGAATTATTTGGTACTATTCCGCCATTACTATCGGTCGTATTATCCTTAGTCGTTGACTGCAACGGATTAATCGTTGCACGATAATTCACACTATTATTTACTTGTGCACCATCCGTACCATCTCCTTGACGCATCTTTGTCTCATCCTCACCTAGATTAAACGAGCTATCTTTCAGCTTTCTATGCACTTTAGCCAAACTAGTTGAAGTCGTGAAATATGAATACGTTCCATAGGTCGCAAAACCAATAAAAAGTAGGATAAGTAACAAAAGCGAATAGCGTCTTTGGGTATTCTTCTTCCCATTAATCTGTTTTTCTTTGGATACTCTTGATAAATTGTTTGTTGACATGTTTGCTATCCTTTCCAGAAGAACAATCTATCATGCACTTTCTCTTTCTTGTACTTTTCTTTGATATATTCCATATATAATAATTCCCAAAATTAAAACCGCACCTGCCAACCATAAAATTGGATTCAACAATAATTCAGGCAAACGACCTAACATAGGAATCATAAAGATCATTTTTCCTATAAAATGATCTTTAGTTACCGTAAAATCATCTCTGGTATTATTTGCATCTCCTTGCATAATAAAACCTTTGTCAGTCACTTCTTTCACACGATGAGTAACAATTGTATGACCATCAATATGATAGGAAATGACATCTCCTTGTTTGATTGAATTATAAGGAACTATTTTATCTACCACATAATCTCCTGCAGAAAAAGTTGGTCGCATACTATTACTTAAAACCGTATAACCTTTAAATCCAAAAAATCCTTTACCTTCTGGTGCTGAATTCGCATTCACTAAAATACCAATTAAAACTACAAAGATTAGTATAGTTCCTAATATATTTAATATTGCATGTACAGTTTTCTTCATATTCTTCACTTTCATAAATACAGCAAAAGGATGCCAAATCAAAGCATCCTTTATTCAGCATTCTTTTGCTCCTTATTCAAAATATATCTTATTTGTTTGCTAGTACACTAGTGTTTGATTCAGTGGATACATTTTGTTGTAATGTAACTGTTAATTGACGAGCAATTTTAGCTAAGTTAAGCTTAGCTGCTTCAGAAGGTGCAACACCATTTCTAACCATTACTACAATTTCAATATCTAAATATTGACCAGGTTTCACACTAATCTTTTCATTTGTGTAATCAGTAGGGCTTGTAACCTCAGTAATCGTAATCGCATCAGTATATCCATCAGTACTAAATTCTTTTTCAGGCATACCACTGCCTTGTTTAACAAATACACCAGCAACAACATTTTCTAAACCAGTATCTTTAGCATCTGCAGCCCATTTTAGAGTTGTCTTAACAGGAACAGTAGCTTCACCTTCTACTTTCAAACGTACTGTCTTACGGAATACATCTCCTCCTACAACATTATTAAATATAGCACCTACAACATTATTTGTAGCACCTTCAACTTCATTGCTTGAAGTAATATATTTGTTGAAAGCACTCAATTTATTAGTTGCTGTTAACAGGTTTTTAGCTTCAATAGCTTCACCTTCTGTATTACCAATGTACACCCAATCAAATTCTCCAAATTGTGTAGAGTTCTGTGTTTCATCTTGAGGAGTAGTACTATCATCTACTACTTCTTTAAACTCACCCTTACCATCGCCTTGTTGTCCATCGCCATCTGGATCTGGGTTATATTCATATTTGTTATCAGTATCTATATTAGTAGTACCATCACCAGTTTTAGTATCAGTCTTTCCACCTGTATTTCCACCGATTTTATAATCTTGACTCATACCATTCAAAGTTAAATGAGCTTTGCTAGTACTAGTTGAATTTGAGAAGTAAGCATATGTACCGTATGTAGCAAATCCGATAAACAATAGTGCTAACAATAGTAATGAATAACGACGATGACCATTTTCCTTTCTATTTTCTTTCCCTAACATTTCTTTTTTCGTTGACATGAATAAACTTCCTTTCCTAATTAGCTTTTTCCTACTAACCATTTACTTTTATTTGCTGATTGAACATCAACTATGCAAGAGTATACACACCTTTTACTGTTTTGACAATAGGAAAAATAATAAAAAACAAGATTTTTTTGTAAATTTGAACATTTTTTTCGACTGAAATGTAAAGTTATTTTTAAAATATCCATAAAAGATAAACAGTTTTACTTATGATAATTATGTTTTCATACCTTATTTCATTTATCATCAAGATTTACATATTAACTTTGTAAATATAATAAAAATAATTTAAATTTTTTGATTAAATAATTTTATTGACTCACATATTATTAATTATCCTTAATTGTACAAACAATATGCACAACATCGCCTATTTAAAGGGATTTTCCAAATTCTACAGTCCTATATCATCATATATGATATTTTTATTTTTCAAATGAGAATATAAAAATAAAAGCTAATGTAAATTTTCATATGTATAGGCAATAATTATTTCCAAATAGTAAATTTTACCTTTTGCCTCCGAATATCCATATCATTCTCCTTTGTTTATAATTTATTTAAAGCTGATATTTATTCATATTGTAAAGCGGTTTATAAATAAATTCACAAATATAGCTACTAGATTGATTTTTTCCTACTATTATATGGTAAATCCTCTAAATCAATCACTTCATTCCATGCTCTTGTGAAAAATTTGTTTAACGCATATTTTTGCACGATAGAATGAACAGGCCTATTTTAAAAAGTTTTAACGCTGAATATAACCCCTTACCCCACAGCTCTTTGCTGCACATAAAAAAGTCATAGACAAAGAAGTAAACCTTCCTTATCTATGACTGAATATTTATGATAAACGATTTTTAAAGTCGTGGTAGTTAAAACTACGGACTAGCTGTAACTGATTGTCTGTATCACAAGCATAAATATTGGCAAGTGGCATGCCATTAAATGTGTTGGTCTTCACCATCGAATAAATAGCCATGTCACAAAAGATGATGCGACTTCCTATTTGTAAAGGCTGATCAAAAGAATATTGACCGATAATATCACCCGCTAAGCAAGTTGGGCCACCGAATTGATAGGTATAGGGCTTTTCTGCTGGTTGAGCGCTACCTATAATCATCGGACGGTAGGGCATTTCTAAAACATCTGGCATATGACAAGTCGCAGAAGTATCTAAAATCGCATTTTTCACACCATGATTTTCAGTAATATCTAAGACACTCGCCACTAAATAGCCCGCATTTAAGGCGATGGCTTCACCTGGTTCAAGATAGACCTCAACCTGATACTTTTCTTTAAAGCGTTTGATGACGTCAATTAAGACATCCACTTGATAATCTTCACGCGTAATATGATGGCCACCACCGAAGTTCACCCACTTCATCTGTGGCAAATAGGCAGCAAATTTTTCTTCAAAGGCTTGTAGCGTAGGAATCAAATCATCCACATTTTGCTCACATAGGGTATGAAAATGCAATCCTTCAATCCCTTTTAGATCTTGGCCTTCAAAATCTTTCGCTAAAATACCTAAACGCGACCCTGGTGCACACGGATCATAAATCGTATGACCTTCTTGGGTTGAACATTCTGGATTGACCCGCAAACCAAAAGACTTCCCACTTTGCAAGGCTTGTACTTTAAAATGTTGCCACTGACTAAAAGAGTTTAAGACGATGTGATCACAAATTTCAAGCAAAGCAGTAAATTCACTATCACGATAAGCCGGCGAAAAGACATGGGTTTGCTTACCAAATTCTTCTGCCCCTAACTTTGCCTCATAAATACCGCTAGCTGTTGTGCCATCTAGATATTCACGAATCAATGGATAAAAGTGAAACATCGAAAAAGCTTTTTGTGCTAATAAAATCTTAGCACCACTTTCCTCGCGTACTCGTTTTAAGATTTCTAGATTTTTTCGTAATAAATTTTCTTCCACGACAAAGCTTGGTGTTGGGATACTCATCTCATCCCATAAGATTTTATTTTCCATTAGTCTTGCACCAAGGTCGGGTTAAAATCTTCTACCCATGGCAAGCCCCATTGATTTAAAGCTTCCATGAAAGCATCTGGATCTAATTCTTCCACATTGTGTACGCCTGGTTTATTCCAAGTCCCGTTAACGACTAACATTGCACCAATCATCGCAGGTACCCCAGTTGTATACGAAACAGCTTGAGAACCTACTTCTTTATAGCATGCTTCATGGTCGCAAACATTGTAGACATAGTAGTTCACAGGTTTGCCATCTTTGACCCCTTGATAGATACAGCCAATATTGGTCTTTCCTTTGGTACGAGGACCTAATGAAGCTGGATCTGGTAACACTGCTTTTAAGAATTGTAGAGGAATAATTTCTTTACCTTCAAACATAATTGGTTCAATACTTGTCATACCAACATTTTCTAGACATTTCAAATGTGTTAAATAGCTTTGGCCAAATGTCATAAAGAAGCGAATACGTTGAATCCCTTTAATGTTTAATGCTAAGGATTCGATTTCTTCATGGTGCAATAAATACATATCGCGTGGTCCAACTTGTGGGAAATCATAAACTTTTTTAATTTCCATTGGTTCCGTTTCTACCCAATGACCATCTTCCCAGTAGCTACCTTTTGCAGAGACTTCACGGATATTGATTTCTGGATTAAAGTTGGTCGCAAATGGATAGCCGTGATCGCCAGCATTACAGTCAAGAATATCAATTTGGTGAATTTCATCGAAGTAATGTTTTTGTGCATAAGCTGAAAAGACACCGGTAACGCCTGGATCAAAACCAGAACCCAAAATAGCGGTAATACCTGCTTTTTCAAATTTTTCACGATATTCCCATTGCCATTTATATTCAAATTTAGCCGTATCTTCTGGTTCATAATTCGCCGTATCTAGATAGTGTGTTTTGGTAGCTAGACACGCATCCATAATGGTTAAATCTTGGTAAGGTAAAGCTAAGTTGATGACGATATCTGGATTGAAATCTTCAATTAAAGCAATCAACTCCTCGACATTATTCGCATCGACTTTGGCAGTTGAAATTTTGCAACCTTGTCCGTCTAATTTTTCTTTTAATGCATCACATTTTGATTTTGTTCTTGAGGCAATGCAAATTTCCTCAAATACTTCGCTGTTTTGCACACATTTATGCACCGCTACACTTGCGACGCCTCCTGCACCGATAATTAATGCTTTTGCCATAGTTTTTTTCCTCCTCAAATTAATTAATGAATGGCTAATAATAATTCACGAACGACTTTACATGCCAAAGCGGTAGATGCGCCACTTTGATCTAAAGTAGGTGATAATTCATTGACATCTAAAGCGACGATATTTAATTGACTGATTAACTTTAAGCTTTCGACAAATTCCATAAAGAAAATCCCCCCAGCCTCAGGAGTCCCTGTCCCTGGAAAAACACCCGGATCAAAGACATCTAAATCAATCGTTAAATAAACCGGGGTATCCTTTAAAGCAGCAACCGTCTCTTTTAGTCCATCTAGATTATACTTATGCAAATTCGTATGTTCTTTAGCAAATTGAAATTCCGCACGTTCCCCTGAGCGAATCCCAAATTGATGAATTTTGCCATCGCCTAGAAAATCATGTATCCGGCGAATCACGGTCGCATGCGATAATTTAGCATCTAAATAAGCCTCACGTAAATCAGTATGGGCATCAAACTGAATCACTTGTAAATCAGGATACTTCTCAAAAGTCGCCTCTACTGCGGGTAAAGTCACTAAATGCTCGCCACCAATCATAAAAGGACGCTTATTGTCAGCTAAAATGGTTTGGGTGCGTGCTTTAATATCTGCTAAAGCTAAATCCACACGCCCAAATGAAAGCTCCAAATCACCGGAATCAAATACTTGAATCTCTTCTAAATCTTTATCTTGATAAGGACTATAAGTTTCAAGGCCAAATGATTCGCTGCGGATGGCTCGACTAGCAAAGCGCGTACCAGGACGATAAGAGGTGGTCGAATCATAAGGGGCACCGAAAAGTACCGTTTGTGCTTCTTCATAACTTGACTCACAAGCAATGAAGGTTTCAATATTTGGTGTTAACATCTACAACAGCTCCTTAATATAGTTTGGTAAAGCAAAGGCACCTTGATGCAAGGCCACATTATAAAATTGTGTGGGAATCGCTAAACTTTCCCAGACTTCTTTTTGCAAATCTAAAAGCGGATGACCAGACTTACATGAATAACCAAACAATAAATAGCCCGCCGCATAAGTTGGAATACTTGCCATATAGACATAATTATTTTCAAACACTGAAGTCAAACGTTTTCTGATATGATTAAACGCTTCTTCATCTTCAGCGTAAAAAGCATTGGCATGTTGGCTAATTAAGACGCCTTGAGGTTTTAAAGCGTTATAACAGCTACCGTAGAATTCACGGGTAAACAAGCTTTCATTCACCCCAAACGGATTAGCTGAATCAACAATAATCAAATCATATTCATCTTCTTTACGACGCATAAATTTCAGCGCATCTTGAATGGATAATTGCACCCGTTCATCTTGAAAAGCTTGGCCAGCCGGTGGGAAGAATTGTTGGCAAATTTGCACGACTTGGGCATCTAATTCCACCACATCAATTTGTTCAATCGTTGGGTATTTACATAATTCTTTTAAGATTCCTCCATCACAGCCACCTATGACTAAGACTTTTTTTATTTTTGGTCGCACCGCCATTGGTACATGCACCATCATCTCGCTATAGAAAAACTCATCCTTTTCGGTACTGATTAATTCGCCATCTAGCGTTAAAATGCGCCCAAACTCTTTAGAATCCAAAATCGCAATATGCTGAAATTCTGTTTGGTGACTATAGATTTCTCGCTCGACATTAATCGATAGTCTGACATCATCGACATGATAATCGGAATACCATAAATCCATTTAGCTTTCTCCTTTCACTATACAAATCGAAGCCACCTCTGGATCTTGTGTCCCCATCAAGAAACAACCCTTTTCCTTAGCATATTCGATATGTTCAATAATTTCTTTTGTAATCAACTCACCAGGTGCCACAATCGGAATCCCCGGTGGATAGCACATGACCATTTCCGTTGAGATTTCACCGATACTCTCTTTAAGCAAACGACTTTCCTTTTGGGCATAGAAAGCTTTACGCGGTGAAATGACGACATCGGTTTTCGCAATATCAAAAACTAATAAATCCCGTGACTCTTTTTTATAGCGACGGCGAATCTCGGATAAAGCCGAAACCAACCGCTCAATATCATGAATTCTATCCCCCACAGAAATATAAGCTAAAATATTAGCCGTATCGCCAAATTCGACTTGGATATTATACTCATCACGCAATAAGTCATACACTTCGCTACCAGTTAAACCAATGCCAGTCGTTTTTACACATAGCTTGCTCACATCAAAATCATAAATCCCTTCGCGATCAATAATTTCGGTTGAATACGCATAATAATCCCCGATTTCATTGATTTCATCACGTGCATATTGCGCTAATGCCACCACTTTTTTAAAGATTTCTTCACCATTTAAGACTAAGTTACGTCTAGCCAAATCCAAACTAGCCATTAATAAATAGCTCGCACTTGTCGTTTGGGTTAAATTAATCATTGTACGGACATATTCTGGATCCATAGACGCATTGCAAAGTAAAAATGAACTCTGAGTTAATGAACCACCTGATTTATGCATACTGACTGCGGCCATATCAGCGCCAGCAGCCATCGCATGGATTGGTAGACCTTTTCCAAAATACAAATGTGTACCGTGCGCCTCATCTACCAAGACTTTTAAACCTTTTTCATGCGCATACTGGGTAATCTGTAACAAATCAGAACAAATCCCATAATAGGTCGGATTATTGACTAAAATCACTTTGGCATCTGGATGAGCATCAATTGTAGCCTTCACTTCTTCAAAAGGCATCCCCGTTGAAATTTCTAGTTCTTTTTGTAAGGGCGTATGGACATATACAGGAATTCCCCCACACATCACCAAAGCATTAATCACACTTTTATGGACATTGCGTGGTAAAAGAATTTTATCGCCTTCTTGGACGGTTGCATAAATCATATTTTGCACTGCTTGTGTCGTACCATTGACCATAAAAAAGGCATGTTTAGCACCAAAAGCTTGGGCGGCTAATTCTTCCGCTTCCCGAATGACCGATACAGGATGACTTAAATTATCTAATAGTTTCATCGAGTTCGCATCGATGGAAATGGTTTTTTCACCAAAGAGTTGTACAAGATCACTCCCACTCTTCCCTCGCTTATGTCCAGGTACATCAAAAGGAACCAGGCGTTGTTTTTTCAAATCCATCAAAGCTTGGACGATGGGCGTTTGTTCTTGATTGGTTAACACTTACGATCACCTCACGATCAAATTTTCACTTTTTTAATGTAGTCACTCACTTTAGCAGTCAATCAAGCGGTATTGCGAGATTTGCTACTCACTTATAAATATAAGATGTTTATTTAAGCGCAAAAAAAACTCAGGTACAGTCTTCATCCTATACCTGAGTTTTTCGATTTCTACATTTTATTTCATCAAGACTCCCTAAAAAAGGGCAGTCCTTCTCTTTATTATTGTTAGAACGCAGAGTCTATTTAGCATGCCTACTTTTACCACTCTTACTAATCGTTTTCACAAGCATAATGATGATTGGATCATTACGTTATAAAAAATTTGAGTCGACAAGAAGTCCTTTCATTTCTTCTCATCTCTTCAATGGGCGCGAAAAGCCCCTTTACTACTTCAAATCTGCCTAAATTTCAGGCAGCAATAAGTTTGGCAAAGTCATACTCGCCTCTCTCGTTCGCAGTTGTGCTGCAAGATGGATAATAACATGTATCCAACCAACTAGCAAGCATTTATTTAAAATTTTCTGTGTTTTTTATTAAACATCCAATTAAACGTTGATATATCGGCGTTTAAATCCCTTCTGTTTTTCAGATAAGATTAAAAATATTTTAAAACACTTTAATTAATAAAGGAGCACAAAATTTGCACTCCTTCTTTTCTTATTCAGCTAATTGTGTTAGTACTACTTCTCCGTTATGTTTCACTTCAAAGTCCTTGGTTTGAAGATTGGCAGTCAATACCGCACGATCTCCTTGGCTATCTTTTCTAGTGATGATAATTGTTTCTTCGCTTGGTGTTTCAACAAGGATTTCACCAGCTAAATCAAAAGCTGTAGCAGTATTTCTAAAGCGTAGTAAATCAAATAAAGATTTCACCACTGGGCGTTTTACTTCTTCATCGATTTCTGGCAATGTATAGTAGTGACGGTTGATGTTGCGACCTTCTTTCGTATTTTCCAATAGCTCAATGTCATTTTTTCCTGCCAATAAACCAACATAATAAATTTGTGGAATACCAGGTGCAAAACACTGAATGGCCCGTGCTAATAAGTAGCTACGGTCATTATCCCCTAGAGCACTATAGTAGGTCGAATTAATTTGGTAAATATCCAAATTATTATAGCTTGCAGAAGAATAAATTTTCTTCACATTCGCACCGACTTTGTAAAGTTCTTCAGATGTATAGTTTAACTCTTCATCACTCAATAAGTCTTTGGCATCCACTACCCCAATACCATCGTGTGTATCTAGTGTAGTGAATTGCTTCATCGGACTCATTTTTAACCAATGAGCTAAACGATTGGACTTCCCACTATACAATGAAAACAGGGTAATCATTGGTAAAGCAAAGTCATAAACATAGTAATCATGATCTGCAATTTTCATTTGAATTGTATAATGTTCATGAATTTCCGGCAGCAACTCACAATCATATTTGGCTGCTTCCTCACGTACTTCATCTAATAATTCCCAAATTTCCGGTTCGACAAAGAAATCATTGGTATCTAATTTTTTAATCGCATAGGCAAAAGCGTCCAAACGAATCAAAGAGCACCCATGACTTGCCATATCTTTTAAAGTATCCTTGATAAATTGTTTGGTTACTTCCTTGGTTACATCTAAGTCAATTTGTTCTTCACCGAAAGTATTCCACACTTGCTCAGTTGTCCCATCGGCAAAAGTCACTTCCTGAAACGGTGCTTTATCTTTGCGTTTATAAATCAAATCAATATCTTCTGGTGTCGGACGATTTTCAGGGAAAAACTCATGAATGCGGATAAACATATCTTTATAAGGCGAATGTTCATGATTTTGTTTAAAATCTTGGAAAAATTTTGATTCGCGCGAGATATGGTTGATCATGAAATCAAACATTAAATAATATTTTTCGCCTAATGCTTCCACTTCTTCCCAAGTACCAAATGCTTGATCCACCACGGTATAATCACTTGGCGCAAAACCACGATCACCAGTTGAAGGGAAGAAAGGCAACAGATGAATCCCACCCACAACACCATTTAAATGTTTATCTAATACTTTATTTAAATCTTTCAAATTATTTCCTAAGCTATCACAATACGTAATTAACATCGCTTCATTTTTAATTTTCATGGTATAACCCCCAATTTTTCTTTAAAAAAGCAACCAAATGAAACGAGAATTATTCAAGTCATTTGGTTGCCTACTGTTATTTTGCTTTTAAATAAAATATTTGTGTAGCATAATCGCCTGTTAGGTTTTCGTCAATGTAAAGACCTAAATGCATGGCTTCACTGCCAGAAATTTCACAACCATTCAGTTCATAGATTTGTTCTTCATCTAGTCCTGCTAGTCGTAACGTTTCTAGTGGGAAGGAAGCTTGGGCATACTTTCTGAAATAAAAGGCGATGGCTTCTTTTTGATCTTTTGAAACAAACATCCACGCGCAACTATTTTTCTCAAATGGTGAAGTCAAACGGATAAATCGTCCGAACTGGAATAAAGCACGGTGTTGTTTATAAAAGACAATTTGTTCTTGAATGCTTATCTTTTCTTCGGCAGTCAATTTCGTTAAATCAAGCTCATAACCTAAAACACCCGACATCGCGACATTGCCACGAATTGCTAAACTAGTCACGCGATGGGTTTGATGGTTTGGTACTGCTGAAACATGGGAACCCATCGTCGAAATTGGATAAACCATACTTGTACCATATTGAATATTCAAGCGCGCTAAAGCATCCGTATTATCACTCGTCCATGTTTGTGGCATGTAATACAACATTCCTGCATCAAAGCGACCACCCCCACCAGAGCAACTTTCAAATAAAATATCTGGATAACGCGTCGTCAATTTTTCTAACAAATCATATAAGCCAAGAATATAACGGTGGGCCACTTCTCCTTGCGCTTCTTGTGGCAGTTGGGTTGAATAGACTTCAGTCATATTGCGATTCATATCCCACTTGATATAGTCAATATCCGTATGATCAAGAATCGCTGTTAATTGTTGATAGATATTTTCACGAACATCTTCTCTTGAAAAGTCCAATACATACTGGCTACGACTCGTACTACGTGGACGATTTGGCACTTGAAAGGCCCAATCAGGATGGGCACGAAATAGCTCGCTATCTTCTGAAATCATTTCAGGTTCCACCCAAAGTCCAAATTTCATTCCCTTAGCATGCACTTTTTCTGCAATGTTTTGCAAGCGTCCATTTAATTTTTCGCGATACTCAAACCAATCACCTAACGAAGAATAATCATCATCGCGTTTGCCAAACCAGCCATCATCTAATACAAACATTTCGATACCTAGTTTTTCCGCTTCATCCACGATTTGCATCAATTTTTCTTCGTTAAAATCAAAGTAAGTCGCTTCCCAGTTATTAATCAGCGTTGGGCGTTCTTTTCCTTGATATTTTCCACGAACCAAATGTTGATTAAATAAATCATGATAAGTTGCGGATAATTGGTTAAGACCTTGATCACTGTACACGAATACGGCTTCCGGTGTGGTAAAACTCATGTTTGGCTGCAATTGCCAATTAAACTGAAAAGAATTAATTCCCATTATCAGACGCGTCTGTTGATACTGATCTTGTTGCACCACTGCCTCAAAATTGCCGCTATAGACTAAACAACAGCCAAAAGCTTCTCCATGAAATTCCGTAGTGGTAGGTTCTACAAGGGCCACAAATGGATTTTGCATATGACTACTTGCACCGCGTTTGCTATCAAAAATTCGAATTCCTTGCGTAATGGCTTGACGTCCAATTTGTCGCTCATGTCCCCAAGCACCATGTAAATCAATAACTTCTAGCTCTCTTGCATAAAAATCAAGATTGCTGCTTGCTAAACGCTGAATCGCAACGGTCTGAGTCCCTTGATTTTCTAGACGAGCAGATCTTGTCAATACTGCCAACTCTTTAAAAATTGTATAACTCAAAACCAAGCGTAATTTTGCGACTTCATCGACTAGAATAAGCTCTAAAGTTTCCGCCTGAGCTTCATTAGCATAAGTGGCCGGTAACCCTGGTAATGATTTTTTACCATCGAATATTCGATAGTCTTGATAGCGAAAATCACAAATGGTTGAACCATCTTTGAATTGTAGCTGAATAGCTGGTTCGCGAAAATCGCCATTTCCATGACTTGGATATTCCATCAACATCGTATCTAAAGAAAAGGTACGATCAGTTGCTTCACTCGGATTTGGTGAAAACGCGCGGTCAATGCGACGATAACGATGTAAATTCGAATAACCTTTGATTTTCTTACCAAAATATAGATGATTGACATACCCAAAGTCTTCAATTTGGATCAAATAACTTATTTTTTCGTTAAATAAGTGAAATACATTTATTTTCTCATCAAAAATTATCATTTAGCTACTCCTCAAAATTATTTTACAGAACCATTAGTCATACCAGAAATAATGTTCTTTTGGAAAATCAAGTAGACGATTAAGATAACGATAATCCCTACAACATATGAAGCAAAACTTGGACCATAATCACTGAAATATTGACCTTGATAGTTGTATTGGAATAATGGTAGTGTCCAGTTTGAATTATCTTTATTTAGAATTAATAATGGTAACAAGAAGTCATTCCAAATCCACAAAGCATTAATGATTAATGTCGTTGCGTGCATTGGTTTCATCAATGGAAATGCAATTTGGAAGTACATCCGAAACTTACCACAACCATCAATCTCTGCAGCTTCATCCAACTCTTCAGGAATAGCTGTTTTGATATAACCTACATACAAGAATAAAGTCTGTGGAATCGCATAAGCTAAATACAAAATGATTAATCCAGGGATATTTGAAAGGCCTAATTTTGTCATCATTGTCGTAATAGGAATCATGATGACTTGGAAGGGAACAAAAATACCTAGAATCAAGAATGAATACATCAAGGCAAAGGCTTTTTTCTTAGATAAATTCCGAGCAATTGAAAAAGCTGCCATTGGTACAAAAAAGGTAATTAAAACAATTGAAAATACCGAGATAACTGCTGAATTCAAGAAATATTGACTAATCCCATCATCTAGTAGACGTTGGAAATTATCCATCGTAAATGGGTTTGGTAAACCAAAGAAATTACCTGTGATTTGACTTGTTTCTTTAAAAGAGGACAAGACAGTGAAATACAGCGGAATAAAGATTAAGCAAAATCCCAGTATCAAAGCTAGATAACTAAAAACAGTTCCTTTACGTTTCATCTTCTACTCCTCCTATACTTCAAACTTTTTAGATAAACGAATTTGTAAGATTGAGATAATAGCAATCACGATGAATAATACAACCGCAATCGCATTGGCATAACCATATTGATTGTTTTGGAACGCATAATTATAAACTAATAATCCAAGACTGGTCGTTTTATCGTTTGGTCCGCCACCAGTTAAGGCATAAATCAAATCAAAGGCCGTTAACCCAGATTTTAACGCCATGATAAAGACCATACTCAACGAAGGCAATAAATACGGAATTTCAATATTTAAGAACTTCTGCCAATTATTTGCCCCATCAATGTCGGCTGCTTCTAAGATATCTTCGGGAATACTTTGTAAACCAGCTAAGAAGATAACGACTGGCATCGCAACACCTTGCCAGAGAGCTACAAATAACACTCCCCAAAATACCGTATGCTCATTAGCAATTAAGTTTTGTGATAAAAACTCAATCCCTAATTTTTCTCCTAATTGTGGTAAACCATAGTTAAATAATTGTTTAAAGATCAATCCTAAAGTTACCGTACTTAGCACTGCGGGGAAGAAGTAGGCTGTTCTAAAAAAGCCTACTCCTTTCATCTTACGGTTTAATAAACGCGCAATCACAATGCCGAGCACCACTTCACCGATAATGAGGGCAATCGTAAACATTACTGTAAACCCAACTGATTTCATGAAGTAAGAATCAGAAACAATATGCTCAAAATTCTTTAATCCAATAAAATTGTAATCTGGGGTTAAACCAGTCCAGTCTGTTAAGCTATAGATAAATCCACGCACCATTGGTACATAGAAGAATACTAACTGTAAAACAATTGGTACGATGACAAATAGCCACGCCCAACTACGATTGAAAAATCCCTTCTTAAACATTATGGTGTGCTCCTTTATTGATTATTTTTTATTTCTTCATTGTATTGAAGAATGTGTTTAGATCATTTGCTAATTGATCTGGTTTTTGAGAGTTGACATAGTTAACAGTTGCATGCCAGAATTTTTCTTCTGAAGTCCATTCTTTTTGTAACCATACGATTTGTTTATCCGTAAATACATATTGAGTTACACCTTTTGTTTCTTCAAATTTACCATCTGTATCAACAGCAGTAACTGAGGTTGGTGAACCATCTACGTCATAGTATTTTTGCATTGCTGCTTTAGTTGTCATATATTTCATGAATTTATTTGCAGCTTCTTTGTTTTTAGATTTATTTGAAACAGATAATGCTAAGTCAGCCGCACCAACAGTCAATTCTTGTCCTTCTTTTACACCTGGATAAGCAAAAGTACGAACTTCAAATTTTGGATGTTGATTTTGAATAGCTGGTAATGCCCAAATACCATTAGGGAAGATTAAAGCATCGCCCTTAGCAAATGTTGCAATTGCATCATCATAAGTTGCCCCAGTTGCATTCTTTTGTCCATTACCATGTAATAAATCTAATTCTTTAGTCACTTGTTGGAATATTTCACTTGATGTTTTAATGCCATCTTTAGGACTGCGAACTAATTCATCATTAGCTGCTTTGAAACCACCGGCTACTGTTGCCCAAGCTAATTGATGGTAACCGTTTAAAATCCATGAATCTGCTTGTGTTAGCGCTAAAGCAAAAGGCGTTTCACCTTCATCTTTAATTGTGGCAACTAATTTTTCAAAATCATCCCAAGTTTTAGGCACTTCTAAACCTAATTCTTTGAACTTATCTGCATTGTAGAAGAATCCCCAAGCATTGTTTGTTAATGGGATGGAATAAATCTTATCGTTAATCGCATAAGTTTCAGCCGCGCCTTCTTTTAAGTTCTTCAAGTAATCTTTACCAGTTAAATCTTCGAATACCCCTGATTTTGCCCATTCTTGGAAATCAGCGTTTTGTGGGTAAACGTTAACTACATCCGGTGTGTCTCCACTTGCGATACGTGTTTTCAAGACTTTACCAGCATCTGGTACATTGGTAAATTTAACCTTGATATCTGGATTTTCCTTTTCAAAGTCTTTGATAATTTTTTGTAGTGTTGGTTGCATTTCTTTCTTTTGGCTAAAGAATTCAATCTCTTTCGTTTTACCACCATTAGATGATTTAGACGAATTACCACAGGCAGCTAGTAAACCAACTGCACTAACCAAACTAACACCTACTAACAATTTTTTAGCAACTTTCATGCTTTTTCCCTCCTACAATGGATGCGTTTTCTTTATTACAACCATATAATAAACGTTCACTAAAATTTTGTCAATATTTTATCGGTAAATATTTTTAGAATTTTTACTAAACAAACAAAAAAACACCCAGTATTCACACTAGATGCTCTATTAATAATTATTCAGTAATCGTTTTTTCGCTTTCCCGTACCCTTACTTGATAACCTACTTCAACGTTAACTGGTACCTTTCTTTCTTTTAATAATCGTTGCCTTGCTAAACGAACCGCAATTTTACCAATTTCTTCAGCTGCAACATAGACACTACTTAAATTGGGTGTTAAAAATTCTGCAACATCCACATCATCAAAACTGACTATTGAAATATCATCTGGAATTCTTAACCCTTGTTTTTGCAATGCACGGTATATCCCCACTGCCATCGGATCACTACCAGCAACAATTGCTGTTGGTAAACAATCTTTTTGTTTATCTAAAAGTTCCATTGTTAAACGATAGCCGTCTTCATAACTCCAATCTCCTAGATAACTATGCTCAAATAGGGTTAATTCTTTTTCTTTCATCCATTGTTCATAAGCAATATTCCGCGCCTCTACACCATTGATATTCGTTGTACCTTCAATCGTCATCACTTGGTTTTTACCACCGATATAACTGATATTCCGATGGCCTTTTTCATACAGACGATTTAATTGCTGCACCATCGCTTTACCAAGGTTAGTATACACTGAATCCACTTCATAATGAATTTCTGAACTGGGAACATCTAATACAATAATATGTGGATTCATTTGATGTAATTGCTCAATCACCTGGTCACAAAAACGACCAATTACTAATATTGCCCCACAGTCCTTTAATTGATCGATCATAAATTTCTTGTCTTTTTGGCGATACAAGATTTTTTTGACTTCCACATGACTATTTGATGATTCTGTCAAAATACCAATTCGAATCGAGCGAAAATACGGATCTTCTAACTCATCAATTTCAGAAGCTGCTGTAATGACTCCTAATTCAATTAAAGGACCTTTTTGCCCTTTGCGTTCCTTTTTCTCATATTGATAAAATTGTACCGCTTCCATAATTCTCTGCTTTGTTTCCTCAGTAATACGTAAGGTCGAATCTTGGTTTAAAAAGCGAGAAACGGTAGCGGGTGATACCTTTGCCCGTTTCGCAACTGTTCTGATCCCTGCCATAAATATACTCCCCAATTCTGTTATCTTTGGTAAACATTATACATCAGTTTACTGAACACTGCAAGATGTTTATAAAAAATAGCTCCCTAATTCATCCAAAAAACTAGGAAGCTATTTTTAAATTTTACTCATTTGGATTTGGCAAGACCATTTCATTTACTTTTGCTTGCTGCCAGTCTTTTGAAAAGAAACGATTATCCAGATGATATTTTACAGGTTGTTTCTTGCTCATTAAAAATGGTTGAATGTATTGATCACTGGCTAACCAACCACGCCAACCTAAATGAATGGTATCTTGTAAAAAGTAAGGAGTCGCTGCTTGATCAGTAAAGTCGACTACATTTTCAAATCCCTGTGACTTCAACTGATAAATAATTTTTTCCGCACATTCTTTTAACATTTGTTGCGACAGACCGGTATAATCACTCCATTGCTTATTTACCGGTGGAATGATAAAGAGTGGCTCAATTTGATATTTAGCCATGGCTTGTAGTACTAATTCAAAATCGGAATACTCTGGTGAATAGCGATAGTCAAAAGTTTGTTGCGCACCTCTTAGATTGACTAAATCAGGTTTCACTTTGCGATTAAAGAAACGACGATCAATCATAAAAGGCGTTTTACCCACGCGTTTTTTACCTTGTTGATAGGCTAATTTATCAAGTTGCTGATAATTATACTTATTCGGTAAAGTCTTCATCGCTTGAGCTACTTTTTGCTCTTTACCTTTAATATCTAAACCAGCAAACATCGCATCTTCATTTTCATAAAAACGATTAGCCAACTTTAAAAAGCCATATTGTAGCGGCGTTGGTAATTGATTTTGACTCACGCGATTAAGTATCCCCGTTAGCATGACATCTTTACGCACCACATCATATTTTAATAAACGTTGGGCAAAATAGCGATCAGCTTCCTCAATCTTTTGTAAATTGAACAACCATTGATATGCTTGCTGCTTAGAAAAATAGCGGTCAAAATACATGCTCGTCACTCCTTCTGGCACAAACCATTGCGGAGAAATCACAAAAACAATCTTTTTACCGGTTAATTCTTTGCCCATAGATTGCAACATTAAATAATGGGTCATCGACTGTGTTCCCGGTGCCCCCAAAAGAAAAGGAACATAAGGCCGTTTGTACTTCATCGCTAAAGTAGACGGATGGAAGGCACTGATACGGCTTAATTCAGATGAACCAAAAAAAGGGACATACTCCTTGTCAGTAAAGGCTTGGTTCTTCACCGCATTGCCCTTGATTACATCAGCTGACATCGAAGTAGAAGCTTGAAAAATCTGGGTACGGTTAAGCAATTTAGGTGCCAAAGGACTGATGAGAAGCGCCCCTAAAAGTACAAATGCTGCAAGAAAAGGGCCAAATAAATGCCAACTTTTCTTTATCATCAACTTAACCTTGTAATTCTGCTACTTTAGCAATAATTTTATTTGGGGTACTCCATTCGTCACGTTCGAATTCAGAAACAGGAATATTCACACCTAATTGTCCATCTAACTCAACCAATAATTGAACAGTACCCATAGAATCTAATAATCCTTCATCAAATAATTCCACATCTAAATTTTCACGTACTTCACTTGTTCCTGTTAAATCTTCTAAAATTGATAATACTGTTTCTTGCATTTTCAAAAACTCCATTCATTTATTATTTAAAAAATAGTTGATCTAAAAATCCTGAGAAAATCAAAAAGCTAAATGCCACTGCATGGAAAGTTGCGACAACCGCTAAAGCATGCGTAAATTTATTAGATGGCAATTTATCTTTATGTTTTTTCTTAAAGCGTAGATAGGCATCAGTTAAGCAAATTAAAGTCGCATGATATAAACCATAGACAATATAATACCAAGTTAAGCCATGCCAAATCCCCATCAATAAGAATAACGCAAAGTACCCAACATTACTAGCAACTATGCGACTCTTAAAGACTTTTTTCTTCACTAAGGTAAACATCAAACGCATATAAACATAATCTCTAAACCAGAATGATAAGCTCATATGCCAACGATTCCAGAACTCTTTAATATTCCAAGATAAAAATGGCTTATTAAAGTTCATCGGTGTGTCATAGCCCATCAAATTACTTACACCGACCGCAAACAAACTGTAGCCAGCGAAGTCAAAGAAAAGATATAAACTATAAACATACATCACGCCCACTAACGGTAAAGAAATACCATGATAGCTTAAGGCTAAACGCTCTACTAATGGTAATAATAAACTACCTAAATAATAGCCAATAATAAATTTATACAAAAAGCCTAAAAAGATTCTCGTAACACCTTGGGCAATCATTTCTAAATATTGTTCAGCACTTAGACTGGCCTTTACATCTTTTTCAAAGCGGCGATAACGATCAATAGGTCCCGAAGAAATCGTCGGGAAGAATAGTAAAAAGCGAATATAGCTTACTGGATGATATTCCTTAATCATCCCATCACGAATTTCCATGACCATCTGTACCGACTTAAAGGTAAGATAACTAATCCCTAAAAATCCAAACATTGAAGCCTTGCCGTGCTCAAAAAACGGGGTTAGTTTGCTTAATGTCAGCGGCAAAATAGCTAAAATCACCGCCAAATAAAACAATGGTGTCGAATTATTTTTTTGGCGAATCTTAAAATAGCCCCAGACCAAAATCGTTTGGAAGACGACATAGCCAATCAATGCCAGGCCTTGCTTATAATCACTACCGCCAAAGCTTACAAATAAGAAAAATAAGGTAATCAGTGCTTCATAAGTTAAAAAGCGGCGTTGATATTTTAATAAACCAAAGACAATCGGTAAAATCAGTAAAAAGACATAACCAAAATAAGTCGGATTGGCATAAGGAATCATGTGAGGAAAATTCATCTTATGTATTCACCTCATTCATTAACCCTTTGCGATCAATCTTGCCATTAGCGGTTCGTGGCAATTCTTTTACATAGACAAAACGCTGCGGAATCATATAATCCATAACAGTTTGGGCTAACTCAGCTTTGATTGCCTTGGTTAGTTCAAATTCTTTGGTAAAATCATTTTCTTTCGCCACCACAAAAGCGACTAACTGTTGTACTTTATGATCTTTATATTTTGGGACTACCGTTGCTTTATCCACGTAGGAAACTTTCATTAAGTGATGGTCGATATCTTCTAGTTCCATTCGAAAACCATGTAACTTCACTTGGAAATCAATCCGTCCATTATAATGAAGTAAGCCATTTTCATCTAAACTACCCGCATCTCCGGTCTTATAAGCAGGCTGTCCTTGATACGTAATAAAGGCTTCTTTGGTCTTTTCAGGATTATTCATATATCCTTTCGAAACACTTGGTCCCACAATGACAATTTCGCCAACTTCATTTACTGCTTGCTCTTTGCCTTCATCTAAAATCACTACCTGGCAATCTTCTTTGACATATCCAATAGGCAAACGAGCACTATTATCAATAATGTCTTGCGTAATTTGAATTTGGGAAATAGCGACCGTCGCTTCCGTTGGTCCATAAGTATTAAAAACTTTAGCATTCGGAAAACGATCCAATAATTTTTGGGCGGTTTGCTTGGTTAACTCTTCCCCACAGAATAGAAAATGGGTCAATTCTTGCAGATGCTGACCGTCAAATTCAGGAGCCATTAAACAAATATCCACAAAAGATGGCGTTGATACCCAAACATTGATGCCTAATTTTGGTAAATGAGCAAATAATGCTTTAAAGTCATCTACTATTTCTTTGGCCAGCGGCATCAATGAACCACCGGCACATAAAGCTGGATAAATACTCATCACCGACAAATCAAAAGAATAAGGTGCTTGGGATAAGAATTTTGGCTTGTTTGGTAATTGGAAATCCTTTAACTCCCAATCGACAAAACTCACTAAATTATCATGAGAAATCTGTACACCCTTTGGCACACCTGTTGTTCCCGAAGTAAAAATAATATAGAAGTTTTCATCTTTGGTTACTGGTTCTAACACCAATGACTTATCGATTGGTTGCTGAAGTACTTCATTAAAACTTAGTACTTGCATATTTGGCACAATACTTGAATCAAAATCATCCACTGCTAAAATACAAGCCGGTTGGGCCGTTTGTAAAATTAAGCGAATACGTTCACTCGGCGTATGACTTTCAATTGGAATATAAGCATGACCTGATTTAACTGCGCCTAAGAAAAAAGCCAGCATTTCAAATTGTAAACCACCGTAAACCACAACAGGTGCACGATTTGGAAAATGTTTTGCTAAATAATAAGCAATATGATTAGATTTTTCTTTTAAATCTTGATACGTATATTGGTACTGATCGTCACTATAGACAAGTCTATCTCCTGCCCACTGATCAATTCTTTCAATGATAGAAACCATCCTTCATCCCCCTAAAACTCGTTATAAATAAAACTACCACCTTGGATATTCTTGTAATGATACAAATAAATCAATGCAAGCAATATGCCAAAATAAAAGAGGGTTTTAGCTGTAAATAATAACCAATAATTTAGTCGAGGTCGTGATTTTAAAAAGTTCATGTTAACTGCCTCCTTCATCATGGGTAATTATAGTTGCCCATTAAGTAATGAGCAATCAATTGTTAAGTGAATTTTACTTTTTCACTCTTTCTTAAAATAAAATTAAACTTTTCTACTAACCGTAAATAGTATAACACTATTTCAATAATCTGACTATGCGACTTTAGTCCTATACTATGAAAACAAGCATAATTATAGACTATGTAAAGGGATTTTAGTACATATCTTTATAAAAACGATAACAAAAAATAAACTTCCAAACGATTGTTTTCTTCGTTTGAAAGTCATGTGAAAAAATATACGAGCATCAAACTTTTGGAATAAACAAATTGCCTAAAGTCGCAGCCATGATTGCTTTGATCGCGTGCATTCGATTTTCAGCTTGCAGAAACTGTTTGGCATAGGATGCTTGGAAAACTTCATCCGTCACTTCCATTTCCTTCATGCCAAATTGCTCGAAAACTTCTTGGGCTGTTTTGGTCTGTAAATCATGAAAGGCCGGTAAACAATGTAGGAAAATTAAATCATCCTTATTGCCAGTCAATTTAACTAACTCGGCATTGACTTGATAAGGCAGTAGTTCTTTGATTCGCGTGGCCATTTGCGCTTCTTCTCCCATCGAAACCCAGACATCGGTATATAATATATCGGCCCCTTTGACACCTAGGGCAATTTCATCGGTCAATTCTAGCTGACTCCCCGACTCAAGGGCAAACTGCTGGGCTATATCCACAATTGCTTGACTTGGAAGTAAATTTTTCGGACTAACAATTGCCACATTCACCCCTAACAAAGCACTGGTCACTAATAACGAATTCGCCACATTATTGCGTCCATCCCCACAATAAACCAATTTCAAGCCTTCTAGGTGTCCAAAATGTTCCTTGATAGTCATAAAATCAGCAATCATCTGCGTCGGATGCCATAAATCGGTTAACCCATTCCAAACAGGCACCTCTGCATATTGCGCTAAAGTTTCAACCGTTTCTTGTGCAAAGCCACGAAATTCAATCCCGTCAAACATACTACCGAGTACCTTCGCTGTATCAATCACCGACTCTTTTTTGCCTAAATGAATATCATTGGAACCTAAAAATTCAGGATGTGCTCCCAAATCATTCGCAGCAACCGTAAAAGCACTTCTAGTACGCGTCGAAGTTTTTTCAAATAATAAAGCGATATTTTTTCCTGCTAAATAAGTATGCGGGATATTTTTTTGTTTTAACTCTTTTAAATGTATCGCAAAATCAATCAGATACATTAATTCTTGTTTCGTAAAATCCTTTTCCGCTAAAAAACTTTTCCCTTGAAATACTGAATTCATCTAACCACAACCTTTTAATATTTATGCGTTATTATACACATATTCAAGATGTTTTTCAATAAAAATTCATATTTTTGCATAAACATTTCATTTCGAATAACTAGCTTTCATTTAGTACCTTTTGTATAATGAAGAAAATAGTTAGCAAGAGGAGAAAATAATGAACGATTTTCAATTCACATCAGAAGAGATTTACACTTGTCCGGCTGAAGCTCTAGCAAATCTACTAGGAAGAAAATGGATTCCGCAAATTATTGAAACGCTAGCCATTCAAGACACACGCTTTTTAGAATTAGTTCGTCAACTTGATGGCAGTACACCAAAAATGATTAAACAGCAACTTGACCTACTTATTGCCAATGAAATAGTCAAAAACGAAAAAATAACCATTCAAAATAGCGTCGAGTCCACCTATCAACTCACAACTAAGGGACGTGAACTCTTTCAAATAGTCAAACAAATGAAAAACTGGGGACAACGCAATCTCATTTGCCATTAAAAAAGCGAATAGCAAAATGACTTCTTGCCAGTTTGCTATTCGCTCAATATGAGATAAATCTATTTTAAGACATCATTTAAGGCTTCACTCATTGTTGGGTGCGTATAGATTTGGTCACGTAACATTTGATAAGGTAGATGGGCATTCATCGCTAAAGTAATTAAGTTAATTACTTCATAAGATTCTTCACCAAAAATAGTCGCACCAAGTACTTGGTCTGTTTCTTCATCTACAAGAATTTGCCACATTCCTACTGGGTTTTCTAAAATCTTTGCCTTTGGTACATTACTATTAAGATGGGTGAACTTACGATACTTCATTTTCTTTGCTTGAGCTTCTTTTTCATGTAATCCTACATGAGAAAAAGCTGGTTGGATAAACATCGTATATGGCACATTAGGACGATTATTGACTGAGCGGTACTTATCTTGGAATAGTTGATTATAAACAATACGGAAATCATCCAATGAGATATAAGTAAATTGTAAGTCTCCTCTAACATCACCTAAAGCCCAGACATTTTCTACGGCTGTTTGTAAGAATTCATCTGTTTGGATAGCACCTCTAGCATCAAGTTGAATATCCGTATTTTCTAATCCTAATGCTTCGGTATTGGGTTTACGTCCAGTTGCTACTAATAAATAATCAGCTGTTAACGCTTCGTCAGCTAAGGTTACAGTTACCTTTTCGGCGGATTCATCTACTTTTTGCACTTGAGCATCTAATTTGAAATGAATCCCCATTTTTTCAGACTGTTCTTTAATTAAAGTTACGAAAGCTTCATCTTCACGCCCTAATAATTCGCGATTATCTAAAACAGTTACTTGACTACCAAAATTAGCAAACATAAAGGCAAATTCTAATCCAATATAGCCCGCACCTAAAATCACAAGTTTTTCTGGTTTATCAGTTAGTTCCATTATTTCTTTAGATGTCCCTACTCGTTTTCCTAAACTTAATCCTTCAATCTCAGGAATCACTGATTTTGAACCAGTATTGATAAAGATACGCTCTGCCTTTATTTCTTCTACATCTCCATTTGGCAATTGCACTTGTACAGTGTGATTATCTTTAAATTGTGCGTACCCATGAATCACTTCAATTGTAGCTTCATCTGCTAGCATGTGATAATTTTTGTGACGTAACTTATCAATAAGGGTACGTTTTTTCTCTGAAGCAACAGTAAAATCACGTTGCTTCAAACCTTGAGTAATTAAAGTTTTAGATGGAATACAACCTACATTAATACAAGTACCACCATACATTTTATCATCTGCTTCGATAACGATAACTTCTTCTTGATGACTAGCTAACTTTTTGGCTAATGTTTTTCCGCCTTTACCAAAGCCAATAATCAAATTATTCATTTCACGCATAATAAAAATCCCCCTATTCTTTGTTTCAACTACAATTTAGTTTTAACATAAGCGAATCAGGAGGACAATTAGGTACTTTAAAGTAACTACTAAATGGTGATTTCGATTTGATTGCCTTCAGGATCTTGTAAGACTGCTTCATAATAGCCATCGCCAGTTGTACGCGGACCACTTAATAAGGGATAGCCATCTGCATTTAATTTTTGCGCAAAGGCATCTACTTTTTCTTTACTACCAAGTGAGATAGCTAAGTGATGATAACCAAGTTGTTCAAATCCATGAGGCGCTGTATGAAGTTTTTGCATAAGCTCTAAACGTGCACCAGATTCAAAACTCAAAAAATAAGAAGAAAATTTGGTTTTTGGATTATGGTACAACACTGAACTTTTGGCTGCAAAATAAGTTTCGTAAAAGTCACGCATTTTTTCTAAATCATTGGTTAATAAAGCGACATGTTCAATTTTCACCGGTACTTCCTTCTTTCTTTTCCATTAAGGATAATAATAATTCAATGGTTTGTAAGACACCGTCTTCGTCATTAGATGGAATGATGAAATTTGCCTGATTTTTTAACTCTTCTACTGCATTTTTCATCGCAAAACGAAAATTGGCTTGAGCGAATAATTCCAAGTCATTCCAACCATCTCCAAAGGCTGCCGTTGCTTCGGGACTTATCTTTAACAATTCTTGGAGTTTTGTAACGGTACTGCCTTTGTGTACGCCTTTTGCCGCAATATCAATCCACTGCGTTTCTGAAGCAACAATATAAGCACGCTCCATAAAATCAGCTAATTGTTGCACCGTTTCTAAACAACGACCAGCAGGATCATAGACGGTCACCTTAATAAAGTCATCGGTAATTTGTTGCAAATCATTTATTTCGATAGCACCAGGATAAGAAGCTAGAACCCTGCTTTTATGAATCTTGGGGATATTTCGATCAATATATACAGCATTTTTCGTGTAAGCAATAATGATTTGATCACTATGAATCGCTTGTAAACGGGCAATTATAGCTAAGGCAATCTTATTATCCAACAGTTGTTCATATAAACATTTTCCTTGATATTTGATTCTAGTCGCACTATCTCCTAAAATCCAGATTTCATCACTTATCTCAGGAAATAACGCCTCCACTCGTGCACTACTCTTGCCTGTACATACGCCAAATACAATTTGTTTTTCTTTTAACTTTGGCCATAGTTTTAGAAAATAATCACGATTATATGCTCCTTGACTATTTAAAAACGTGCCATCCATATCGGTTAATATTAATTTTAGCAACTGTTTTCCTCACCTTTTTTTGAATGCGCATTCATATTTTAGCATATTTTTTTACGCATACCTAGAAAAAATAGTTCATCCCAGAACATTGGAATGAACTATTTATCTTTATTTAAAGGATGTAATCTTTTCAGCTGATAGGCGTACAGACTCATAGCCAGTTTCCATTGCTTTACCAATCGATAAAATCATTACTGGATGGAAACGCTCCTCATCTAAATCAAAGGCCGCAGCTAATTGATCCGCTTTAAAACCACCGATTGGATTCGTATCATAGCCATGACTTCTAGCTACTAGCATCAACTGCATGGCCACTAAACTCGCATCAATTTGTACAATACGTTCCATTTGCGCTTTATTTAGACTGTCATACATTGGCACAATCGCAGCTAATTGTTTTTCCATGACTTCTTGTGGCATCAATCCGCGATTTACTGCCTCTTGATAAATTTCTTGAGCATACTCTTGACACTTCAAATCCCCAAAAATTAAAATCATGGCTGAAGAAGTTTCATTTTGTAAAGTGTTAAAGCGAATCAATGGTTTTAACTTGGCTTTTGCTTCCTCGCTTTCAACAATCACAAAACGCCAAGGCTGTAAATTGACAGATGACGGCGCTTTAGCAGCTTCATCAATCATTTGTAATAACTCACTATGTTCAATTTTATAAGATGGATCGTAATTTCGAATCGAGCGACGGTTCAATACGATATCTTGAAAATCATTATTATGTACTTGACTCACAAATATCCTCCTAAAAATAATTTTTTGCTTTAAAAATTTAAAAGCAAAACTATTCTAACATACAAAGAGTAAACATAATAATAACTTGCTTAGATATAAAAAATTTGAACTGTATTTTAAATCTCGCTACTTATCTCAAAACTTTACTGTCACCGTTTGAACGGGCACATCATAAAATTTATCTTCTCTGCGACCTAGGAAATCACGACCTTGTTTTGGAAATAGTGCATAAATCAAGACATCTTCTTCTGATTTCGCATATTGCGCAATTTCTTTAGCAAACTGATCGTATTGGTCCGCTAATAAATCAGCTGGTCGGCAAGTAATGACTTCTTCTTGACCAATGATTTTTTCCTGCATTTCTTTTGAGATTGGCATAGGTGGACGTCCATATAGCCCTTTGACATAATCTTTAATCTCTTTTGGAATTAATTTATAGCGTTCCCCTGAAATCACATTCATCAAAGATTGCGTACCAACCATTTGTGACAAAGGCGTAACCAATGGAGGATAGCCTAAATCCGCCCGCACTTTAGGCACTTCTCTTAAGACTTCTTCGTATTTATCTTGCAAACCTTGCTCTGTTAATTGGCTCAATAAATTCGAAAGCATGCCACCTGGTACTTTATACAGTAAGGTTTTTGGTTCGACATCTTTGACTTTAGGATTTAATCTCCCTTCTTTTCTGAACCGGTCACGAATGGGATTAAAGTATTCCGCGATTTCTGAAAGCTTATCGATATCTAGTTTTGTATCAAACCCTAGCTCTGTTAAGGCTAAATCCATCGACTCAGTGGCTGGCTGACTGGTACCGCCCGCAAAAGAAGAAATAGCTGTATCAATAATATCTGCACCCGCTTTGGCACACATTAAATAAGTCATTTCAGCAATACCACTGGTTGCGTGTGTATGAACTTCCACTGGTACTTGTAAAGCAGCTTTTAATTTGCTCACAAGTTCAAAACCAGTTTGTGGCATCAATACCCCAGCCATATCCTTAATACAAATGGAATCAGCACCCATCTTTTCCATTTCAACGGCTAAATCGACAAAATAATCCACAGTATGAATCTCACTCGTCGTATAACTAATCGCTGCTTGACAATGGCCACCAGCTTTTTTCGTCGCGCGGATGCAAGTCTCTAAATTACGCACATCATTTAAGGCATCAAATACACGAATAATATCAATGCCATTTTCAACGGATTTTTGTACGAATTTTTCTACAACATCATCGGCATAATTCTTATATCCTAATAAATTTTGACCACGTAGCAACATTTGTAACTTCGTATGCTTCACTTCGGCTCGAATTTTACGCAATCTTTCCCATGGATCTTCATTTAAAAACCGTAAGCAAGCATCAAAGGTCGCGCCACCCCACATTTCTAAAGCATAAAATCCCGCTTCATCTAATGTTTTTAAAATTGGTAACATATCTTCTGTACTCATTCTTGTAGCGATTTGACTTTGTTGTGCATCACGTAATATGGTTTCTGTAAAACGTATAACCTTAGACATATTGACCCTTCTTTCTATCTCACTTCTTCACCTTAAATAGTGTAGCCATTAATTTAGAAGCAAGATAAATCAAAATCATCACAACAAAAACGCCACCCCAACCAAATAATAAAATTTCTAGTGCTTTGGCTAAATTCTCAGACATTTTGCTTCCTCACTTTCTACACTAACATGGATAGGACTAACCCACCGGCAATCACCGAGGCAATTTGACCAGAAACATTTGCGCCAGCCGCATGCATTAAAATAAAGTTTTGTGGATCTTCAGCGGTAGCCATTTTTTGAATCACACGACTAGACATTGGGAAAGCCGAGATACCTGCTGCCCCAATCATTGGGTTCACTTTGTCTTTTAAGAAGAGATTCAAAAACTTCGCAAATAAAACACCACCGACACTATCCATAATAAAGGCAACTAATCCTAGCGCGATGACCATCAAGGTATCCCAACGTAGAAATTCGCTGTATTGCATCTTTACTGAAACAGCTAGTCCTAGTAATATACTAACTAAATTCACTAATTCATTCTGAGCACTCAAAGAAAGACGATCTAAAACGCCACATTCTCTAAGTAAATTACCAAACATTAAAAAGCCCACCAATGGTAGTGAAACCGGTGCGATAATGCCGGCAATCACACAAATCACGATTGGAAAGATAATTTTGGCCGTTTGTGAGACATTATGTGCTTGATAATGCATGCGAATTTTTCGTTCTTTTTTGGTCGTGACTGCCTTGATGGCCACAGGTTGAATAATCGGTACTAAAGCCATGTAGGAATAAGCAGCTACCATAATCGCGCCTAAGTATTTAGAATGTAAGGTATTAGCCACGAAAATCGAAGTAGGTCCATCAGCCGCACCGATAATGCCAATTGACGCCGCATCATTCAAATCAAAACCTAGCAAAACAGCCATAATAATTGTAAAGAAAATCCCAAATTGCGCTGCGGCACCAAATAAAAGTAGCGAAGGATTTTGTAACAGTGGACCAAAATCAATCATCGCACCGATACCGATAAACAGCAACAATGGGAATAGTTCCGTATTAATCCCAGCTTCAAACAGAATTTGGAAGGGGCCTTTTTCATTACCGGTCATCAATACCCCAGAGAATGGAAAATTGACCAAAATCGTTCCTAAGCCAATTGGAACTAATAGCGTGGGTTCATATTCTTTTTTTATTCCTAAATACATTAATACCCCGCCAATAACCATCATCAAAATGCGTCCGGGTTCTTGGATAAAGACTTGTAAGCTATCAATTAAAGCTTGCATGACTCTCCCTCCATTCTATTCAATCACAATTAAAGGATCTCCAGGGTTGACCATTGTATTGACTTCAACACAAATTTGTTTGACCACCCCACTGCGATGCGCCACAATTTCATTTTCCATTTTCATCGCTTCTAAGATCATCACTGGTTGATTTTCTTGAACGGAATCACCAACATTGACCAATAACTTCAAAATATTTCCTGGCATTGGGGCAACCAGCGGCTCAGCATCACTTGTAACTGGACTTGCAGCTACTTTAGCCTGAGGAGCTTCAGGGACTACGGAGGCTTGAGGGGCAACTGCAGGACTAGGAGCTACTGGTGCTTGGGGAATAACCGGTGCTTGGGGTACGCTTCCTCCGATTTCCTCCATTTCCACTAAATATTCTTTACCATCAATTGAGATTTTAAATTTTCTAAGCATAACAATTCCTCCGACTAAATTTTTTCTTTAATAGAATGGATTTTCCATTGACTTTCTGGATAAATTTCAGCTGCCAAACTCGCTGCAATCAAGCTAATCACTTTCGCATCAGGATTGTGCTGCTTAATGCTTTTTACTTGCCAAGTACTATCTGGCGCATCTCCGGCACAAATCGCACTACTGATGACTGCCGCAAGCTCTCTTTGGCTTCCTTCTACCTCAACGAACAATGGTATTTCGCGCCACTGTTCACCTGGTTCTTTATTATGAACTTGTTCGGTAAAAGAAGTTGCTGCCACTTGATTATTTTCTGGCCTTTTTTCTTCTTTTTTTCCGAATATTTTTTGCCACCAACTCATGTTAACCACCTCTTAATGTTAGCGTTTACATTTATCTTTAAAAAAATATTTCTCTTCATTATTGTAACGCTTTCACAGTTATAATTGCAAGCATTATTAAACCTTTCACATAATTCTCATTGTATTACAACAAAAAAAGAGCAAGGCGTAAACCTTACTCTCCCTCTTCTTTTTTCATTTTGGCAATCATTTGCTTAACCAATATCTCCGGCTTAAATGATTTGAGATGCTCTAATATATATAAAACAATCACTAAAACCAAAATCGCAAAAGCCATAAATAAAGTCTCTAAGCCACTTCCATGGGCAAGCAACAATTGTCTTAAGATAGCGGTAATACTGATCAAAACTAAATAGCGCACCGGGATATGGTGGTCATCACGGACATATCTCAATAGCATTAAAATAATCTCTAAAAGGATAAATAATGTCGCTACCTCTTCAATCAGATAGTATAGGGAATTGGTACTTTTTAACGGCACGACTTGCTGGAAAATCGAATAAATCGCTTCACCCATCACAATAATGACAATAACGACCAAAATCCCTAACAAAATATCTACCACTGTACTAACAATTTTTTCTAAAGAACTGATCTGTTTATCGTTCATCTTTTCCCCCTTAAGCCTCTTCTAAATAATCACGAAAAGCACTGTATACTTCAAAATCTTCTGTAGATAAATAAACATGTAAAATATAATCACGATTATCTGTCATCCACTGCGCAACTGTATTGGTAATGAGTGGCATTAATTCTTCTAAAGGATAGCCTGCATCATTAAAGCCAAAGATTGGCAATACAATCTGTTTCAAATTTAATTTACGTGCTTGATTTAATGACTCATAGTAGCTATTGATGACACATTCATCTGCCTGAGGACATTGCTGATATTCGGGAATAACGGTGTGGAAAATATATTTCGTTTTCGCACCAAATCCAGGAGTTACTTTCACCTCACCAGGGCGTAAAGTCATCAAATCATCATAATAATCTACCAAACGTGTACCAATCTTTGTTCGTAACACATAATCCAAACTTTGGGTATTATCCAAATTAAATTGCAAATTATTCACGACACTATCTGCAGTTAAATTCACCACATTTGCATACTCTAAATAGATTTGACTACGCTTCATGGTTTCTTGATTACGCATAAAAATGGTCATAATTAATTCCTTCGCTAAAAAGAAAGGTCGCCCATATGGATTAAGCATGATGCCATTAATATTAGGCGTTTTAGCAACCATTTCTAAAATTGAAGATATTGGATAAACAACTCCCTTTGTATGGCCATCTTTTTCAAATTCTTCAACATTCGTAAAAGCAACAAAGGCTTCTTGGTTATTATCTACAAAAAGTCGGAACAATTCCCAAGACTTACCATCGGTTGTCATTAATATTTCATCTTTAGAACCTAAGTGATAGCTATGATGAGAATTTTTGGTTGTTATCGGGTGAACAGGTAAAATTAACTCACCACCTAAATTCATATTTTGCCGTATAGCTTCCATTAAGGCAATCGTCTCTTCAATAGATGGATCCTCATCAATCTCTTCTAAAGCAATATCAATTTGACGATTATCAATCACCGAATCATCCTCTAAATCACGCGCGAGCTTCACGGACTCTGACTTACGCAAAATTTTGCGCGTAAATTCTAAGGGCTGAGGCAGATTATCTAAATTGCAATATTCAAGCCTCAATATTCTGGCAACTTTTTCTTCTAATTGATTGCCCACTGGTACCACGACATAATCACCTTCATGGACGAAAAGATTATCTACCACAAAGTAATATCGTTGTTTAGTTTCTTCTATTTCGACCAAAGCATAGATATACTGGCTAATTTCTTTACGCAGGTGTGGTAGCGAAGTGAAAATATGACCTAAAAATGTACTACCTTGCAACATCAAATCATAAATAGTACCCACCAACTCTTTCCATCCAGGCTTAAAAGACATTTGATGTAAATCCCAATAATATTCTTCAATAGTCCCATCAATTAATTCAATCTTTAAGTAAACATCTGAATCATGGACTTTGCGGCCTTCTTTTTTTCCTTGCTTATTTTCTGTAGCAAAAACCAATTGAAAGCTATTTAAGAGCTGACCTAATTCGCGACGTTCAAATTCGTAATAAGTTCTTTGATTTACTTCGTCAATTTTTTCATAGGTGATTTTACGTGTGCTCCGACGTAAAGTTAAGGTCTCTTTCAAAATTAAATAAGTTTGTTGTGAAATCATTAAATTTGAAGGCATATATTTATTTAGATTTTTAACCGTAAAAGTAATGGCTTCAATGCCTTTACCGTATTGTTCAAGCAATTCAGGAATCAAGTCCAATACTTTTTGTTGGAATTTTCCCCATGTTTTTGGGAAAAAATCATCTGCACCATAGCAAATCACAGAACCATCTTCATCGAAAAATTCTACATTCCATTTATTTTTTTGCTTGATTTCAGGACCAGCCCCTTCAGATAGAACTGGCCAATCCACTAAAGAGGCTTGCCTAATTTCTTGTAACCATTCTTGAGATTTTTGTTCATCAACGACACCAGAATGATAAGTATAAAGACCCGCTAATCTTGAAAAGCTATATTCAAAGTGTTTGTCAACCAAACGAATCTCAATATTAAGCTTTTCATTCGGCGCATTGACATTAATATTCATTTGATTAAACATTGCTATCACCTCTTTCTAAAGATAACATAAAACTAAAATGTTCATTTGAGAAATTTAAATCACAAGTATAATTAAATAAATTTTTTATTATTTTTCATTTTTTATGAAAGCGAATCACTCTTGTATAATTCTTAATTTACATTTATGTCACTTTCAGTCAATTTTACCATACATTGTTGCTTTTGTTTAGCACCTATTTTTATTAATGTATAGTTTATCGCTATTAAAAAAACAAAAATAAGCCATATTTCTAATAATAATTATCAGAAACTGACTCATCTATTAGGCGCGAATAGTTACTGGTGTACCTGTTGGCAATTGCTCGAAAAACCATTTGGCATCAGGAATGGCTAATTGAATACATCCATGAGAAACCCCACTACCTGTTACTCCTAATTTCAATCCTTGACTCTTGGCATAGGGACCTTTTGCTGTTTCTTTATCGATACTGTGGAATAGATATAAGCCGCCATCTTTCCAGCCAACCGCATAGTCCGCCCCACCAAATGTAGACCAAAAACTATTGGCACGATAAGTATTCACCGCATAATTTCCAGTAGGAGTAGAATACCCCTCGCGCGCTGTCTGGCAAAGCATCGTATAGATAGTCGTCTCACCACGTTTAACAAAGACACGTTTTTGACTAATTGAGACTTCAATATTTAACTGCTCAACTTTAGATAAATCAGGATGTGGACCACCCGTTTGATAGAAATAATAATCTTCATTATGCATTTCTATCTGATCCTCACTCACCCATCCTAAGACTTCATCAGGGAAAGCGACTTGATACCATAATTTACCTTGACTCTTCACAGTTTGTCTAGAAATGGCCATATAATGTAAGTATTGTTTATAATTGGGATAAACTGGTGACTTAGAATTCGGATAGAGATAGATTTTGCCACTTTGCAATAAAAAATGATTGGTCTTTTCATCCACTAAGACGGCTGGTTCTAGGTTACGCCAACTAAAATCTTGCGTAGAACTTTCGGTAAAGCGCTTGAGTGGATAGCGTAACTCCTCATTTTCATCCGACAGCAAAGCCAAAGTATTCGCAGCTTCTTTTGTGTTCACTTGTGATGTATCTGAAACTGGCGATTGTTTACTCAAGGAAGTCGCCAAAACAGTATCTGTGAGGTGCCATTTCGCATAATCTCCCGCTAACCATTTTTCTAAATGCATACCCATTGAAAAAAGTAGTACGACACTTATCAAAAAAAGAGCAATTTTTTTCATATTTCCCCCAAAATTTTCATTCAATAATTTACATTGTAAGAAAGATTCAGTAAAATTACAAGTAAGGTGATGAAGATGTCACAAATCTTTTATATCCCTGTTACATAATTTATGATATGCCTTTGCAAGAACGGAGGAGTAATTTGACTAAGAAAAAGAAAAGACGCAGATTAAAAAAGAAATGGCGCTATCGTTTCTCTCTATTAGGAATTATTTTACTGTTATGGTTAATTTTAGGACCGATTAAAGGACATTTTTTACATAAACAAGAGAGTAAAGAAGCGACGAGCGTAACAACTGTCAAAAAGAAGAAGACAAGTCCTACACGAAAATCAGTGAAGCAAACATTTGTAAAAGCGACCAATCATGATATCAATCTCTATCAAGATGCTGATTTAAATAGTGATGTGTTAGAATTAGTTCCACCTGGAGAAATTTTTAACTATCAAAGTGTGAAAGATGATTTTTATCTAGTGACTTCTAATAAAGGAAATACTGGCTATATTTCCAAAAATGAAGCAAGTAAATTCACCAAAAAAATGTACCAGCCTATTCACACACTTAAAAATGCCATTATTGTCTTAAATCCTGGTCATGGAGGACAAGATAGCGGGGCATCAAGTATCGATGAGCAGTATTTTGAAAAAGACATGACGGTGGCGATGGCAAAAGTGGTCAAAAAAACGTTAGAAAAAGCTGGTGCAAAAGTCTATCTTACCCACACTTCAAGTAGCAAGTATGTCTATTTAGATGATATTACCCAATTTTCTATGGACAAAAATGCGGATGTTTTCCTGAGTATCCACTTTGACGCAGCGGACATCGATAATCAATATTCAGGTATCAAAACCTATTGCTACTATAATAAATATCAAAACCTAGCTGAAAGTATGAATCATGCTTTTGACAATCTACCTTTAGATAATTTAGGCATTGATTATGGCAATTTTGAAGTCATTCGCGAAACGACGCAACCTGCTTTATTGCTAGAATTAGGCTATATGAATAATGAAAAGGATCTAGCTTATATCACTAGCAAAGATTATCGTCAAAAAGTAGCTGATGATATTGTCAAAGGTCTAAAAAATTACTTTAAGAATAACTAATCAAAAAAGAACAGTTCCCAAAAAGGGGCTGTTCTTTTTTGTGAGGTATAACCCTCATATTACCCATGAAACGACTAAAAATTGAAGTCCTGGCTATTCATTCGATTTAAGTGCATCAATCATATGAATATGCTTCAACCGAAAATGCGTAATCACCATCACAATAATTGTAAATAAGATTGTCATACTACTTGCTAAAAGATACGCACTCGCATGGATTTTAATAGGAAAAATGACTTGGTTAAAGGAGACTTGATACAATATAAAGCCTGTCAAAAGATAACCAACACCAAATCCCAAGATAATCCCCAAAATAGTGAAGATAATATTTTCACGCACAATATACATCGTGACTTCCTTGTGATAAAAGCCGAGCACCTTAATCGTGGATAATTCTCGGAGTCTTTCTGAAATATTGATATTCGTCAAATTGTATAAGACAACCAAAGCCAACATACCGGATAATACCACAAAAATGAGTACGATAATATCTAGGTTATCCGTCATTTTCTTTTGTAACTTAATTTGTCCGGTCATCAAGGTTAGATTATTGACTTTATTGGTTTGCAGAACTTTTTTCGAAAATTTTTCTTCTTGTGATTTACTCATCTTGGTTGCTTGAATCAGTAAAGTATTTTTTTGATAGTTACTGCCAAAAATATCTTCAGCGTAATTTTTCGTCATATAAATAAAGTTACCAATATAATATTTTGCCACCGCTGCTACTTTTATTTTATATTTTCTACCGTCACTATCTTGTAAAGTCAGCGTATCCCCTTTTTGCAAATCATATTCTTTTGCAAACGGATGAGTGATAATTGCACCTTGATTATTTAAATGCAAAGGTTTATTTCGTAAATCTTGCAAATGAACAAACTTTTCATTATCCTTACCTTCTTCAAAACTCATCACAGGAACAGATTTTTTCCGATATTCCATAGATTGCATTTCAACAGGTAAGATAGCTTTGACATGTGGGTTGGCATATAGTACTTCTTCTACCTTGTTACGACCCTTTTGCGAAGAATCATTTAATGAGACAATACCTTGATAATCTACAATTGGGCCGAAATGCTCATCAATCACGGCTTCTAATGAATGTTTCAAGCCCACACCTGCAACCATCAAACCGCAACAACCAGCTATTCCGATAATTGCCATAATCATGCGGGATTTATACCGAAAAATATTCCGATAGCTGACCTTTTGATTAAAACTAAACCGTGACCAAAGTGGCGTCATATATTCTAACAGGATGCGTTTACCTGGCTTAGGTGCTTTGGGAAGTAAAAGATAGGCTGGCTTTTCGTGTAATTCTTTCACTAAAACCATCGCCACAGCCCCCAATGAAGCGAAGATACAGGCGATAACGGAAAGTAAAATCGCACCGGTTGCATAATATAAATGTAGCGTATCAAAAATGAAATTCGCAGTTAAAAATAGATTAATAATATAAGGTAAAGAGTTCGTTCCAGCCACTGTACCCAACAAGATACCAAAAAATGTTGCTAAACTCGCATATAATATATATTTTTGGGCAATCGTTCCTTTTTTGTACCCTAAAGCTTTTAGAATCCCGATTTCACGTCGGTTTTCTTCAACCATTCTCGTCATGGTACTAAAGGTAATTAAAGCGGCGATGAAAAAGAAGAACACTGGAAAAACATTGGCAATTCCGTCAATTTGTGTCGTTAATTCCCCATAGCTTTTAATTCCTGCATTTTCATCCTTGGTATAATAGAGGTACTTAGGTGCATCCAACTGTTCAATTTTTTGCTTCTGTTTATCAAGTTGTGCTTGCTGTTTATTTAGCTGTCCTTCTTTATCTTGCAAATCTGCTTGAGCTTGCTTTAATTTTGCTTGAGCCTCTAGAGGAAGCTGAGAGGCAATGGCTATTTGCGGATTAAGTTGCAGTTTGGCTTGCTGCAATTGTTGCTTACCTTCATCAAGCTGTTTTTGTGCATCATCAATAGGTTTATTTGCTTTTGCTTGGATTTCTGCTAAACGTTGACTTGGACGATTTTTTAAGGCTTTTTTGACCTGGGCTAATCGTTTGGACACATTTTTTTCATAATCATTTTGATAAACATTTTGCTTTTGTAAATCTGAAAAAGCGACATAAATCGTGCTATACACATCAGCTTTAAAATTTGCAATTGGTACATAGACAAAGTAGTCTACAGAACCATTACCTACCGTACTTGCCCCTCTTTCATTGTTCGAAGCAAATAACGGTGAATCCACGAAACCGACTAACTGATACGTTTTTTGACGCAAATCATCCGGCAAATCAAAAGTTAACGTTTGCCCTAAATGATAACCTGCTTTTTTTGCCTTAGTATCCATCACAATTTCATTATCAGCTTTTGGAAGATGCCCGGATTTTACTTTAAGTTGATTGAGTTGATTTTTGTGATAGCTCAATAATTCATAGACTTTATTATTCTTAACATCGGCATCATATAATAAATACCCTGGATCAATCGTTGCTTTTAACTTTTTTAATGACTGAACATCTTTTTTCGTTAAGCCACCTGTTGAGATTACTTGAATATCACTAGTCTTTAAATCTCTTAATTCTTGGTTAGCCGAATTTTGTAAACTAGGTGCCGCTGCTTTTACACCCACAAACAAAAACACACCTAGAAAAATAATCATCATTATGGAGAAAAAGCGGCCTTTTGATTGCTTAATTTCTCTTAAACTAGCTTTAAAATAGGTTCTATGTTTCATCATCATCACCTACCAAACAAGTTCATCAATTGATTTTGGCTGAGGATTTTCTTCTATTTTTTGCACCTTGGCATCATTAATATGAATCACACGGTTAGCAATCGGAGCCAAAGCCGAATTATGGGTAATAATCAATACTGTATTGCCATGCACTTGACTAACTTGCTGCAATAATTTCAAAATCATCTTTCCCGTCTGAAAATCCAATGCGCCAGTCGGTTCATCACAAAGCAGTAACTTAGGATTTTTAGCCAGAGCCCGTGCGATAGAGACCCGTTGCTGCTCGCCTCCTGATAATTGAGCTGGGAAATTATCCAAACGGTTTTCTAAGCCGACAAGTTTTAACACTTCTACCGGATCCATCGCATCTTTGACAAGTTCTGTTGCTAATTCAACGTTTTCCTTTGCAGTTAAATTCAGCACCAAATTATAAAACTGAAAGACAAAACCCACATCTAAGCGTCGGTAGGTCGTTAATTCTTTTTCATTAAACTTCGCAATGTCTACACCATCCACAAAAATTTCCCCTTCATCCGGTGTATCCATGCCTCCTAAAATATTCAGTACGGTAGACTTGCCCGCACCACTCGGACCTAAAATAATCGCTAATTCACCCTTCTTGACAGAAAAAGAAAGTCGATTATTCGCTGTAATGGTCGTTTCCCCCATTTGGTAATGTTTGGATTCATTTTTCACTTCGATATATTCCATGAAATTTTCCTCGCCTTACTTTTCGATTATTTATACACAGTGTTGAATTTTTAACACACTGTTAGTATACTATGGTTAATAAGAAAGCTCAAGAAACAATCCTAAACGCTATGCCATTAACTGAACACATTTTTAGTAACTGTTCATCATCAGAAAGGAAGATTTTTATGGCTGGAACAATTGATAATCGTCGCAGTCAATATACCAAACAAATCATTCAACAGACCTTTTTTGACTTGCTTAAAGAAAAAGACTTAAACAAAATAACCGTGAAAGAAATTGCCGAAAAAGCAGACATTAATCGGGGGACTTTTTATCGCTATTATACAGATGTGCCAGATTTATATAATAAGATCCAAACAAGCTATATCCAAACCGTCAAGCAGGAATTTGTGGAGACCGAGTTAAATCTTGAAAAAAGCCTGACCACACTCCTCAATTTTGTCAAACAAGATGAAGGATTACAGATTCTAGTACTAAAAAGTAGCCAAAGTGATAAATTTACTGAACAAGTCTTACTGAGCGTCAAAAATTTATCTCTACACAACTTTGCCCTGAATTTCCCACAAGCAAGTCCCTTTGAATTGGAACTCTCCTTTGCCTTTTTCACTTCAGGAGCCATTTCTTTAATCAAATATTGGCTAGAAGAAGACAGCGATTATCCTATTTAAAAAATCGTGCAACTTCTCATACAATTAACACAAACGGCACATTTTACCAACAATTCATAATGATTCGGTCCAAAGGTGGATGAAATGAACTTTATTTTTGTGTATAATAAGTGCAAATGAAAAAATAATTTAGTAGTTAGGAGTTTAAAAATGAAAATTACCAAAAGAAACTTTGTCGTATCCATCCTTTTAAGTTTAGTCACTTGTGGCATTTATTCTCTTTACTGGATGGTGATGCTAAACGATGAAATTCACAACATTTATGAATCCATGTATCCCGAAGACTTAAGTACCACACGCGTCTCTGGTGCTTTATTATTAGTCTTTACCTTTATTACTTGTGGGATCTATAGCATTTATTGGTACTATAAAATGGGAACTTTATGTAACAAAATCTCTAAAAACAATAGCAATTTTGATTTAATCTTCTTAATTTTAGCGATTTTCCAATTACCGATTGTCAATATGTGTATTATGCAAAATATCGAAAATAATTTCTTTGATGAATATGAATTCTAAAAATGCAATCACTAAAAGCCAAATACAAAAAGAAATCCGATACCTTTTGATCCTTTTAGGTGTCGGATTTGGCTATTATCTTTGGTTAAATTTCACCCATTTAGGCATTCCTTGTCCATTTCGTACAATTACTGGTTGGTTATGTCCTGGATGTGGCATTACGCATATGTTTACTGCACTCATCCAGCTAGACTTTCATACCGCCTACTTGGAAAATCCGTTTTTATTACTAACCTTGCCTTTTCTGATTGGTGAAATCATCTATCAGCGCTATTTGCAACTAACAAAACAAGTAAACCCTCGGTGGAATCAAGTCTTATTATGGCTATATGTTATCGCCTTAATCATCTTTGGTATCCTACGCAATCTATAAGCACTTAAACAAGTAGTTCACAGCTGCTTGTTTTTTATTTTAAATCTCGCAAATTTTCCAAATCATTCAAATCAAAACCTAACTCGTCCTCTTGATACATCAAATCATACGAATCATAAAGTCCTAGCAGGTAGCCTACACCAATCTCATCTTCCGCCCATTCTGCCTCACCTTTACCTAATTTCAACAAAGCCGCCTTAGCCCAATCAGACATTGGCAAATGCGTAATTGGTGTTTTCATATCATCTGTCAATAGCTCTCGTAATTTTGCCAACGTTGCCTCACTCTCATCCTTTAGCACCACTGCACGGATACAAAATTTAATACAATAAGCAAACGACCTATCTTTCATCCCCATCACCATCGCCTCCAATACAAAATATCTAATAAAACCTTTTTAGTGATTGATATAGACCACCAAGGATTCCTCTTTGTTCTTCTGTCATCTGAGTAAGCTGACTATACTTATTGTAGTATAACTTACAATTATAATAAATTCGTTCATTTAATTTTTGATACTTATCGTCCATATTTTTCTTATCCAATCATCATCAATCACCACTTGCTATTTCCTATTATACTCAAATAGCACAGGAAAAGGAGCAAAATTGATACATTTTACGTGCTATTCAGCTAATTATTTCTTAACTCAAAGACATTTTTTCATAATACGTAAACCAAGTAGCAATCAAAAAGTAATTTAGATGAGAATGAATATTCAATAAATAAATAATAACGTGTAAAAGTAAAAAAAGACTCAGGAAACATAATCATTTCCTGAGTCATCAACTCTAATTAAATAACGAATTATTTAACTGTTACAGTTGCTCCAGCTTCTTCTAATGATGCTTTAAGAGCTTCTGCTTCTTCTTTAGAGATTCCTTCTTTAACTGGTGCAGGAGCGCCATCTACAACAGCTTTAGCTTCTTTCAAGCCTAAGCCAGTAGCTTCACGAACTGCTTTGATAACTTTAACTTTTTGGTCGCCAGCAGCTGTTAATTCAACAGTGAATTCTGTTTGTTCTTCAGCAGCAGCTGCACCACCAGCAGCAGCAACAGCTACAGGAGCTGCAGCAGATACGCCAAATTCTTCTTCGATAGCTTTAACTAAGTCGTTTAATTCTAAGATTGTTGCGCCTTTTAGCTCTTCAACAATGTTTTCAATGTTTAATGCCATTATGATTTTCCTCCAATATTTTAAATAATTAATATGTTTTCAAATTGCATCAATTTCTGATTGATTAAGCAGCGATTAAGCCACTTCTTCGTTCTTGTCTGCCACAGCTTTGACAGCGTATGCCACGTTGCGGACTGGAGCTTGAAGAACAGATAGTAACATAGATAGTAATCCTTCGCGGTTTGGTAATTTTGCCAATGCATGGATTTCTTCCAATGATGCCACTTTACCTTCGATGATACCACCTTTGATTTCTAATGCTTTTGCTTCTTTAGCAAATTCATCCATGATCTTAGCTGGTGCGACTACATCTTCGTTACTGAATGCTACAGCAGTAGGACCTGTGAATACTTCATCAAGACCTTCTAAACCAGCAGCTTTAGCAGCACGAGAAAGGATAGAATTTTTGATAACTTTCATTTCTACGTTTGCTTCGCGTAATTGTTTACGTAAACGAGTTACTTCATCAACTGTTAATCCACGGTAATCAACGATTACAACAGATGCAGCAGCGTTGAATTTTTCTGTAACTTCTTCAACAATAGCAGCTTTTTTAGCGATAGTTGCTTCACTCATTATACTTTCACCTCCTGATTTTGATGGAAGAGTTTCTCTATACGAAAAAACTCTATGCCACCGTAGACATAGAGGGACCATTGATCTTATCAATAAATGTCCTCGGTAGGATTTATGAGTTACCTCACCTACTGTCTTCGGTACAGTTAATTATTTAACCTTGTCCACTTTACCATGATAAAGTGGACAAGTCAACACTTTTTTTCTAAAAATTAGAAACTTGCTTGGTCAACATGGATTCCAGGACCAAATGTTGTTGTAATTGTAATGTTCTTCATGTATTGACCTTTAGCAGCAGATGGTTTTGCTTTTACTAAAACGTCATGAATAGTCTTGAAGTTTTCAACTAATTTTTCGTTGTCAAATGATACTTTACCGATTGGCACATGAATGTTACCGTTACGGTCTACACGGTAAGTTACTTTACCAGCTTTTACTTCGTTAACTGCTTTTGTAACGTCCATTGTAACAGTACCAGTTTTAGGGTTTGGCATTAAGCCTTTAGGACCTAAGACACGACCTAATTTACCAACTTCAGCCATCATATCAGGAGTTGCTACGACAACGTCAAAGTCGAACCAACCACCTTGAATTTTTTGTACTAAGTCTGCTTCACCAACATAGTCAGCACCAGCAGCTTCTGCTTCTTTTGCTTTTTCGCCACGTGCAAATACTAAGACAGATTGAGTTTTACCAGTACCATTTGGTAATACAACAGCACCACGAATTTGTTGGTCTGCTTTCTTAGGATCTACATTTAAACGGTAAGCAACTTCAACAGTTGCATCAAATTTTGCAAAGTTTGTTTCTTTTGCTAAAGCTACAGCTTCTTCAACAGAGTATAATTTCGCAGCTTCAACTTTTTTCAATGCTTCTTGCATTTTTTTGCTTTTTTTAGCCATTAGTTTTCCTCCTTGATGTGGTTATAACGGTAGAACCTCCCACGTGTTTTATATTTTTCAATATAAAGCCAACTGAGAAGCTACGCTAGGGTTTGCAGAAATTATTCTACAGTGATACCCATGCTTCGTGCAGTTCCTTCAACCATGCGCATTGCAGCTTCAACAGATGCAGCGTTTAGGTCTTCCATTTTCAACTCAGCGATTTCTCTTACTTGATCGCTAGTAACTTTGGCAACTTTAGTTTTGTTAGGCACACCTGAGCCTTTTTCAATTTTAGCAGCTTTCTTTAATAATACTGCAGCTGGTGGTGTTTTTGTAACGAATGTGAATGAACGGTCTTCGTATACAGAAATCACAACCGGAATAATTAAACCTGCTTGATCAGCGGTACGAGCATTGAATTCTTTAGTGAATCCCATGATGTTAACCCCTGCTTGACCTAATGCAGGACCTACTGGTGGAGCTGGTGTTGCTTTACCTGCAGGAATTTGCAATTTAACAATTTTTTCTACTTTCTTTGCCACGAGACATACCTCCTTGAGTCCGTGATGTGGTTAATTGGAGCTCAAAATTTCTCCTCCCACGTAATGTACACTTTTTCGTGCACACTGGAATAGTATAGCGTAAGATTTTATAGTTTTCAACCATTTTTTCAAAGTTTTTTCAAAAAAATTATTTCCAAAGTATTTCTGCGATTTTTTTATCTACTTTTGGATTAGCATGAAGCGCAGAATGTTGGGCTAAAATCCCTTTAAACACAAAAGTTTCAACCGATATTTGTTGACTGGCCAATAATTGATTGACGGCAAGAGCAGAAGTAAGTGGCACAGTGCCATCGCTTAAATCAGTGGTGGTTAATTGTCCGCCAAATAAACTCACCTGAACATTTTTAGGGAAATTGGCGATATTATTTTGAAAATCTTGATACCTTGGGCTAATCTGTGTCGGCCCTTGTTGCAATAAGCCATCCATACTTTGTTCATTTGAAGTATCTAGAAATTCATTAAACGGTGCTGCAATCGAAATAAAATGCTCAACCGTTGGCAGTTCGCCTTGATTTTGATACGTTTCTAAAAAGCGAAATAGGCTTACTCCCCCCATGGAATGTCCGACTACATTGACTTTTTCAACATGATATTGGGCTTTCACAAATTGTACGGCTTGATAAATCCATTCGGCCTGATTCCATTCATTGTTTTTATTATCAGCAAACAAAACATTTATGAGTACTGGTTTTGCTGCTTGTTCAAATGTTCCGGATGTCTGAATCGTACCATCAATATTCACGGTCAAATCTAAAGTATGGGTTGCTTGATAACTGGAACAAAGGCGTTGAATCATCCCACCCATCGAATGTTTTGTCCCGCCATATCCGTGAAAAAATAAAGTGACAGGATAGGATTTAACTTCATTTTGCGTTGAAGTGACTTGTTTGTGATTACTATGTGCTGCTTTTGGTGCGGTTTCTTTATGACTTGGCCAGAAAAACCAAAGTAAAACAACCATCACCCCAACTGCTAATAAACCAAGTATACGATAAAGTTGCTTTTTCATGTTCAATCTCCTTAAATGCTTCTCACAGATTAATATACGCTACATTACGGAACATGCAAGAAATAGCGAATAATCTTAAAAAATCTTTTCTATATGATAAAAACGAATTTCCAAACAACCACCATCAGTTGCTTAGAAATTCGTTTATGTTCATTATTTTTATACAATCACCGTTAAACTTGCGGCAAAGATAATAAGTACCAAGCCTAAAATTGTTACAGTCATTTCTTTTTTGGTTTTTGCTTGTTTTAAGAAATAAATCCCGGTTAGAGTCGCTAATACTACGGATGTTTGTGACAAAATAAAACCAGTAGCCAACCCATTCATATCTGGTTGAGCAGAAATCAAATAAGTCAATGCAGCAAAGGCAAAGAAGAATCCTGAAAAAATTTGTTTATAGGATACTGCTTCTTGTAATGCCAAAGGTTCGTTTGATTTAAAATGATTGTAAAAGTCGTAAACTACAGCGACTAAAACCATACCAATTGCTTGTGGTAAGAAAGCTTGCATCCCAGTTAAATCAGTTGCTTGTGGGGCAGCAGAATAGGCCCAATAACCGATTTCACCCACGGCTAAAATCAATACGGCTTTTTGTAGATGGGCTTGGTGTTCTGTATTTTTGTGTTCACTCCAAACCGTCATCCAGGCACCTAAAATAATTAAGACTAAAGCTAAGGCACCAATGATTTTATCCATCGCACTAGGCCAATCACCTAAAGCAATCACGCCCCATAAAGAAGCACCAAGTAATTGAAAAGCAGTTGTAATTGGCATCGCACGTGAAGAACCAATTAAAGTAAAGCTATAAAAAGTTAAAATTTGCGCACTTGCCCAGCCAATTCCTGAAAGAATCGCAAAAAGTAAATCATGTCCAGTTGGCAGTGCGATTCCTTGCGTCATATTAAAAATAAGGGCAAAAATCAAGGTTCCTAAAGTCGCACCTAAAATCTGATTACTTGGACGTCCACCAAATTTGGAAGCAATCGTAGGGAAAATCCCCCAACCAATCAATGGTCCTAAACCAACTAATAATGCTACAGTGTTCATAAAATCAAAAATCCCTTCTAATAATTAAAATACTACGCCGCTTTCTAGTAAGATATTGGCATACGGTGTCATTTCACCAGTTCTGATAAAGGCATGACAACGATTTAAGTCTTGTTTCATTTGACTATGTGGAATAAAGGCAATTTCCACCTCTGGCATAAGTGCTTTAATTTTTGCCAACATATCTGGATTATAGGTTTTGATTTCTTCAGCCAGATAAATTTTTTGAACTTCCAATTCCGTTAAGACATTTTCTAACACATCGATAAAGCTAGGCACACCTTTAGTTACTGCTAGATCAATCTTTTCTGTGGTCATTGGTACTGGCATCCCCGCATCACCAATACTTAATAAGTCAAAATGCCCCATTTGTGCAATTACACGTGAAATATCTGAATTAATGACAGTTGATTTTTTCATATGATTAATCCTCCATTGGTTTCATTTCATTTAAATAAGGAATAGATGGTTGTGCACCAAAGCGTTGAACTGTTAATGAAGAAGCTTGGTTCCCATAAGAAATAGCTGCTTGCAAGTTACTTAAATCTTTCTTCAAGACTGTGCTCAGAGCGCCGATGAAAGTATCTCCTGCAGCGGTTGTATCTTTGGCTTCTACTTTGAAGGCGGGCACAATCCCACTTTCGCCATGCACATCATAATAAGCGCCCTTGCTACCCACAGTGATAATTACCCCCTCAATGCCTAAATCATGAAGTTTTTGAGCGGCTTCTTGCATACTTGCTTCATCAGTAATCTTGACACCGGTTAGAATTTCGGTTTCCGTTTCATTTGGAATAATAATATCAGTTAATCGTAGCAATTCTTCTGGCACTTTTTCCATGGCTGGTGCTGGATTTAAAATCGTTTTTACACCGGCTTTTTTCGCAATTTCAAAAGCTTGAATCGTACTAGATAAATGACTTTCAAATTGCGCAATAATAAAATCACTCTTTTCAATGATTGCTTGATGTGCTTGTACATGCGCTGGTGTGAAAGCATTATTGGCGCCTGCGTGGATCATAATACTATTTTGTCCTAAGTCATCCACCATAATATAAGCCTGACCCGTCGCTTCTCCTTTCACATTGGCCACCGCATCCAAGTTAATTTCTTCCTCGCTGAGCAATTCCAACATCAACTTACCTGCTTCATCTTCGCCAACAGCCCCGATGAAATATGTATTCGCACCTAGACGTTTGGCTGCTACTGCTTGGTTCGCTCCCTTGCCACCACCTGCAGAAAAGATTTCCTTTGTATGCATCGTTTCACCAATTTGTGGCATATGACTTAAGCGAATCGTACGGTCTAAATTAATGCTTCCAATAACTGTAATCGTATTCATAATTAAAAAAGCTCCCTTACCTAAATATTTTTATCCGGATAATCGTTTTGGTTAAAACGTTTTATTAAAACGTTTTAAAACTTTACAAAAAGAATATAGCACACTTTGTAAGCTATTTCAAGTGTGCTGTTGTATTTCTTTTTATTAATTCTACAGGTAAGACTTTTCTCGCCCAGGCTTGCTTAGGATCACGAATCCGTTCAAGCAGTAATTCCGCAGCTATTTGACCTAATTCAAAAATCGGCTGTGAGACGGTAGTAAGTGTAGGCGTGACGTATTCAGACATTGGTGAATTATCATAACCGACGATACTATAATCATCAGGAATCACTTTACCTAAATGCTTCAACTGATACATCAACCCAAGCGCAATCTCGTCATTTAAAGCGAAAACTGCACTAACCTCTGAAGCGATGATTTTTTCAGCTGCTTGCTTGCCACCTTCGCGCGTTAATGGCTGATTAACAAAAAGAAATTCTGGATAAACCGTCTTAAAGCCTTCTATCCGTGTTTGAATATTGCTTGGTGCATCTTGTGGACCAATCAAGGCTACTTTTTCATGGCCAAGTTTGCGCAGATGATTCGCAGCTACCACGCCTCCGGTAAAATCATCCGTTGAAAGTTCATCGCTTCCACCTTCAGATTTCTTTTGGTCTAAAACAATATAAGGAATTTGATTTTTACTTAACTGCTCTCTTAACGTTTGATTAGAAACCGTCGAACTCGCAATGATAAAACCATCTACTCCACGACGGATTAACTCTTGTAGATACTCGCTTTCTTTTTGCACACTAAAATCAGCATCGCAAAGCATCACAATATATTTTTGCCCATACACTACTTTTTCAATTCCTTTTAATAATAAAGAAAAAAATGGATTGGTAATATCTGGAATCATAACCCCGATTGTCTTACTCTTTTTCATCACCATGCGCTGAGCAAAATAATCAGGCTGATAATCTAATGAATTTTTCGCATTCATCACTTTTTCAACCGTTTTGGGGCTGAATTTTTCTGCATTTCCATTTAAAATCTGTGAGACTGTCGCAATGGAAACCCCTGATGTAGCGGCAACCTCTTTAATCGTGACTTTCTTTTTCATGACACAACCTCATTTTCACAAACAATCTATGTAATAAGCTTGATTGATAAGCCTTGTATGTCCCTTTTGTTTTCGGATAAAGCCTAAATGCTCGCTATCTGCCTCAGTAGCACTTGGCCATCATTTATCCAAAACACTTCCTAAAAAAAGCGATACTCACTGAAAGTACCGCTTGTTTATGAAATATTGTAAGAAAGGCTAATATTAAATATTATCGACTTGATCAAAATCTAGTTCAGCACTTGTTTCGCGGCCGAACATATCGATATTTACTTTTAATTTTTGTTTTTCATCGTCAATTTCAACTACTTGACCTTCCATACCAGCAAACGCACCTTCAATGATTTTCACCGTATCACCTAAGCTTACTTCTAAATCAGAAGTACGTGTGCTCATACCGATAGAGCGTAAAATTGAATTGATTTCTTCTGGTAATAATGGTGCTGGTTTACTTCCTGCGCCATGACTACCAACAAAACCAGTAACACCAGGCGTATTACGAACGATATACCAAGATTCATCTGTCATGACCATTTCCACTAAGACGTAACCTGGGAAAGTTTTATGAACGATTTCTTTTGACTTACCGTTTTTGATTTCTGTTTCTTTTTCTTCAGGAACAACCACGCGGAAAATGTAATCCCCCATACGCATGCTTTGTGCACGTGATTCAATGTTCGCTTTTACTTTATTTTCATATCCAGAATAAGTGTGTAAGACGTACCATTGTTTTTCAAAAGTTTCCATTGTTTTCTCCTATCTTTGTTTTCTCTTATTTGCAACCTAACAAAAAAACCTCAGGCCACCTGAAGTTTATCTACAGACACAGTATAGCAAACTTTACAGACAATTGCTATACCAATCAAGCAAAAAAGCGAGCCAAAATCGACCCGCTTTTCGATTATTTCAAAATCAATGCTAATAAATTTTGAATGACCGTATCCATCACAAAGAACATCACCGCAAAGATAATTGAAGTTTCGATTACGACAATGGTATCTTTACGTAATTGTTGTTTGGTTGGCCAAGTCACACGTTTCATTTCGTCAATCACGCTTTTAATAAACTTCATGCCACTTACTTCCTCCTACTTAGTTTCACGATGTAAAGTATACTGATTACAATATTTACAAAACTTATTAATCTCTAAGCGTTTATTGGCATTTCTACTCGTACTAACCGCTTTAGAGTAATTACGTGAACCACAAACGGAACAAGCTAAGGCTGCTTTTTTGACTGCCATATTCATCTCACCCTTCCATTTGAAATACATTAATGTTAAAGTATCACGCTTTTAACAAACTGTCAACCACTTACCTTATCGACATCATTAACGACTTTCAGACAAATCTTCTACATCGACCACACGGAAATGTTTGCTTTCTAGGGCTGCTACGATTTTATCACAAGTTTCTTTATCGACCTCTTTAGGAAGGGTAAATAACGTACGACGGACAAACTGTTCATTTTCTAAATCAAGGGTGATACAACTCGCAATGCTAGCATACTTAGAAATAATCTTACCAATCGTCGCAAATTCCCCACGTTTACCAGGAGAAGCTACCGTCAACACATAGCTTCCTTGATTGACATTCCATGACTGAGAAAGCATATTTAATAAAGAACTGTGGGTTAAAATCCCATAAAACTGATTTTGTTCGTCCAACACAGCAATATAAGGTAATTCTTTAATGGTAAAGAAAACCTTAAAGAAAGAAGAATTTAAGTAGATAAATTTTGTCGCATTCTTCAACAAATATGTAACAGGTAGATTCATATCTCCACCATTTGCAATGTGACGATAAATATGCATTTTATAAATATTTCCACGGAAAATGCGTCCGGTTTCATCTAAAATCGGCACACATCTAAAGCCTGATTCTTCAAGGATATCCAACGCTTCTCTTAATGTATTGGTTTCTTTGACCGTTGTTAAATTTTCTTTTTTATATACCATGGATTTCAATAACATAAAAATCACCCTGACCTTTTTTATTCTCTTTTTATTATACTATAGTTTCACTCAAAATGGGAATGATTCTAGCCATCTTTTTAGGTTAATTGCTTTGTATTATTTTAACATCGTGCTATAATAGCTAGGAATGATTTTTTAGAAATGGAAGTTAAGTATGGAATTATTTTATCATTTATTAGTGAATCCTAATTCTGGCGGTGGTCAAGGGCGGATAGCTGGTGAGCAAGTGATTCAATATCTAAAAGCTGCCAAACTTCCCTACAGTGCCCGTTTTACTAGCCATCCTGATCATGAACGCCGCTTAATCCAAGAAATGGCCGTCCATGATTTAAAAATTTTTGATGAAAAAATGCCCCCAGATGAAGTCTACCCATTATTAGTCGTGATTGGCGGCGATGGTACGATTCATCAGGTGGTCAATGAATTATATCGTTTAAATAAACAAATTCCCATTGCCTATATTCCTGCTGGTTCTGGTAATGATTTTGCGCGCGGCTTAGGCTTAACCCGAGATCCGATTGCCATTATGAAGCAAATCATCGCAACAAAAGAACCGCGCGAATGTAGCATCATACATTATATAGAAGAAATCTATCAAGAAGAAGGTTTGGCACTCAATAATATTGGTATTGGCCTAGATGCGGCGATTGTCTATGAGACCAATCACTCAAAAATCAAAGGACTGCTACAAAAATTTAATTTGCATTCTTTTTCTTATTTATCATCTGTTATCCGTACTTTGATGAAACAGCGTCCTTTCCCAATTTTAGTCGAGGCGAATGGCAAACAATACAGCTATCCCAAGACTTATTTATGCACCACTTCCAATCATCCATACTTTGGTGGTGGCGTGCCGATTGCGCCTAATGCTTCCGTGCATAATGAAAAAGTCGATTTAGTCGTCATTGAAAAACCATCTTGGCTATTAGTGCCCTGGATTGCTTTTCACATTTTCCGCAAAACACATTTAGATAAGAAATTCTGCCATTATTTCCAAGCCAATAAGATAAAAATCGTTTCGACCATCGCCCAACACGGACAAGCAGATGGCGAAGAAATGGGTGAACGCAGCTTTGACATCACCTTCAACACACAAAAACAGCTATTTTGGTATTAATGCAACGGGGCTGACCCATTAGTCTCTAATAAAAAATGAATATATAAATAATCCGAACATTCATCGTTGATTTTATTAATCAAGTTGAATATTCGGATTTTATTTTTTTATTGATTATTTATTTCATCATAAGGATTTCTTTTTTGATTATCTTACTAAAATACTTTTGTGGCAACCTCGTTTTTTCGCATTTAAAAAGCCCGACTACCTTTTCACAGATAATCGAGCTTTGAATTTAGGCAATTTTTTCTACTGCTGGTTTGCTACCATCTTGAATGAAGTACACTTTATACCAAGTTAAGAAAGTGAAAATGGTCCAAATCTTACGGCGTTCATCCACTTTTCCTGCAAAGTTATCATCTAATAAACGTAAAATGGCTTCTTGATTAAAGAATTCTTCAACAAAATCTGCACTAAATAATTCACGCACATGTTTGTAATATTTTTCTTCACGCAACCAGTCTTTAATTGGTACAGGGAAACCAATTTTTTCACGATTATACCATTCTTCTGGCAAATGACGACTTGCTGCTTGACGGAAAGCAAATTTGGTATTTTCTTCATTAATTAGGTATTTTGTTGGCACTTTTTCAGCCGTACGCATCACTTCAATATCCAATAATGGGACCCGTAATTCTAAAGAGTGCGCCATCGACATCTTATCAGCTTTTAATAAGATATCTTTTGGCATCCATTGGTGAATATCTAAATATTGCATTTTTCTAATTTCACTACGATCAACCACTCGACGATAATTTTCATCGACAATTTGTTTCACAGTTGGGCTCTTTTGATACTTAGGTTGAAGATAACGAGTGGTTTCCGCTTCTTCAAAGACCTTTGCTTGACCAATAAAGAATTCTTCCGCTGGCGCAAGGTTGGTATACATGTGGAAGCTACCATGGAAATGTTTGTTCTTCAACTTACTTGCGATAAAGTAGCGCGCACGTTTTGGTAATTTCTTCAAGCCATTCGTAAAGACACGGACAGCTTTAGAACGAGTGAAGAAACCATAATTGACATAACCGGCAAATAATTCATCGGCGCCTTCCCCACTTAATACGACACGTACATCACGACTAGCTAACTCTGCTAAGAAATACAAAGGTACACAAGAAGGATTAGAATCTGGTTCATCTAAGTGATATTGAATAATTGGGAACATTTCAAAGGCTTCTTCCCCTTTAATCACTGTTGAGGTATTATTTAAGCCAATCATATCGGTTAATTGACGCGCTTGAACAGATTCATTGTAACTTTCATCGCCAAACCCAATTGAATAAGAATGTTCTGGGCGTAAAACACTAGTTACATAACTTGAGTCTACCCCACTAGAAAGAAATGAACCTACTTCAACGTCAGCGATTTGGTGTGCTTCAATAGATTTAACTACAGTATCGTCAATCAAATCCACCGTTTGCTCTAAAGTCATATCTTGTTCATTATCAGCAACATCCCAATATTGTTCGATTTTTAATTCGCCTTGATGATAAGTGAAATAATGCCCTTCTTTAATCCGGAAAACTCCTTTAAAGAATGTTTCATCTAAAGCAGAATATTGGAAAGTCATGTAAGGTTTTAAGGCTTCTTTATTCAATTCTTTGACGAAATCGGGATGTTTTAAAAAGCTCTTAATTTCTGAACCATACATAAACGTGCCATTCATTTGCGCATAATAAAATGGTTTAATCCCGAAATGATCGCGAGCACCAAATAAAGTTTGGGTTTTTGTATCCCAAATAACAAAGGCAAACATCCCACGAACTTTTTGTAATAATTCCGCACCCCATTCTTCATAGCCATGCAGTAACACTTCTGTATCAGCATGGGTTTTAAAGATATGACCTGCTTTTTTTAGTTCTTCACGTAAAATACGATGGTTATAGATTTCACCATTGAAGGTAATTACTTTAGTCCCGTCTTCATTATAAATTGGTTGACTACCACCTTCTAAGTCAATGATACTTAAACGACGAAATCCAAGTGCCGCGCCTTCATCGACGTGTTCCCCACTACTATTCGGACCACGGTGAATAATTGTATCCATCATCGCATTGACAATTCGTTTCTTTTCTTGTAAATCGGATTGTTGGTTAATAAACCCTACGATACCACACATATGAATAATCCTTCTTTCATCTATTTCAAAAAGTTATTAACTAAAATTTTCAATCGACTTCAAGTATAGCATAGATTCTAGCACGTTTCATTAATTTTTCATCGACTTTAGAAAAAATAAGAAAAAGAAATACACACCTTCCACCAAGAAAATGTGTATCTCTCAAGCTTATTTCATAAAATCATATGGACTAATATTTTCCATCCCTATCATCGGATCAATTTGGCCACTTTGAATCACTGCAGCGGTTAAATATTCAGGTAATGCGGCTTGCTCTTTTACCATTGCAACTTCATCCGTGCTACTTTCAGCTAAATCTGGTGTTTTTTCTTCAACAATGACATCTTTGGGCGCATCAGCCACGGTCGCATAATCAATGACTTGAGTCTCTTCAACAGCAAATAAGTCCATCACTTCACTCGCTGATTCTTTGACTTTAATGATTGGCTCACTGGCTGGTGATTCAAATGAGGTTTGTCCCGCTTCCCCTTGATTTTCAGCTATTTTATCTTTGACGGTGCGGATTGGCTTAACTTCGACCGCTTCATGAGAATCATCGCTATACATCGCATCTTCATACTGTTGTACTTTCAAATACATCATATCTGTCATCTGATCGTGCTCTAAAATCCGCTTGGCCAAAGTCGTCTGGCGGTTAGCAGATACATGCGTCACACAAGTTTGAAAGGCCTCGACCTCGCCTAGTAAAATCAAACGCTCTTTACTTCGTGTCACCGCTGTATACAATAAATTTCGCTGCAACATCCGCGAATATTGGCGCACCATCGGCAAAATCACCATATTAAACTCACTACCTTGCGACTTATGAATCGAACAGCAATAAGCCAACGTAATCTGATTCCATTCATTACGCGGGTAAGTCACTTCATTACTATCAAAAGCAATCACTAACTCATCCATCTTACTTTCGGCATATTTGGCTTCAATAATCCCGACAATAATGCCCATATCACCATTAAAAACATTAAGTTCCGCGGAATTCACCAACTGTAAGACTTTATCGCCAATTCGATAACTCACTTCATTAAACTGCACTTCTTTTTTTCCAGGAGTTAATGGATTAAAGATTTCTTGCATCATTTGATTTAAAGCATCGATTCCGGCCGTTCCGCGATACATCGGTGCCAGCACTTGAATATCTTGAGAGGTAAAGCCTTTTTCCTTCGCTTTTTGGACAATTTGCGAAATCACCCCTTCAATTTGACTCGCTTGACAAGAAATAAAACTGCGATCTGGCTGTTTTGTAACGAAATTTTCTGGTAGGCGTCCTTCTTTGATTTCGTGGGCTAAAGGAATAATGCTCGAGCCCTCCCCTTGACGATAAATCTCGGTTAATTCAGCTTGTGGAATCGCAGGCACACTTAATAAATCGTGCAATACTTGACCTGGTCCCACTGATGGCAATTGATCCTTATCACCAACCAAAATCACTTGCATATTTTCATTAATCGACTTAAAGAGCATATTGGCTAGCCACGTATCGACCATCGACATTTCATCGACAATTAACAGCCCACCTTCTAACTCATTGACCTCGACTAAAGGTTTGCGCTCTTTACCATTAAGACCTAACAAGCGATGAATCGTCCCACTAGGCAGGCCAGTTGTTTCATTCATCCGTTTGGCAGCTCGTCCAGTCGGCGCCGCTAATAGAATCGGAAAAGTCGTCTCCGTATACTTATGAACTGCTAAATCAAGCTCATTTAATTCCGCAAATAGCTGCACAATCCCATTAACCACTGTGGTCTTTCCTGTCCCTGGACCGCCCGTTAAAATAAATAATGGAGAGGTAATTGCCGCATGAATCGCCTCTATTTGAGAAGCCCCATAAGAAATGCCCAGACGTTTTTCAACTTTTCGCAAGGCTTTTTCAATTTTTTCTTTAGGATAATTGATTTCTTTTTTACGATTCAACAAATGATTAATTGAGGTGCTAATCCCATATTCCGAGAAGAACAAACTATTTTCATACAAATTCATCCCGTCTTGTTGAATAACCCCTTCTTGCGTCATCTCCATAATCACATCGGCTAAATCATTGGGCATAATCTCAACAGGTCGACTTTCTTCTAATAAGCGAATAGTTGATTCCAATAACTCTTGGGCCGTCACATAAGTATTGCCATTTTCGATACAAGACTGAAAAAGCTGATGAATCACGGCCGCTCGCAAACGTTCTTTACTATCATCTGCTATCCCGAGTTGACTTGCTAGATAATCCGCACGCTTAAAGCCAATCCCATCAATATCTTCCACTAATTGATAAGGATTGGTTTCAATAACTTCTAGTGCTTGATTTTGATATTTTTGATAAATCGCAAAGGACAGCTGACTCCCAAAGCCATACTTGGTTAATCCCACAATCACTTTATCCATTCCATGATTTTGGGCAACGACATCAGCAACCATTTTTTGTTTGGCTTCCGTTAGACCGCTCACTTGGGCTAAACAATCCGGATTTTGAATAATCGTCTCAATCGCGTCTTCACCTAAAGCATCGACAATATTTGCCGCTAACTTCTTCCCAATCCCTGGAAAACGATCACTGGAAAAATACGCAATCAAGCCATTTTGTGAAGTAGGCTGACTTTGTGAATAACTCTGCGACTGGAATTGTAACCCATATCGTGGATGCGTCACTAAAGTACCCTTAAACTCATAGCTTTCCCCTTCTTGGATTTGGCCAAAAGTACCCGTCACGACGATTTCTTTTTCCGCAAAATCAAAGTCTTTCTCCTGAATTTTCACTAGCAATACTTTGAAAAAATTACGTGGATTCTCAAAAAATGTAGCTACAATTGTCCCGACTAATTGGTTATCCACTGTCCTCACCTCACTTTTCAGCTAAAAAATTGGTTTCATTCCATACCTTTAATTGATAAGGGAGTTCGCCTGTTTGTGTCTCTAAAATGGTTAAACTGCTATTTTTCAAGCTCCCTAATTCGCGCAATTCACTCAATGGTTTACCTATCAACCAAGGAATACTTGCCGCAAAAGAAGCCCCGTGACCTACAAACAGCACTGGACCTTCATCAAGATGTGCTTTGGCTGCCGTTGTGACCACATTTTCAATCCGTCTTAATAAATGTCCGATGGGCTCTCCATTAAAAGGCGTTGGATCGTATTTATCCAGTCGTTTACGCATTTGACTCGCTTCTGGGTATTCTTGATTCACCTCAGTAAACAAACGTCCTTCTAAGCTACCAAAGCCCATTTCCCGCAAATTATCCGTTTCAATAATCGGCACTTTTGTCTTAAGATGTTTGGCAATCTCTTTAGCCGTTGTTAACGCACGGGGCGCACTCGAAGCATAAATCGCCGCAAATGGCACGTCTTTGAGATACTCCCCTAATTTTTGAATCTCGGCATAACTTTCAGGTAAAAGTGGCGAATCTCCTTCTCTTCCTTGAAAGCGACCTTCTAAATTCCATTCTGTCCGTCCATGTCGTGTGAAATATAATTGCATACTGACCCTCTAATCTAATTTATCATTTTCATAGTGATGACTTAATTCTAATCCTGGAAAAGCTTGTTGGCGCAATGCTTCATAGATGATTAACGCCGCCGTATTGGATAAATTCAAAGACCGCACATGGGTATCATTCATTGGGATACGCAAACACTTTTCTTCATTTTCACGCATAAAACTTTCCGGCAAGCCCTTGGTCTCTTTTCCAAACATAAAGTAGTGGTCCGCGCCATCATTGAAGTTCACCTCACTATATACCTTATTAGCAAACTTCGTAATCAAATGCAGATGCGCATCACTTGGTAAAGCCTTTAAAAATGATTCTAAATTCTCATGATAGGTAATGTCTACACTATGCCAGTAATCAAGACCAGCTCGCTTTAAATGCTTATCATCTGTGCTAAATCCCAGCGGTTCAATTAAATGCAGCGGAGTATTCGTCGCGGCACACGTTCTAGCAATATTCCCGGTATTGGCCGGAATTTCTGGTTCAAATAATACAATATGATTCACTTTATCTCTGACCTTTCTCAATCTATCTTATCTATTTTTATCTAATTTCTCAGCGGTAGGTAAGCACTGCAATTTCTTCGAGGCTTTCCGATCTGCTTCACGACCTAAATCTGTGTTCGACGACTAGCTACTTCGGCGTATAAGCCAGCCCGTCTGGGAAAGTCTTTACTTCTCGGACTTTCCCGACGTTCTGGACAAACTTATCCTTCTCGGTATCAATCAACTAAATACTCGGAAAATTCACCCTCCTGCTTAAGAAAATCTCCTTTCATCCGATTTTCTAAGCAGTAGGTAACACATGAATTTTCTCGTATTTGCCCAAGTTGATTGATATCCTTTTGCTCGTGGCTGACCGAGTCGCCTCACATCCTTGGGTACAAAAAAAACGTAACCCACTCGGTGTCAGGCACTGCGAGAGGCTACGTTAGTGAAGTATTTTTCACTAACTTTTATCAGAACAGGATACTGATAAAAACCAATGAAAAACAACTTGTGTATACTATATCACTCTCACTACTTCTTGGCAATAGAAAATTCAAAAAAACTTCAAATTTATCAAATATTTTTTCAAAAACAGCCCCAAACCCCTAAAAAAATTAGGTAAAAGCTACAAATAATGTAGAAATCGTAAAAAATGAGCATTTGAACAGCTGCTTTTTTAGCGCCAAATTGTACTATTTTTCAGTGCAATTCAAACAATTTAAAATAGCAAATTTCTCTTTATTTTGTGTTCATTTTTTCGTGGTTCTTCCAAAAATTTCACAAACTTTCCTTTTGTGAATTTCACAAATTATGTTTGCTTACATTTTTTGAAATTTAACGATTCTACTACTAGCAAATCACTCTTAGCTTTTTTGGCTTATCGCAACTAAGAGGTCTATCGTAATTTTTTCAAGGGGTGCTTGTTGCAAGGCTTGCTTGATAACTGGGTCTACTTGCCATTCCAAAGGCGACATCTCCAATAAAGACAAGCGCAACTCTGCCGGAATATCAAAAGTATACTGTACCTTTTCAAATGTCGTATCAGGATAGGCTTGCAATAATTTTTCGACAACCGCTTTATTGGAATAGTGCTGTTTACGCGCATCATCAGGATAAAAAGCTTGCCGCAACTCTTTTAGATAATGCTCACCAGGAATCACCTTTAACAACTTCCCACCAGGAGATAGGATACGGTCGAACTCGCGATAATTCGAAGGCGAAAAAATATTTAACAGCACATCAAAAGACTGATCGGCAAAAGGCAAATTCGTCAAATCCGCCACACACCAAAACGCTTGATCAAATTGCGTGTGATTACTTGCCTGATAAATTCCCTCTTTGGCAATATCAAATCCCACCGTCAAAGCAGGTGTCACTTTTTGCGTCAATTTGGCCAAGAAACTACCCTCACCGCAGCCAATATCCAGCACTTTTGCTTGAGCGAGATATTTCGCCAAAATTTCAAGCAATGGATCATACATGCCACCTTGAATCATACGCGCGCGATGAGCAAAAAGCTTGGCATCATAATCACTCTTTAGCTGCGATTTCAAAAAATACAGCGTCCCTTTTTTAGAAAGATCAAAGCGATGATGATGCGCACAAACCAGCCCACTTTCTGTCGCTTGCATTTTTTCATGACAAATCGGACAGGCAAACACTTGCGCATGGGCCTTTAGAAAAACTTTCGCGCGATCAATTTTCTTTAACATTTTTTATTTCCTTTCCAAATTTCAAGATACGACTTTCAGCGCACATTTGCCGCATTTAAGCAAATTTTCTTGAAAAATCTTCTTTCCAACTATACCACATTGCAAAAGCTTCTAGCAATGTCCACAAGTATTTTCACTCATCTTTGCATGAAAAAAGCCTATCTTTGACCTCAATCAAGATAAGCTGTTCAATCTATAATTCTAGCTGATAAATATAGTCGGTTTGCGGATCATCCCCCATCCAAAACGTGTGAGCATCGATTTGGCGGAATCCATGACGCTGATAAAATTTTAACGCTTTTTCATTATGCTCCCAAACACCTAGCCAAACTTTTTGCTTGCCTAACTTTCTCGCTTGATCTAGAGCAAAAGCAAACAACTCTTTTCCACAACCTTGACCTTGGAAAGCTTGCTTGATATAAATCCGTTCCACTTCCAAACTGTCATCTTGCTGATATTCCGTTTGTGCCTCCGCTAAATTTAGTTTTAAAAAACCAGCAATTTCGCCTTCTTTTTCTAGAAAATAAAAAAATGAATGTGGCTGATTAAACTCTGCTGTTAGCTTTTCCACGGTTAAATTTTGATCTAAATAATCTTGCAAATCTTTTGGCGAATTCACCGCAGCAAAAGTCTCAATAAATGTTTGCCGACTAACCTCACATAACACATCAATTTCTGAACTTTTTACTTCACGAATCAAAAAAATCCCTCCTTTAAATAATCACGAATTTTACCAGACTTCACTTGGCGATATTCTTCAAAAATATTTTCATCTACTATCGATAATAATTCCTTTAACTGCAAAATTTGCTGTGGATTTAAACCTTGCAACGCCTTTTGCTCAGAATAATCATTTTCTTGTAAAATCAATTTTGCTAGCTTCTCTCCAGTTTTTGTCACTGTTAAAAACTTTCGATTAACTGATTTTTCGTCACTTTGCTTTTGAACTAGCCCTTGTTTAACGAGTTTATTCACCGCTCTTGAGGCCGTTGTCTTATCCACACATACCATTAGCGATAGTTCCTCTAAAATAATGCCTGGATGCTCAAAAATCCGCACCAAATATAAATATTGCCCACGATTTAATGCATTTTCTTTGAATTCGACATTTGCAATAGAATCCAAAGCACGCGCAATTCGACCAATGGAACGTAAAATTTCTGCTGACAAATTTTTCCCTTCCTCTCTCTTTTTAGTGATTATACACTTTAGATGTTGCATTTGCAATATGTACTCGATTGATACTAGAAGATTAAACTTGATGAATCGATGCGAAAACCTGAAGAATATGTTAGAATACCCAAGGAAGAATTTAGAAAGGAAGAAAAATATGTCTACTTTAATTAAAGAATTTTGTGCAGAAAACTATACAGATATCCCCTTAGCCATTCACCGTGGGGCTAAACGTATCGAGCTTTGTGATAATTTAGCAGTTGGTGGTACGACGCCAAGTACCGGGGTCCTAGAAGAAGCAATTAGTTATTGTAATGAAAAGCAAGTCCCTGTGATGGTCATGATTCGCCCTCGCAAAGGACATTTTATCTATAATGATATCGACCTTAAAATCATGCATACTGATCTGATTGAAGCGAAAAAACTCGGTGTCGATGGCGTGGTCTTTGGATGCTTGACTCCAAGTAACTGGATTGACGAAGAGGCGATGGAAGAACTCATTGAAGTCGCAGAAGGTTTGCAAATTACTTTCCACATGGCCTTTGACGAAATCCCTACCGAACGCCAATTTGAAGCCATTGACTGGTTAGCAACACACGGTGTCCATCGTATTCTTACCCATGGTGGTCCGATGAGTGAATCCATCTCAGACACTCTCCCACGCTTAAAAGAATTGATTGACTACGCAGCTGATCGCATCACCATCTTACCAGGCGGACAAATCACTTACGAAAACGCCGAAGAAATCGCCCACCAACTCGGCATTCACGAACTCCACGGCACCAAAATTGTAAAACTAGCAGAATAACCTAACCAAACCAACCTCTCCAAAAATCACTCAGTTTAGGGAGGTTGGTTTACTATTTGGAGACAATTTATAGAAAACGCTCGCAAAACTATAAAATAGCCGATATAATTGTATAAGAAATGATAGTTAAGGAGGTTTTCTGATGAACAAAGGTATGAATTTGATTGAAAGGTTGAGATTTTGCTTTGAGGCAACGATTTTTGGGAAAACCGACGAGGAGACCCTAGACATCCTTCAAAAATTGCAAACTGATGATACGATTGTTTCATTTGGCAAAATCCCGGTGCATGACTTTGCCACAGCAGCACTCATTTATTTGAATGTAATTAGCTACGAAGAAAATTGGAATGAAAACACTGATTACCTTCTCGAACTTTACACAGGATTCAAAAATGATTACGAAAACGGCACCCTAGAAATCTAAGGTGCCGTTTTTACAGAAAGAAGTGTTCATCAATAGTTAGATAAGGGCTTGCTATATTCATTACATCATTCTCAAACAAGGAACCATATTAAATTACATCTATTGAATTATCTTCAGAACAATATTATTTACATCATTTTCAAACATTAAGAACCATATTGATTTACAGTATCTCTAGCGTCATTATACGATATCGGAAAACATTTGTAAACGATTTACAATTCTGTAATTAGGATTGGGATTCCTTTTTGCCCTCTCATAACAGTGCGAGTAAATCGTTCTAGCCATAGATCAAAGCTTGTGCAGGCTGTGTCATTCGGATTTTTATCATAGATACTTAACTGACTTAAAAAGTCATATTTATGATTATTCCCCACAACCTTTAAGAGTTTTAGATATTCGTCTTCGCTATCTAAAACATCTCTTTTTACAAGCTCAATGATGTTATAAAAATCGTTCGTTCTCATGATTACCTCCTCCATTTTAAGAAAAAAAGCAGCCTCATACTACTCGTACAAGACTGCTATGCAATAAATTAGATATCTACTGAATTAAATAATTGTATTTATTAGTAATCTTTTTAATCATCGTTTGGTAAGTACCAACCATGTTCTCGATGAACACCATAACTATCGTTTGAATGGTCTTCGCTATTATACCTATCCCAACTTCTTTTGTTTAATTCTTCATCGATTTCATCAAGTGCCTCTAACTCTTTATCAAAATCTCCATCAAGAATAGAACCACTATCCCAATCTGTATCTGCTTCTATTTCTGATTTCTTGTCTCTAAGCTCATCATCAGTAGATGAATTTAACCAGCCTTTTTTAAAAAATCCCATATTGTACCTCCTAACCTTTTTTAATCCTTAGCAATACGCTCTTTCCGAGAGGTTAATTCTTTTTTTATTTTAGGTATAACTTTATAAATACAATATCCAGTAGCAGCTATCCCTACTATTACAATTCCAGCTTTTCCAATACTTTTATATCTGGCAGCTCTTTCAAGTGCCTTCTTAGTTGCTTCTTGTTCCATGACTTTCTCTGCTTCTTTAGCAAGAAAATCTGCATTCGCTTTGTTTCTAGCTACTTTTTGAGCAGCATATCTCATCATGCGAGCATCTTTAACTTCTTTTTTCACTTCAGCAATAGCTTCAGAAGAAAGATCTAATATACTCTTTATACTTTCATCATATGTTCGAGTTGTCCAATAACGATTATAATGCGAATACCCTCCTGTACCTCTATGAAAATCCCTTGAAACTCCATATTGAAGTCCTTTAGGCGTTAAATCATAAGCTCCAGGTTCTCCTGTAAGTATTCCTTGCTTAAACAAAAGTCTATTCATTTCTTCGCCAGTAAGACCGTATTCTTGCCCTAAAATTCTTGCTGAAACTTGCATAAAGTTCTCCTTCTAATCATTTGTTTTTCAACGCAGTGTTCACTTCTTTAGCAACTACTTTCAAATCAATGTTCTGCAATGCATATTTATAGCTTTCAATTTGTTTTTCATCACTTATAACTTCTGCTTGTAATTGCTCTATAGTTTTTTTCTTTTGAACTACCGATTTTTCATATCGGTCAATTTCTATTCTCAAATATTTTGCTATATCATCTGAGGAAACCTTTTGTTTCTGTCCATAAATTGCAGACATTATCGACCCCATTAAACTTCCAACTGCTATTGGTAAAGCAACAGCTACTGGTGCAAATACTGTCGCTACTAATCCTGCATATTTAGGAGTTTCACGCATGAATTTCTTCAACGCTTCTTCAGAAATGATATTTCCACCTTTTCTTGAATCTTGAACTGCTTTTAACTTTCCCGATCGAATCCATCTTCGTACAGTTTCTGGATTTGCTTTTAACAAATCTGATACCTGTTGAACATTATAATCTTTCAATTTCACACCTCTCTTTTACTACATTATAACATTATGTAGTAATAAATCAAGGAAAATATAGTATTAAAAACAGTTCATATTTTTTACATTTTTTCTATTATTCGATATTTTCCTTTCTCGCATCCCCTACAACTCCAACCTTCCATTTTTATATTCTTCCATATACGCTTCATACAACTCCATGACATAGTTTAAAGGATAATCCAACTCTCCTTCTTCACACTCCATCTCACCTAACAAAATCAGTGCGCCTTTTGCCCAATCAGAAACTGGAATGCGCAGCCAGGGCATGACTTCGGTATCGTTGATTAAGCTTTTGATTTTATCTAGGGCTTCCGGACTCGTATCGTTTTTCAAATAAGCATCGCGGCAAAATTTAGCTTTAGCAACACTTGGCATGATTGCTACCTCATTTCGATTTTCATAGCTTTATTATACTCAAATTTCAAACGTTTTCGTGGATTTTCGACAAAAAATTGTGCTACTATATTTGTGAGAGATGCACAGGCAGAACAAGCCTCGATTGTTCCACTAGGTGAGGCATTTCTCTTTTTTATTGCCAAAAATAATTAAATAAGTGTAGCAGGCTCGAAAGGAATTGTTTTCTTTCGAGTTTTTTTATGCACCCAAGCCCAAGCACGCCTGACAGCATCTCCTATCCTCACCTTCGTATACATTTCCATCTCTAGTCCCATCGGCAGCGACTTTATCTTATGGTATAATTATTTTGTAGTAACAATTTATGAAAAATATTGGAGGTTTTCTTATGGGTATTATTAAAGCAGCAATTCAAAGTGCCACATCGACATTGGCAGATCAGTGGCTAGATATTATTGAGCCAGATACAATGGACAATACCACGCTGATGTGTAAAGGTGTATTAATGTCCAAAAACAAAAAACGTGGCAGCAACACCAAAGGCTCCGTCGATTATATTTCTGATGGTTCTATGATTCGTGTCTATCCAAATATGATGATGCTTTTGGTAGACGGCGGACAAATTATCGACTACACAGCTGAAGAGGGCTACTATAAAGTGGACAATTCTGCGGCACCTTCGCTATTTAACGGTGATTTTGAAGGGGCTCTGAATGAAAGTTTCGAGCGTTTCCGTTTTGGTGGAGTGACGCCAAGTAAGCAAGAAGTGTTCTTTATTAATTTACAAGAAATTCGCGGCATTCGTTTTGGTACGCAGCAACCAATCAACTATTTCGATAATTTTTACAATGCGGAATTATTCGTGCGCGCTCATGGTAGCTACTCCATCGCGATTACCGATCCAATTTTATTCTTTAAAAATGTCGTTCCTAAAGGGGTGACTCGTTTAACAATCGATGAAATTAACGAACAGTTCTTAATGGAATTTGTCAGCGGTCTGCAAAGCTCAATCAATCAACTTTCGGCCCAAGGTGAACGCATTAGCTATCTAGCTTCTAAAACGGCGGAACTATCCAAAGTCATGAACCAAAACCTTGACGAACAATGGAAATCCCTACGCGGCATCGAAATTGTTTCCATCGCCCTAGCCAGCATTTCTTACACGGATGATTCACAACAACTCATCAATATGCGAAACAAAGGCGCGATGTTCAACGATCCGAATTTGCGTGAAAGCTTTATGCAAACTAGTATCGCTCAAGGCATTGCGGATGCGGGCAACAATCCAAACGGTGCGGCCAATGCTTTCTTTGGCATGAATATGGGCGCGAACTTAACTGGCGATTATTTATCCCAAGCTTCTCGCCAAAATCAAGCACAAGCCCAACAAAATCAACAGGCGGCAAACACCTCAGCAGCGCAAGAATCAAGCTGGCAATGTCCGAACTGTAACCAAGAAAATACCGGCAAATTCTGCAGCAACTGTGGCACGCCTAAACCAACGCCAACGACAAATGCTGGCATGAAGGTGCGTTGTAGCAAATGTAAGAGCGTGATTGAAATTACCAATGCCATGCCTAAGTTCTGCCCAGAGTGTGGCCAACCCTTTTTAGCAGAAAGTCTCGATTAAGGAAGTGAAATTATGGAAGCTTTAACCCATCGCTGCCCAAATTGTGGCGGGGCCTTAACTTTTGAACCTAGCGACCAGCAATTTCATTGTCCCTACTGTTTGAGTGTCTTTACCGAAGAAGAAGTCACCACCTTCGAGCAAAAGCAAAAACAAGCCAAGGCCTTCGCACAAGATGAGGTCAATACCCAATCGCAGACCACCACGCAACCAGATGAAATAACAGAAAACGCCTATGATTTATATAGCTGTCCGAGTTGTGGCGCCCAGATAGCCTGTGAAGCCACCACAGCCGCAACTGAATGCTATTTTTGCCATAGTCCTGTTATTTTAAGTGGTCGATTATCCGGAGATTTACTACCGGATAAAATCCTACCTTTTAAAATAACTAAAAAAGAGGCGCAAAAGCAATTTATCGACTGGGCAAGCCATAAACATTTCGTCCCACGTGCCTTTTTCAATGAGCAGCAAGTCGAAAAAATGACCGGCGTGTATTTTCCTTATTGGATTACTGAGGCCAAGGGAGAAGCGGAAATCAGCGGCAAATCAACGACTATTCGTGTTTGGCAAGTAGGCAATGTCGAATATACCGAAACCAAGCAATACCATGTCCATCGCAAAGGCAAGTTTCATTTTAAAAACCTTGTGAAAAATGCCCTAACGAAAAATGTGCAAAAGAAAATGGTCGAAGCGGTCCAACCTTTTCCACTTGAGGCGATGCAGGACTTTCATTCGCAATATTTATCCGGCTTTTTAGCTGAAAAACGCGATATCGAATTCGATCAGCTGCAAGCCAATGTCCGTCATGAAATGGGCGATTATGCCTTAGAAGCGTTTGAAGATACGATTGCGGCTCAAACTAGTTTTCAGCCTGAAATCCAAGAAAGCAAGGTCCTCGCCATTGATAAACAATATGTACTTTTGCCGATGTGGCTAGTTACCTATAAAAACCGCGCTTCGTCAAATAAAGTCTACTATTACGCAATGAATGGCATCACAGGAAAAACAGCCGGAATCTTGCCTTTAGATTCACTGAAATTAGGACTGGTTTCCGGAATCAGCGGTGTTCTTGTGACTGCGCTATTGTTGTTAGGGGGGTATTTCTTCTTATGAGTACGAACCTATCTATCAAAAAATGGACGCTTTGGCTAAGCATGATTTGCGGGCTCATGCTATTTTTTGCCGGAGCCACTTCTCTTTATGCGCAAGAAAATACTTATGTCAAAGATGAAAACAATCATCTATCCGCAAGCCAGCTTGATAACTTAGCCAAAATTGCTGAAAAAATTAAGGATGAAAATCAAGCCACGACTTTGCTGGTGATTACCGATACACCAACCGATGATGTCGAATATTCGGCCCAGGAGTATCTTTATAATACCGTGGGCAAAGATGGCAATGGTGCGATTTTTTACGTTGATTTGGCCACTCGTCACTTTACTACGGTGACATCGGGGAATATGATAGATTTTCTGACCGATGCACGCTTAGAAGATATCAATGACAAAGTGACCGAATCGCTAAAAGACAATAACTTCGACCAGGCCGCAACTGATTATTTTGAAATGGTACTAGAAGATGTCAAAGCAGGGATTCCTCATCATCATTATCGCATCAATAAAGATACCGGAGAAATCACTTATATCAAGACGTTAACACCGTTAGAAATTGGCATTGCGATAATCGGTGGAATTGCGACTTGTTTGGGAATTTTCTTCACGGTGAAAGGACGCTATCAACTACGCATTGGTGGACGTTATCATTATGACCGTCAAAATAATGGCGTGATTGATTTAGAGATTAATGATACGGATTTAATTGGTAGTTTTGTCACCACCCGTGTTATTGAAACCCATGACAATGATGACCATGATTCTGGTGGTAGTACCTTTGGCTCAGGTTTTGGCGGCGGAAGTTTTGGCGGCGGAGGCAGTCGTTCGTTTTAAACCGCAATGTATCAAATGTTAGTACAAATTCGTAAAAACAGCAGCATGATGTCGGCTGCTGTTTTTTTTGTTTCCTCCCCTTACCCACTTCACAACCTTGTTATTGACGGTGTTCAGTAGCTAGACATTGTGAAATTCGCCCTCCCGCTTGAGAAAATCTCCTTTCATCCAATTTTCTCAGCGGTAGGTAAGCACACGAATTTCTTCATGTCTACCCAAGCTACTTCACAACCTTTATTCAAAGTGCTATACTGTTAGTCATCTAGAGTTTTTGCAAGCTCGGTGCTGGTAAGTAAAAGGTTGGTTAGGTTTAGGTTGCCTTTTATGAGCTAGTGAAATACAAAAAAATGGAGTGATTAAAATGACAACAATTGATTGGAATAACCTAGGATTTAACTATATCAAGACTCCTTGGCGCTATCGTATGTATTGGAAAGACGGTCAATGGAGTAAAGGCGAATTGACCGAAGATAGCACGTTACAAATCAGTGAAGCATCGGCGGCTTTACACTACGGCCAACAATGTTTTGAAGGTTTGAAGGCTTATCGACGCAAAGATGGCAAGATTAATCTCTTCCGTGTCGATGAAAATGCCAAACGTCTCAATCGAAGCGCGACTCGTCTATTAATGCCAACAATTCCTGAAGAAACATTTATCGATGCCGTCAAACAAGTAGTCAAAGCCAATGAAGATTTTGTCCCCCCTTATGGCACAGGCGCTACTTTATACATTCGTCCACTATTAATCGGTGTCGGTGATAGTATCGGAGTCAGTCCTGCACCAGAATATATTTTCACGGTATTTTGTATGCCAGTCGGACCTTACTTCAAAGGTGGCTTGACCCCTACGAACTTCATCGTTTCTGAATATGACCGGGCTGCCCCTCAAGGAACGGGTGCTGCCAAAGTCGGCGGGAACTATGCCGCAAGTTTATTACCAGGTAAAAACGCCCATGATCATAAGTATTCAGACTGTATTTACCTAGATCCAGAAACCCATACCAAGATTGAAGAAGTCGGCTCAGCAAACTTCTTTGGTATTACAAAAGATAACAAATTTATCACACCAAAATCTCCTTCTATCTTACCAAGTATCACCAAGTATTCCCTATTATACTTGGCAAAAGAACGCTTAGGATTAGAAGCCATTGAAGGGACAGTTAAAATTGATGAATTAGATCAATTTGCTGAAGCGGGTGCCTGTGGAACTGCCGCCGTTATCTCTCCAATCGGTGGTATCCAATACAAAGATAACTTCCATGTCTTTTATAGCGAAACCGAAGTCGGACCAGTGACTAAAGCCTTATATGATGAATTGACTGGTATCCAATTTGGTGATAAAAAAGCGCCTGAAGGATGGATTTTTGTCGTCGAATAAAAATCAAATAACAAATAAAGGGGCTGACCCATTAGTCCCATTTGAACAAAAAAAATCGAAGGCATCCATGAAAG
>CAMMST010000003.1:0-89193 GCA_946499615.1 Enterococcus cecorum | reverse complement strand
TTGTAAAAGTAGATAGTGAAACAGGCAAGGCTATTGCTCGCTCGCAAGCACAATTCAAAATTTACGACCGTACAACGAAGAAATTCTTACAGTTTACCGTGCCAAACACGGATGAAAAGTCTGAAATTCTTGAAACAAACAACAAAGGTTATTTAGTAACAAGTGAACCGCTACTTTATGGGGTGGATCGCTATGAATTACATGAAGTCAAAGCGCCTGAAGGGTATGTACGCAATACTAAACCAATTGTATTTAGCGTAAACTCTGGGTCCAATGAAACTGTCATTGAAATCAAGATGACAAATATGAATCAAAAAGGTAAATTGACAATTCATAAGACCGCTGAAAGTGCAGTAGGTACTAGAAAAGAAAATACACCTTATGGCGAAATCACGAAATTTATCTTTAACCAACAAGCAATTGCTGGGGTACAATTTAAAGTTCGTGCTGCAAAAGATATTGTGACTAATGATGGCACAGTACGCTTAGCAAAAGGACAATTTGTACAAGCAAACGGTCAAGATTTAGTTTTAACGACTAATGCACAAGGTGAAGTACAAAGTCCCGCTTTATATCTTGGTAGTTATGAATTAGTGGAAACAAAAGCACCTGCAGGTGTGGTAACATTATCAAATCCAGTTGCTTTTGAGTTGACTTATGCAGGTCAAGATAAGGAATTAACACTCGCAGATAAACAAATTCAAAATGATTTACAATCAGTTGGTATTTCAACCTTTAGAAAGCAAGTAGAAGTAGTGACTGGTTTTAAAAATGGAAAAGCAGTTACTGAGTACCAAAAAGCAGATAACCAAGTCGTTTATGCTTTACGCTTGAAACAAGCGGTACAAGTCGGAAACACTACTTTACCTCAAGGAACAGTATTAGATTATGCGCCAGCAATGGATGGTCGTGTAACGTTCACTGATTTAAAATTACCTCGTCAGGTGGTTGGTTTAGAAATAGTAGAAGTTCGTACACAACGTTCTTTAGTTTTAGATAAAACAGTACATGGTGCAACCTATACACCAACTAACAACGCTCCTTCCGTATCTGTAACACCTGTATCTACAACACAAATGAACCGTTTAGCTCGTGCAAGTGTTGAATTATTCAAATTTGATAAAGCACAACACTTATACACTAAGACAGGTATTCAAAATGTACCTTTTGAATTAATTGGTAGCTTAAATGGTAAAGAAGTTGTTGTAGGTCAATATAAGACAAATGCAGAAGGTAAAATTAAGGTTGATAATTTACCAACAGGTACGTATTACTTCCGTGAAATCAATCCTTTAGCAGGTTATCAAGCCTATAACGAAAGAATTAACTTTTACGTCGCTCCTGACAATGATGGACAAGTCATTAAGCTAGAAGTAGAAAACTTACGTAAACCAGTTGAAATTGAAACAACTGCAACCTTTGAAAACGGGTTAAAAGAGTTAAATCCATTCAAAGCAAACAAATTAGTCGATACTATTTCTTTCAAGAACTTAATTGTCGGTAAAAAATATGTTTGGAGAACACGTTTAGTCAATGCGGCTAATCCAAATGAAGTATTCAAAACATTTGATACACCATTTACTGCACAATCAGTAGACGGCACATTTAAAGTGCAAACTACAGTAGATGGCACCACATTACGTGGCAAACAAATCGTATTTTACGAAGAATTATTAGATGGAGAGCATACTGATTATATTTGGGGTTCACATAAAGATCCTAAGGATAAAGGGCAAACGATTCGTATTACAAACCCTGAAATCGGCACAAAAGCAACGTTTGAAAATGGCTTAAAAGAATTTAATCCGTTTAAACAAAATAAAGTAGTTGATACAGTTAGTTATTCAGATGTTACACCAAATCGTGAATATACTGTTGTTACAAAATTAGTTGAATTTGGTAATCCAGGCAATGTGATTGCGACAAGTACAACTAAATTTACACCAACGACTAAATCAGGCACACACAAAGTTTCTTTGACGGTAGATGGTACAAAGTTACGTGGGAAAAAGGTAACATTCTTGGAATATCTATATGATTCAGAAAAACCAAGTGAGGAACAAGCCAAACACGATAATGCCACAGATGAGGGACAATCTGTACGTGTACGTAACCCTCAAATCGGTACTCGTGCAACCTTTGAAAACGGGTTAAAAGAGTTAAATCCGTTCAAGGAAAACAAACTTGTTGATACGATTAGCTATTCAGACGTTACACCAAATCGTGAATATACAGTTGTAACTAAATTAGTTGAATTTGGTAACCCAAGCAATGTGATTGCAAGTAAAACAACTAAATTTACTGCGAATGCAACGAGCGGCACGCACAAAGTTTCTTTAACGGTAGATGGCACAAAGTTGCGAGGTAAGAAAGTAACGTTCTTAGAGTATTTATACGATTCTGAGAAACCAAGTGAGGAACAAGCTAAGCACGATAATGCAAAAGACGAAGGTCAGTCTGTACGTATTACCAATCCACAAATTCGTACAACCGCTACATTCTCAAATGGCTTGAAAGAACTCAATCCATTTAAAGAAAATGTCATTACTGATACTATGCATTATCAAGATGTCACAATCAATCGTTCTTACAAAGTAGTAACGAAATTAGTTGAAGTTGGTAATGAAAAGAATGTGATTGCGGAAAAAACAACACACTTCACACCAACCACAAAATCAGGAGATTACAAAGTTTCCTTAACTGTGGATGGCACAAAATTACGTGGTAAAAAAGTAGTCTTTTATGAATATCTGTATGACGATGAAAAACCTTCTGAGTTACAAGATAAACACGAAGACAACAAAGATGAATCACAAACGGTTCGTATCACTAATCCACAAATTCGTACAACTGCCACATTCTCAAATGGCTTGAAAGAACTCAATCCATTTAAAGAAAATGTGATTGTTGATGTTATGCACTATCAAGATGTCACAATCAATCGTTCGTATCGTGTTGTGACGAAGTTAGTGGAAGTAGGTAACGAACAAAATGTGATTGCCGAAAAAGAAACGCATTTTACACCAACTACAAAATCAGGAGATTATAAAGTTTCCTTAACTGTAGATGGTACAAAATTACGTGGTAAAAAAGTTGTCTTTTATGAATATCTATATGACGACGAAAAGCCTTCTGAGTTACAAGATAAGCATGAAGACAACAAAGACGAATCACAAACGGTTCGTATTACTAACCCAGAGATTGGTACAAAAGCAACATTTGCGAACCAATTAAAAGAATTTGATCCATTCAAAGTCAATACGCTTGTGGATGTGGTTAAATTTAAAGATTTAACGATTAATCGTTCTTACAAAGTGGTTACTAAATTAGTCAATGCAGACAAACCTGAAGAAGTCATTCATCAATCTGAAAGTTACTTCACACCAACCACAAAATCTGGCGAACATAAAGTAACCATTGATGTGGATGGCACAAAATTACGTGGTAAACGCCTTGTATTCTTTGAATATTTATCTGATGATGAAAAGCCAAGTGAAGAGCAAGCACGCCATGAAGATAAAAATGATGAAGGACAAACCACTCGTGTTACAAATCCTAAGATTGGTACACTAGCAACTTTTGAGAATGGACTCAAAGCCTTCAATCCATTTAAAGTAAATACATTAGTCGATACCATTGATTACCATGATTTAACAGTGGGACAAAAGTATCGTGTAGTTACAAAATTAGTCAATGCTGATGACTTAAAAGACGTTATCTTAACAACTGAAACTTTCTTTACTGCCAAAACGAAGAACGGTAAACACAAAGTAACAGTTGATGTGGATGGTACAAAATTACGTGGTAAACGCCTTGTATTCTTTGAATATCTATACAACACTGTAAAACCAGACGAAGAACAAGGAAAACACGAAAATCCAAAAGATGAAGGTCAGACAGTTCGCGTGACGAACCCTGAAATTCGTACCCTAGCTACATTTGAAAATGGCACAAAACTGATGAACCCATTTAAAGAAAACGTACTAGTGGATACTGTAAGTTATCGTGATTTGACACCAAATCGTCGTTATCGTGTCGTAACAAAAATCGTTGAATTTGGCAATGCTGAAAATGTGATTAAGACGGTTGAAACGTTCTTCACACCTAAAAAGGCAACTGGAGAAGAACGTATTGAAGTGAAAGTAGATGGCACGAAGTTACGAGGCAAGAAAGTCACATTCTTAGAGTATGTCTATGACAATGCGAAACCTGAAGAATTGCAAGCCAAACATGAGGACGCTAATGATGAAGGTCAGACGGTAGAATTTACAAATCCTGTATTAGAAACACAAGCAACCTTTGAAAACGAAGCTAAATTGATGAATCCATTCAAAGAAAACATTTTAGTTGATACTGTGGCTTACCATAATGTAGTTGCTGGACGCAAATATAAATTAGTCACAAAACTAGTTGAGTTTGGCAATGCTGAAAATGTCTTAGCAGAACAATCAGAAGAGTTTACACCTGAGAAAGCAGATGGCGAGTATCAAGTAACACTTAAAATTGATGGTACAAAATTACGTGGTAAGAAAGTAACGTTCTTAGAATATCTGTATGATTCAGAAAAACCAGATGACTTAATTGGTAAGCATGAAGATTCTGAAGATGAAGGACAATCGGTAGAATTTACTAATCCAAAAATTGGCACACAAGCAACTGGTTTCAATGCTGCGAAAGAAATTCAACCTTTTGCGGAAAATACACTTGTGGATGTGGTTAAATACGAAGGGTTAATTCCTAACCGTGAATATCGTTTAGTTACGAAATTGGTAAATGCCGCAAATCCTAAAGAAGTGATTACTTCACATGAAGAATTCTTTACTCCTGAAAAAGCAGACGGCGAATATAAAGTCACTATTAAAGTAGATGGTCGTCAGTTAAAAGGTAAACGTGTGGTGTTCTTTGAATATCTGTACGATTCAGAAAAACCAACAGAAGAACAAGCAATCCATGAAGATAAAGACGACAAGGATCAAAGTGTAACCTTTGGCAATCCAACTATTACTACTTTAGCGACTGGCGCTAATGGTGCGAAAACACTAAAAGGCAAAGGCAAACAAGTAGTAAAAGAATACTCTGAAATTGATGGTCTTGTTGTTGGACAAATCTACAAAGTGAAGGTACAAGGTTATGTAGATGGTAAACCACTAAAAGGAACTTCTGCAGAGAAAGTATTCAAAGCAACAAACGCTACAATGAAATTTGTCTTTGAATTTACTGTTTCTGGTTCGGCTTTAGCAGGAAAGACACTAAGTTTTGAAGAACGTTTAGAGTCAGAAAACGAAAAAGGCGAATTAGAGGAAGTTGCAACACACAATACCGAACATACGAATAAACATCAATCTGTTTACTTCAAGAAAATCTTACCTAAATCTGGAAGTCAATCAACCCTTGCTTTAAGTATTATCGGTTTTGTATTAGTGGTTATGTCTGTGATTATCTTTGCTTTTTTGAAAGCTTCTAAACGCAGCGAATAACCAATAGTAAAGTAAAACAAATAAGTCGGCACTTGCTAGAGCGTATCTAGTAAGTACCGACTTTTTAAATTAAAGGGAGATAACCGAAAAAGATGGATAATCTATTACATACGCTACCTTATTCGATTTGCATTCTTTTTATTAATCTGTATTGTACAGTTAATCCTAATTTATTTGTTATTTTGGAAGTTCAATACAATTTGAATAATTGTTAGAATGACATTTATCGAAATAATTATTACACAAACAACTATGAAAAATGTAAAAGCGACGTGGAGCATATAGTAGCAAAAATATTTTATCTGTAAAAACCGTATTCTTAGTTTATGCTGAGATGTAATTTTATAGCTAAAAGAAAATGGGAAATTCTTATATTGATTGTAGTTTAAAAAATACCTATTGCAGAATTTTTGAAATAGCTTGTTCACCTTCTTGATATTAATAGGTTTATTAGTTGTTTTATCTAATGATTCATCAAATTGCTTGATTAGTTGTTCCAAAATGGTTAATAATTTTTCCGGCATATAATATCTTGTGTTAGAAACCAGAAGTAGTGAATATATAGCAGACATTGTTTCTTTGATTTTCAAATAGTTTTGTTCAGTGACTTTTTGGAAGATAATATTCCTCATATATTTAAAGGAAGGAATAAAGAATAACTGATTTGCTTTAGGTTTCAATACAGTTTCATCTTTAAAAATGAAGTCAAAGATGTATTTAAGGATAAATATAGATAAGGTAACAATGATAGAAGTGACACTTAAAATGAATGTTAAATTCTTTTCCATGGAAAAAACCTCTTTCTTTAATTGATACATTTTAATTACAAATTGATAATAGCATATATTTTTTTCTGAAGTGTATCTGTAGATGGAATATTGTTTTTTTTGTTGCAAAAAAATTTATTAAGTAGAACTTGCTAGAGAATATTTAGTATGTATTGTATTTTAAAATAAGTGATATGATTTCAAGAAAGTTAGAAAGTGAGGAGAAGGAAAATGACAATGGAAAACTGTGCAAAGAATATAATGAAAGAAAGTCTACAACTTCCAAAGAATAATTTTCTTTGCTTGGGAAAAGCAGGAAAAGGAAAAGAGATAAAACCAGTGTTAGTCACTGACCCTAAAGGAGAAGTTGAACAATTAAAAAAAGAAGCTGAAAAACATGGCTATGTTTTTGGTATTTACGATATTTCTGAAAGAAGTTCAGAAAATGATTATCTACAGTAGTATTTTTTTGAGGCTAAATGTGGAAAGTGATACAAAAAAACTCAAAAATACAGAACCAATAAAACAGAGAAACAAAAAGGAGTATCTGTTTGGAATAAGTTTCTGCTTTTTGAGTTAGGTTGATTAAGTATAGTCAATAGATTGAAGAAAACTTAATCAAAAAAAGAATTAGGATATTGAATTCATATTCAACAGCAAAAGTATATCATAGATGATATATGCTTGTATATGTAGTTTTAGCGTATCTTCTCGGAGATACGTTTATTTTATTTGAGGAGGCAACAAGATGGATTTTTACATTTATTGTTTATTTGTCGTGAGTATGGCACTTTTTATTTATGATGTGTTTACCCTTTCTACTGGATTTAAGTCCATATGGCTAGATATATTAACCTTTATTACTTGTTTGATGATAACGATAGGAACGTTAAATTTATCACCTAATGTGTACGGGCGGAATAGTGCATTGATTATTTCTTCTATTCTATTATTAATCATTGTGGGAATTGACTTTACAATGATTTTTTCAAGGAAAATTCCTTATTCACCAAACGAAAGAATGTTTATACGTGTTTGGGCAGAAATAGCGGATGTAATTATTGGATTGTTTATTATTTTTTATCTATTTTAACAAATAATACAAGATATAATTTAGGGCAATAAACACATATAAAATGGATAATATAATAAAAGGAGTATATAGTTTAACGTTATCCAAACGTATTTTCCATTTTAGTCGTTTTAATTCTTTGTTATCTGAGTACAATCGCAAATCGATTCGAATTTGTTCGTCCCAATATCTTGTGTGTGTAAGTTGACGAATATTATTGCTTTCGATGAAGTATCGCTCGCAGAATTGATGATAGCTTTGATTGATCAATCGAAGTTGTACTTCATTAGGTCGTACAATTTCTAATAATATCATTGTTTTTCTTAAGTGATAAATTAATGAAGCAGGCAGATAAAACCAAAGTTCATTTTCTTTTAAGTGTTTGCGAATGTTAAAAAGTGCCCACCATACCTCCGTTTTATTTTGATGAGTGATTGTACGAAACAGATACGGATAAAAAGGTTTCAAGGTTTTGATATAAAAATCTTTAATTTTTTCTTGACTAGGTGTTTCGCTCTTTTGTTTTAGGTATAAATGGTAAAATTGTACGATTGAAAGAATTAGTGTTCCCACTAATACAATGATTTCCAAATAAGAAACACCACCTTGAGTCGGTGATTGGGTATTCATAGTAGAGTTCATAATTATCAGTCCCTTATTTTAATGTATATTAACAGTTTATGGGGAGAGGGGTGAGATGTAAATATAATTTCATATTATTTTTTTTGCGTGACTCATAGGAGTGACGCTTATTTTATTTTATGAGGAGGTGGTTTTGATGATTAGAGAGCCTGAAGATTATGCGGTGGAATATACGCTTAGAGCTTTACGAGGGGTAACTTTCAAAAGTTTACAGCTGATACTCAATCAATTAACAGGACAAAATCGTATTGGTGGTATGGTTTCGGACAAGCAAATGGCAAAAACAACTCAGGCACGAGATTTCATTGATTTTGATAAGCGTTTGTTAGATACCAAAATGAATGAGCGTATCTTTAAGCAAGAGTTAAAGCGATTTGGGGTTCAGGCTAGTATCACAGAAATGGCAAACGGGGATACCAAGCTACAATTCTTTTCAAAGGATAGAGAAGCGCTGATACATGCGGTGGAGAATATTACCGACCGTATTTACCAACAAGATCCAGCGCTTATTAACTATCTGTATCCTGATTACGAAAAGAATAAAGGTATTCAACAAGAGGCGGTACAGGAACAATCTAAAGAAGCTCAAACAAACGATACGAAAGAAGTTCAAACAAAAACGCAATCTCAGACGGTTGTGCAGGAAAAGGTTATTACAAAATCAGCTGAACAACAATCATTTACTAACAAGGTGGTACAATCGGCTGAAAAGAAACAAAATCCTGTTCGACAAGAAATCGAAAAAGCCAAGGAAATCCTACAAAAAGAAAAAGCTGAAAAAGCACAATCAGAACATAAGAAAGAACATACTGGTCCCGAACGAACGGAAAAGGGGGGACGCTAATTGAATTTTTTATTTTCAAAAGTGAGTAAGACGAATCTTTACACGTATCTTATTCTTGTTGTCCCGTTATCATGGTATTTTCATCAAATGGTTATTTGTTATGAAGGATTACATGATGGTAGTGTGATTGAGCGAATAAATCAAGCAACCAATCAGTACATGTATCCTTTTCAACACGTTTTTGCCATACCTACTAAATTATCTGTTATGGCAACAGGGCTGTTTATTCTTAGTTACTTTCTTGCGGGAATTTACTATCTGACGATGAAAGGAAATTATCGGCATGGCGAAGAATATGGTTCGGCAAGATTTGCGAATAAGCAAGAAAGTGAACTCTTTAAGAATAAGAACGACCCTGATAATCAGATTATTTTAACCAAAACAGAACAGTTGACCCTTGAAACCAAAATGAAAGACCCAAAATTAAATCGAACAAAAAATGTAGCGGTTATCGGTGGTGCGGGTTCAGGGAAAACATTTACTTTTGTGAAACCTAATCTAATGCAGTTGAGTGCGAATTATATCGTGACAGAGACAAAAGGAATCTTGCAACGGGAAACAGGGAAGATGTTTCGTGACGCAGGCTATGATGTAAAAATCTTTGACCTTGCAAATCTTGAGTCACATTTGACTGAATTTTTCAACCCGTTTCATTATATTCGAGATGACAGAGGAATCATCAAAGCTGTAAATAATTTAATCACGAATACGGAAGGTAAAGGAGAACGTGCGAGCGAAGATTTTTGGGTAAAAGCAGAAACCATGTGTTTTTACTCGCTCTTTGGCTATGTACAAGAAAAATATAAAAATATTCCTGATGAAGAAGCTACATTCGATGATATTCGTCAGCTTCTATTGGTTGCGAACACAATGGAAAATGAAAATGACCGTACAGCGCTTGATATTGTGATGGAACGATTTGCCGAGGAATATGGGGAAGATCATTTCGTTTATGAAATGTATACTGCCGCTCGTCGTTCCGCAATGAATACATGGAAATCTATCCTTATCTCCATGAGTGTGCGACTAGCGCCATTAGGTTTGCCTTCAGTTAAAAAATTGGTCTCAAAAGATACTTTAGAATTAGAAAAAATGGGGGAAGGCAAACGTATTTTATATCTTTCTTTATCGGATACCGACCATTCATTAAACTTCCTTTTAGCCATGTTGCTGGATTTAGCTATTGATACGCTTTATCATGTGTCAAGGGAAAAATACCATGGGCATGAGTTACCTAGATTAGTCTTAAATATCTGGGATGAGTTTGCTAATATTGGGACCATTCCAACCTTCCCACAATATATTTCTACTTCTCGGTCAAGAGGAATCTTTTTTATGCCGATTATCCAAGCCTTATCCCAATTTAAGCAAAAATATGAAAAAAGCTGGGAAGAAATTCTTGCAAGTTGTGATAGCTTGTTGTATCTGGGGTCAAACGAAAAGGATATCCATAAATATATTAGTGAGCTTGCTGGGAAAGAAACGATTGATATGATTAAGGTATCGAAAAGCTATGGTAGAAGTGGTGGAATGAATAAAAATTATGAGAAACATGCTAGGGATTTGATGACGCCAGATGAAGTTGCAAATCTAAGAAATGATGAATGTCTATTAAAAATACGTGGAATACCAATGTTTAAATCTAAAAAATATATTCCAACTATGCATAAACGATACAACTTGCTTTCTAACTCTCCTGAAGATGGACACTGGTTTAATTACTATATTACTCATAGTGACAAGGAAGATTTGGAATATCAATTAAATATTGCTAAAAATAAGCCTGAAAATGGTGGGACGATTGACGTTACAGACGTTGCATGATTCTACTATTCAGGCTTATTTTAATATACAAAAATTGGAGGAAACCAAATGAAAACATTATTACTAAACAAATTTTATACTTTAGCATTCGCTCCGAGTGCAACAAAAGCATTTAATGACGGTATGGATTTGCTGGCAAAAGGTGTCGGTATTGTCGGTGCGTTATTAGCTATTTTAGGTGTGGTCAACTTAGGAGCAAACATTAAAGATCAAAATGGACCGGGACTTCAAACCGCAGTCATGCAGATTGTGGGTGGAGCGATTATTGGAGGTGCAGCTATCTGGTTAGGACAGGTTAAGTTCTAATAAAAAGGAGGACCTTAGTATATGGACATACTTTTAAATTGGTTGGAAAGTGTGGTCAATAATTCGGGAACAGCGAAAGATTTAACGACTAGCCTGACTGATTATAATGCAATGCTTTGGGAGTATTCCCAAAGTGTTGCTAATAATGTGGTTAAGCCTATTTCTTTAACGGTATTAGCTTTTTTTCTTTTGCTGGAATTTGGGAACTTGTATAAGAAAATTGATAGTGGTGGGGGTAGCTTTCATATTCAACTGTTAGTACCTATCTTTATCAAATTAGCCTTCGCTAAATTACTGATGGATAATTTCTCGGTGGTTATTCTTGCGATTCAAGGGTTGGCAATTATGCTAATTCAGCGAATGCAGACCGTTCTACCAACTATGAATGCAAAAGGTACAGTTAACATTACGAGTCTAAAAGATGCCGTAGATGATTTAGGTTTCTTGGAACAGGTATGGGCGGGAATTATTATCCTAATTACCGTTGTTGTAGCATGGATAGCGAATTGGATAGCAAGGTTTGCAATCGTTATGCGCTTTTTTGAAATGTATCTCCTTACTGCAATTGCACCATTGCCGATTGCAGCAATACCTTCTGATGAGTATAATCAGTGGACCAAAAACTTTTTTAAACTATTTGGAGCGATTTCACTATCTACGGTGCTGATGTATCTCGTGCTTTCTTTTTATAGTGTACTAGGTTCAAGCATTGTGCGTACAACAGGAACAGACTTTATTTCTTTAACAATGTCTATACTGGCTTACAATATTTTCTTGATTTTCCTAGTTGTCAGAACCTATAGCCTTTCAAAATCGCTGATTGGAGTGAATGCTTAATGAGTTTACAAGTCAAAGTTCGTAAAGATATTTTTAGATATGAAGAACGCTTTTATTTGGGATTAACTCTTAGAAAAGCACTATGTACGTATCCAACGATAATTGTTGTTGGAGCAATATTAGCAGCGAATTATTGGTTCTTACACATAGATAAAGATTTGTTGCAATATATTATTTTATTTATTGCACTCCCACCACTTGCGATTGGTTGGATAAAGATAAAAGATATGCCAATTGAAAAATATTTGATGTATTTCTATCGCTATCATTATCAATCACAAGAACGCTTTTACAGAAATGAATGGACGGAGGTGAAACCTGTTGCCAAAAAACGAAAACAAACAAAAAATCAAACAGAAGTTGAAGTCTTTGAGTAAACAGGAAACAAAAATACGTAAGGTGCGAGCTAAAAGACAAAAATCGAATGCACCAAAATATAGTGTCCAAAAGAGTATTTGGTATGAATTATTATTTGAAAAAGGATTATGTCAAATAGACCCTCAACATTTTTCCAAAACTTATCAGTTAGAAGAAGTTAATTATCAAACCGCAAATCGAGAGGACCAAATTCATATTTTTACCAAAATGGGCGAAATGTTGAATGCTTTAGATGAGGATAATCATTTACAGTACACCATTATCAATAAAGCAGTAGACATGGAACAATTTAAAAATCAACACTATATGAAAGATATGAATGATGAGTTTGACGAGTATCGTCGTGAAATCAATCAACTAATGGATTCGGCTATTGATAAAGGTTCGATGAATTTTATACCTGAAAAGTATCTCACAGTCACAACAAAGGCAGAAGATAAAGAGCAATCTGAAACGGTTCTATCTCGTATTGAATCAAGTATGTATCAATCTTTTAGTCAATTTGATGGCGATATGCAAGCTTTAGATGGTATAGAGCGATTAAAAGTTTTTCATCATATCTTACGTCCACATGACTTGTTTGATTTTAATTATCAAGATTTACTTTTTAGTGGGTTATCTACAAAATCAGGAATTGCGCCAATGTATCTCAATTTTCACTCAAAACAATTAAAGAAAGCTAACCAACGTTTTGAAATTGATTCTGATTGTGGACAAGTACTCTTTTTAAGAAATTATGAAAGTGATTTTGAGGATACATTAATTCGTGATTTACTGGAAATTCCGCAAGAAATGACGATTAGTTACCATATTCAGCCAATTAACAATGTTGCTGCAAAGAAAAAAGCAAAATATAAGCTATCTGCGATTGAGGGACGAATGGGAGACGAACAGTCAAAAAACATTCGCAAGCAAATTAGTCCATAGCTTATTTCTCGTCAATTAAAGGATATGCATGAGGAAGCGGAAGAAATTGTGCAAGCTATGGATAAAGACAATCAAAAATACTTCCAAACTATCTTTTTAGTCTATGTTCATGCGGAAGATGAGAATACGTTAGAAGATAGAGTTCAACGCATTGTTCAAGTGGGCAAAAAGAATAATGTGACTTTTAGTAAATTGGAATTTATGCAGGAACAAGCATTAAACTCTATCCTACCAATTGGGAAAAACTATGTAGACGCTGAATTAATTCGCAATTTGATGACGGTGGAAGTGGCGGTAAATACTCCTTTTACTTCACAAGATTTAGTTCACGAAACTGGGAAATATTATGGGGTCAATCGACGGACGAAAAATATGGTCAATGTGGATCGTTCGAGATTGTATACAGCTTCTGGACTTATCTTAGGGACTTCTGGTTCAGGAAAAGGAGTATCTGCCAAATATGAAATCGTGACGACCTACTTACAAAAGCCAGATGATGAAATTATTATTGTTGACCCTGAGAGTGAATACGGGTTGATTTGTGAGGCGTTTGGTGGTCAGAATATTGAAATTTCCGCAAGCACCACTAATTACATTAACTTGATGGAATTGCCTGATGATGAAGATTTACACGGTGGGGACGACGCAGTGAAACTAAAATCGGAATTTCTAATTACATTATTTGGTTCGCTAATTGGTTCGCAAGGGACATTGAATCCCAAACAAGAAACCCTTATAGATAGGGTTACCACGATTACTTACCAACGTGTAAAAGGCGTACCTACATTACAAGATTGGTTTGATGTGTTGCGGGAACAGAAAGAACAGGTAGCTAGAGATTTAGAAACTGAAATCGAATTGTATATCACAGGTTCGTTAAATATTTTTGCCAAACAGACCAATGTAGAGCTTACCAATCGTTTAATCGTTTTTAATATAAACAAACTCAAAAATAAATTAAAAAGCTTTGGTCTGATGGTAGTATTCGACCAAATTTGGAATCGCATTGTTCAAAATAAGAAAAAAGGTATTACCACATGGGTCTACTTTGATGAATTACAATTAATGTTCAGTGATGAATATGCTTCAAATTTCTTTTTTGAATTATGGAGTCGGGTTCGAAAATACGGGGCAATCCCAACAGGTATTACACAAAATGTATCTACGCTATTGATGAATCCAGATGGCATACGTATGATTGCAAACTCTGAATTTGTCATTGCTTTAAAACAATCTCCTGATGATTTAGGAAGTCTGGTCAATATTTTAGGGATTTCTCCTGCTTTACAATCAGAGTTGCGTTATCCAGAAAAAGGGGCAGGACTAATTAAAGCAGGAAAGTTCGTTGTGCCATTCTCAAATACCATTCCAAAAGATTTGAAACTCTATTACTTATTAGCAACGGACCCAAAGCAGCTTTCTCAAAAAAATCATGATTAGTCAATGGAAGGGGGACGCTTAATTGAAACAATTTTTGAATGATCCAACCTTGCAAACAGGGTTGTTAAAAGGAAATTCTTTTCAGCCGTATATTACAGATGAGTACGCTTTTGCTTTTCTTTTAAAGGAGAAGGGATTTCCAACAGGTATTAAGGTATATGGCGCTGTCCCTACTTCTTATACTTTTCGTCTGGAAAATAAGCTTGTCAAAGACCAACAATCTCTTTTAGTAGGTTCTAATGAGAATCAGGTTTCTCCAAATAAGCAATTGCCGATTGGCGTTTCTTATGTGTCAGAAGATGGGAATCAAGAAGAACGTTTGCCTGAAAGTGGTGCGTTTTACAATCCATTGGAAACACCGTCAACGAATCAAACATTTGGGGCTATTCCTAATGAATTTAGGAGAGGGCAACCGATGACACGACAAGCAGCGGTACAATATCTTCAACGTAATCAAGCAACATTAAGTCCATTGAAACGATTACCTAGACAATTTAGGAGCGTTCAAAAAGGTCAAGTGACGCTGAGTCGTTCGCAATGGTCAAAAGTAGTCAAGCAGAAAACTATTCGACAAAAAATCATGACCTATTCCAAAGGTATGGCTAGCAATACGTTTCAATCTACAAAAAATCATTTAAAAAGCCAATCGCCACAAATGATGGCTGATTTTTTTAGCTATAGTGATGACACTGAAGAATTAGGACAATTGATAAACACGACAACACAAGTGGTTGAGACGAAACACCAATTACAAACAGGGGTTAAGGTTGCGAAAAAAGGGGTACGCTACTCTGGAAAAACCATTCGTCGTATAGGAACTTTGCCTAAATCGATTCCTAAAGAGATTCAGTGGTGGAAGAGTCAGGTATTTAACTGGTGGCAATCTCCACAGAAATTGTTAAGTATCAAAAATGTGCTGATTCATGCGGTAAGAAATCTCATAAAAAATCCAGTCATTATCATGAAAGGTTTGTTTGTCAGTCTGATTCCGTTAGCGATTATTTTTGCTATTTTGGTTATCGTTTCTGCAACAAGTATCATTATGAGTTCAGGGGTTTCTCAAAAAGAAATCAATTTAACGAAAACATGGGATGTTTTAAGCTTGAAAGATTATGAAACCACTGCAACTATTCAGGGACAAAAAGAACCTGTCATTGATGGAACTCAGGTAGAGCCTTCAAGCGTTCAGATTTACAGTGAAATTCCTGAATACTTAGTTTATATGAATGCTAAGTTTGAGGATTATCAGCTGAAAAAAGCGATTAGTAAAAAGAATCCAGAAACACATGAGCAATTCTTGTTAAGGCTATATAAGGCTAATGTGAAGGAAGACAAAGAAAACTGGAAGTTAAACAAGTTTTCAGATGTTATTAATGAAAAAGCCTTTCAGTTAGGGAAGAAGCAGTCTCGTTATGAATTGATGAAGAAACAAAGCAATCCGTTTTTCCAGTATCAAGAATTGATTTATCCTTTTTCAACGGATAAACAAGCAGAATTAACCATTCAAAAACGCTTTGGATATTTCTATAAAGAGGGTTTGATACACAAAGGTTATCGTTCAGGTATTGTCGCAAAGGCAGATAAAGGTAGCCCTGTTTATGCTCCAAGAAGTGGGACGATTAGCTATTCTGGAGACGTCGTGTTTATTAAAACGAAAAGTAAAAGTTTACGTTTAGAACATGTCAATCATTTTAGAATCAAAGAAGGAAAGAAGGTCAAGCAAGGCACGCTGATTGGTAAAGTAAGTGGTAATAACGGAGTGTATATCGAATATAGTAAAAAGAAAAAGGTATTTTGGGAAAATCTCAATCCTGCTTTTTACTTTCCAAAGGTGGTATATGCAGAAAAGACTACTTATCAAGTAGCTACAGTTGAAGTATCTGCAGACTTAAGTCAAAGAGCCTTACAAGTATATCAATTATTCAAGAAATTTTATCCGCCAACAACGATTAATGGTGCTGCAGCATTTTTAGGAAACTTCCAAACAGAATCAAACATTAATCCCAAAACAGCAGAAGGATGGTACCTAAGTCCACCTGTTGGAGCTACAGCTAGTTCATGGGATGATGATAATTGGTTAAATATGAGCGGTATTGATATTTATGGTAATAACACGGTAATCATACATCGTGGATTAGGTTTAGGACAATTTACAGATACATCTGACCATTCTAGAAGAAATACACTTCTTCGTGAATTTGCAAAGAGAAAGGGCAAAAAGTGGTACGATTTAGAATTACAAATTGAATTTATGTTTACGCAGGACACTGAAAATTATCAAAAAGTCGTAAGAAGAGTGCTATCCTCTAATGATTTACCTTCTGTTTTAGCGAACGAGGTGCTTATTTATTGGGAAGGAAATCCAGGAGATAAAGTTGCAGAAAGGCAAGCCAATGCAATTCAGTGGGCAAAATTTTTACAAAATCCACCGAAAGCAGGGAAATATATTCATGCAGTAGCCAATGCAACCACCACTTCTCCATTTGGTTGGCGAAACTTTGGCGGTTTTTCAGAATTTCATCGTGGCGTTGACTATGCTGTTCCGCAAGGTACACCGATTCGTGCGATTGCTGATGGAAAAGTGATTGTTGCAGAATACCATTATTCATGGGGCAATCATGTACAGATTTTACATGCGAATGGTCAGAGCAGCAACTATGCCCACCAATCTCGGATGAATGTACATGTCGGACAAACGGTTAAACAAGGCGATATTATCGGTTACGTAGGGTCAACAGGAAATTCTACTGGACCGCACTTACATTTGGAAATTTCTCGTTCTGCTAGTCTTGCCCAAAGTGAATTAATAGATCCTGCAACAGTCTTAGGAAAGTGAGGGAAGAACATGGACAATCATTTGAAAAAAATCGTAGTAATCTGGGGTGGGTTCATAGCTATTTTCTTTTTAGGATTAATGACTGGCTATTTCTTTAAACCAGATATGACCAAAGAGACACCAGCTTTGTCCCAACAAAGTGAGTCAGACGCTGATAAAGTTATACAAGACTTTATACAGTTTTACTATACAGACAATCAGTCTACTGATTTGAAAGGCTTGAAACCTTATGTCACGAATGGTTATTACCAAGAAATGGAAGAAAATTTAGAAGAGCTGAAAGCGGAACAATACTATCATGGTTCAGTCAAGAGAAAAGTTAAAACTACTCATATCTATCTAAATCCCTTTCGCAAAGAAGCCTTAGTACAAGTGGTATGTGAAGTGACGTATCAAAACAACAAAGCACAAAATGCAGAACCCTTTACAGAGGAAGCAACCCAAACCGTTTTGTTAAATTATCAATACGTCAATCAAAAAGTAAAAATTAATAATTTAACCCCAATGAACTTATCAACCATAAAGGAGGGAGACACCTATGGCACGCAAGGTGGATCAACTATCACAGATTAAACGAAAAAAAGAGCAGCTAGCAAACTTAGAGGTTCAATTGATGGAAATGCAAGAAAAGAAAGAGAAGCTAACGCAAGAATTGATTCAATTGGAACATCAATATACGGAAAAATTATTGCAAGCAAATCATTTGCAAATTGAAGATTTAGCTGAGCTTTTAGCTCCTAGCGACACACCAGCTGTTAACGAAGATTCAACACAAAATTTAGCGGATACAGATAGACAAGAAGAAATTTAAGAAGGTGGGAATACATGTTTAAGGGTAAATATCGGTTTTCTGACCGAGAAAACTTTCAGATTCAAAATGAAGAAGCAGAAGACTTTGTCGCTTTATGTCAGTTTGTAGAGGAAGAAAACCGACGTTGCCTTAAAGAAAAGTCTACTGCTAGTGTAACCATTCAAGCGATTGATAAAAAGGAACATTGTTTGCTGGAACAAAAAATAGCTTTGCCATTCGAAGAGGAAGTTGAACGAGTCTTATTTCCTTTATTAGAGCCAAGCAAATCCAAAAGAAAAGTTGTAAAAAAAGAAAAGCCGAATAAAAAAGGGCAACAAAAACCAGTTAAACGACCGAAAAAAGCAGAAAATAAAGTTGGGCACTTTTTAAATGTTCGGTTATTCAAGAAGATGTTCGTGGGAATAGTTGTCGTTGGCTTCATCAGTGGGGGCATTTATGGTGCAACTAAAGTATGGCATTTTCCAAGACAAAAGGAAGAAATCAAGATAGAGAAAAAGTCTCTGGAACAACTACTTGAAAAGGAAGATTATCAAGAAGCCATTCGAGTTTATCCTAAGAAAAAAGTACAGATTGAAGACGCCATTTTTCAAATGTTGATTGCACAAAAGCCAGATAACAGAAAGATTGAAGTCTTAAAAGATTTTCAAAAATCGTATGCAACCAAACAAGGACAATTGGATTTAGCTTTTTTAAATGCTGAATATGTATCAATGATAGATTTGTACGAAAAAGACAAGACGGTGTTTAGAAAAGATGATTTACGACTGAGTTTGATTGGCTATGCGTATTTAAAGAATGGCAAAATCTCACAAGCTAAAGAGTTAGCTGAAGAAGTTCAAGACAGTGCCCTAGCTAAAAAAATTGCAAGCTATGAATTGTATACACAACAATTATCTGAAAAAGAGAAAAAGGTTAAGGAGACAAAACCAACGAATGAATCTGAGTTAAAGCAATATAACCAAACCTTAGATGAAATCTATGAATTAAAACAAAAAATCAAAAATCTATAATTTTGGAGGAATATATGATGAAACTGAAACCAATCTTTGTATGTGCAAGCACTATCCTACTTGCTTTGAGTTTAAGCGCTTGTCATCAATCAACCAATCAGTCAACCAGTCAGTCAACACAAACAAGTTCGTATGAATCAAAAGCAAAAAGGGACAATCATAAACCAAAATCAGTCAATCCTTTTCAAAAAAATAAGGAAAAGCCTAAAAACTTACCTAAAATGGGAGAGAAAACAACTGAAAGCAGCACTAGTAAAGCTTTTTCATCAGCGCCTATTTTTGGGAATCCAACAAAAGGGATAGTGAATGCAACGGTTGAGCAAGCCTTGCAAGCACCTAAAGGACAAGAAAAAGAAGAGGAAATTGAAAAACCTGAATATCTTACTTTAGAAGATATCAAGAAAGAAGAAAAACCAACGGTCACGCCTGTTGCAACTAAGCCAGTAGAAAACGAGCAGTCACCTAAGCCGATAGAAAAGCCTACAATTGAAGAAGATGAAGAAGAATCAGAGTTGCCAATCGAAAAACCTAATACAGATAACAATGAAACGATTGAACCACCTATCGTTGAAACCGTCCCTGTATTAACGATTGAGAAACCGATTATTCATATAAATGAAGGCGAAAATGTAGACGTCAAAGACTATGTAAAAGTGACGGATGTTCAAGACGCACTTGTTGAATTAAAAGTGCCACTTACTGAATTACATGTAGGAGAAAATCAAATTACAGTGACAGCAACCAATCGCTTTGGAAATACGGCAACTGCCATTTTGACAGTGGTTGTCAATGCAAAACCTGTAATGACTCTTACACAAGAAGAAGTTGAACTTCAATTAGGAGATAGTTTCTTGCCAGTTGATTATGTGAGTGTTGTTGATATAGAAGATGGGGATTTAACAGATTCTCTTACAATTACCAATCCAGTAGATACTAAGAAAGCTGGTACGTATGAAGTGATTTATGAAGCAAAAGATAGTCAAGGAGTAACGGTTAGTAAATCTTTGATTGTACATGTCATAGATCCAAATGCGAAAGATGAGCGTACAGAAAAAGAAGAAATGACAGATAAAGAAATATCTCAAGTTTCAGATTCTGATAATTCTCATGAAATATTGGAAGAAAAAGAATCGGAAGTGCATAATAGTGAAATCCCACTAGATCCAAGTACATTTAATGAAGATTCTGATGTGCCTGTGTTCTATTCTAAAATTTCATAAAATAAATATGTAAGAGGGCTGTTTTTACAGTCCTTTTTTTGTTGCAAAAAAGTATAGAAAGTGAGGTCTATTTATGCCAAATTATTTACCTTTATTAAATCTATCCAATGTTTTTGATGATTTAAGTCAGAGAATGGATTTAGAAGCAAGCACGCAAGGAATGCCTTTATTTCAACGTGCGGTCTTTATGAATATAGATTATCAACCTTATATTTTACCACTAGAAGAAGCACTTCCAGAAAACCAAATTCAAGCAAAAGAGGGATTAGCTTTTCAAAGTTATGAGCCTTTTGTATTCAACGATGGACATTTAAGCTATTTCAATTTTCAACATGTGGTGCCGATAACGATTGGGCAATCCTTGGATGTTGGATTTGTTTCACAAAAAGAATGGGCATTAACAACTGAAAAAGAGCTGCCAGAGAGACTAAGAAATGGTTTAGAAAACTATCTGAAGGTTTATCGTAACAATATTCAGCTCGCAGACTCAGAATTAACCCCAATAGAAGAAGCAAAGAGGGATTTGTTAAAGGAATCATTTCTCAAATACTTTCATAAGGAATTGGATATCGAAAAAGTGTACCAATTACCGATAGAAAAAATACAAGATGAATTTTCTCAAGAGAGTGAACTTACTTTAAAATCCATTCAAAGAAATGTGAAAGAATACGAACATATTCTTGCTATTGATGATTGGGAAAAACTAGATTTACATTTAACGATTCAAGCGGAACGACAAGCGGAGTATATTGAGGATAGTTCATTCAGTCCGTGGAAAGTTTCATTATGGCAAAATCAACACTATTTAGGGACTTTGGCATATGGCGAAAATTGGGGAAATGAATTTAATATCAGAGATGAGTTGCAAAAATTAGAAAAACTTTTACCTATACATGCCTATGAACGTTTGTTAGCTGAAGAAGATGTCTTATCATTCGAAAAATCATGTAGTGAGCAATTTCATGAATTGGAAAAGAATACGAGAACAATGGATCAAACAAGACTCCTTAAAATCCCAATTGAGGAAATCATGGCAACCATTCAGCAACTTCCTTCAGATGTTTTGTCTAAACAAAAAACGTATCAAAAAGACTTTGATTTAGGCAATGACTTTCTTTTAAGATTTCGTATACAAGGAGATAAAACGTATCCTGATTTAAACGATACCAGCAAGGTCATTCCGTATGCCGTAGAATATATCCATGAATTTTTAGGTATCGAGCAAAAACGTGGGGTTTTCTATGACAGTTCATGGAAGAATCGTTCGAATATTGAAGATTCACTTGTACATTTACAAACGGTAATTGAAAGTAAAAATGTGGACGCCCTTTATCCGCCTGATGAAGTAGAAACATTTATTCAAAGATGTAACGAAATGCAACAGGCAGAGGATATGTATCGCTTTGTTGCAGAGCTACCTGTTTATGAAGATGGAGAGCGATATACCATAGAACAAAACTTATCGGGAATAGATTATGATTTAGCGACTGTTGCCACATATGAAACAGAGTATGGTGTAGACTTAAATACTTCCTATAATCAAGTGATTTTATATGATTATCAAGGCGGACCAGATGATATTTTGTTTATGACTGACAATCCGAAGCAGTTAGTAGAAGAAATACAATCACTGGACGCTTTTTCAGCATTTATGGATAGTCGTATATATGACTTTAGTCTCGTACCAACAGAACAAAATTCGGAAAAATATGATCTTGCAAAAAAGCAAGCAGAAAGCATTTTTGAAGTAAAAGGAATGTTAAGTTACTTAAAAAGCAATCCAGAAAAAACAAAGGCGTACTTTAAAGACTCTTTTGAAGAGAGTACAAAGGAAAATGTTCAAAAGGAGTTTCCTAAAAAAAGGGATGAATTTGAACGATAAATCATAAAAATAATGTACGTTAAAATGAATTCTCTATACGCAGAAAGAGTACGGTTATTACCAATAAATTGTTACTTAGAAGCTAATATTTTATAGATAATGACATTTTTATCTGATAAAATAATAGACGAGAAATGGAGAAGGATAAAATGCGAATACGTGACAGAATTATGCTCATTTTCAAAAAAATAAAAAATAGAAACTATGAAAAGTATAAGCAATCCCAAAATTATTTTCAAAATACACCCAATGAACAATTGCTATCCGAGTATTTATTCTTGAAAGCTTCCATACAATCTTATGCTAAAAGCTGGGAGATATTACTTGGACTGTTTGCAACAATTATCTTTTCCAGTGATTTAAAAGATATTTTTTCTTTTTTGTTTCATATATATACTAATCTGCCATTAGATACAATTAAGGATAGTATATTACCGAGCTTTGTAATACTATTGTTGATTTGTATCCAGCTAATAGCTGTTTTTGTGATGAAGTTTAAATATGTGATTTCATTGAAAAAATATAATCTTTTAGAAAACTATTTAAAGTTAAATTGTTGAAAATGATTTACGAAAGGATAGCTGTTCATAGTAGAGAAAGAGGTGTGACATGGTAGAAAAGTTTTATGCGTTGTATAAAGATGATATTCGCAATGTTGAACAAACAGTGGATGTATTTGAAGCTTTTGATTTGCAAGAAAGAGCCATTGCGATAACAAACCCTAAAGAAAAAAGTCCATTTTATGATTTACAAACTTTATTAAAAGTACATCCTGTACATGGGAAAAAATCTTCAAAAGGTGCTCATTTTAAGTATTATCCACGTGAAGCTAGCCCGTTATTAGATACAAGTCGAGAAGTATCTTATACACCTGAACTTATCGTCTTTATACGTGCTTTTAAAGATATAGACAAATTCTATATTAAAGAATGGGAAAAAACGATGATACAAGTTTTTCCTGAAAACATGGAACAGATGAAAAGAATTGAGCAAAATGGTCAAATCATTATTGTTAAATATCTTATTCAGTTAGACGAAACACACCCTTATTCTTATTATTATAAATGGAATGGACAACTTGCTTTAGAATTTAAAGTAACCAGTGAACCGACCCATGTTAAGCGGAAAATTCTGGAAAAAATGGATATTCCTTTATTTGAAGCAAATTTGAAATTTCCAAAAGATGTGACTCTCCCACAAACATTCCAAAACAAACTTGACTTTGAGAACGTTGCTTTACAGGTAAGGAGGACTTATCAAGATAGAAGATACTTTTTATCTGGAAAATTTAGTAACCAAGTAAAACAGACTGCTTTGAATAAGGAGAGATATGAGACATTGAGCAAATATGAACGGCAACTAGAGGAATTACAAAATCAGCAATCATTGAAAAAGGAGCAAGTTGCAAGCTTAAATAAAGAGATTGAAAAACTGGAAAAAGAGCTCATTGAATTACAGAAAAAAGCAAAAAGTTACAATAATGTAGTTATTTCTAATGAGCGGTTGCAAAGGCTGGAAGATGAAAAGGAAAAGTTAAAAGAAGACAAAGATAGGCTAAATAAAGAAAATAATCGGCTGGAAGATGAAAAAAAATTGCTAATAAAAGATAATAATCGGCTAGAAGATGAAAAGGAAGTACTGGAGAATGAAAAATCAGTGCTTAGTGAAGAAAATGAGCAGTTAAAACAAAAAGGATTTTTAAAGCGAATATTTTCAAGAAAGACAGGCAGATGATGCCTGTTTTTTTTGTTTACGAGGAGGAATGAACATGACCACAAAAGAAAAAGTAAAGTTGATGAAGAAACGAAAAAAAGAATTAATGGCAGAAAATGCCAAATTAGATAAAGAAATAGCCGAAAAAGAAGCCTATCGACAAAAGTTGGAAATGCGAAAAATTGCTATGAGAGAAATCATGCTATTTGAAAAAAGAAAAGCCTATGAGTATTTAGGGCTAGAGGTCGATTATGGAGAAGATGATCCTGATACATGGGATTAAGCTATTTAAACAGGAATAAAATCATTTAAATAACGTGTGTTAGAATGCGATTCTAAGCTCATTTCAGATTTATTTAACGTATAATTGGTCTAAAATGTTTCTAATTAGGTAGATAAATTTTATAGGGAGATGAATACGATGGCACAAAAACAAAAAGAAATTGCACTTGAACTATTGCAGCATACCAAAAATATTTATTTGAATGATTTCATTTTACGGTATATTCATAAAGTTCAAACTTTAAAACTGCCGTTAGATAAAAGTGATGAGGATAACTTGCAACTTTTAAAGTTTCATCGATGTATCGAGCGCATAGAATACGAAATGTTTAATTTTTCGGGTTGGCATTTGCACGAAATACCGATAGACGGTGTATTCTGTTTCGTTAAAATGGAGAATGACTCATATCTTGCTTTTGACCTTGTTTACGATAATAAAACAGATAAAGTCATACCGTGTTATGTTGAAGCAAGTGAATTATATGAAGCTGAATCGATTCAAGAGGCGATTAATAAATATATCACTGTTTAGGGCAGAATTGAATGATGTAATAGACTCCCCAATGTATGAAAATAAACAACTTAATCCGAGGAGGGATAGAAAGTGGATAAAGTAAAAATTGAAATTTTATATGTAAATGAACAAGAAGTATTTGGTTTTCTCTTAAAACGAGGTGGTTTTAAGGAATCAGAATTTGTCCCAAGTAATGTGCTTTTCTGTTCTAAAGATTTTTTATCGAATTTTTTATTGTTGAGTCATATGACAGAACGTGAAGTGCTATCATTTAATCAATCATTTAAATTAAACCGAAATTTGGAACAACAAGTTCTGCTGGTAGAATACGAGGATTTTTTTTATGATTACACTTCTGGAAAATTAAGTGAACAATATCTAGATTTACCATTTTTAATCCTAGTCTTGATAGATAGTCAAGAAAATTTATATGATTACCTTGATAGGATTCGATATAGAGCGAAGGAAGACTATCAATTGTATAGCTTGTCTGAAATTTTGCAATATAGAGAAGAACATCAATTTCCATTTGATAAAATAAAAAATATCAGTCAAACGGTAAATGAACAACATCGGTGGGTGATTAAAGAGAATGAGGAACAAGCATATTTTAAAAGTCTAGAGGATTCTATGGAAAGCGATAAAGACTTGCCTTTAGTTGAAGTAAAAAGCGATTGTAATCAGTTGGTTAATCAAAAGGGAGAGAATCAATTAGAAGAAATGCGCAAGTTGTCAGACAAAGTAGAAGAAAACAACAGTTCAATTGAAGATTGTAAAGCACAAGTGAAAGTGATAGAAGAAATGCAACTGGTGCAGTTTTTCCTCTTGTTGGTTATTATGTTTCTTTTGATACTCGGGTTATTTCCTTTCTAACTATGTCTTTATCGGAAATTAATTCTGAAATATCCTTACAAATTAGAAGGCTATTTCGAAAGGACAGTATAGTTATCCTTATCGAAATACGAATAGTCAATGCAAATGAAACGGATGAAACAGGAGTGTAAAATAACAACTTTAAAAGTTGTTTCTTTTTATTTTTCTACAATATAAATATAAAATAGACGAGGTGAATGCTATGAGTATTTTTGAAGAATCTCAAAAAAATCCGCCTAAAAATGTTGAATATATAGAGATTTTTAGAGAGTCTTATGCTATAATTGAAAAGGCAAAACAAAATAAAAATTTGTTCTTCGAAATATTGGACTATTCAGATTATCTATATAAATATAACGCTGAACAGATTTTTCAAATGTATAGTCAGAATGAGAATGCAAGTGTTGTGGCAGACTTCCAAACATGGAAAAGGTTGAATAATCCAATCAAGAAAGGGCAACATAGCTATAAAATCATTTACCAAAATGAAAGTGGATTTTATCAACATCTGAGTGTGTTTGATGTAAGTCAAACCATTAACCCGCAGTATGAGTTATATCAATGGAAAATGAATGAGCAGCGTCTAGAAATGCTATCTATGCAATTATTCCAACACCCCGATTTCAGTCAGGGAGTAAGACAATACTACAAAATGATGAATACTCATTTTGATGTAGACGTTGTTTGTGGTGTAGCTGATTATTTACTTTCAAATAAACTCAAACAAAACTTTCACTCAGAAAACTATGAGTATTTGCATTCGCTAATTCAAAATGTTGAAACTAAAGATTTGACAGATACTTTGAATTTTGTATTTGAACAAAATAAAGGAATTATCTCTAGGGTTTATCAAATACAACAAGAATTAGAAAGGATGAAAGATTATGAACAAAGAATTGACGTATTCGGAAATCATGCAATTAATTCACGACGAAGTGAGCCAGATAAGATCTCCAATGTTACGAAGACAGAAACAGCTCGAACTCAAGAGGAAGTACCTGGAGGGATTCGCAGAAATGATGGATTCACTGCCTCGGATTCAATGGGAGTACGAACCGTATTACGAGGAGGACGGGACGCTACTCTACCGTCCGAAGAACAATATGAAACACGCCGACCATCGATTGACGCTGAGAGAACGCATGCTAGCGAAGTACATGCAAAAGCACATGCCAATCGAACACATGGCAATGATGATGTCGGGGGACATTATCGAGTTTCTGATGAACGTAGCGGAGAAGATGAACGATTGGGAAGACGATCGGAGACGGGAAATCGTGAGAGCGGAGACTCGGAAATTCGAGGAGGAACACAATCGAATGCCGAGCTTCATGGAGAATTATCGGATTCACACGTTGGCGAGATCGATAGCACAAGAACAAGCGAGAGCAGAGTTCATGCCAGAGAATCCAACTTACACACCGCCGACCTTTCTTCAGGACGAAACCTTACCGACGGACGACGACCTACCAATCGGATAACACAAGAGAAGCCGATAGATTCAGAATCATCAATTATTCAAACTGTCACAAGAACAACCTCAAATACTGAATCTATTGTTTCTAATATACAAGCAGATGTTGACCAATCCTCAACACCTGCTTTTTCTTTTGACCAAAATCAATTAAAAGAGATTGCTTTTGAGGAACTTCAAATGAACCAAGTGATTGTTCGTCAAGAAATCCCTTATCGTGTAGGAGAAATCACTGATCGTGGTAGCGTACAAATTATCGGATTGACTAATCTAGAAAATGGAAAAGAAAGCAAATGGTATTTCTTTCCTGATGAACCAGTGCCAATTTATCTGTTAGATGAGTCTGTTACACCAGAACACACGCAAGAAGCAGCTATAATGGCTGATGACGAAACTTTTGAGGCTGTAAAGCAAACAGAAAACACAAATGATTTGAGTGTATATGAAAACGGAAACTTTGACGATTTGCAATTAGAGCAAATCAAAGAGGGATTAAGTCGTGGCTTAGACGTTACTGTTTTTGCTGATCCAAAATATGACGCTGGGCAAATGAGAGAAATTGCTTTAGGGTTAGAGGACGGCTTAGATATCAGTGCTTATGCGGATACAAAGTATAATTATGGACAAATGAGACATATAAGAATGGGGCTAAAAAGTGGTCTAGACGTGAGTATATATGCTGACACCAAATTTAGTGCACCGCAAATGGGAGAAATCAAACAAGGCTTAATGTTTGACCTTGATGTGAGTCAATATGCAAATCCTAGTATGGATTATAGGGAAATGAACAAAATCAGGGAGGAATTGCAGCAACAAGCCTATCTTGAGCGAGCGAACGGTCTATCAGAAGAAGCTAAACATGATTCGGTAGAAGATACTTTATCTGATTTAGATGGCTATATTCGCTTAAAACCAACAGAATTCTATAAAGGTTTAGATGTTGTCATTGATGATGAAACTTATCAAATTTTGGATTTTGAAGACCACGGAAATGGAATCGGTACGCTTTCTGTTCGCACGTCAACTTCTACTACTTCTTTTTATGAGTCCTTAGAACGCTTAGAAGTTTATGCAAAGGAAGAAGATTTGCAGCGATTCGCTGGAAAAGAACGAGAACAAGAGGTTTTAGAAAGTAATGAGAGTGTAGTTGAAACGGAAGAATCCCCAATATCAGAAGAACGCCAACACCCAACAAGCACGGAACAAATTGAACTTTCACCAGAACAATTTTATGAAGGGATGAAGGTAACCTATCAATCAGAAGAATATACGATACAATCTTTTGAAAATTACGGTAATGGATTGGGCAAGCTAAGTCTAGCTAGTGATGAAAAAAACGCCACACTCTTTAATAGCTTAAAGTATATGAATGGAGTATTTGCTACAAATGAGGAAGTAGCAAAATTTGAATCTCAATATCAAAAAGACGAATTTGACGGACAAACACAAAGTCCTGAGCATTCGTCTTTTTCTATGCCTTTATTTCAAGATATTTCAACTACTGAAGAAAAAACTGAGGTAAGCGACGATTGGACGTTGCTTTCTGAAGATATGCGCTATAAAGAAGTCGGCGAAAACACCTTTTTGATTTATCCAGATGGACGTTATTCTGAAAATCCAGTAGACATAATGACTGAAAATGGGCAGCTATACTACAAAGAACGTGAAGCTGTGTCGATTATCGAACCTTATGAGGTCAACTTATTTGATTTTGAAGAAAATACACCGACTAATGCTAGTATAGATGTTCCTATTGTAGACCAAGAAATTGTTGTTCCACCTATCTCTGAAAAGAACGTTGAAGATGCGAAAGTCAATGAAGCGGACCAAATGCAACATTTGTCTGTTGAGAAAACCGATTTTCAATTTACACCTGATAAACTGGAAGGATTTTATGGAAAAACACCAAAAGAACGTATTGCAGATAATCTCCAAGCGATTCGTTTGCTAAAAACAATTGAGCAAGAAGAACGTTTCGCAACTCCTGAAGAACAAGAAATTCTAGCTAAATATGTTGGTTGGGGCGGATTGGCTGATTTGGTGGATGAGAACAAATCTAACTACAAAGAGGAACGCCAAGAATTAAAAGATTTATTAACACCAGCGGAATATGCGAGTGTACGGGAATCAGTATTAACTGCTTATTATACAGACCCTAAGATTATTCAAGTGATTTACGAAGCAATCGAAAAAACAGGATTTAAAGGTGGAAATATCTTAGACCCTGCCATGGGAACGGGAAATTTCTTTGCTGCTATGCCTCAAGAAATGAAAGATAACTCTACGCTTTATGGTGTGGAGTTAGATTCTTTAACTGCAAGACTAGCAAAACAATTACACCAAACTGCTCATATTCAACAAATGGGATTTGAGCATACGGCATTTAATCAAGGTTCTTTTGATTTAGTTGTAGGGAATGTTCCTTTTGCTGACTTTAAATTAAGGGACGAACAAACGTTGAATGAATACTATATTCATGATTATTTTGTAAAACGTTCATTGGATTTGGTGCATTCTGGTGGGATTGTAGCGGTTATCACTTCATCAGGAACGATGGACAAACAAGATAAAAGTTTCCGAACGGAGTTAGCCAAACAGGCTGATTTAGTAGGAATGGTTCGTTTGCCAAATACTGCATTTAAAGCCATTGCGGGTACAGAGGTCGTTACGGATATTTTATTCTTCCAAAAAAGACCTTTACGTTCCTTAGATGAAATTGAAAAGAATCCGCCACTATGGTTGGAATCGAATACGGACCAATCATGGAAATTAGTGTCTAATCCAGCGTTTCCATTAAGTATGAATGAATACCTAAAAGAAAATGTTCTTGCACGACAAGAAAATAGTGGCAAAAAATGGTATTTATTCCCAGAATATCAAACGTTTAGAGGTGGAACGTATACTTTTAGAACAAGAGAGGGCTTTGATTACCTGTCAAATATTCGTGAGGAACTGATAGATGAAGCAAGCGGCACTTTATTTAATGGCAAGTCTAATCAAGAAGTGTTACCAACAATCGATGAGAGAATTCGAAAGGATGTACCGTTGTTTACTTATTTTGTTTCAGATAATACCATTCAGTATTATGATGGCGAATCTTTGGAGACGCTACCTTTAAAAGGGGTTAAAAAAGAGCGATTGTTAGGCATGATTGCCCTGCGTGAACAAGTAAAATCAATCATTGATTATCAACAAGAAGAATCTTATAAAGATGAAGTTTTTCAAGCGCAGCTACAAACACTTAATAAAACTTATGATGGATTTGTTGATAAATATGGCTATTTAAGCGATAAAAGTAATAGCTCCTTATTTAGTGGGGATGACTATGCTAGTTTATTACTTTCTATCGAAAACGAAAAAGATGGCAAAATCTCAAAAGGGGATATTTTCTATCGCCCAACTGTGCGAAAAAAAGAAGTGTTAATTGTACAAACACCGCTAGAAGCACTCAATCATAGTTTGTCGAAAAAAGGTAGAGTAGATATCGACTATATGCTTTCTATCTATGAGACCACCAAAGAGCAACTACTAAAAGATTTAGACGACGCAATATTTGATTTGCCGAGTGGCTATGAAACAAAGGAACAATATTTGTCTGGAGATGTGAAAACAAAATTAGCTCAAGCAAAACAATGGGCTAAAGAAAATCCACTTTATGAAAAACATGTACGGGCATTAGAATCTGTGCAACCAGAAGATTTAAGTGTGAGTGATATTCATATAGAACTTGGCGCACGCTGGATTCCTGAAGATGTATATAAACAATTTATCGTTGAAGTGCTAGAAATTCCTGAGTTTAGATTTAAATGGGAGGGGCTAGCTTTTCGATATAGTCAAGCGTCCGATAATTACCTCATTGAGGGTAAAATGCAGGCATCAAATGTAGCCATTGACCAAACCTACGGGACAGCACGAATCAATGCATTGCAAATTTTAGAAAAAACATTGAATTATAGAAAAATTAAAATCGTTGATACAAAAAATGAAATCGTTGATGGGGAGCTAAAAAAGGTTGAAATTCCAAATCAAAAAGAAACAATATTAGCTAAAGCCCAACAAGAAAAGTTAAAGCAGCGCTTTAGACAATGGATTTTTGACAATCCAGAACGTGCGGAGCGCTTATTGCATATCTACAATGAAAGGTTTAATCGAATTCGTCCACGAGTGTATGATGGTTCTTATTTAAATTTTGAAAGTTTGAATGTCAATTATCAGTTGTACGATCACCAAAAAAATGTTGTTGCCCGAATCATTGAAAATGGGAAAGCCCTGATGGCTCATGAAGTAGGTGCAGGGAAAACTGCTAGTATGATTTCTGCAGGAATGTTAATGAAAGAACAAGGGTTAATTCAAAAGCCGTTGTACGTCGTACCGAATCATTTAACCGAACAATTTGGGAAAGAACTCCTGCAGTTTTATCCTACGAAAAAAGTCTTGGTCACAACCAAGAAAGACTTTAAAAAGGAAAATCGTAAAAAGTTCATTTCTCGTATTGCTACAGGCGATTATGACGCTATCATTATCGGACATAGTCAATTTGAAAAAATCAATATTTCTAAAGAACGCAGAGAAGCCATGATAGAAAGAGAAATCTTTGAGATTCAAGAAGCAATCGCAGAAGCCAAACGGGAAGATAATAAATCATGGACAGTGAAACAAATGGTCGGTGTAGAGAAGAAATTACGACAACGACTATCTAAGCTACAAAATGAAAAGACAAAAGATACCCATTTAACCTTTGAACAACTAGGGGTAGATTATCTTTTTGTAGATGAAGCGCATAACTACAAGAATTTGTACACTTATACAAAACTATCAAATGTAGCGGGTATCAATACCAGTGAGTCTTTACGTGCAACGGATATGTATTTGAAATGCCAGTATTTACTTGAAAAAAATGATGGTCGTGGAGTTACCTTTGCGACAGGAACGCCAATTTCTAACTCTATGTCAGAGTTTTATGTTCTGCAACGCTATTTACAACCTGAATTACTGCAGCAAATGAACTTAACGAGTTTTGACCGATGGGCTTCAACCTTTGGTGAGATTACGGAAGCGTTAGAAATTGCACCTGAAGGAACTGGTTTCAGGACTAGAACACGTTTTGCAAAATTCCATAATTTGCCTGAATTGATGAATGGTTTTAGTGAAATTGCAGATATTCAAACTTCAGATATGTTAAATTTAGATGTTCCGAAAATTAAAGATGGTAAAGCAAAACTCATTATTTCAGAACCAAGTGACTTCCAAAAGCAATACATGTTTGAATTAGGAGAACGAGCCGACAAAGTACGTGCGGGTTGTGACCCTAGTGTCGATAATATGTTGAAAATTACCAATGAAGCTAAACTTATGGCAATAGATCCACGCTTGCTATCAGATGATTATCCAATTCATACCGATGGAAAGTTGTTTAAATGTGCGGAACAGGTAGCACGTATTTGGGAAGAAAGTAAGGAACAAAAGTCAACACAAATTATCTTTAGTGATGTAGGAACACCAAAAGAAAATCAATTTGACGCTTATCATGAAATGAAACGATTATTGAAAGAATTGGGTATCCCAGAAAATCAAATTGCTTTTATTCATGACGCCAAAGATGACGTACAAAGAGAAGCGCTTTTTGAAAAAGTGCGTACAGGAGAAGTCAGAGTTCTACTAGGTTCAACAGAAAAGTTAGGAACTGGGACCAATGTTCAGCATAAATTGTTGGCAGTTCATCATTTAGATGTACCGTGGCGTCCGAGTGATTTAACACAACGTGACGGTCGCATTGTACGCCAAGGAAATGAAAACAAAGAAGTGCAAATCTATCGTTATGTAGCCAAAGATTCATTTGATTCGTACTTATGGCAAGTACAAGAAAATAAGTTACGGTTTATCAATCAAATTATGAGTAATCGTTCGTATGCACGGTCCGCAGATGATGTTGACCAAACATTGTTGAATGCAGCGGAAGCAAAAGCCATTGCAACGGGAAATCCAAAAATCTTGGAAAAGATAAACACGGATAAAGAAGTAGTGACTTTGCAAATGTTGAAGAATAGCTATCAAGAAAATAAGTTAAAAATGATACATTGGCTAGAGAACTATCCAAGCAAGCAACAAGATTTACAAAAGCAATTGAATCGCCTAACACAAGACAATCAGTCAGTTGTTGCCCTTTCAAATCAAGATTTCAAAATCACGATTGACGGAAAAGTGTATACAGATAAATCTGAAGCGCTAGAAGCATTAAATATTCATTTTCCACAAGCGGTTGATATTACACAAATGCAAGGGAATGTCATTGGGGAATATAAAGGCTTTAAGCTATCTATTGTTCCTAATACCATGTCTAGTGCAAATTTGGTTATGGAAGGACAAACCAAACATATTGCAACGATTGAAAAAAATGGGAAAGGGACTTTCGTGCGCATGGATAATGTTTTAGAAGCAATACCAAGACGTATCAATGATACTAAAAATGAATTGAGTGATTTAGAAAAGCGCTATATCGATACACAAGCTCAAATTCAAAAACCTTTTGAGCGTGAAGCAGAATTACAAACGCTTCTAGAAAAACAAGTGCGCATTAACTTAGAGATTGAAAGTGGAGAAAATGTGCCTTCTTCCGATGATTCTATCAAAGAACAACCGTATCAATCACGAGAAAATCCGCAACAAACACAAGAATACGAGAGATAAATATTAGAGAGTCTGACAAGCCATTGTTAGGCTCTCTTTTTATCTACAAAAATGAATGGAGAGGATGATAATCATGGCGAATAAACAAAATTATACGAGAAACACCTTTGAAAAACGAAAACAAGCGTATAAACAACTACCTATTTTGGAAATTGCCCAGCGATTAGGGATTGAATTAAAACGAACAGGACAATCTTATCAATCGATAGAACATGATTCATTAGTGTTCACTCCTAACAAAAATAAATTCTATTGGAACTCAAAAATGGTAGGGGGAGATACGATTCGTTTGGTGGAAGTTTATAAAGAATGCAGTTTTAAAGAAGCAATGAAGTGGTTCGATCAGCAAGACTTTACACATGTGGAAGTGGTAGAAAAACAAACCATTCAGGAAAAGCCTACTTTCCAATATTTATTGAAAGAGGAGCCTTTAACTGTTGGAAAAGAATATTTGATGAAAAATCGTCATCTATCCGAAGCCACCATTGATTATTTTGTTCAAAAAGGGGTCCTCAAACAAACCAAACGCTATTTTCCAGAAGAAAACTTTAATGAGCCCGTACTTGCTTTTCACTCCTATGATGGCAGTGGTAAATTGGTTGGTGCAACGTTACAAGGACTTCAACCTTATCCAGATATTCGGTTACACATTCATAAAGGATTCTTGAAAGAAATTCTTACAGGGAGTGACGGGAGTCGTGGGGTGCGTGTACAAACTTCCGAACACCCACGAACATTTGTCTTTTGTGAAGCAACCATAGATTTAATGAGTTATTACGAATTGTACAAAGACCAGCTAAAGGACGCTGTTTTAGTTAGTATGAATGGCTTAAAAGAAAGTACCATTCATAGTGCTTTTAAGGATACCTTTGGGCAACAAACTACTCAAAATGCTCATGATTTTTTCAAAGATGTGACACAAAGAATGAATCCAGAGTTAGCTAAAAAACAAGGATTTAAAATTATCCTAGCAGTAGATAATGACAATGCAGGAAATCGTTTTGTAGAAAATATTCAAATAGAGAATATCCCTTTGTTGATTCATCAACCTACCTTGCCACATGGAGAAACCAAACGAGATTGGAATGAAGTGTTGCAAAAAGGCGAGAGAAACTTGCAGCATGCACCACTCACAAAAGAAGAATATTGGATACAAGAGCGAGCAAAACTAGTGTCTGATACAATCGTACGAAATAAGATTAATCTTGAGTTACCACAACAAGGGGTTCAGAGACTCCGTAGTTTACAATTAGGAAGAGATAATGAAACGCAAATTTTTAGGATTTTAAGTGGTAAGGAAGAATTGTTAAGTATCCCTTTGACGTATGTTCAAAATCAATTAGTGCTAGATAGTAATAGACAAGCTGCAGTGATAACAAGTGACTTATTCCCAGATTCATTTATTCCTTTATTTTTGTATGAAGTGAATAACTGTCCTTTTCCTCATCCCTTAATTGAACATCAAAAGAGTGTTCAGAAAAATGTTTTAAGCAAAGAACCAATGAGCAGTACCTTATCCAAACAAAAAATTATTCAACAAGTACGAACGTTGCGTGAACGGTTATTACAGCCAGAAGTTTATCAATCTTTCTTGTCTTTTCTCACACGTTTTCCTCAGTTGAATATAAAAAATGTCGGACTTTTATTTGCCCAAAATCCGAAAGCAACGATAATTGCAACCAAAGAAGCTTGGGAGTTGCAACAAAAAACACTCAATGAAAAGGCACAGCCAATTGTTTTATTTTTACAAGCGAATCCAGCAACCGATAATCAAAATGTACCGCAACGACTCTTATTTGTTTATGATAAAGGGGACTTGACACAATCAGCGGAAATGACTAAAAATGAAAAGAAAGAACCAATGTCAGAAGCAACTTTCAAAAATTTGTTCCTGTCTATCATTCATTCCACTGAATATAAAGTTGGTTATCAAGAGTTATCCTCTACACAAAAAGGATATATTGATGAAGCCAATCAACGAATTATTTTCAATAAAAATCTTTTTGTAGACGCACATAAAAGATACAGTCCGATTATTCAAGAAGTGATGACGATGGTACAGGCAACGAAAGTTCCTACTACGTTCAAGGAACAAACACCAGAAAGTAATAGCTTAACAGACTTGTTTACGAAATCTGTTGTGTTTGCGACAATGAGTCACTTTCAATTAGATTGTACGTATCAAAAGGATTTATCTTTACAACATTATCGTCCAGAGCAAGTTGATTTCTTCTTACAAAACTTTGATCATGTACAGGAACAAACGAATCAGCTCATTCAAAATGTCGAACGGATGTTAGAAAGACAAAGAGTACAGACGCAAACAAAAAATCCAATTCGTGATGAAATTGCACGAGCTAAGGAGGTAATCGCAAATGCAAAAAAGCAAGAACCTCCCTCTAGAAATCACGAACAGGAATACCAAAAAGGGGGACAATTCGCATGAATGAAACAGAAAGACAAAAGATAGATTGGTTGGAATTTGACTTTCCGAAAGTTACTGCAGAGAGTTATTTGTTGCAACGGATGTTAGAGTATAAAGAAACTCATCCGAATCCTACACGAGAACAAGTCTTGAGATATTTAAAGGATACGTGGTCTGATTGTCTACCAGAAGAATCTCCATTTCACATCGAACTGTACCTTTTGGTAGATGGTTTATCAGAAGAAAAGTTTAAAAGTTGGTATATTTCTATCGGTAAAGAAGGTACAACAGAAAGCTAACTGTCGGTACAAAAAATAGAATATGTACCAAGAATAAAGAAAAAGAAAAGTGTAAAAGAGGTACAAAAAAAGAAAAATTGTACCTCAAAATAAAAAGTAAAACAAACAAAATAGGGTACAAACTGAAAGAAATGTACCTAATAAAAATAACACCTAAAAGAAGCGCTGCACAAGTAGGGCTTCTTTTCCTATTTAATCGTCTAAAATCACACCAACCGTCAGGGAGGTGTGATTTGGGACGATTTTTCTTATTTTTGCGTGTGTGGCTTGCCACACACTATGCTTGCGCGGATAGCTCCGCAACCTAAAAGAAAAGTGCACTATAGAAACCAGATTAGTATATCAAACAATGTTAAATATCAAAAATCATTCATAAAAAATGAAGAGAGGTAAATAAAATGACAAATGATGAAATCAAAGTTAGCAAAAGAAAAAGAAAAGTATCAAAATTTTTTAGATTAACAGATGAAGAAGATTTACGACTACATGTAAAAATGGGAAAAGCCCATGCCCCTTCTTTTCAATATTATGCAAGGAAGATGTGTTTAGATGGAAAGGTTATGCGTGTTGATTATGGCGATATTCGAGACCTCACACGTGCAGTCAATCGGATTGGAGTAAACATTAATCAGATTGCACATGTATTGAATACGACAGGGAATTTTTATGCGCAGGAATTAGAAACATTAAAGTCAGAACACGAAGAATTGTGTCGCTTGATTCGAAATAGCATTCGTGAACATTTACGAACTATTCGTTTGGAGGAAGATATTTAATGGCAATCACTAAAACCCAACAAATCAAAACAGAGGAACATTTACAAAGTGCAATAGATTATATTATGCGTCCAGAAAAGACAGAAGGAGGAAAGTATGTCCATACTTATGAGACCGTTCCAGCGTTTGCGAGTACCGATTTTTTATTAACGAAGAATTTAGGAGAATGGGCAAGAGCTAATCACAAAGAATACAAAAATGAAGTTTATGCACATCATGTCGTACAATCTTTCCACGTGGACGATGATGTTACGGCAGATGAAGTGTATCAAGTGGGAATTGAAACTGCACAAGAATTAACCAAAGGGCGACATGAGTTTGTCGTTTGCACACATACGGATAAGGATCACTTACACAATCATATCATTTTTAATGCATGCAGCTTTTATGATTTAAAAAAGTTTGAATGGCGAAAAAATACCGCAAGAGAATTACGAGACATTAGTGACTTAATCATTATGAAGCATGGTTTAAAAGTAGTGGAACAAGAAAGGTGGCGCAGTTATACAGGCTTTCAAAGATTTAGAAAACAAAGCATGCACCGAACGCAAATTAAAATGCGCATTGATTATTTAAGAAGTATTTGTACCACCAAAGAAATGTTTGAGAAACGTTTGGCACAACTAAATGTGAAAGTGACCAAGAAACAAGTAAATTATTGGGACGCCAAAAGTCAAAGTTATCGAACCATTACTTTAGATAGTTACTGTCTGGATCACCCTTATTTTGAGGGAGAAGATTACTTAGATAGTTACTTTATGGCAACTGGAAAACACCTGCCTAAACAAAAAGTGAATACGGAGATTCATATCGATAAAAAGTACGAACGTAATCAAATGGCAGAACATATTTCGCAGAATCAAACCATTGTTGAAAAAATATTAGCCACACATCCAGATGATTATGAGCAACAAAAAATTAAACAATGGGAGAGAAAGAACGGAGATATTGAATATGCTTTAGATGGACATGTCGTACATGGCAATCTCATGAAACCAAAAGAAGAGCGAGAAGATTGGTTGACCATTTGGGAACGAAGAGAACGAATCATTCAAGAACCGATTGAATCTATTGTTGAGATACCAAAAGAATGGATCACAAAAGATTATTCAGAAGGTCTTTTTGTCCCTGTAAAGTATGGCGCAAGAGAAGGACTGGTAAAATTTGACGCAAACTTGGTGGATGAAACAAAAGATTCTTTTTTGGTTTCGATTGGTTCAAATTATGATTTTGCAATTTATGCCAATGACAGTGTGGACCGCACGATTAAAGGCGAAGAATTGATTCGTCAATATGAAACTAATCAAGGTATTGTACCGAAAGCATATACGGTTAAAGAAGACTATATCCAATTTGTCAGTACAAAAGGAATTGCGATTTCGATACCTGAACAAGGAATCGAAAAAATATTTATCTCTTCTAAAGATGTGAAAATTGACCAACTCACAGGACAAACGCAAATTATTTTGGGAGATAATTGGAATTATCGATTTAAGCAAGTGGGATATGACGAATGGAAAAGCATGGGCAAGACTGTCTATCAAGAAAGTATTAAAGGAGAAATCTTAGGGCATTTAGTGAGCGGAAATGAGAAAGACTTACAATTAGTTAATGAGATGGGGAAATCTTATCAGTGGAAAACAAGGAAGGCTAGATTGCAGGAAGCGGTGGGGAATTTGAATCGACTGACTGCGTTAAATGTAAATAATTATCAGGAACTTTTACAGAAATTAGAAGATACAATCCACGTCATTGACCATACGGTATCTGAAATGACAAGATTGCAAGAAGATATTGGCGAATTTAATCAGGTTCAAAAATATTTAAAACTAATAGCCGATAATCAATCTTTATTTGAAGAATTAGAACAATATCCAGAAAATCGAGCAGAAATTGAATGGCGTAACCAAGGGCTACTCGAAGAATTAAACTATGCAAAAAATTATCTATCGGATAGGGGCATTAATGAGTACATGCAGCTGGATCAGATTGCAACAGCGATTGAACAGTCTACAGGATTCGTTAAAGAGCTGGAGGATAATTTGAAATTGCAGATGGAACAAAAAGAATTTTTAGAATCGATGAAAGAACGTTTCAGCAGAGAAAAACTGCAGCAAGAGCATAGCAAAGATAAAAGGAATGATGAACCAGAACGCTAAAAAGAAACGATAGAACAAGTGCTTAAAAATATATTTCAAACGAAACGATAAAAACGCATGATAAAAGGAATGCCTTAATTACCCGTCCTTTTGATAAATTTATAAAGGACGGGTAAATAGAGAATATAAAAAAGTTTTAAGAAAAAGGCTTAAAATTCCCAAAAAAGCTATAGAATATGCTATACTATAGACGAAAAGAGGAACTGCTGGTAACAGTCCCCCCTAGATAGCAAGCAACGATAGCTGTTAAAAAAATTAGACGTTAGTCGTCCTTTTCAACTGGGCTAAAGTTTTGAAAGGACGGCTATTTTTTATTGCTAAAGTGCTTAATCAGCGTTACGATTAATGCTAAAAGAGTCAGAATAAAAATACCGAACTCAAGCATTAAGTTAATTGCTTCATACGCACTCATAAATTGCGATCCTCCTTTCGTGTAGATTGCTTAGAGTCATTCATAAGCACCACCTACCTTTCAGGGGTCGCTACCGTCCACTTGCTATAAATAGTATACCATAAAAATCCTTGATTGTCCTTGATATATCAACGTTTAAAAAGATTTTCTATCCATAAAATTGAGACAAATATATGCGTTTAAAAGATAATTTCCTTCAAGGTATACTATTTATCCTTTCGAATAGTTCGTCTGAAATATCATTCTGAATAGCATTCCCTTTTGTAAATACGAAACAGCCATTTATTTCAACAGTCTTGTTTAGATTGAGAAAATAAATGGCTGTTTTTTTCTATATAATATAGAAGCTTTTTACTCTTCTTCAGGTTTTTCCGCTGTTTTATCTAATCTTTCAGGAGGTAGATTAATCTTTCTCTTTCTTTTTGCATAGCGTTCTAAATCTTCTTTCAAGAATAGAATGTGCTGGCGTCTTCCATTCATTTCTGTAAAGAAGAATGGAAGTAAGACTCCTGTTTTTACACTTTGACCGAAAGCATTATCTGACTGATCTGTAATCTTCTGTGCTTCAGGTCTAGGAATGAGATTTTCAAATAAATATTGCTGCAAGTGATTTTTGTTCACTTCAGCGTATTTTTTAAATTCCTCGTAACTTAATTGATACTCTTGATAATTTTCCATTGAAATTCAGCTCCTTTTAAATATCCCTATGTAAGTATAATTCAAAAGGTATAGTAAAGCAAATTAAATCTATTTTTCTAAAAAATTTTTTACTATTTTAGATAATATACTTGACTAAGTATGCTTATATAGGTATAATAAAGATGTAAAGGAAATACGAAATAGAAATACAAAACGGACGGAGTGATTAGAATGGCTACATTAAAAATTAGTAGATCAACAAAAAAGGAATTAATGGAAAAGGCAAATGGAACAACAGAAAACTTTGGAAAGTTTGGAAATTCAAAAAGGCTTATTGCTTTATTAGAAAAAGAAGGATACTTAACTTCTATAAATCAAATGAATAATAGAAGTTATAGCCGTTGCATGGAAAATGTAGAGTGTTATTATCATCACTCAAGCGATAAGTCGATTGCTCAAATCGTTCTGATTTCATTAGAAGCAGGTACATTAAAGGTGTTAGACTTCGAAATCATGAATTAGGAGGAGAGTAAGTATGAATAATGAAACAAAAGAAATTATTCACGGTATAAAATTAATGAACTATGCAGAGTCCGAACACTTGATATGGCAGTATAAAAAATACTTTGTAGAAGGAATTGACATTCCAGCAATAGTGAAAGTATTTCAGGACGAATATGACGCTTCCTTTTCTTTTAAGGGAACAGCGAATGAGTTATATTGGGCAATCGTTGAGTGGTATGACAAGGAAATAGGATTTGATTAAATTTAATAAAGTCATTATTCGCATGACAAATTTATTGAGTATTAGAAAGGAAATGATGTAAATGATTAACAATGTTGTATTAGTAGGAAGATTAACTAAGGATTGTGATTTGCGATACACTTCATCAGGTATCGCAGTCGCTACCTTTAACTTAGCAGTCAATCGTAACTTTACAGGACAAAACGGAGAAAGAGAAACAGATTTTATTAGCTGTGTAGTATGGAGGAAGCCAGCGGAAACAATCGCTAATTATACTAAAAAAGGGAGCTTGATTGCTGTAGATGGTCGATTACAAACGAGAAATTATGAAAACCAGCAAGGACAACGTGTATATGTAACTGAAGTGATTGTCGAAAACTTCCAATTTTTAGAATCAAAAGCAGCAATGGAAAATAGACAACAAAATTCTGTTCAAACACCTAATCAGCAAACTACCCCTCAGTATGGTCAGAATGGATTTGCTCGTCCAGATCGTGAAATGCCAGAATATCCGTTTGGAGGGAAAGATGTTGAAGGATTGGAGAATGATTTTCCGTTTTAAATAATTCATAATAAGAATCGTTTTCTTTTAAGGCAGCTCATTTGTACGTACAAAGTATCCATCTAAAAAGAAGTACGAATGAGCTATCTCATAAAGAAAGAGAATTAGGAAGGATGATGAGAATGAATTATGTGAGCGTATATAACAGAAATACCAAAGAATATCTAGGGAGCTTTAAAAATACGATTGGTAATATTGCCAATTACATTGCAAGTCTGATTATTGAAGATGTCATGATTGTAGATGACATTTCAGACGAATGCTTAATCACGACAAAAGGAATGTTTCTGGATTATGTGAGTGATAATCAATTAAGAAATCGATTGATGAAAAAACTGGTTCCCCTGCAAATGTCTGGGGAGTATAGAGAAGTTGAGATTATTCAAAGAAGATAGATTTTCTTTTGAGCGGTACGAAATGTGCGTACAAATAGAATGCTGTTTTAGATTGCTATTTCGTACTACTAGTTAAGAATGATAAAAAGTGTTGCGAAAGGTATGCACGAAAATAAGCGAGTATTTGTATCACTAAAAAGATGTATGAAAGTAAATATTAAAGGAGTTGTTAAAAAATGGGTGCGATTATGATTACTATATTGTGTTTTGTTTTAAGAATGATTGGGTGGGCATTGAAAACCACTGTAAAAGTAGCGTGGTGGGTCACGAAAGTTACTTGTGCAATCGTTGCTGCAATGTTGTTTAGAGAATTAATGAGATAGGGAGATAGGAGCGAATAATCATGACTAAATTTATTACAATCAATAATCAAAAAGGTGGTACAGGTAAAACTGCAGTTGCGACAACACTTTCGGTATATCTATCTCAATTTGGAAAAACTTGCTTGATAGATGGAGACAGAAGTGGTAATTCAACAAAGCGATTTACATTCAATCCGACAGAAGAATGTCATTTAGCACGAGTTTTTAAAAAGGCGCAAGTTTATCCTATGAATATAAGAGATAATTTAGATTTAGTAGCTGGAACGCCAGAATTAGAATTTTTAGACCGTGATTTGATTACTAGATTAAACAATACTCTCATTTTTAAACAATACTTGAATATGAATGAGACTTTCAATAAGTATGATTATGTAGTTATTGATACACGAAACGATTCAAATATCGTAACGAATAACTTGCTAGTTTCTTCCGATTTGGTATTAGGTGTTACTGACTTAAGTTCAGATGGATATGAAGCACTGATGAATCTAGCTCAGCATATGGAGTATTTAGAAGCAGAGTTAGTCGATATTATGACTGGACAAAGCTATGTAACAGCAACAGTTAAATTTATCGGTAATAAAGTTTCACACAATACAAATGTTGCAACGCAATTTAAGGAAATGATGGCAGAAGATGAACAATTTATTGGATATTTTCAATATCGGACAGCTTTCGATGAAGCTGGATTACAACAATTAACAGTATTAGATTTATTTGATACAGCAAAATATCAAAAATCATCATATAACGATTTTAAACATAGTACAATCGAAACATTAGCAGCAATTAAACAAAATTTAGATGAATGTTAAAGTATTGAATAACAAAAATATTATGTTATTATAGGAGGGCGACATCATGAATCAATTTATGCAAATTAAAAAAATGCAAAAGCAGCAAGGAGTTTCAAACGGAGAAGGCAAACCTGAATTATTGCAATCAAATGTAACTCAAGCGTTTTTCAATCTCAATGAATTAAAGAAGCGAGCAAATGAAAAGGAAACAAAGGAAAGTTATACGTTCAAGTTGTTCCCTAGAGATAGAAAGAAAATAGATAGTCTTGCTCTCGAATATGGATTTGTTACACCAAGCGGTAAGCCTAACGCTTCTGCATTTATGACTACATTGATTCAAATGATATCTGAAATGGAGTAAAAGATTAAAGGGGTTAGTGATTGTATGGAGTTGTACATCGATCAAATTACACGAGTATTAGATAACGATAATCTAAATCAAGTGGAGAAAGAAAAGAGACTACGTACAATCCAAAATGCCTTAATGTCCGCTGCAATGCAGGAAGCAATCAATCGAAAAGAGTCAGAATTAGAACGCAAAGATAGACAATCAATTATTGACAGACGCTATGAACGCACGGTCCAATTTTCTTTTGGAGCGATTACTTATACAAGAACCGCATATATTAAAGGAAAAAAGACGTATTATCCAGTAGACCAATGGTTAGGTGTACAGAGAAATAAACGCAATTCTCAAGTTTTTGAATATTATTTAACACAAATTGTGGCGTTCACGACTTACAGAAAATGTTCTTTAGTGTTGGAATTATTGACAGGAATGACTGTATCGAAAGATACATTTGGTAAGTTAGTCAAAAAGTACGGCGAAAAAAAGGAATCACAAATGAAATATGAAAAAGAATTTCCTAAAGATATCAATGAGGAGGATAAAAAGCGAGTTCCAGTACTGTTTATTGAGGGAGATGGTACATTAGTCGATACCCAAGGAGTATGGAAATCAAAGGATAAAGCAAGAGGTAAAAAAGAAATTGCTGTATTTGCAGTACATGAAGGTGTAAGGAAAGTTTCAAACACCCGAAAAGAAACAATCAATTTAAAAGTTATTGCAGATGTTTCGTATGCAGACGCCAAAAGAAGATTTGTAAATTATCTTTACGAAACTTATGATTTAAGCCATACTTTAGTGGTTGTTAATTCAGATGGCGGAAAAGGATATACAAAAAGAGATTTTAAAGAGATGGTTGGAATAGGCGTTCAAATGGAATATTTTATTGATCGATATCATGTTTCTTTAAAATTAAAGCAACGTATTTTTGTGGAAGACCTTATAGAAGAATTCCAAAAAGCTATAAATGCTTGGGATAAAGTAAAGCTACAGGCATGTTTAGATACTTTTGAGGGATTTTGCGAAACGCCAGAACAGATGGAACAGCACACTTTGCTGAAAGCCTATTTGCATAGACATTGGAAAAATTTAAAACCTTTGTGTGAACGTGGTATTCAAATGAAAAAAGAAGGTATAGGGATAATGGAATCTCAATTACGCATTTTTACGTACCGAATGAAGCGTCAAGGGAAAGCTTGGGGTGCAGGAATGCAAGGGATGATTAATATTATCGCTTCATACAAAAATAAGGACTATGAGGAAGTCTTTTTTGAAAAATGGGAGAAGGATCACGAACTAGATAATCAATTGAAAGCAGAAGATTATCGTATCAATGTGACTGATGTATTTGAGCCGCACGTAGGTGTAATTCAAGGTAAATTGAATCTTGAAACTTTAAATATGAATAAAGTGTGAATTTTACTCTTGATTTTAAATTAGAATTGTATTAAACTGAAAACGTAATTTAAGAACAAAAAAAGAGGCGACCGATACTGGTAGCCTCAACTCCATTGAACTCTCTCTTCAATGAAGACTATATTCATAATAGCTAAATATAGAGGATATGTCAACAGGAAGAAGTGAGGAAATTAGAGTTTTTTTCAATCTTCCTGTTCTTTTATATTTAAAATAAAAAACATAATAACAAAACTACAATTTCTAGAGCGAATTGACTTCTAATTAAATTTTAATTTTAGGTTGCCAAATTCTGTTTTCGGGAAAAAGTAGACACATACTAAAATAAAAAAATGATTGACTTACTCAAATTTGTCGGCTATACTTCCAAATATAGGGAATGAGGTTCTCCCTTGGTTTTTACCTAAACTGCTATTACAGCTGATGACTTCTATGATTTTTTTATCATGAAGTCATCAGCTTTTTTTGTGAAAGGAAGATGAAAGTGAAAAAAATATGGTTACAATTAAGAAGTTATTATGGCGAGTATCTTTTGCTGATTGCATTGGCTGTTGTGATTGGTTTAATTGTCGGTGTGATTGATGCCTATTTTGGTATGGGATTATTGGCAATTACGGATATTAGAGATGATCATCCGTATTATTATATTCCATTTTTAGCTGTTATTGGGGTATTCATCGTCTATATGTATCAAAAATATGGAAAGAATAGCCAGCAAGGCATGGGCTTGATATTTGATGTTGGGCAAAAAAATGCGTCGGATATTCCATTACGTCTAGTACCATTTATTATTGGTGGAACTTGGCTGACACATTTATTTGGTGGGAGTGCTGGTCGTGAAGGCGTTGCTGTCCAAATTGGGGCTACAGTTTCACATACAGTAGGTCAAAAATTAAATCTGAAAAAACATCAAACGACTTTAATCGTGATTGGTATGGCAGCGGGGTTTGCTGGATTGTTTCAAACACCAATTGCAGCGACATTTTTTGCGTTAGAAGTGATGTTTGTAGGTCAATTAGTTTATCCAGCGTTGATACCAGCATTAATTGCAGCTTTTATTGCAAGTGGGACTTCTCATTTCTTAGGTCTAGAAAAATTTCAAGTGCTTGTTTCCGATGCATTTGCTTTTCATTTCGTGAATTTTGCCAAACTGATGATTATCGGTATAATCTTTGGGCTGACAGGTAGCTTATTCGCTAAAGGATTAGCTTATCTTAAAACCTTTATGGCTGAGAAAATTGTGAACCCTTATTGGCGTATTTTTATTGTTGGTATTGCCTTGAGTATACTTTTATTACTTTGTCATGGTGGGAGATATGCCGGTTTAGGAACCAATTTAATTGCCGCTAGCTTTTCGGGGCAAACCATTTATTTATATGATTTTATCGCAAAATTATTATTTACGATTGTCACTTTATCCGTTGGGTTTCAAGGTGGGGAAGTGACACCACTGTTTTCAATCGGAGCATCCTTGGGTATTGTATTAGCCGGTCTTTTTCATATGCCTGTCATTTTAGTGGCTGCTTTGGGATATGCGGCAGTTTTTGGAAGTGCGACCAATACTTTATTAGCCCCTATCTTAATTGGATGTGAAGTGTTTGGTTTTAACTATTTTCCTTATTTCTTTATCGTGTGTGCTTTTGCTTACTTTTTCAATTTTGATCAATCTATTTACGGTAAGCAATTGAAGAAAATCCAAATGTAAAACGATTTCTTTTTTGTAATAATTATTAATGAAGTGAAATATTTACTCATTTTAGGGTAAATATCACTTCATTTTTTTATTTTTTTATGCAAAATCATAGGGTTTAACTTCTTTTTTTTGCGGAGGTGACAATAAATGAAAATGTTGATTTCATAATGTTTATGCCTACTTTTATTAAAAAATCGACAATATCTTGCTTACGTTTAATTAACTTGCAATTTTTCGTTACGTAATTGAAACCTATAAATGCAATTTTTCAGATATGATATTCAACGTTGGTTTACAACAAACAACATTGAAGAGGAGAATATTCATACAATGAAGACAATTAAAGCACTAGTCATTGGTTTGATGGTGATTGTGTCATTTGAAGTGAGAAGTGTGAATGCACATGCAGAAGAAATAAAACATGTTGTGACTTCAAGCGATACACTTTCGAAAATTTCAGAAAAATATTTTGGGTCAACCGATTTTGTCGATAAAATTGCAAAAGATAATCAAATAGATAATCCAAACTTGATTTTTGATGGTCAAGTATTAAAGATTGAAACGCAAGAATCTGAAGGTGGTATCAAGTTAATTCGTCACAATAAAGTAATTATTGATCAAACACCGAAAGAGACAAAAGCTGAAGCAACCGTACAAGAAAAGCAAGTAGCGGATTCGCAAAACACGCCTGATGAAGTAACTGGAAAAGTTCTGTATATGGAATCAACGGCTTATAGTTCAGATCCAAGAGACAGTTTAGGTGGAGGAACAGTAACGGCAACTGGCCAAAATTTATTAACGAATCCAATGGCTGTAGCAGTTGATCCAAATGTGATTCCATTAGGTACGCGCTTATATGTTGAAGGTTATGGTGAGGCCATTGCTTCGGATACTGGTGGTGCGATTAAAGGTAATATTATTGATGTTCATTTTTCTACATACGAACAATGTATTCAGTGGGGTAGAAGAACAGTCAAAGTAACAATTTTAGATTAATTTATCATTTTCCCTTTTGTTTTTACAGAAGGGATTTTTTTCTTGTTGAGGGGATTGTTCGGAAATAGGCGATAATCCATCTAAAAAAAGCTGTTTTTATGAAAGATTTATTTTTAAAGCAAAATTTTTGTGTTATACTGTACAAAAAAAGGAGGACTCGTTATGAGAGCAATTTTAACGGTTATTGGTAAGGATAAAGTAGGTATTATTGCTAAAGTTAGTCAAACCTTAGCAGATTTAGACCTAAATATTATTGATGTCACACAAACAATATTAAATGAATATTTTACGATGATGATGGTGTTAGAATCAAAAGGAAATGCTGATTTCAAGGTTGTTCGTGAAAAGCTAGATCAAACGGCCGAACAATTAGGAGTGGATATTCGTATTCAAAATGCCGAAATTTTCGATGCCATGCATAAGTTGTAGTGGAGGGAATACGATGGAAGTAAATCAAATTTTAGAAACCATACGAATGGTTGAAGAAGAAAATTTAGATATTCGTACAATCACTATGGGTATTTCTTTGTTAGACTGTATTGATGAAGATATTGATCGAAGTTGTGAAAAGATTTATCAGAAAATTACAACAAAGGCAGCTGATTTAGTTGCAGTAGGTGAAGCGATTGAATTAGAATATGGCATACCGATTATTAACAAACGTATTTCTGTTACCCCAATCGGAATTGTTGCTGCGGCTTCTAAGGCTGATACAAAAGATTGTGTGAAGTTTGCTAAAGTTTTAGATAAAGCTGCCAAAAAAGTGGGGGTTAATTTTATCGGTGGGTATTCCGCTTTAGTCGAAAAAGGGTTTACGGCTGGTGATTTAGCCTTAATTGAATCCATTCCAGAAGCACTAGCACAAACCGATTTTGTATGTTCAAGTGTGAATATCGGTTCGACAAAAGCTGGTATAAATATGGATGCAGTTAAATTGATGGGTGAAGTCATCAAAGAAACTGCTGCTAAATCTGATATGGGTTGTGCCAAATTGGTCGTATTTGCCAATGCAGTAGAAGATAATCCTTTCATGGCCGGAGCGTTTCATGGTGTAGGTGAAGCTGACTGTGTCATTAATGTGGGTGTTAGTGGACCGGGTGTTGTCAAAAGAGCGCTTGAAAAAGTAAAAGGTGAGAGTTTTGATATTGTTGCGGAAACGGTCAAAAAAACTGCATTTAAAATTACACGTATGGGTCAAATGGTTGGTAAAATCGCCTCTGAACGGTTGGGTGTCCCTTTTGGCATTGTGGACTTGTCTTTAGCACCGACACCAGCTGTTGGTGATAGTGTAGCTCAAATTTTAGAAGAAATGGGTCTTGAATCAGTTGGGACTCACGGGACTACTGCAGCACTTGCCTTACTGAATGACGCGGTCAAAAAAGGTGGCGTTATGGCTTGTAATCATGTTGGTGGGTTATCAGGTGCTTTTATTCCAGTTTCCGAAGATGCCGGAATGATTCAAGCGGCAGAACAAGGCTATTTAAATATTGAAAAATTAGAGGCAATGACTGCAATTTGTTCAGTAGGCTTAGATATGATTGCCATTCCAGGAGATACACCAGCAAGTACGATTGCGGCAATGATTGCAGATGAGGCAGCTATCGGTGTGGTCAATCACAAAACGACCGCTGTTAGAGTTATTCCAGCCAACCAGTTAAAAGTTGGCGATACCATTGAATTCGGTGGATTACTGGGGAGTGCACCGGTTATGAAGGTTAACGCAGCTAGTTCGGATGTATTTATTCAACGTGGCGGACGAATTCCAGCGCCAATTCATTCATTCAAAAATTAACAGCATCGTCTTTTTATGGAAATTTTCTGTAAAAAGACGATTTTTTTCTTGAAAAATAAAGCTATTTAGGATAAGGTAAAAAGGAATTATCTTTGAAAGTAGGAATCAAAATGTATCAAAACTTCATTTGGGATTTTGATGGCACATTATTTAATACCTATCCGAAAATGTTGAAAGCTTATGTAAAAACGATGCAACATTATCAAATTTCGATTACGCCATCAGCTATTTACAGAACGCTTAAAACCCAATCATCCAAAGACTTAGCAAACCAATATCAGTTAGATTTTCAAGAATTTGATCAAATATATAAGCAGTTTGAAAAAAGTGATACGAGTAATGTTTTTGCCTATGATGATGCAAAATACATATTAGAAAAAGTGATTGAAAAAGGTGGTAAGAATTATTTACTGACCCACCGCGAAAATGCTTCTGCCAAGGCGTTATTACAAGGTTCACAATTAGATGGCCTGTTCGTTGAAATCGTTGGTCCAGAAAATAAATTTCCCCGCAAACCTGATCCGACTTCACTCTTGTATTTAGTTGAAAAATATCAGATGGATAAAACAAAGACAGTCATGATTGGTGATCGACCAATGGACATCGATGCCGGAATTAATGCCGGTGTACAAAGTGTTTTTTATAATGATGAGCGACTTTTTAAAATCAAACAGGCCCATCATGAAGTTCACTCATTAGCAGAAATAGAAAAATTTTTAGGCGAATAGTTTATTTATTCGTCTTTTTTTGACGCTTTTTTTCATTTTTTTCGTATTTATATATTAGAGAGGTGAAAAAAATGCAAAATTGGTGGCGTAAAATAAAAACTTGGCAGCTTATTGTCGGCGTATGTGGCATAGTTTTGTTAGGTATAGCAGTATTTTTACTTGTTACGCAACAAGAAAAGGAAGACAAAGAATTACTAATTGAGACTTTATCGACTACTGAAGTAACGGTAGACAGCAAAAAAGAGCAAGAGCAAGCGAATAATGAATCTAAATCTACAAAAATTTATGTAGATATTTCAGGAGCGGTCAAACAGCCAGGTGTCTATCAGTTATCAGAAGGGTCTCGGCTTTTTGATTTGTTAAAGCAAGCGGGAGGATTAACAGAAGATGCAGCGATTCAAACGGTAAACCAGGCGATGATTATACAAGATCAACAAAAAATAATAATCTTAACGCAAGATCAAGCACAGAGACTAGATACAGAAAATATCAATAATAATGGTCATTTGGAGGAAAAATCTGCTGAAAAATCGTCAAAAGAAGATGGAAAAATAAATATTAATCAAGCAGATTTAACGCAACTTCAACAGCTAAGTGGCATAGGTGAAAAAAAGGCTCAAGCAATTATCGACTATCGCAATGAAAATGGTTCATTCAAGACTATTGAAGACTTAGCCAAAGTGACAGGAATTGGTGAAAAGACGGTTGAAAAATTACGTGACTCGATTACAATATAACTAAAAACAAGTTTTGGAGGTGCCTATATGGTAGATCAAAGAATTCCCTGGAATCAGTATTTTATGGCTCAAGCGGTACTGTTATCCTTAAGAAGTACTTGTACGCGTCTGGAAGTGGGAGCCACATTAGTAAAAGATCGTCGTATCATTGCAGGTGGATATAATGGGGCAGTTAGCGGAGATAATCATTGTATCGATCATGGCTGTTACGTTGTGGATGGTCATTGTATTCGGACCATTCATGCTGAAATGAACGCTTTATTACAATGTGCTAAATTAGGTATTTCAACGGATGGTGCCGAAATTTATGTTACGCACTTTCCTTGTTTACATTGTACGAAAGCTATTTTACAAGCAGGAATTAAAAAAATCTATTATCTACATGACTATCATAATGATCCTTATGCAATCGAGTTAATTCAAAAACTTGGAGTAGCGATTCAACAAGTGAAGTTGGATCCAAAGTATTTTGAAAAACTTACTTCCATTACCAAATAGTTTTAAGCATTGCGATTTTTCATGGATAAACCAAATAGCCTATTGTACGCTTTTTACCGTCTGTAGCTACTATGGCTTGGTTTTATCGCAATTGATATTGTTACTCATAGCAGGATATGTATTCATTTATTTATTATATGCTAGAAAAGTTACTTTATGTATTTTGAGCCTTATTGTACTAAGTTTGTGTTTAGGAAGTGGCTATTTGCAAAGACATCAGCAGTCGCCAAGTAGTCAGTTGCTTCAAACGGAATGCCTTATCTATCCAGATTCGGTGACAGTGAATGGTGATTTATTAACGGCAGATGGGCGTATGAAAGGAAAATTAGTCCGACTTCAAATTCAATTAAAATCTGAAAATGAACAGCAAAAGTGGCGAATGGATGCCCCTAGCTTTACCTGTTTATCTTGTATGGGTCGTTTTCAGTCAGTAAATACTTCTCGTAATCAGCATGCCTTTGATTATGAGAAGTATTTGCAAGATAAAAATTATTTCGGCTTGTTTGTTGTTGAAAAATATCGTGTGCTTTCTGGTTCAGCTTGGCAAACTTTGCTATCTCAATTACGTTTTTATTGCATAAGGCAAGTACGTGAACAATTATCAAGAAAAGCAAGTCAATACGTGCAAGCTTTGGTCTTTGGATATAAAAATCAGGATTTTCAAGAAATGCAATCTCTGTACAGTATGAGTGGTATTTTACATTTATTTACGATCTCAGGTATGCATGTCATTTTCTTTTTGGGATTATTCGATTATTTTTTTCGTCGCCTCCATTTATCTTTTGCGCAAAGAATGCTACCGTTTATTGTTTGTGCATTGACGGCTATGTTTTTATTTGGTATTTCGATGAGTGTTTTACGAGCAACTTTTACGTATTTACTCACTTATTTACTGAATCATCTTTCTATCAAGTTATCCCGTTTAGATCGATTTAGCATCGTCCTCTTAATTTTAATGGTTATATTTCCAAATATCCTCTTAGTTTTATCAGGTCAGCTATCACTACTTGTCTCATTTTTGTTGATTTTTATACCAAATTCAAAATCAAAATGGCAGTCGCTGCTTTTCATGCAATATTTACATGTATTAACTGCACCATTTTTGTTTTGTGTCTTTTTTCAATGGCCGATTTTAGGTGGGATATTAACCGCTGTTTTTTCCTATCTATTTACTTTTCTTTTATTACCTTATTGTTTTGGATTGTTTCTACTAACTTTTATCCCACCATTGCTGCCATTTTTTAATCTGCCTTTTGATTGGATTGTCAAAGGAATCGAGTATAGCTTACAATTTTTAGTGAATTTTCAACTTCATTTTGGGACTATCCCTAGTTGGTTGGTCGGTATTTGTTTGATTTTAGGATTATTATTCTTGCAATCAAGGTATCATTATCTCGTACTTGCTATCTGTCTGTTCTTACCTTTTCTATATTTTACATTCACTCATTTGTTTCCTCGGGTGACTTTTGTAGATGTTGGTCAAGGAGCGTGTAGTGTAATTCAGAGCGCATTTAATCAAGAAGTTATTGTGATTGATACTGGTGGTAAGATAGCGATGGAGAAGAAAGGGTGGCAAAAAAGAAAATCAAAGCCGAATTGTAACTATTCATTAGTGCCATATCTCAAAGGGGAGGGTATTCACCGTATTGATGCACTGGTTCTTTCACATGGAGATATGGATCATATGGGGGACTTGTTGCCAATATGTAAACAATTTAATGTTAAAAAAGTTTATCTAACAAAAGGTGCACATCATAATGAAAAAATTAACCAAAAATTAAAGAAGCTTCCAAAGCAAACAAAGATTTATGAAGTTTTAGCCAATCAAATTATCGGTCAAAAAATCCCATTACAGGTTTTAGCTCCTAGTAAAGCTGGTTTAGGAGAAAATAAAGATTCTATGGTACTTTACACGAAAATTCATACGCTATCTTTCATGTGGACGGGTGATTTACCTAAAGAAGGTGAGGTTGAGTTGATAAGGAAGTATCCTACACTTCAAGTGGATATCTTGCATGTTGGACATCACGGAAGCCATACTTCAACAGATGCAACCTTTATTCAACAGATTCGGCCGCAAATGGCTATTATCTCGGTCGGTGAGAAAAATCGTTATGGTCATCCTCACCAACAGACAATCCAAACGCTAAAAGAAAACCATGTGCAAATTAGGCGTACCGATCAGCTGGGCATGATTCAATATCGTTGGCATTTTTCTTCGCACATTAAGGAAAATCTTGGGCATTAATTTACTAAATTTGTTATAATGTATGTAGAAAAAAGTGGGAAAGGAAATATTTCATTGAGTATACAACAGTCATTACAGGCTATTTCGCAACAAGCACTGGCTAATCTTTATTTGGTAAGCGGCCAGGAAAAGTATTTAATTGAAGAAGTCAAAAAAGCATTTATGAATCGTTTAAATGTACAAGAGGATGATTTAAACTTTGCTGCTTTTGACGGGGAAGAAGTAGATATGCAAATTGTACTTGAGGAAATCCAAGCAAGTCCTTTTTTTGGCGATTATCGGTTAGTCTTTTTAGAGCATCCCTATTTTTTAACAAGTGACAAGCGTGCCATAGAGGAAGAACAGTTAAAACAATTGATTCACTATTTCCAACAACCGAATGAATCGACAATATTTGTTTTATTTGCAGATTATCCAAAATTGGATGAACGCAAAAAAGTGACAAAAGCATTAAAGAAAAATGCGAAGATTATTGATGTGCAATATTTAAAAGAAAATGAAGTACGACAATATTTTCAACATTTTTTAAAAAACGAAGGTATGACATTTCCTAGAGAAGTGCTGGAATATTTTTTGAAACAATGTGATTTTCAACTTTCTAGAGTGATTCAGGAATATCAAAAGTTACATTTATTTTTAGGTGAGGACAATCAAGTAAGTAAAAATGATATTGACCGATTAATACCTAAAACCCTAGAGCAGAACATTTTTGAATTATCCCAATATATATTGCATCATCAAACGAATTCAGCTTTGCAATTATTTCATGATTTGAGCATTCAAAATGAAGAGCCGATTAAACTAATTGCAATATTAGTTGGCCAATTTCGTTTACTCATTCAAGTGAAATATTTGATGAAACAAGGGTATCAGCAAGGAAATATTGCGGATATGCTGAAAATCCATGCTTATCGTGTGAAATTAGCGATGCAAGAGGTTAGAAAATATCAAATGCATGATTTATTACACTTATTTGATCAATTAGTCGAGTTGGATTACCAAATAAAGTCTGGTCAGGTAGAAAAAAACTTTGCCTTTCAAATGTATTTATTAAAAAATTGCTAAAAAAAATCCACGGTTTTAACCGTGGTTTTTTTATCGATAGCATTATTTAGCTAATTTTTTGCTTAAACGAGATTTATCACGACCAGCTTTGTTTTTGTGGATTAATCCTTTTGATTCAGCCATGTCGATCGCTTTGATTGCTTCTTTGTGTAACTCAGCTACGTTTTCAGCACCAGCTTCAACAGCTTGTTCGAATTTCTTAACAGCTGTACGCATTGCGCTTAATTGAGATGAATTCTTAGCATTAGCAGCTTCACTTGTACGAACACGTTTGATTGCAGATTCAATGTTTGGCATTTATTTCACCTCCGATAATTAGTTCTTATACGAATTTCGTATAAATCAACAATTGTCATTATACCTAATGGCGGCACGCTTTGCAACAATAAGTTGTAAAGAATTTTTACTTAACACAAATTTTTTTGTTTTTGATGAAGGAATAATTAAAATAGATAGATATTTGCAACAATAGTTACGATATTTTATTTAAATGAGAAACTTTTTAGATAATTGTTTAAAACTTTCTTAAGGTCAAATATACACATCTTTCCTTTTTTATGCTATCATAACAAGTGGAGTAAATTTATGGTGGTGAATTATTTGAGTATTGCACTATTTGTAACCGTTGCCCTTGTATTAGGGGTGATTTTTGTTAACGGTTGGACAGATGCACCAAACGCGATTGCTACTGCGGTATCTACAAGAGTTTTAGCTCCTAATTTTGCAATTTGGATGGCTGTAGTGATGAATTTTGCGGGTGCCTTAGTAATGACATATTTTAATGCTCAAGTTGCCGAAACTATCAGTAATATTGTGAGTTTTGATGCACAAGGGATACAGGCTGCACAAGTCGCCTTAGCCGCTTCATTGTTTGCAATTGTTGTATGGGCGGTAGCAGCTTGGTATTTTGGTATTCCAACAAGTGAATCGCATGCGTTAATTGCCGGTCTAACTGGAGCAGCGATGGCCTTAGGTGGACTAAACGCAGTTAATGTTGATGAATGGATTAAAGTTATTATCGGTCTAGTCGTTTCAACAATTATGGGATTTTTTGGAGGTTACTTATTAACTAAATTATTAGTATTAATATTCCAAAATATTCCTCGAAGAAAAGCGAATAAATTCTTTACAATTGGTCAAGCTATTTCGGCTGCTGCTAATGCCTTTTTACATGGTGCGCAAGATGGTCAAAAATTTATGGGCGTATTCATGTTAGGATTATTTTATAATGGGTTAGTAGACAAAACTGGCAATGGCTTTACTATTCCGCTTTGGGTGATGGCGCTTTGTTCAATTACCATGGGATTAGGAACCAGTGTTGGTGGAATGAAGATTATTAAGTCAGTAGGTATGGATATGGTTAAGTTAGAAACTTACCAAGGTTTTTCAGCAGATTTAAGTGCGGCGATATGCTTATTCTTAGCTTCTGTATTTGGTATTCCAGTTTCAACAACCCATACGAAAACAACAGCCATCATGGGGGTTGGTGCCTCAAAACGCTTAAGTAGTGTCGATTGGCGCATTGTAAAAGAAATGATTTTTGCTTGGGTGATGACATTTCCTGGTTGTGGGGTTATTGCCTATGTAATGGCTAAGTTTTTTGTAGCTATTTTTTAAGGAGAATTTATTATGGCAAGAAGAAAAAAGTATGATTATTTTAAGACATTAGAGAATATTGCAGAGAATGGCTATAAGTCAGCAGAAGTTCTAGAAAAAATAATGCAAAATTATTCTCTAGACCATTTAGAAACTGAATCAGAATTAATCCATCACTTAGAAAAAGAAAATGACAGATTAATTTTAGAATTAACTAATGAATTATATGATGCCTTTATTACACCGATTGATCGCGAAGACATCATGCTGCTAGCTGAATCACTTGATGATATTTTAGATGGAATTAATGGCATTACATATATGTTTGAAAATCTATCTATTAAAGAATTGCGTGCGGATACAGATTTATTTGCTAACTTGGTTGTAAAGGCAACAAAGGGTGTATTAGATGCAATGCGCGAATTCCCTAAATTTAAAAATTCCAAAAATTTACGTGATTTATTAAAAGTTGTGAGAAATACTGAATCTGAAGCAGATCGATTATTCAGTCGTTTGAAAAAAGAATTATTCTCTGGAGATAATGATTTATTAGAAATTATCAAATGGAAAGAGATTTATGAGCGTTATGAATGGATCTCAAATAGTACTGAAAATGCAGTAGACTTAATTGGTAATTTAATCATTAAAAATACTTAGTAACTTATATAAAAAGTAGCTTATCCAATGCGATAAGCTACTTTTTTAATGTATCTTTAAAAAATCATAGTTAAAATAATTATGCTTCCTAAGATGATACGGTACCATCCGAAAACTGAAAAATCGTGTTTCTTAATATAATCCATTAAGAACTTAATGACTAAAACAGAAACGATGAAGGATACAACCATACCTGTTAATAAAATGAAAGTGGATTGTAAGTCAAAGAAGTTACCGTTTTTGATAAATTTAAAAATCTTAAGTCCACTTGCACCAAACATTGTTGGAATTCCTAAGAAGAAAGAAAATTCAGCGGCCACATATCTTGAAGCGCCAATAAGGATTCCACCTAGAATAGTTGCACCTGAGCGAGAAGTTCCTGGAATTAATGCTAAAACTTGGAAGACACCAATCATAATCGCTGCTTTGTAGGTGAAACGATTTAAATCAGTACATTTAGGTTTGATATTGCGATTACGATTTTCAACCCAAATAAATCCAATACCATAAATAATCAACATCAGAGCCACTGGGAATGGTTTATAAAGATGGGCATCTAACCAATCGTCAAATAAGAGACCAATAATTGCTGAAGGAAAACAAGCAACAACTACTTTCAACCATAAATCCCAAGTTTGCTTTTGTTCAAGTTTACTTTTTTGTGAGTCAAAGGGGTTTAATTTATTGAAGTATAAATAAACAACTGCCATAATTGCCCCTAATTGAATGACGACATTAAACATCGAAGTAAATTCTTTGCTGATTTGCATTTTTAAAATGTTATCAACAAGAATTAAGTGTCCGGTACTACTAATAGGAAGCCATTCTGTGATTCCTTCTACGATACCAAGGATGATTGCTTTTATAAAATTTGCAAAGAACATCTAAAAATCCTCTCTATTCCGTTTTTTCGGAAAGTTTAGCTAAACCATTTTCTTTAAAAGATTTATCACCAATTGTTTCGATACTAAACTGTCCATTTTCATAGTTTAAAATAGAAATTGAGCCATTGTCAATATCAATTCTTAAACCATTTGATTCATCGACCAAATGCATTAAAAAGGCAATAGTTAAGCCATGAGAGACGATTAGAGCTTTACCACCGCCTTGTTTTTCAACACGATAAGCGATATCTTCGAAACCTGTTAAGACACGGTTTTTTAGTTCATCATATGTCTCAGCCCAATTTGCAGTATCTGCTTCATAAATGGCTTCACAAATTTCTTTGTAGCTGACTTGATTTGCGATTAATTCATCATAGGTCCGATAATTTAAAACACGAGGTAAAACACCCCACATTTCAGCATCGTATCCACCTTCTAGTGAGCCGAAATTCCATTCACGAATTCTAGGGTCTGTATGGTAAGGGATTTGCGCGCCGTTTTTATGCTTTGAAAGTAAGATTCGCATTGTTTGAATCGCACGACCACTATCACTTGATACAGCTTCCACAAAATCAATATCTTGAATGCCAATTCCTGTACCTTCTATTCCTTTCACACCAACGTCGGTAAGTGGGGTATCGCACCATCCTTGAACGCGTTGTAAAGTATTGAACATTGTTTTTCCATGACGAACGATATAAAGTTGAGTTTTAGCCATTTGTTTTTCCTCCTATCTGAATCCTTGTAAAAATGGATTAGTTTGTTTTTCGTGAATGATTGTTGTAGGTAGTCCATGTCCTGGGTATACAGCAAAATCATCAGGCAAAATGAGTAATTGTGTTTTTATGCTATGTAACAATTGTTCAAAATCGCCAGTTGGTAAATCGGTACGTCCAATACTACCATTAAATAAAGCGTCACCAGATACAACAAAAGTGTCAAAAATAAAGCTAACAGAACCATAAGAATGTCCTGGGGTTGGGACCACTTTGAAATGGATACTTCCTAATTGATAGTCTCTCATTTCAAATAAGTAATCCGCCGCTCTAGCAGTAATTTGCCCAAATTCTGGATGATTTCCTGAAAGATTCATTACCGGATCAGATAACCAAGCGTTTTCTAGCGGATGTACATACACTGGAATCTGATAATAATCACGTAGCGTATCAACGGCACCGATATGATCATAATGAGTATGTGTTAATAAGATTGCGGTTGGTTTCATTTGAAGTTGTGCAATTAATTGAATAATCTTGGGCGCATCTTCACCCGGATCAATAATTAAAAGTGTATCATCGTTATATACAAGATAACAATTTTCTTGAATTGGGCCAGTAGCTAGTCCTTTGATATGCATTCTAATTCCTCCTTTGCAACAATTCAAATATAGTATAGCTTAAATCGTGAGTAGAAACAATGAAAGTGAAAGGGATTTAGAATTTTATAATTATCTGAAAACAAAATAATAATTTGTTTATAGTAAGTTAAAAATATTCTATAAAAAAATATTTGATACAATATTTTGCTATAATGATTAGTAAGGTTGGTGATGGGAATGAAAAGAAATTATTTTTTAATTGTTTTCGTATTTGTATTGCCATTGCTTTTGGGTGGATGTAAAGAAAAAGAACAAAAAATTAGTCCGGTTAAAGCAACTACCAGTCAAATCAACAAGCAAGATAATCTGACAAATGATTTTATGATTATGCAAATTGATAATCAAGGTTTTCCGCAAAGTCAAGGAGTATTTGATTATAAAAAAGGTGTCTTGCATATCGTTAAACAATATATTCCTGAAATTCAAAGTTCAGAAGAAGATACGATGTTACAAGAAATGCGGAATTATCGTCAAAAAATAGAAGTGGATTTTCAAAAAACATTTCCTAATCAGCAATTTGAACAGGAACCTTACTCAGTTTATCAGCGTTCCATAAAAAATTGTAAAATCACTGATGACGGGAACCATGTTTATATTCATTCGAGTGATTATAGTATTCGGTTTGATTATGTGACTGAAAATACGTTAATTGATGAGAATTATGTAGAGTATCAAATATATCGATAAATGAGCAGACTGTCTAGCATGTTTGCTCATTTTTTGCTAGACTGAAGTTGAAAGTAGGGATAGGATGCAAAGTAAAAGAATTTCAGTCAGAGAGTTAGTGGCTTTTGTTCATAATGAAGAAAGTATTGATAATAGAAAACAAAGTAATCATACTGCGCTTGAAGGAAGTAAGATTCATCGTAAACTGCAGCAATCAATGGATGATAATTATCAATCGGAAGTTACCTTGAAAACTGTTTATCAAGGGGAACAATTCGATATTCAGCTAGAAGGTCGCTGTGATGGGATATGGCAAAAGGAAAATCAAATCATTATCGATGAAATCAAGACAGGTGAACTCGCTTTTGAGCAATTAGAAGATGCGACTCTCCAGTTATTTATGGCACAGGCAAAAATCTATGCCTACATTTATGCCATGCAAGAACAGTTAGAAGAAGTTGTAGTGATGGTTCGTTATTTTTGTACACAAGATGAAAAAATCAGTGAATATCAAAATAAATGTAGTTTTGACGAATTAAATGACTACTTTCAAGAGACGATGAAAGAATATGAAAAATGGCTCATATTCTTAGATAAATATCGGCAAAATAGGCAAAAAAATTTACAAGCATTAAAATTTCCCTATGACAATTATCGTAAAGGACAGCGCGAATTATCTATTGCAGTCTATCGAACATTATCCCAAGAAAAATGTTTGTTTATGGAAGCACCCACGGGGACCGGAAAGACTCTGTCAACTTTATTTCCCGCATTAAAAGCCATGGGTGAATACAATCAAGGACGCATTTTTTATTTAACTGCCAAAACGATTACAAGACAAGTCGCGTTAGATACGATGAAATTATTTGATGACCAACAGAGTGAACTTAAGACCATTGAGATTTCAGCTAAAGAAAAAATTTGTTTCATGAATGAGTGTAAATGTAATCCGGATTATTGTCCGTTTGCCAAAAATTATTACCAAAAACAAAAATTAGCGATTTGGGATTTATTAAATAAGGGTCATTTCTATTCTCGTGAGCAAATGATTAAAGTTGCCAAAAAATATGAATGTTGTCCTTTTGAACTAAGTCTTGATTTAAGCTTATATTCAGATGTTATTGTGTGTGATTATAATTATTTATTTGATCCACAAGTCTACTTAAAACGCTTTTTTGAAATGCAAGAAAGTGATAGCTATTTTCTTGTTGATGAGGTACATAATCTCATTTCAAGGGCAAGGGAGATGTATTCAAAATCATTAAGTTTACAAACAATCAAAGACTTTAAGAAGTTTTTACCGAAGCAAAAGCGCAAACACCATAAAATTCTTCAACAATTTATAGAATATAGCGATGATACAAAAAGACTTTTAAAAAACCAAAACTATATATTTCAAAAAGAACTGCCGGATAAATTAATCGACCTGGGTTATCGATGGAGTGAATATTTTCGTGATTTTTTATTTGAGTTAAAAGAAGATATCCCTACTTGGGTGCAAAATCTTTACTTTGATCTGATGAGTTTTTTAAAAATCTCGGAATTTTATGATGAACACTTTTCATTTTTGGTGGAACGAATAGATAATGAATTACGATTGAAAATTTTTTGTTTAGATCCAGCACACTTAATTAAGGAAAAGTTGGATTTTGGCAAGGGTAGTGTATTGTTCTCAGCAACATTATCACCAGTTTCTTACTATCAAAATTTATTAGTAGGACATACAGAAGATTTATCGTTTAGACAATCTAGTCCCTTTGATCAGCATCAATTTCAAGTATTGGTTGCTGATTATTTGCCAATGACTTACAAATATCGAAGTCAAGTTTTAGATCCTTTGTGCGAATTGATTCACAAAGCGACGGAAATCAAAGCGGGTAATTATTTTTGTTTTTTCCCTTCTTTTTCATATATGGAAGAAGTCTATCAGCGCTATATGCAGTTGTATCCTGATGCGGATGTGCTTCTACAGGGTCGTGACTTGAAAGATGTGGAGAAAGAAGCATTTTTGGCCAATTTTCAGCCACAAAATGATCATGTCATGCTTGGTTTTTGTGTATTAGGTGGGGTGTTTTCAGAAGGGATAGATTTAAAAAAGAACCGATTAATTGGCTCAATCATTGTTTCTGTTGGCTTGCCACAAATTTCCAAAGAACAAGAGGAATTAAAGAGATATTTTGATGAGAAAAATCAGCAAGGCTTTTATTATATCTATCAACTACCTGGATTTAATAAGATGATGCAGGCGGCAGGCAGGGTGATCCGAACTGAAGAAGACCGAGGGGTGATTCTATTAATCGATCAGCGCTTTAGTCGTAAGGATTATATGCAGCTTTATCCTTCGCATTGGTCAAAAGGTGTAGTTGTGCATGATTTATCTAGTATGTTAAATCAGTTGAAACAATTTTGGTATTAAAAGACGCTCAACAGTATGAATGGTAGACATATTGTTGAGCGTTTCTTTATTCTTTAATTTGAATACCTAATACTTTCAGATGATTGCTACCGACTAGTTTAATAATTAATTGCGCCATTTGTTTAGGAGAAAAACTGATTTCTTGATTAATCCACCAGTGTAAACTTGCCATGAAGGTTGCGCTCATATATTCAATAATAAAATCAATTGGGACGATAAAGTCTTTTTCTCTGATTTCTACTTGGTCAAAAATATTGGCATAAGTGGAGCGAAGGATTTGACTGATTTGTTTGCGTAATTGTTCATTGCCATGCGCATTCAAGACTGTTTTAAAAAAGACGCGATTTGCTTGAATTTTCTCAAAAATATGCGTGATGATTTGTTCAATGGTATGTAATTGTAATTGATTGGTCTTGCCAAGTTGGACAGGAGCTAAAACCATCATAAATTGCTCGACCGCTTCTTTAAAAATATAATCATAGACATCTTGTTTGTCTTTAAAGTGAGCGTAAAAGGTTGCACGATTAATCATGGCTTGGTTGGCAATATCTGAAACTGTAACGTGTTCATAGCCTTTTTCTTCCACAAGATTGATAAAAGCCTCTAAAATCATTTTTCTTGTTCTTTTCGTACGTAAATCTACTTTTTTCAATTTATTCTCACCAAATTTCAATTTTTTTCAACAAATAATATTTGTCTGTTGCTTATCTCACAAATGCTTTTTTATTGTCGATTGCTTTTTTAATCACGAATTTTTAAAATATATTATGTATTATATCAAACACTTTGCTCAATATTCAACAGGTGTTGGAAATCTAATTTATGATTATTGATGATAGTTTAAAAGAAAAAGGGTGGAAACATGAGAATAGGAATTGATGTTGGCTCAACGACAGTCAAAGTGGTCATTTTAAATGAGGATAAGCAACTCATATTTAAAAAATATCAAAGACACTTTGCTGATGTGACAAATTGTGTATTAGATGTCTTAAAGCAGGCACAAAAGGTATATGATGGTCCGGCAAAATTAACAATCACTGGTTCAGCAGGAATGGGATTAGCTGAAATATTGGACTTAGCTTTTGTGCAAGAAGTGATTGCCTGTACGGAAGCGATTGAACAAAAAATTCCACAAACCGATGTCGCTATTGAATTAGGAGGTGAAGATGCAAAGATTACTTTTTTTGAAGGTAGTTTAGAACAAAGAATGAATGGAAGTTGTGCTGGCGGAACAGGTGCATTTATCGACCAAATGGCTGCACTATTACAAACCGATGCCGTTGGTTTAAACGAGTTAGCAAAAAATTATGAACAAATTTATCCGATTGCTTCTCGTTGTGGGGTATTTGCTAAAACCGATGTACAGCCTTTAATCAATGAAGGTGCTTCTAGAAATGATATTGCGGCCAGTATTTTCCAAGCAGTTGTGAATCAAACAATCGCTGGTTTAGCGAGTGGCCGAAAAATTAAAGGAAATGTTGCTTTTTTAGGCGGCCCTTTAACTTTCTTATCTGAGTTACGCCATCGTTTTATCGAGACCTTACAATTGCTGCCTGAACAGGTCATTTTCCCGGATGATTCACAGTATTATGTCGCGATTGGTGCGGCTATCTTAGCAAATAATGGACAAACCAGAACGATTGATTCATTGATTCAGCAATTAGCATCACAAAAAAATGCAAGTGTGAGTGTAAGTCAGACGCTGCCACCTTTGTTTAAAGATCAAGTAGAATTGGCTGAATTTCAAAAAAGACATCAAGAAAGCAAGGTTGAATACCAACTACTTTCTCAGCAAAAAGGACCGCTGTTTTTAGGGATTGATGCTGGCTCAACCACGAGTAAAGTTATCTTGATTAATGAAGAGTCCCAAATTTGCTATCAATCGTATGGCAATAATAAAGGTAAACCATTGGAAAGTGTCATCGAAGTCATCCAAGACATTTATCAAAAATTACCTGAAGATTGTTATATTGCTAAGTCTTGTGTCACTGGGTACGGCGAACACTTGATTAAACATGCATTGAAACTTGATTTAGGGCAAGTTGAAACCATTGCCCATTATAAAGCAGCGAATCATTTCCAACCGGGCGTGGACTTTATTTTAGATATTGGCGGTCAAGATATGAAGGCAATGACCATAAAAGACGGGGCTTTAAGTGCAATTCAACTCAATGAAGCTTGTTCATCAGGTTGTGGTTCATTTATTGAAACTTTTGCTAAGAGTTTAAATTATAACATTGAAGATTTTGCCAAAATTGCTCTTACTTCTGCTCATCCGGTTGACTTAGGTTCTAGATGTACAGTCTTTATGAATTCAAAAGTAAAACAAGTCCAAAAAGAGGGGGCAAGTGTCGCGGATATTTCAGCTGGACTATCCTATTCAGTCATTAAAAATGCCCTATTTAAAGTGATCAAAGTCAGAAAGCCAGAAGATTTAGGCGAAAAAATCGTTTGTCAAGGAGGTACTTTTTATAATGATGCTGTTTTACGTGCTTTTGAATTATTATCTGGTCGCCAAGTCATCCGTCCGAGTATTGCTGGGTTAATGGGGGCGTTCGGGTGTGCGCTGATTGCTTTAGAAAATGCCGAAATTGATGAGAAATCACAAATGGCTACACAAGAAGAATTAAATCAATTTACTTGTGAAAAAGAATTTACGCATTGTGGTTTATGTGAAAATAATTGTATGTTGACTGTCACGCTATTCAATGATGGTCGTCAATTTATCACTGGTAACCGTTGTGAACGTGGGGCTAAAATCAAAATCCCTAAAGAAAATCGTCGCACCAATTTAGTGGACTATAAGTATCGCCGACTATTTAGATACCGCTCATTAAAAGATAAAGAGGCAATAAATGGTACACTGGGTATTCCTCGCGTATTAAACATGTATGAAAACTATCCACTATGGCATACGATTTTTACGAAGGTGGGCTTTAAAGTAGTCTTATCACCACGTTCGAATAAAGAATTGTTTGAAAAAGGCATTGAAACGATTCCGAGTGATACGGTCTGTTATCCTGCCAAGATTGTTCACGGCCATATTCAAGCCCTTATCGAACAAAACGTTGATTGCATTTTTTATCCAAGTGTTGTTTTTGAGCAAAATCAATTTGAAGAGGCCCAAAATCACTTTAACTGTCCGATTGTTCAAAGTTATCCAGAGGTGATTGCGAATAATTTTGATGAAATCAGAGCAGGCAAGGTAGATTATCGTCATCCATATTTTGATTTATCCAAACCTGAAGTAGTTGCCCAAAATTTGGCTGAATGTTTTAAAGATTTCCCTATTAACTTAGAACAATGGCAACAAGCGGTTCATGAAGGATTTGTAGAATTAGCTAAGTGTCGACAAGATATCCAACAAAAAGGAGAAGACTTGCTTGAAAAAATGTTGCTAAAAAATCAACGAGGCATTGTTTTGGCAGGTCGGCCTTACCATTTGGATCCAGAAATTCATCATGGGATTGCAGAAATGATGATTCAAGAAGGTTTTCATGTGTTTACAGAAGATAGTATTGCGCATTTAGGGGATGTTGAAAAATTACGTGTAGTCAATCAATGGATGTATCATTCGCGGTTATATGCTGCGGCTAAGGTAGTAAGCCATACACCGAGTCTCGAACTTGTACAATTGAACTCTTTTGGCTGTGGGATTGATGCGGTAACCTGTGATCAAGTGCAAGAAATTTTAAATCGTCACCATCGACTATATACTGTTTTAAAAATTGATGAAGGAACTAATTTGGGAGCTGTTCGCATCCGCCTACGTTCATTAAAAGCTGCGATTGATGAAAGAGAACAAAAATCGATGCTTGATTATAGTGAAGTTGTGGTGCCAGATTCGATTGTGTTCACCAAAGAAATGAAGAAAAAACACACCATACTTTTACCGATGCTCAGTCCAATTCACCAAGAAGGTTTACTAGACCAAGCCTTTAAAGCGTGTGGTTATAATGTTGTATCTTTACCGACTGAAAATTCTCAAGCGATTGATGTGGGGTTACGTTTTGTAAATAATGATGCATGTTATCCGGCAATTATTTCCATTGGCCAATTATTAGAAGCGCTCCAAAGTGGGGAATATGATTTAAACAATACTTCAGTCATGTTGACCCAAACTGGTGGTGGTTGCCGCGCTACAAATTATATTCCGCTATTGAGAAAAGCTTTAAGTGATGCTGGTTTTGCTCAAATCCCTGTTATCTCACTATCAATGGGCAATAAAGGCGTTGAATCCTCGCCAGGCTTTAAATTAACGATTCCACTTGTCAAACGAATTGCACTAGCTGCGATGTATGGTGATTTATTCGAACGTGTGGTATATCGCACAAGACCTTATGAAAAAAATCAAGGGGAAGTCAATCGCTGGTATGAACATTACTTGGAAATAGCTAAAGAGGATGTTCGTAAGGGTTCGTTTTCACGTTTTAATCATCATATGAAACAAATTATTCGCACTTTTGATCAAATTGAACTTCTAGATATTGTAAAACCACGTGTTGGTGTCGTGGGAGAAATCTTAGTGAAGTATTCTCCAATCGCGAATAATAATATTGTCGAATTGTTAGAATCAGAAGGGGCTGAAGCGGTTGTTCCTGATTTGATTGGCTTTATGAACTATTCTTTATACAACCAGGTTTGGCGCAGTAAGCATCTTGGTCAAAGTAAACAAGCACAATATTTGTCTAGTTTAGCCCTTAAAATTATTGAAGAATTAGAAAAACCGATGCATAAAGAGTTAGAGAAGTCTCAACGTTTTGAAGGTATTGCTTCGATTAAACATCTAGCACAATCGACGCAAGAGTATATCTCGATTGGTAGTCATACTGGAGAAGGTTGGTTCCTAACAGGCGAAATGATTCATCTGTTAGAATCGGGTGTGGATAATATCATTTGTATGCAACCATTTGGCTGTTTGCCTAATCATGTTGTAGGGAAAGGCATGCTTAAAACCTTACGTGAGTCTTTCCCAAATGCAAATATTACGGCTATTGATTACGATCCGGGAATATCAATTGTGAATCAGTTAAACCGTATTCGTCTAATGTTATCAACTGCGAATAAAAATTTACAAAAAGCATAATCGATTCTTATGCAGTCTAGCGTCATTCGTTAGGCTGCATTCGTATTTTTTAACTATTGCCAAACAACTAGAATCATTGGTATAATAAAAAGACTGAAAAAAAGATGTGAGGAAGAAAAAAACATGCATACGATTGAAGAAATGAAAAAACGCCAAGAGATGATTCGTAATTTTTCAATCATCGCCCATATTGACCATGGGAAATCTACCTTGGCAGACCGTATTTTAGAAAAAACAAATACTGTATCTTCTCGTGAAATGCAAGATCAGTTGCTTGATTCAATGGATCTTGAACGTGAACGAGGCATTACGATTAAGTTAAATGCTGTTGAATTGAATTATACTGCTAAAGATGGCAAAACATATATTTTTCATTTAATCGACACACCGGGGCATGTCGATTTTACCTATGAAGTATCACGTAGTTTAGCAGCCTGTGAAGGGGCAGTTTTAGTGGTTGATGCAGCGCAGGGGATTGAAGCCCAAACTTTAGCAAATGTTTATCTAGCTATTGATAATGATTTAGAAATATTGCCAGTGATTAATAAGATTGATTTGCCAGCTGCTGATCCAGAGCGTGTTCGTACTGAAATAGAAGATGTAATTGGCATTGATGCTTCTGAAGCGGTATTAGCAAGCGCCAAAGCAGGGATTGGGATTGAAGAAATTTTAGAGCAAATTGTGGAATATGTACCTGCGCCAACTGGGGATATCGAAGCACCATTGAAGGCCTTAATATTTGACTCAGTTTATGATTCTTATCGCGGGGTTGTATTGAATGTGCGAATTATGGACGGGATGGTTAAACCTGGCGACAAAATCCAATTAATGAGTAATGGTAAAACATTTGAAGTGACTGAAGTAGGTGTCTTTTCTCCAAAGGCTATCCAACGTGATTACTTAATGGTGGGTGATGTAGGTTATATTACTGCTTCAATTAAGACCGTTCAAGATACGCGTGTAGGGGATACGATTACCTTAGCCAATAATCCAGCGAGTGAACCTTTAGAAGGATATCGCCAAATGAATCCAATGGTTTATTGTGGATTATATCCAATCGATACTTCTCGTTATAATGATTTGCGTGAAGCTTTAGAAAAACTCCAACTAAATGATGCGGCCTTACAATTTGAACCAGAAACTTCTCAAGCTTTAGGTTTTGGTTTTCGTTGTGGTTTCTTAGGTTTATTGCATATGGATGTGGTGCAAGAACGTTTAGAACGAGAATTTAACTTAGAATTAATCACCACCGCACCATCAGTTATTTATAATGTCTATTTAACCGATGGTACGATGATTACAGTAGATAACCCAGCGGATTTTCCAGAACAGGTGAAAATTGATCGAGTAGAAGAACCTTATGTTAAAGCGCAAATTATGGTGCCAAACGATTATGTTGGTGCAGTAATGGAGCTCTCTCAACGAAAACGCGGCGATTTTGTGACGATGGATTATTTAGATGATTATCGGGTAAATGTTGTTTATGAAATTCCCTTATCTGAAATTGTCTTTGATTTCTTTGATAAGTTGAAATCAAGTACAAAAGGTTATGCTTCACTTGATTATGAAATGGCCGGCTATCGTGCAAGTCGTCTGGTTAAGATGGATATCTTATTGAATGGTGAAAAAGTGGATGCCTTAAGTTTTATCGTGCATCGCGAATTTGCCTATGAACGTGGTAAATTAATTGTTGAAAAATTGAAGAAATTAATTCCTCGTCAACAATTTGAGGTGCCAATTCAAGCAGCGATTGGTCAAAAAATTGTCGCTCGTACCGATATCAAGGCTTTACGTAAGAATGTCTTAGCTAAATGTTATGGCGGGGATGTTTCGCGTAAACGTAAACTGCTTGAAAAACAAAAAGAAGGTAAAAAACGCATGAAACAAATCGGTTCTGTGGAAGTACCTCAAGAAGCATTTATGGCAGTTCTTAAAACGGACGATGAAGATAATAAAAAATAGGAAAGAACACGGGCGATTGGTTTTTTCGCCTGTGTTTTTTGCTATCATTTGATAAAAAGAGGTGAAAGAAATGAATCAAGAAGAAAAATGGCTGAAATGGGCGATGGAAATTCAAGCAATTGCCCAAAATGGTTTATGGTATGGTAAAGATGAGTTTGATAAAGAGCGCTATACAAGATTAAGAGAAATAGCTGTAGAAATCTTATCCGAATATACAGAAGTTCCAAATGAAAAAGTTTATGATTTATTTTGCTCTGAATTTGGCTATCAAACCCCAAAATTAGATACTAGAGCCGCTATATTTAAAGATGAAAAAATATTGTTAGTTCAAGAAAAGGATGGTCGCTGGTCACTTCCAGGTGGTTGGGTGGATTTTGACTTGTCCATTCGCGAAAATACGGTGAAAGAAGTAAAAGAAGAAGCGGGTCTAGATGTCGAATGTCAAAAATTAATCGCACTTCATGACCGTAAAAAGCATAACTTACCAATCTATCCATACAATATCTGTAAAGTGTTCGTATTATGTAAACTAATTGGGGGTCAATTTAAAGAAAATAGTGAAACCATTGGCTCTCAATACTTTGCTTTAGATGAACTTCCGGAATTATCAGGTGCCAAAAATACGGCAGCACAGATTGCCCTTTGTTTTCAAGCAAAGGATGATCCCAATTGGCAGGTTGTGTTTGATTAATGGCCCATCCAATTGTATTACGACCCTTGCAGCCTAGTGATGAAGACGACTTATACGCACTTGTTAAAAAGAATCAAACACAATTAATTCAATGGTTAGATTGGGCAGCGATGATTCATGATCAATCCGACTTTTCCCAATTTTTTCATTATTATCAGTCACAGGTGCAGCAACAATTAATGGAAGTTCAAGTGATTTGCCATCAAAAGCAGGTTATTGGCATTGTTGAAGCACATGAAATCGATTATTCATCGCAATCAGCTTATTTAAGTTATTGGTTGGATAGCAATTTTCAACAAAAAGGGATAATGTTTCAAGCAATCAGCAAATTTTTAGCTCATCTGTATTCAAGTTGCTCACTGAAACATTTCTTTTTAATCATTAACTGTCAAAATACTCGTAGTATCCGTTTAGCTCAGAAATTAGGGTTTCATCTAGAAGGTTATGCGAGTGAGTTACAATTTGAGGCGCAATTTTTACCTGATTCCTATTTTTTTCATTTGAATTATCAACCTTAAACAAAAGCGGTGCCACAAGTTTGTGACGCCGCTTTTGATATTATTTGTTAAAATATCGCAGAATGTCTTTGATATCTTTTGTACTGGATCCATCTTTCAGTTTTTTGAATTTCATATGTGGGAAGGAATGGAATAGTCGTCTTTCTTGGAAGTTTAATTTTGGCATTTCGCGTTTGGTATCCTCGAATAATAGATGTGATAATTTCTCAGTATCTTGTCTAAATAAGTTGAATTCTTTGCCAAGCTCTTGTTTTTTGTTTTCCATTCTTTCGTTAATCTCTTTGACCGCCTTTGTAAAGCTAGCAAGATTTGCCAGAGTATAACCAAAATCACAGGATGTAATCGCGATTAAGAGAACAGGAAGAAAGATTGAATATTTTTGATAAGCAATCAATGCCTGATCAAGCATCCAAGGTTGGACAATTTTGACAATAAATACACAACAAATCCCCCAAAATATCGAAACAGGAACAGCAATTCTACCATTGATATTTAAGGGAACATCATTGTAATCCCATAATGATAATGAAAATAATTTTTCAAGTAAGAAACTCGTCACATATTCCAATAAACTGACTAAGATTGCTGAAACCAAAAATAAGACGAAAATATTTTTCTGATAAGGATCGACTAAATAAAGGACGCCTAAAATACCGAAACCATAAATAGGTGTAATCGGACCTAATAAAAATCCACGATACACAAAATGGTGGGCATTTAAAGAACAGTAAATTGTTTCCCAAAGCCAGCCGATAAAAGAATAAGCAAAGAATAATAAAACGACAATAGCAAATATTTCAATCATTCACTAATACCTCCATTCATTTTTATTTTTAATCAACTCTATGATAATACAAAAAATACGAATTGTGTAGTTAAGGTGTGATATTATAACAGGATATTAAAAAACAACAATCTAATATGTAAGCTAATATGTAAATGTACAAGTTTCCATAGTGATTATTTCGTTTAACAGATAACAAATTTTGTGGTAGAATAATTCTGGAGGGGCAGAGATGATTAATAGGAAGGTGATTCATATGCAATATCCAGTTAACCAATTTTCAGAGTATTCGATGACTAGTGCGAATGAACCAACTTCTCCTGATGCAGTACGATATTATGAATTGAATGATTTTTCGTTCAATAAAGAAAATAAAAAAAGATGGAATAGTGTAGAGCTTATTGATTGTTTTGAATTAGTGAATCAAGCAGATAATCCAGTCCAGCAATCTCCAGATGATTATTTTATTCAAATCTTACGTGCGTTACAGCAGAAGAATAAACGGAAAAATTTTTAAATTGAAAAAACCTCCACGAATGATTTAGGGAATTTGTTCGTGGAGGTTTTGTTTAGTTTTCATTTTTTACTTTTTCAATGAGTTCAGCAAAGATTTTTTCTTGATATTCTTTTTGAAATTTTTCGCTTATTTGTTTTTGGGTTACTTCATCCATTTGCGGATTGGCTAACATTGCTTCTTTCATTTTTTTCATGACATAGGTTTGCCCATCTTTGGCCATTTGTGCTTGATTCTTTTTTACTTGTTGTTCTAGTGATTTTGCTTGTTTGACGCTTAAAGTTATCCAAGAATTAGGTAAGTTAAATTCGTTTGTTTGTTCGATATATTCATGGTTATTATCTGCTATATTGAATAGAAATTGATAAAAGCTATTCTTATAGACCCATTGTTTTTTCTTATTGATCAGAGTTGCTTTTGTGTTCTCTGTGGTTTTGACAATATTTTTTACCTTATCTGTACTTGTTGCTTTCGGTTTCTTTTGTTTTGCATCTGTGCGATAGAGGTATACTTTTTCCCTTCCGTTACCTAATCCTTGATACAATAAGATAGGCATTTGACTTTGTGGCACAGATGATTGTATTTCTGTTTTCTTAGTGATTACTTCTTGTTTCATACCCAAGTGATGCGTGACATTTAGCGTGACTAAGGCTAGGGAAGCGATAAAAATAAAGCCAAAGACAAACGATAGTCCAATTTGCCATTTGTTCATTGCAAAGACATTAGTGATTGCAAACAGCACGACACTTAAGACTAAAATAATAAGTAGCATTATTTTTCCCCTCCTTGTACATAATTTTCTGTTTTAGCTAATGTGAAAGTAATTAACCAACCAATGAAGCCAAAGATTACTGCTACAAAGAAAGCGGCGTGATAACCGGATAGTGTCGCATGAATAGCTTGATCTTTATAGGCTAGAGGTGTTGCTTCTAACATAGATTTTGCTGGTAAATTATTTTTAGTGACATTTGTTAATACGCTAATTAATATGGCTGTACCAATGGAACTAGCTACTTGTCTAAAAGTATTGTTGACGGCTGTACCGTGGCTGATTAATTTAGCAGGTAAAGCGTTCATTCCTGAAGTTGTGACGGGCATCATCACCATTGAAATCCCAAACATTCGGATAGCATATAAAACCACAATTACGATGACCGAAGTTTTACTTGTTAAAAAAGCAAAAGGTAGGGTTGCGCTGGTTAAAATAAACATCCCAGTAATCGCTAATTTTCTTGCTCCTCGTTTATCAAATATTGCTCCGGTTATTGGCATCATTAACCCCATTACTAAGGCTCCAGGTAACAACATGAGACCAGAATGAAAGGCGCTTTCTCCACGAATATTTTGGATATAAAGAGGTAACACCATTTCAGCACCAATCATCGCCATGTTGGTAACACCGGCTAAGACAGCGGCAATGGTAAAAATTTTTGATTGAAAAACGCGTAATTCTAAAAATGGATGCTCAATATTTAATTGGCGTTTAGAAAATAGGAAGATAAAAATTGCACCGACAATTAAGAATCCTAATACTTCTTTACTTAGCCAACCTTTATCACCGACGCTTGAAAATCCATAAAGCAAACTACCAAAACCAATAGTAGATAAGATAGCAGAAATAGCATCGATTTTAGGATGAGTTAGTTCTATCACACTTTTCATAAAGAAGACAGCTAGTACTAAAACTAAAATGACAATAGGAATCACCATGCCGAATAAATCACGCCATGAATAATGGTCAATAATCCATCCTGATAATGTAGGACCCAATGCTGGCGCTAAACCAATAACGATTCCGGCCATTCCCATTGCTGATCCACGTTTTTCAGGTGGAAAGATTGTTAACATAATATTTTGCAAAAGAGGCATGGATAAACCGACACCCACGGCTTGAATTAATCTACCTGCTAGGAGTACAGGGAAATTTTGGGCGATAAAACAGATAATTGTTCCTATTAAAAAGGTAGTCATCGCACTGATATATAATTTTTTGGAGCTAAAAGAATTGATTAACCATGCGCTAATAGGAATCATGATACCATTTACTAATAAAAATCCTGTGGTTAGCCATTGGACAGTTGAAGCACTGATATCAAATTCTTTCATTAATGTAGGAAAAGCAGTCGCAAGTAAGGTTTGATTTAACACTGTACAAAAAGTACCAATCAGTAATACGGCTACTAATAAACTGCGGTTATATTTTTTGCCATAGATATCAACTGCAGTAAAATCTCTCATGAAATTCACTCACTTTCTTGAAATTTTCAAAATGACAAAAATTAATATATGCTGAATCTAAAAAATTGTCAACTAACTTGACATTTAGGTTGGAGTTTCTAAAATATAAAGTGAGAGAAGAATTATGTAAAACCCAATTTATAAATCATTATTTTAAAATAAAATATTATTTGATTATTAATGGAGGAAAAAATGAGTGATTTTCTGAAACAAATTTTCGCAAATGATAATGTACTAGTTGGAATTAGCGAATTAAGTAAAATGTGCGACCTTTCGCCAAGACAGTTGCGATATTGGGAACAAAAAGGATATATTCAGAGTGTAGAAGAAAAAGCGGGAAATCCAGTCGCAAGAAAATATCGTTTATTCATGGTAGTCAAAGTTCAACTAATAAAAAATTATATGGATCAAGGGGATTCTTTAAGTAAAGCAGTAGAAAAGGCAGAACAAAAATTTACTTTAGTCCGTTCCTTTCGACAACTATTTAAACAAGGGAACATTCAACTGAAAGTATTAGATGATAATGTTGTTTTTATTATCTTTGGGCCGATGGAAAATGAAGAAAAGTATTTTGTTGTGAAATTTGACCAAAGTAGTAATCAATTAACAACTTTTTTTACTTACGATACATCGGATGAAAGTTTGAAAAAATTTTTGAAATCATAACAAAAAGCTATCTATACAAAACTAACTTCATGTCATATTTATGGTGTGCTGGTTTATTTTTTAGTATTTTTTGCTAGATTTTTATGCTTAATTTAGTATAATGATATCGAAGAGTGAATGTTTTGATGTTCTTTTAATATTGTTTACCTGTAAAGTTACAGATGTTGTTTATTGGGCGCTTTGTGCTTTTTTGAAAGACATCATATTTACTACTTGATTTTTGTAAAGGAGGGGTTCAGCAGGATGTCAAGGTCAGGTTATTATCATGAAGTAGCTGAGGATTTGATTAACCGAATTGAAGATGGCGAGTTTATGCCGGGAGATCCTCTGCCAAAGCAAGTTGAATTAGCCTCTTCTTATCAAACAAGTCGTTTAACGATTCAAAAAGCTATTCAAATATTAATTACTGAGGGCTATGTGTATGTAAAAAAAGGAAATGGTACTTTTGTTAAGACTGAAAATAAACAAACTTCCATTATGCAATCTAATATTAATGAATGCATCGGATTAACGGCTAAGTTTAAAGACATTATGGATATTAATAATAAGGTTATTTCTTTTCATGTCAGGCAAGCCGATGATGACGAGTGCGAAAAGCTAGAATTGCCTGAGGGTAGCCGCGTTTATGATATTATTAGATTAAGATATCTGAATTCACAACCTTTTAGATTAGAGTACATTATTATGCCTGTAAATATAGTCAAAAATCTCGATCAATCAGTAGTTGAGCAATCTTTATATGATTATATTTCAAATTCGTTATCGCTTAAGATTGGTTCTGCCTTGCGTAAAATTAAGGCTGATCGTTCTGACCAATATGATCATGATTTTCTAGATTGTCAAGAGGCTGACCCAGTATTAGAAGTAGAGCAAGTAGTAAGTTTAAAAGATGGTCGCCCTTTTGAATTTTCACAATTAAGATATCGATATGATAAAGGACAATTAATTTCTAATCATGTCATTGAATAATAGCTGTTCACAATGGATTTTCGTGAATCAGCTATTTCTTTTTTTGTTTTTACTGTTCAATATTTCTGTCATTTAGTAATATATAAGAGAATATAGCGTAGGGAGATGATTAGTTGAATAAAAAGAATGTAATGTTGATTATTGCAATTAGTAATTTATTTTTAATTTTTACTGGGGTTGGTTTGGTTATTCCGGTAATGCCTTTACTTATGGAAGACATGCATTTTAATGGTGCGATTATGGGCATGATGTTATCGGTGTTTTCTATCACTCAATTGCTTGCTTCGCCGATAATGGGCTATTTGTCTGATAAGATTGGCCGCAAAAAAATGATTGTCCTGGGAATGTCTTTATTTGCCATTTCAGAATTTATTTTTGGATTTGCCAATGATAAATACATTTTTTATCTATCCCGTGGTCTAGGCGGTGTGGCTGCGGCTTTACTAATGCCTGCGGTTACTGCATTTGTTGCTGATATGACAACGATTGAGCAACGACCTAAAGCGATGGGGTATGTTTCTGCGGCAATCAGTGGCGGATTTATTATCGGTCCCGGAATTGGTGGGGTGCTAGCAAGTCTAGGTCATCGTGTGCCATTCTTTGCGGCGGGGATTATTGCAATTATTGGCTGTCTTTTAACACAAAGTATTTTGATTGAACCACAGCATGACCTTCAAGCAAAAAATACTTCTCAAAAGACAAATGCCAAGGACATCGTGCGTGAATTTCTTTCTAAGCCAGGTGTTTTATTTATTTTTATCATTATTTTTATTTCTTCATTTGGCTTACAAGCTTTCGAAAGTATTTATACAATTATGACAACGATTATTTTTGGCTTTAATCCTGCACAAATTGCTGTTATAATTACAGTAAGTGGTGTTTTAGCACTATTTTTCCAATTATTTTTATTTGATCATATTATTCGAAAAATTTCAGAGATAGGTTTAATTCAGATTACATTTTTTGTAAGTGCAATTTTTATTTTTATCATTGCTTTTACCAAAAATTCGACTATATTTGTTATCGCAACTTTTGTGGTCTTTTTAGCATTTGATTTATTTAGACCTGCAGTGACGACTTATCTATCAAAAATTGCAGGCGAAAATCAAGGGACCATTAATGGATTAAATTCCACCTTTACGAGTTTTGGTAATATTATCGGTCCCGTAGCTTCTGGTGCGTTATTTGATTTAAACCAACATTTCCCATATTATATCTCTGCAAGTATTTTATTCATTACAGGTATTTTATCTTTATTTATTCGAAAATCACAAAGTAGAGAGTAGGCATATGATGAAACTGTGTGAAAACATTGGACAAAAATACAACCGCAATCAAATCGGAATATTAGCTGGTATTTTGGGCTTAATCAGTAATTTTGTCCTTTTTATCGGAAAATTTTTGATAGGGGTTTTTGCGCATTCGGTCTCTATTATGGCAGATGCGATTAATAGTTTATCGGATACTATTTCTTCTTTATTAACCTTAGTTGGGTTTAAAATAGCTGGAAAACCGGCAGATAAAGAGCATCCTTATGGGCATGAGCGTTTTGAGTATGTAAGTGGCTTAATTGTTTCGATATTAGTTTTGTTTGTTGGGTTGAAGTTTTTAGAAAGTTCAATCCAAAAAATCATTCATCCGGTCGCCATTAAGCTTTCTCCAATTGTTTTTTTCGTTTTAGTGCTTTCTATTGGGATAAAAATCATGCAAGTTGTGATGTATCGATATTTTGGCAAAATGATTAAGTCTAATGCATTAATGGTAACGAGTCAAGATAGTTTAAATGATGTTTATACGACCTTGATAGTGCTAATTTCAGCGGCTGTTCAATGGATAACATCTTGGCGGATAGACGGTTATTTCGGTTTTGTTTTAGCTATTTATATTATTTATTCTGGCTACCAAATGATTACGGAATTTATGGATGTGTTATTGGGGAGTCGACCAAAACAAGAAGAAATCGAAAAAATGGAGCAGTGTTTGCAATCATGTGAGGATATTGTAGGGTTTCATGATCTCCTTGTCCATTCTTACGGGCCTAAAAATCGTTTTGCTTCTGTTCATATAGAGGTAGATGAAAAATTATCTTTGAATCAAGCACATGATATTATTGATGGCATTGAGCGTACATTTAAAGATGAGTTAGATGTGGAACTCGTTTGTCATCTCGATCCAGTACCAATTGATAATCAAACCCATATTCGTTTACGACAACTGATTAAAAATGAATTAGCTGAGATTGATGGGCAACTGAAAATGCACGACCTACGCTTGGAAAAAGATCGGATTTGTTTTGATTTAGTGATTCCTCTAAATTTTCCTTTTACAGATGAGTTTTTAGCAGCGATACTTACCCAAAAACTAAATCGTGAATTTCCAAATCATCAAGTAGAAATCATTTTTGACCATAATTATTTATTATAAGGAAAAGTGCTATAAGCGTGACGAATATTGATTTATAAGCGTTTTTAGGCGAGATAAATAGATGTAAGGTGTAGCTAATAGGGGTACATTCCTACACCAAACATACATCTACAAAAATAATAAAACTCACTTTATTTTTTCTATCTCTTTTCCTATTTTTTCGTATGGTATAATGAATTAAATTACACATTAGGGGTGAATTGAAATGAAAAAAATAGTATCAGTATTCGCTTGCGTTAGCGTATTAACGTTGGCGGCTTGCGGAAAAAATGAAACAGTTAAAGCAACAAAAAACACAGTTGCATCAACATCGTCAATAGTTAAGGAGGATGATTTTACAAGCGAAAGTGAGACACCTCTAGATATTGATTGGCCGTCCTCTGATATTGGTAAACAGATTCCAAAACCTACTTCTGGAGAAGCTGAAGTAATATATACTGACGAAGTTCTACGGATAGATTTAAAGTCGATAACAAAGAAAGATTATGACAATTACTATAACAAAATAAAGAAAACATATACTAGAGATGTTCAAAATCGAAACTCCGATGAAGAGGCATATTTTAGAGGATATAACAAAGAAAATTATGAGTTAGAGTTATATTTTGACGGCAATGAAAAAACAATAACTATCGCACTAGAGAGTCCAAAAGGAGCTGAAGATTTAACTTGGCCAACAGATGGATTAGGAAAACAAGTTCCTTCTCCTGATGCTAAAAAAGGGACTATAAAATATAACTCTGATAATCAATTTGGAGCAGATATTAGCGAAATGAGTAAATCCGATTTTAAGAAGTATATTAGCAAATTAAAACAATCTGGATTTACTAAAAATACCAGCTCAAGTAGTGAATATTTCCGTGCTACTAATGATTCCGGTGTAAATGTTTCCGTAAGTTATTCGGGTGGAAACTTAATGAATATTTCTGCATATGTTGAATAATTCTTAAGAGCTCTTTTTAGGGCTCTTTTTTTTCGCGTGAAAAACATGTCATATTATGAGGAGGTTGATATTTATGTTAAATAATTTGAGATGGAAACTATCAACGATGTTAGCTAAAAAAGGAGCGGAAGAATCAAGTAAAGGGAATGTGAAAAGTATTCTCAAAGTGTTGAAATACGTGAAATATTCTATTATGATCGCACCGCGTGATAAAGAATTTGTGAAAGTCGCTGAAGAGTTTCGAAAGACAGCAGAAAAATATCGCAACTAATAAAAAAGGGGTCCAACCGAAAAGGAAGGACTCTTATTTTTTCTCTTCAAGTACCATATTCACAATCGCCATAACCATAGCCATGATGGCTCCTTTTAATGCTGTTTTAACTTCTTCGTTTTGCATAACTTTTTGTATAGACGTAACAATGTTTTTGAGTAATTTCATCACAATCGGTGGAATATTAGCCATTATTTATTCTCCTTTATCAATTCTCGCATTAACTTCTTCATGAATTTACTATTTGTCGATTTCTCTAGGAATTCTAAAGCGGATATAGTTAACTCTTTTTTACTGATGTTTTTATTTAAAGACGCTTGGGCTTTCAAATGGTAATATAGTGCTTCTGAATTTAAATCTGTTTCTTTATTAACCAAATCTAATTGTCGATTTAGTTCTTCTGAAAGTTGCACTTCATAAGTTTCTCGGTCGATATTTTCTGGTAATTTTTCTTCATACTTTACCATCTCATATTTTACTTTATCTCTAATTTTTTCAAACTCTCTTATTTTTGCATCAATCAGAGTTTGATTTATTTCTTTTAAGTTATCCATTACGTGTTCCTCCATGTCGATTATACATTCAATTATACTTTAGAAAATTTACACTTACAATAAAATTCGCGTGAAAAACACGTCCTTTAATGGAAGAGTAGCTTAGCGGGAAAGCACTAGACTTTTAATCTAGGGTCACAGGTTCGAATCCTGTCTCTTTATTTTTCAGAACGCAGGCGACTGAAAAAGATGATATTTTGATATTGTAAAAATTCCTGGGTGGGGATTTTCAATAAAACATTTGGAGGTGATAACATGGTAATTGCGTTGATGTTTTGTTTCGGACTACTGTTAGGAGTAATAATTGGGATATCATATGAAAGAAAAAGAAACGAAAAAGTAATCATTTTAGGCACGTATTGTTTAAATCCAGAAAGCAACACGATAGACATTCGAGTTGATGAAGGTAAACTCATCGATGAAAATTCCGATATTGTGTTAAAGCATGTTTCGTATAAGAAACATTTCCTATTTTGAGGAGGTTGATATTTATGTGATTGGAAAGGTATATTTAGTATATATTGCACTAATCGTTGGAGTTGGATTATATACAATCAATTTAGACGTTAGAATTGGGTGGGCGATTTGTCCACTCTTTTTTTTTCTCGTAATAAACAAGTCATATTACGAGAAATAATATATAGGAGGTAATTGTTATGGACGTATTGAATGTAATAGAAGTATGCATTAACATTATTAACATTTAAACCGTATATCGATTCTATATTGGAAGAGGCTGAATAAGTCTCTTCTTTTTATTTATCAGTACGCAAGTAACCAAAATAAAAGTTAAATTGAAATTGTGAAATTTTCCCGGTGGGGAATTTTGATAAAACATTTTGAAAGGAGATGATACAAATGCTTGATTTATTTATTGGTATCTCATTAGGTGTCATTTTAACGATGATATTTGACAAATGGAACGAGGCAAAATACACAATTTATGGTTCTTATAAATTAAATAGTATAGACGACACTATTGCAGTGAGATTGAATTCCGAACAGATTATTAGGAAAAGAAGTAAAATTATTCTACTTCCAAAACAATCGCACGAAAAACATGTCCTTAATGGAAGTTATTTTCTATCAAATTTTAGGAGGTATTCGTATGAACGAAGAAAAAACATTATCAACTATGTTAGAGGAAGAGTATTTGAGAGAAAGAGAAATTCTTCGAAAAATGCAAGAAGAAAATGAGGTCGATTTAGACCGCTATGAAGTGCAGGTAAAATGAGTGAATGATTTGGAAGGACGTTTGCTAGAAAACAGAAAGCAAATAATTGATCATGGAATTAAAATGGATGATATGATTATTGCTGAAAAAAATAGTAAGGCGGAAAGAAAAATAAAAGTGCTTGGGATTACAGCACCAATCGCAGCGGGAATGATAATGGGCTTCGCGTCAATGCATTGGGAGAAAGTAGAATCAATGCTCTATACGGTTGGAAAAGCAGCGTTTAGAGATATCATGAAATTCAGAAAATAATTAATGAAAAGGGGTTATTTAATATAGTCTCTTTTCTTTTTTGGTGATATAATGAACGCATACAGATAAAGGAGGAAGTGTATCATGAAAAAAATCACAATATTTTTAAGTGTTCTATTATCCGTTTTCATTTTAGCGGGTTGCGGCGGGACGAAGAAAGAAAGATTAGAGTGGCCAACCGATGGTATCGCTAAATTATTACCTAATCCAAATGCTAAATATGGAAAAATTAACACAAATAATGAAGAGTTTTTTAGTGGACGAATAGAAAAGCAATCTAAAGATGATTTTAAAAAATATATAAAATTATTAGAGAAAAAGGGGTTTAACGCGGAAAAGCAAACTCACTCAGATACTAATTTAACTTTATATAATAAACAAGGTGACAAACTTAATATAATGTATTGGGATAAGAATTATTTCGATATTACTTTGAATAAATCGGTTGTTTCTGACAAATATACATGGCCAACTATGGGATTGGCAACATTGCTACCTAAGCCAAAAAGCGACTATGGAAAAATAACCACTGATAGTGAAGATTCTTTTGTCGCACATATTGGGAAAACAACTCAACAAGATTTTGGAGAATATATAAATAAAGTTGTTGAGAAAGGATTTACTATTGATTATTCTAAATCGGATAAGAGATATAGTGCGAAAGATTCTAAAGGTAATGAGTTAGTTCTTTATTATGAAGGATTTAATACGATGGAGATCCATTTAAGTTTTTCAGAAGATAATAAAGATACAGATTCTGAAGAAGCAACTACTCAGTCTTCTTCTCAATCCGAACAAACACAACCTAGTCAACAGTCTACGCAACAAAATAATACTACTGGTATTAGACCAGAAGTAAAAGAACAAATTGATGCTTACGAGAAATTCTTCGATGAATATGTCGCATTCATGAAAAAATATAAAGAATCAAATAATGCAGTTAGTATGGCTGCTGATTATGCGAATTTTATGAAAAAATATACTGATTATATGGCCAAGTTCGAAAATATTGATGATAAAGGTTGGAACGACGCAGAAGTTGCTTATTGGTTAGAAGTAAATGGTCGCGTAATGGGAAAACTAGCAACAATTCAATAAACATTTAAAGAGCTCTCTTTGGGCTCTTTTTTATTAGGAGATAATATGCGGTATCATTATGGAAATTTTAGCAAGACATCTATGTATGGTCATATATACTACTGTAATCATGAAATATATAGCAGATGTACGTTGTATCTGATTGCGGATAAGGGGCTATCAGTTATTCAACAGAGATTTGACGCTAAAAACAAATCAAACGATAAGTTATATTTAGAGGGGCTCTTTACAACCCCTCTTATTTTTGCTATAACGTAATTAATAGTATTTGACAGCTGTTAGGTGTAGGTAGTTTATACTTTACTTATACATATAAATAGATTTATATATTGATATATCAATTTTTTATTTTAATTATTTATTATAAGGAGACAAGAAGATGTTTGCCAAAGAGTTTGATATTCTTTATCAAGTTTTGGTGTTTTTTATTACGATTAATACAATTGGGGCCTTTATTACCATTTTCAGAAAGCCGCGTTCCATTGCTAGTATCTTTGCTTGGATGATGACTTTAGTATTTATTCCAGGATTTGGATTCTTACTTTATTTGTTTTGCGGCCGGGGAATTGATGGGGAGATTGTTTATAAGTATACAGAAAAATATCAAGGACGAATTACAGAAATTAATCGTTCCATTCAGGAATATAATTTACAATATCATCAAACGGTTAAAACCCCTGAATCTAATCTTTTAAAAAACTACTTTAGAAATACAGAAGAATCGCCACTTTCTAAAGGAAATGATATCGCGTTTTATACGGATGGTTATACTAAGTTTGAATACTTATTTAAAGATATCAGGCAAGCTAAACATCATATCCATATTGAGTATTACGCTATTTTTAAAGATCAGATAGGTACCCAATTAAGAGACTTATTGGTTTCAAAGGCTAAAGAGGGTATAGAGGTACGCTTGATATTTGATCCTTGGGGTGGCAATGTCAATATGCGCTTTTTCAAACCACTTATTGAAGCAGGTGGCCAAGTGGTTCCATTTATCACTTCACGCAACTTAATTAAAAAAACGCGTTTAAATTATCACTTACACCGCAAAATTGTGGTTATCGATAGTGTGATTGGCTGGACGGGTGGTTTTAATGTTGGTGATCAATACCTAGGTAAGAGTAAGAAATTTGGGCCATGGCGCGATACTCATGGCAGAATTTTTGGTACAGCCGTTTTTACTTTACAAGAAATATTTATTCGAGATTGGAATGCTTCAGCCATTAAAAAGGCCAATAAAATGGATTATGTAGATGAGTATTTCCAGTTGCCGACTTATGATCCAAAACGCAATATTAGTATGCAAATCGTGGCAGATGGTCCAGAAAACTTTGAGGAAATCTTACATGGTGGTTTTATCAAGATGATTTTAGCAGCCGAAAAACGTGTTTGGCTGCAGTCCCCATACTTAATTCCGGACGATACGATGATTAATGCTTTATTGATTGCGGTAAGATCAGGGATAGATGTCCGGATTATGATTCCAAGCATGCCTGATCATCCGTTTATTTATCGGGCTACGCAGTATTATGCTAATTATCTAACCAAAAGAGGCGTCAAAGTCTATTTATATCAAGAAGGTTTTATTCATGCTAAGACAGTCATTATGGATGATACAATTGCTAGTTTTGGTACAACGAATCAGGATATTCGCTCTTATTCGTTAAATTTTGAAGTCAGTGCATTTGTTTATAATCGGGATGTAGTTCATACTTTGTCTGGTCATTTTGAAGATGATATGACGCGCTGTATCTTATTAACGAATGAAATGATAGCTGATCAATCTTATTGGTTACGATTTAAGCAGAGTTTTTCTCGTTTACTTTCGCCGATTCTTTAGTGCTTTTTGTAAGCCTTGGCGCGCAAGATTGTCCGCGCCTTTATTTTGACTATCGCTAATCCAATGAAAAAAGACAAATTGGAAGGTTGTCAGTTTTTCGTTAATGAGTGTTAAATATTTACTAAATTTTTCATTACGCGTGTAGTTTTTTTCTAAAGTTTGGACTACAATTTTACTATCTGAGTAAATATTGATAAATTTATCTTGAAAGTGATGTTTGCTACATTCTTCTAGTGCATAAAGGACTGCTTGAAATTCTAGTTCATGATTGTCAAAGTCGCCTTGGATAGGGATGGCAATTTGTTGATAGAATTCTTTTTCACTTAGGACAATCCCAATTCCACCATAAGGCGTTTGTGGTTTACTTGCAGCATCAACGTATACTTTTAACATATTTATCCCTCGTTTCTAATTAAAATGAAGTACTATAAATTTTAAAGGAAAAGTAAGGAAGAAGCAATGAAGAAACAAAAGATTTTTTGGCAACCAGAATTGTCACAAATGATTATTTTTTGGTCTGTAGCCTTGGGAATTATATTTTATGGCTTGATATTAGCGCTAGAAAACACAGCGCCTTATTTAACGAGTAATCTTGTCATGGGACTAGGAATCATTTTATTCTTTTCTGGTTTTCATCGTTATATGATTATTGATGAAAATAAGCTAACTATCTATTATGCACGAATTTGGAAGAGAAAAGAAATCGCAGTATCTTCTATTTCTAATTGTCAAATCAATCAGCGTAAAGTGGTTTTAAAAGGTGATTTCGGCTCATTTGAATGCCAGATTTCGGCTAAGAACCAAAAAAAACTTTTAAAACAAATAAATATTGAAGAATTGACAGCTAATGTAAATTAAAATTTAGCTGTCATCTTTTTGTTTTGGTATAAATCCGAACGTTTTATTGAAAATCGTTTGTTTTGTTCAATTAATTTGCTGATATTTTTCCTAAAATCGTCTATAATATTCATGAAAATATATTTAAAGGAGAAAAAAATTGAAAACTGATATCGAAATTGCTCAAGCTGCGACTTTAAAACCTATTGTTGAAATTGCGGAAAGAATTGGTCTAACCTTTGATGATTTAGAACTTTATGGGAAATATAAAGCGAAAATTGACTATCAAACCATCGAAAAAGTAAAGCAAAATAAAGATGGAAAATTAATTTTAGTAACAGCGATTAATCCAACGCCAGCTGGTGAAGGAAAATCTACTGTTACAATTGGTTTAGCGGATGGTTTAAATCAGATTGGCAAAAATGCGATGATTGCTTTGCGTGAACCTTCTTTAGGACCTGTGATGGGGGTAAAAGGCGGGGCTGCAGGTGGTGGATATGCCCAAGTATTACCTATGGAAGAAATCAATTTACATTTTACCGGTGATATGCACGCTATTACAACTGCCAATAATGCTCTTTCAGCTTTTATTGATAATCACATTCATCAAGGAAATGAGTTGAATATTGATAGCAGAAGAGTGATTTGGAAACGAGCAGTCGATTTAAATGATCGTGTTTTACGTGAGGTGGTCGTTGGTCTAGGTGGTCCAGTTCAAGGTGTGCCACGCCAAGATGGATTTGATATCACGGTAGCAAGTGAAATCATGGCTATTTTATGTTTAGCAACTGATTTACAAGATTTAAAAACAAGGCTTGCCAATATCGTGATTGGTTATACTTATCAACGTAAAGCGGTCACTGTGGCTGATTTAAAAGTTGAAGGGGCCTTAACTTTATTGTTAAAAGATGCTTTAAAACCGAATTTAGTGCAAACAATTGAAGGCACCCCAGCCTTTGTTCATGGTGGACCTTTTGCAAATATTGCGCATGGTTGTAATAGTGTTTTAGCTACTCAAACGGCCTTGAAGTTAGCTGATTATGTCGTAACTGAAGCTGGGTTTGGTGCCGATTTAGGAGCAGAAAAATTCCTAGATATCAAAGTTCCCCATTTATCCAAAGCCCCCGATGCGATTGTAGTTGTCGCAACGATTCGAGCATTAAAGATGCATGGTGGTCTTGATAAAACTGCTTTAACCGAGGAAAATGTTGAGGCAGTGATTAATGGGTTTGCGAATTTAAAACAACATATTCAAAACATGCAACAATATCAAATTCCAGTTGTCGTTGCCATCAATGAATTTGTAACAGATACCCAAAAAGAATTTGAAACTTTAGAAAAACTTTGTCAAGAAATGGGTGTGAACATTGCAAGAGCTAGTGTTTGGGCTGATGGTGGTAAAGGTGGCCGTGCATTAGCGCAAGTCCTTGTTGATACAATCGATATGCAGCCATCGAACTATCAAAGACTTTATCAAGATGAGCAATCGATTGAAGAAAAATGTTTAGCGATTGTTCAAAAGATTTATCATGGCAAACATGTAACCTTCTCGAAAAAAGCCTTAAATCAATTAGCTACATTCAAAAAAGAAGGATGGGATAAATTGCCGGTTTGTATGGCAAAAACCCAATATTCATTTTCAGATGATCCAAGTAAATTAGGTGCACCACAAGACTTTGAAATTCATATTCGCGAATTTGTACCTAAATTAGGCGCTGGTTTTATTGTGGCGTTAACGGGTGATGTGATGACGATGCCTGGATTGCCTAAGAAACCAGCAGCATTAAATATGGATGTTGATGAAAAAGGAAATGCGCTTGGTTTATTTTAATTACTAGAGTGATTTGGTGTAATAACTGAATCACTCTTTCTATTTATTTCCAAGCCAATATTTGATATGATATAGTTTGTTGACATAGATGGGAGGGAATGATTTGGAAGCGGCTGAAATCTTTTTGTCAAGTTTTAATCGGATAGAAAAATATTTACAAAATAGTTTTAAACTTGATAAGTCGATCGGTTTTACCAATTTGGTGCGTAAGGCTCGTGCAAATGGTGATGCGACGATTGCTAAATATGAGGATGATCTAATTCAGATTGCGCAGCTAAGAAATGCGATTGTACATGAAAGCATCGCCCCAGATTTTATTATTGCCCAGCCGAATCAGTGGATTGTCGATCGGATTTTGACGATTGAAAAACAGCTCTATCATCCCCAAAAAGTGGGCGATGTCTTTTGTAAAAAGGTTGTATCTTTTGAACAAGAGACGCCTTTGTTAGAACTATTAAAAATTGCAAGCCATAAAAAATATTCGCAATTTCCGTTACATAATCATGGAAAATTCGTTGGTGTGATTACTTTAAGAATGTTAGGTTATTGGTTTAGTCAGTATCTCACTGAAGCCAATGTTACGCCTATCGAGCAGCTAAAAGCGAAAGATATCCTAACCATTGAAGGAAAAAAAGCCAATTATCAATTTGTGAGTGAACAAACTTTGGTAGCTGATGTGTTAAAAATTTTTCATCAGCATCCACAATTAGAAGTGATTTTTATCAGTGCAAATGGAAAAGAAGAATTACCGATAACGGGTGTGATTCGTCCTAGAGATTTAATAAAGTTAGAAGAGAGTGAGAATTAGTGTATATTTATTATTTATTGGCGATCTTGTTTGCCATTTTGGATCAACTAGTCAAATTGGCGGTGGTCAAACAAATTCCATTGGGTGATGAGGTTAATGTCATTCCTGGTATTTTATCTTTCTTTCATATTCGTAATACAGGTGCTGCATGGAGTATGCTAGAAGGTCAAATGTGGTTTTTTACTGTGATTACATTATTAGCCATTGTTGCTGTCAGTTACTTACTTTCTAAATATGGGAAAACAAATGGTTGGTTGTTTTCGTTAAGCTTAAGTATGATTTTAGGCGGTACATTTGGTAATTATTTTGATCGCATGCGCTTAGGTTATGTTGTAGATATGTTTAAACTTGATTTTATCAACTTTCCAATATTTAATATCGCGGATATTGAGTTAACTGTTGGCGTAGTGATTATGTTTATTTATATTATTTTTGAGGAGCGATTCAAACATCAATGAGTGAAAAATTAACTGTAACAATAAACGATCAAAAAGGACGTTTAGATAAATTATTAACGGAACAATTGGCTGATTATTCAAGATCACAAATTCAGTCTTGGCTAAAAGATGGCTTAGTCTTTTCAATCACTGCGCAACAAGTTGTCAAAGCTAATTATAAGGTAAAGGGCACAGAAACTTTTGAAATTCAACTACCTGAAGTGCAAGAATTGGAAATATTGCCTGAAGATATTCCTTTAGAGATTGTCTATGAAGATAAAGATGTGGCTGTTGTGAATAAACCTCAAGGAATGGTGGTTCATCCTTCTGCGGGCCATCCCAATCATACACTGGTGAATGCTTTACTATATCATTTAAAAGATTTATCTTCTATTAATGGGGTGATTCGTCCAGGAATTGTTCATCGAATTGATAAAGATACCTCTGGATTGTTAATGATTGCTAAAAATGATGTGGCTCATGAAAGTTTAGCCAAACAATTAAAAGACAAAACTTCTTTACGTAAATATGTCGCTCTAGTGCATGGCGTGATTCCTCATGAGAAGGGGACGATTAATGCACCGATTGGAAGAAGTAAGCAAGACCGCAAAAAACAAGCAGTGGTGGAAGATGGTAAGGATGCAGTGACGCATTTTACTGTTTTGGAACGCTTTAATCAGTTCACATTAATTGAATGTAAATTAGAAACGGGGAGAACCCATCAAATCAGGGTACATATGCAATATATTGGCTATCCATTAGCTGGTGA
>CAMMST010000002.1:0-96444 GCA_946499615.1 Enterococcus cecorum | reverse complement strand
AGGAGGATGCTTATGCTATTCTATCCAGCTGTATTTACTCAAGGAGAACGCTATATTACTGTCACATTTCCAGATATCCCATCAGCAATCACACAAGGAGAAACACAAGAAGAAGCCTTTGAAATGGCCCAAGAAGTTTTGGGATTTGCTCTTGAAGATTACGAAAAATACCCTAAAGCTAGTAATATTATTGAATTACAAAAGCAACACCCTGAAAGTACTATCGCTGTAATCGGTATTGATATGGTTGCTTATAATCGAAAATATCATTCAAAAAAAGTGCGCAAAAATGTAACTATTCCAGAATGGTTGAATGAACTTGCAGAAAAAAGTAATCTTAATTTTTCTCAAGTTCTAACCGATGCTCTAGAAGAAAAACTAAACGTATAACTAAAACCGTTGAGCCCCATGAGGTTCAGCGGTTTTTTATTAAAATATTTAGCACTTGATTTTAGCAAAAAAGTAGCAAAGCCATTTGACTAGATGCTAGTTATTTTTACGTATTCCAATATTTTACCAACAAAATCCTCACTATCATCCTCTGTTTCAAATGCCACAGAATCTTTGGTATCAAACATTACAATTGGTTTATATAGCTTATTTCCTATTTTGTACAAATCATATCCATCAAAATCATTATCTGCTTTTTCTAAGTATAATATTGTATACGGACCAAGTTTATTTTGTCCGATTATCTTCTGTGATTTTCTCATATTCTTTCACCTATTGCCGCAAAGTATTCTCGTAATCGACTTCCATGCTAATACTCATTCAAATAATCATTTTTGGGTTAATGTTTTTTCTCTAATACAATAATTACTTTTCCACTAGCAAAATCTTTATCTTTCACTATAAATTATTAGTTAGGATTATATCGTATCTCCATCTGGGTAGAATTAAATCGATAATTTATTGAATTGAGCATCTTTGCCAATGATAAAAAATTGTTTTTATGACTTATAGTTCCAAATTTCCATTTTCATATTCTTTCTTTAACTCTTTATAAGCTAGCAAAATATAGTCCATATTTTCTGTTACAGTTTCCTCATATTTCAGCTTTCCTAACATAATTAATGTCCCAGTTGCCCATTCAGAAATTGGAATCTTAACAATAGGCAAAATAGAGGAATCACTTTGAAAATCGTGCAAAATTTCAATAGTCTCTTCACTATCATCATTTAAGATTGCAACATCCCGACAAAATTTTGCTCTGTCAACTACATTCATTGGTTTTCGCTTCATTATAATTCCTACTTTCCAGATTTATTCCAACTTTATTCTACAAAAATAGCTACAAAAAAGCACCTCTTTGCAGCAAAAAACAGTCAAAGAAGTGCCTAAATTGCTATGATTATTTAGTACCGAATAGACGGTCTCCAGCATCCCCTAAACCAGGAACGATATAACCATTTTCATTTAATTTTTCATCTAGCGCAGCAGTATAAATATCAATGTCTGGATGCGCGTCTTGTAAAGCTTTAACCCCTTCAGGAGCAGCCACTAAACAGACAAAGCGGATATTAGATGCGCCACGTTTTTTCAATGAATCAATCGCCATAATTGCTGAACCACCTGTTGCTAACATTGGGTCAACCACAAATAATTGACGACTATCAATATCTTCAGGCAACTTCATGAAATACTCATGTGGCTCTAAAGTTTCTTCATCACGATACATTCCGACATGACCAACTTTAGCTGCTGGAATTAACTCTAAAATACCATCCACCATGCCGATACCTGCACGTAAAATTGGCACAATCGCCACTTTTTTACCAGATAAAGTCTTTTGTGTTGATTGACAAATTGGTGTTTCAATTACAACATCTTCTAGTGGCATATCGCGTGAAACTTCATACGCCATTAACATCGCAATTTCATTTACAACTTCACGAAATACCTTAGTACCACAATTTTTGTCACGAATCATCGTTAATTTGTGTTGAATTAATGGATGATCGATTACTTTAAATTTGCCCATTTTTTCCACCTCGTCACTTATTTTATCTACTATATTCTAAAGGAAACTCACTAAACTTTCAACACCTAAGTAAAAGGTTTACCATACAACATCTTTGCATATTGATAAGAGCAATACAAAAGAATATAATCAAGTTAGAAAAGAAAAAAGGGAGAGGTAAATATGGCAAATAAAACTGCAAGTGTTTATGCAAGAATTGATCCAAAATTAAAAAAGGAAGCTGAATCTATCCTATCCGCTTTAGGAATTCCAACATCAAATGCAATTGATATTTTTTTCAAACAAATCGTTTTAAATAGAGGCTTACCATTTCAAGTAAAACTTCCAGATAATACACCTTTATGTCTTGAAAATACATCGAAGGAAGAACTTAATGCACATCTCGAACAAGGGTATGACGATGTTCTTAACGGTAGAGTTAAAACATTTGCACAAGTAAGAGAATCTCTGGAAAAGGATTATCAATTATGATATATCAAGTTAATGTATCCAAACGAGCTGAAAATGATTTAAGAAATATATATTCCTATATTTCCGTTCAGCTCTGCGCTCCAACAGCTGCTAGGAAACAATTAAATCAATTGTTAGATGCTATTGGGTCACTCGAATACTTCCCAGAAAGATATAAAAAGTATGATGAAGAGCCTTGGAAAAGCAGAGGTTTACGTACCTTAGCTATTAATAATTACCAAATATTATATACAGTAAACTTATCAAATGATACAGTAAATATTCTAGCTATTATCTATACAGGTAGAGACTTAAAGGAACAATTAGACTCATTATTAAAATCTAATCAAGTAAAAAACCGACTATTCAAAAGTCAATTTAGCACTTTTGGGTAGTCGATTTCATTTATATTTGAGTTACTGAAAAAACTATTTATAAATTGGATATTTATCCGTTAAATTCTTCACTTCTTGTTTGACTTGAGCAAGCACATCGGCATCCTCTTTATTTGATAAGACTTTGACGATTAGCTCAGCGACTTTAGCGGCATCTTCTTCTTTAAAGCCACGGCTCGTAATCGCAGGTGTACCAATACGGATACCACTTGTCTTGAATGGACTTAATGTTTCAAATGGGATAGAATTTTTGTTTACCGTGATATTTACTGAATCAAGTAAATGTTCGGCCTCTTTACCATTTAGACCAAAACCAGTCACTTCCATTAGTAATAAATGATTATCTGTATCACCAGAAACTAAGCGGGCTTTAGGCTCATTATTAAAGACATCCACCATCGCCTTGGCATTCTTGATGACTTGTTGGGCGTATTCTTTAAAACTTGGATCTAACGCTTCTTTAAATGCCACAGCTTTACCAGCAATCACGTGTTCTAATGGGCCACCTTGAATGCCAGGGAAAATAGCAGAATTCACTTTTTTCACTAATTCTTCGTCATTCGTTAAAATCATGCCCCCACGAGGACCGCGTAAAGTTTTGTGCGTAGTTGTTGTTACGATATCAGCATATGGTACTGGATTTGGATGTAAACCAGCGGCAACAAGACCAGCAATATGCGCCATATCGACCATTAATTTTGCGCCTACTTCATCGGCAATTTCTCTAAATTTTGCAAAATCAATTATTCTTGAATAAGCAGAGGCCCCAGCTACAATTAATTTTGGCTGATGTTCGCGTGCTAAAATACGAACAACATCATAATCAATGACTTCAGTAGTAGGATCAACGCCATAACCAACAAAATGGTAAGTCTTGCCACTAAAGTTAACAGGTGAACCATGCGTTAAATGTCCGCCTGCTGAAAGGTCCATACCTAAAACAGTATCACCAGGTTCAATTAATGCTAAATAAGCAGCTGTATTTGCTTGTGAACCAGAGTGAGGTTGTACGTTTGCAAATTTTGCACCAAAAAGTTCTTTTGCACGTTCGATAGCTAAAGTTTCCACAACATCAACAAATTCGCAACCACCATAGTAACGTTTATTTGGATAACCTTCTGCGTATTTGTTCGTTAAAATACTGCCTTGCGCTGCTAAAACACCTTTAGAAACAATATTTTCAGACGCGATTAATTCCAAATTGTTTTGTTGACGAACGCCTTCATTTTCAATTGCTTGCCATAATTCTGGGTCAAATGCCTTATAATCCAAGTAGGACACTCCTTTTTAAAAATATTATCAGTCAAGGCATGCTTGCTGACGAAAAAATGCCACTAAAAGAAAAAATCTCAAGTAGTTTCTTAAATTCTAGCATAAAACCGAATAAAAATCAGCTACTTTGCACTGATTGTATGTAAAATATTCAACACATTTTCATGTAAACCTTTTCCACAAAATATGTTATACTTGGTTTGAGGTGATGCACATGTCTGAAAAGCCAGAAAAATTAACAATCGAGGAATATAATCTATATCTTAAAGCCGCAGCGAAAAATTTAGGATATAATTACTCCTTACTCTATGAAAACATAACTACTGAAATGTGTAGACTCATCAAATTATACTCTGTTGAAGAAATCAAAAAGAAAGAATTTGGTTTTTGGAAATGAAAAAAAGGACGACACCAAATCGTTCTTTTTTCATCTATTCTTTTTTTTTGCATGCCAAATACAATGATAACAATCGCAACAGCCGTATAACAAGCAATTAACATCATTTTCGTCTTAAATTGGCTTGCGTTTAAAACAATAATTGCCAATCCCAATGGTCCGCCAATTTGATGCATGGTATTGGTCAAGGCACTGGATACCCATGATAATTCAGTTGGTGAAAAACGAAAAATCTCGCCAATTTGTAATGAGCTCGTAAAAATAATCAAGTTATCCATTAAAATAAAAAATATGAAAATAACGTAATAGGTAAAATCAACCCCTGCTTTTTGTGCATTTCATTCTCCTCACCACAGTTGATGTTTATATTTCAACTTTCTCACCTTTCGACTAAAAATACTGGATAATTTTTGTTTACTCAATTATTCCTCTGTTGCTAACATTCTTTGCATAAACCATTCGACTTGTTGAGGTGCGTCATGATCAAAAAATGCTGATTCTTGTAAATCCAAGTTAGCAATCACTTCCATATCATCACTAGATAACTCAAAATCAAAAATATCAATGTTTTCTGCCATTCTTTCAGGTCGAACTGATTTTGCCAAAGCTACAATGCCTCTTTGCATCAACCATCGCAATACAACTTGCCCTACTGATTTATGATATTTTTGACCAATTTCAGTTAATATCGGATTCGTAAACAATTCATGACGACCTTCTGCAAATGGCGCCCAGGCTTCGATTTGTACGCCATATTTTTCATGCCATTCTTGATCAACATTTCTTTGATACCATGGATTAACTTCAATTTGATTAATTTGTGCTTTTACTTCATTTAAACCAACAAATTCAATCATTTTCGCCGATTTAAAATTAGAAATACCAATCGCACGTAATTTTCCACTTTTTTGTAAAGTAACTAGGGCACGCCAAGCACCATAAATATCCCCATAAGGCTGATGAATTAAATATAAGTCTAAATAATCTAATCCCATCACTTTTAATGAATGTTCTACAGTTTCTTTTGCACGATTTTCAGGTGCTTGTAAGATAAATAATTTAGAAGTGACAAATAACTCTTCTCTTGTAACGACGCCTTCTTCAATCGCTCTCTTAATTCCTTCCCCTGTTTCTTTTTCATTTCCATATACCGCTGCAGTGTCAATCAAACGATATCCTGCCTTAATTGCTTGATATACAGCTTCTGCAGTTTGTTCTGCTGGAATTTGGTACACTCCGTAACCTAATTGTGGCATAACTACTCCATTATTTAATTCAATTGTGTTCATTTTTATGATTCTCCTTTTACTTGATATATTTTATTCTAAACTTTGGCGTAAACTCCAGGGCAAGTGATTTTAGAATTTTTTCTCCCAGAGTTTTTCAATGGTATTCTCATCCATCTTACCTGCTTGAAATTTTGCCAAATGTTCATCATAAGTTTCTATTTTATAACTTAACAACGCTCTAACTTGTTCCATTTCTTGAATTTTTTCATTTAATTCAGCTAACTGTTCATGTAGAATTTGTTTTTGCGCCTCAGCTACATTGATTTTCTCGCGCATTTGAGCCAGATGTGCAAATTCGATTAATGATTCAATCGAAAGCCCTGCATTTCTTAAGCTTTTTGCCAAATATATCCAATTTAAGTCTGCCGTTGTGTATTCCCGATAACCACTTTCATTACGCTTAACTGGTGGAATAACCCCAATACGCTCATAATATCTAAGTGTATCAACACTTAAGTCAAATAATTCTGCCGCTTTTTTGATATTCATCATATTCACCTCACAATAAAATAATAAACCCTAGAGTGAACTCTAGGGCAAGTAAAAATTTAACTAGTTAACAAATGATTTTTTTCTAAAAATTCTTTAGCAACCATCTCAGGCGATTTCTTCAATACATCTACCTGATAATTCATCTGTTGCATTTGCTCTTCAGTAATTTTTCCAGCTAATTGATTTAATATTTTCTTTAATTCAGGATATTTTTTTAAGGTAGTCTCACGAATTAAAGGTGCTCCTTGATAAGGTGGAAAAAGCTGAAGATCGTCTTTAAGTAAAACTAGATTGTATCTCTTGATGCCACTATCAGTTGAATAGACATCAGCAATTTGAATACTTCCTTGCTCAAGTGCTTTATAGCGTAAAGCAGGTTCCATCGTCTTGACTTGTAAAGAAAGCTGATATTTTTCTTGTAAACCGAGGTTACCATCTTTTCGTTGGTTAAATTCTAAGGTAAAACCAGCAATGGCTTGATTTTCTACCTTTTTTAAGTCACTAACCTTCTTTAATTGATGTTGTTTAGCATAATTTTTTGGTACAGCTAATGCATAAGTATTCTGATAGGCCATAGGTTGCAAATAAACTAAATGATCTTGACGATAAATGCCTTTTTTTGCCTGTTGATAAACTGTTTTAGGATCAGTCGAAGTTGTTGGTGTTTGCTTCAATAAAGTGCTCGTAATCGTTCCTGTAAATTCTGGATAAAGATCAATTGAGCCTTTTTTTAACGCTTGATATAAAAAACTTGTTTTTCCTAGATTTTCTTTTAATTCTACATGCAAGTCTGACTGGTCTTCAATTAATAGTTTGTACATATGTATTAAGATGTTGGGTTCAGCACCTAATTTACCAGCAATTACGATTGTATTATTGGTTTGTGTTTGTAAAAAGAACGGCACAAAAGTTAAACCTGTTATGGCAATCAAACTAACAAAGGTAATCCCAACTTGCTTAAGCTTCAATCGTTGAAGCCATTGTAATAAAAAACTAAATAATATTGCTAATCCTGCCGAAGCAAGCGCTCCAATTAAAATCAACTGATTATCTTGACGATCGATTCCCAATAAAATATACGTTCCTAGACCACCTGCTCCAATTAAAGCCGCAAGTGTAGCTGTCCCTATAATCATGATGGCAGAAGTCCGGATACCAGATAAAATCATCGGCATAGCCAATGGCAAAGATAATTTTTTTAATCGCTCCCATCGCGTCATTCCAAAGGCTCGCGCTGCCTCATCTAGACTTGGATCAACGTTAGCTAGACCAACTAGCGTATTTTGTAATATAGGAAAAATCCCATAAATGATAAGTGCAATTAAAGATGGTGTAAAGCCAATGCCCATAAACGGAATAAATAATCCTAATAAGGCTAATGAGGGAATGGTCTGCATAATTCCGGTAATTTGTAAAATAACTGCAACTACACGCTTAAAGGGTTGTAAAATTAAAGCTAAACCAATTGCTAAGATGCTTGCTAATAACAATGCACTCATAGAAAGTTGTAAATGTTGAAAAATTGCTTGTAAAAGGCTAGGCATCATATTCACGTCCTTTCAAAACCTGTGCAACAAATGCATTTTGCGGATTGCTTTGAATCACTGAAGGACTAGCAAATTGGACTAGCTCACCGTTTTGTAATACTGCAATTCGATCAGCTAGCTTTAACGCTTCGTCCATATCATGCGTAACAAAAAGAACAGTTAAATGTAATTCTTCATGCAATTGTTTGAGCAAGTCCTGTAACTGTTGACGACTTAACGGATCCAAAGCACTAAATGGTTCGTCCATCAATAATATCTTAGGTTGCGTAATTAATGCTCGCACAATACCGACACGCTGTTGTTGCCCACCAGATAACTCTTTGGGATAACGATGTAAGACTTCTTTTGGATTTAGACCAACCTTTTTGAGCCAAAAATTTGCCATTTCCTGCCATTTAGCTTTAGGAATTTTTTTTAATTCGGGAATTAAAGTAATATTTTCATAGACAGTCATATGTGGAAATAAGGAAATCTGCTGAATCACGTAACCAATTTGCAAGCGTAACTCTCTTAATTGCCACTGATTAATTGATTGATTATCTAATAAAATTTGACCATTATCAGGAGTGACTAGTCGATTAACCGTCTTTAATAAAGTCGTTTTCCCACTACCACTTGGTCCAACTAAGCAAATGAATTCGCCTGTATTTATTTGCATTGAAATATCTTTTAAAATAGCAGTCTTGCCATAATTTTTACTTATATGTTGAAATTTAATCATATCTACTCCTTCTTAGGTATTTGTAACTAATTTTATCATCTTTAACTTTCAGTATACGGATTATTTTATCATAAGCAAAATGATTGGCCTGCATTTTCTTTTCCAGATTGATTCCTGTTCATTCAAAGCTAATCACAATATTTCAAAATTTTTTCAACTAAAAAAACATTGACTATCCATTATTGGTAGATAGACAATGTTTTAAAAACTATACTTATGATTCTATACTTCATATATTTTTTGTCCGGCGGCTTTTTTTAGGCGATTCATATAGGCCTGACCTAACCCAGTTTCTGCAGTCGTAGTGACTAAAATTAAATCCAAGTCCTGTTCATCTAAAGCACGCAAACCTGCAAACAAACCTTTTGTCGCCGCTTCAACAGACTCATCTTCATAAGCTGAAACCAACTCAGCATTTAGGCCTACTAATTGCTTCGGACTAGCCAATAAACCTAATTTCTTACCCTGAGCTTTCAAATCGGCGACAGCTTTGGCAAGATTTTCTGGTTGAACCATCATCACTGGTGTATTTGGTGAATAATGTTTGTATTTCATTCCAGGTGATTTTGGGGTTTCACTTTCTTTGACTAAATGTTTGTCCAAAAGAATCTCCATATCCAGAAAATCTGCTAACATTTCCCTCGTGATGGCACCTGGTCTTAAAATCATTGGTGCTGCTTCAGGATTACTCAAATCTAGGACTGTAGACTCTACCCCAACCTGACAATTGCCCCCATCCACAATGCCAGCAATTTTTCCTTGCAAATCATGATAGACATGGGCAGCGCAAGTAGGACTAGGCTTTCCTGAAGTATTGGCACTTGGTCCAACTAACGGCACACCAGCTTGATGAATCAAATCTAAAGTCAATTTTGCATTTGGCATCCGAAAAGCGGCGGTCGTCAAGCCACCTGTTACTTCTTGTGGCAAAGAGCCCGGAATAATTTCAAAAATTAACGTTAAAGGTCCTGGCCAAAACTGTTGGACGATTTTTTCTGCCAAAGGATGTAGCGTTTGAATATATTTTTTTGCTTGTTCAAAACTTTCTACATGGACAATCAGCGGATTATCACTCGGGCGGCCTTTTACTGCAAAAACTTGTTTAACCGCTTCTTTATCCAAAGCATTCGCCCCTAAGCCATACACTGTCTCAGTAGGAAAAGCCACGACTTGACCTGATTTTAATAACTGTGCCGGTGTCGCTAAATCCTGTTTATATATGATTGTATCCACAACTTATCCACATCCTTTTTTCATATATTTCTTGATTTATACACATTTCTTACTTAATTATCCCCAACTTGTGGAAAAGATATCCACTTATCCACTATTCCACCACAATCATTCGGTCATTACCAAATAAATCTTGATGAATCGAAACTTGCTTTTTTGGAAAGGCTGCTTGAAATAGTTCTTTCACAGCAGGACCTTGCATAAAACCAATTTCTAAAAATATCTTGCCATCCTTAGCTAACTTACTTTTTGCTTGTTTGGCGAGTTTTTGATAAATCGCAAGGCCATTATTTTCCGCAAATAAGGCCATTTTGGGTTCAAACTCGCGGACACTGACATCCATCAATTCATATTCATCTTGGCTTATATAAGGCGGGTTAGAAATAATAATATCCATCGGTCCACTAATCTCCGTCAAACAATCACTTAAAATAAAATCTACTTGGACCCCTATTTCCTGAGCGTTCTCTTTTGCCACTTCTAGTGCTGATGCCGATAAATCCACAGCAGTCATTTGCCAAGCAGGTCTTTTATCTTTCAAACTGATAGCAATGGCCCCTGTTCCCGTTCCTACATCAACGACTTTTAAAGCTTGATTCGCTTGCTTTTGCGTTAACTTTAAGCACTTCTCTACTAATTCTTCGGTTTCAGGACGCGGAATCAAGGTATCCGGAGTCACTTTGAAGCGATAATCCAAAAATGCTTCACTGCCAATTAAATATTGTGGGGGATAATGGGCTAATAGCTTGACCATATCCTCATCAATTTGCTTTTGATCTTCTGCAGTTATTGTCTCATGCATATGCAAAAGATAATCGGTTTTATTCCAGTGTTTGCGTTGTAAGAAGACATATTCAATCATATGACCTTCTAATTGATTTTGCTCTAAAAACGAAGAAGCCCTAGCTAGGACTTCTCGATAACTATTTTTACCCATTTTGCAACTCTTCTAATTTTGAAGTTTGATCATAGACGATTAATGCATCAATGACTTCATCTAGTTTACCAGATAAAATTTGGTCTAATTTTTGAATCGTTAAACCAATGCGATGATCTGTGACACGATTTTGTGGGAAGTTATAAGTACGAATGCGTTCAGAACGATCTCCTGTACCAACGGCTGATTTACGATTTGCATCATATTCACTGCGAGCTTCTTGTTGCATTTGGTCATAGACACGCGCACGTAAGACTTTCATCGCTTTTTCACGGTTTTTTAGCTGTGAACGTTCATCTTGCATGGCAACCACGATTCCAGTTGGGATGTGAGTCAAACGTACCGCAGAGGCAGTCTTGTTAACGTGCTGACCACCGGCACCTGATGCATGATAAATGTCCGTGCGAATATCTTTATCTTCAATTTCAACTTCAACTTCTTCAGCTTCTGGCATCACGACAACCGTTGCAGTAGAAGTGTGAATACGACCTTGAGATTCTGTAGATGGCACGCGTTGGACACGGTGAGCGCCTGATTCGTATTTCAATTTAGAGAAGACATTATCACCAGTAATCATCATAATCACTTCTTTATATCCACCGATACCTGTGATATTCGCATCCATCACTTCGACTTTCCAACCTTGAGATTCAGCATAGCGTTGGTACATATTAAATAAATCACCCGCAAATAAAGCTGCTTCATCTCCACCAGCAGCACCACGGATCTCCATAATAATGTTTTTATCATCGTTTGGATCTTTTGGTAATAATAAGATTTTGATTTTTGCTTCTAGTTCTTCTTTTTCTTTCTTCAAATCAGCTAATTCTTCTTTAGCTAATTCCGTCATTTCAGGATCTAAGTTTTCTGCTAGCATTTCTTCTGCATCACTTATTCCTTGCATGACTTGTTTATAACGGCGGTAAGTTTCCACGGTTTCGCGAGTATTCGCTTCTTCTTTTGACAAAGCCATAAAACGCTTAGTATCCGCAATGACTTCAGGATCACTTAATAATTCGCCTAATTCTTCATAACGGTCTTCAATTGCTTGTAATTGATCGTACATTTTATTCTCCTTTATTGATTTTTATTTTTCGTTGTTAACTTCTCTATTCATTTCAGGATGGAAGTAATGATGGCGACAAACTGGATAATACGCTTCATTGCCTCCAATTTGTACTTGGTCTCCTTCATAGACAGGCTTTCCATCAATATAGTGTAAATTCATCGTTGCTTTTTTATGACAGAACCAACAAATCGTCTTCATTTCTTCTATCTTATCGGCATAAAGCAATAAATACTGTGAACCTTCGAATAATTCATTGCGAAAATCATTTTTCAAACCAAAGGCCATCACAGGAATATTTAACTCATCAACTACGCGCGTAAAAGCCAATACATGATGTTTTTTCAAAAATTGCGCTTCATCAATCAATACACAATAAGGCTTTTGTTCTAAATTGGCAATCGTTTCATATACATCCGTCTCATCAAAAATTGGAATGGCTGTACGCTCTAAACCAATCCGACTAGCAACATTACCAACACCAGAACGCGTATCTAGACCACTAGTCATGAGTACGACTGGCTTATTTTGCTCTTCATAGTTATGCGCGACTTTTAAAATTTCGATGGATTTTCCACTATTCATCGCACCATATTTAAAAAATAATTGGGCCATTTTTTCACTCCTCAAACATTCCTTTAGTATTATACTTGAAATACTAGCTTTCATGCAACCTAATCTAACTAGGAAAGTCGGAAAAGTGCCATTTAGGCTACAATCGCTTATCTTAACCATAAAAAATATCTAATACCTTTTGATTGACTCATTGGTATTAGATATCTGTTGAAAATATTTAGTTTTTGAAAGTTGAAATCTCATCAAATGGGAAATACCGTAATACAACTTCGCCACGCATCAATTTTTTAGTAATAAAGCCAAACTCACGACTATCCAGTGACACCAAGCGATTATCCCCCATCACGAAATACTTACCTGTTGGGACTTTTACAGAAAAATCTGGTGTGAAATTACTAACTACCTCTGCTGTTTGTTGGTATTGAGTTGAATAGCGATACTCTTCTTGCAAACGATCTTTGGCAAATTTCGCTTTAAAATCTTTTAGATAAGGTTCATTATAAGCTTTGCCGTTAATCAATAATTGATCATTTTTATATTCAATCGTATCTCCAGGCAATCCAATCAAACGCTTGACGGCTACTTTACTTTGATCATTGGGCTCGACTGTCGTAATGATATCAAATCGTTCTGGTTGAAATACTTTACTTACAATTAACTTTTGACCATCTGCTAAAGTCGGATCCATCGAATGGCCCTTTACAGTTACAGGCTCAAAGACAAAAAGACGAATGGCCAAAATCAATAATACAATAAAAATAAGCGAGCCCCATTCACGTAAAAATTTTAACAAAAGCTATCCACCTCATTTACATCTACATAACTATAAGTATTGTAGCGAAAATAATGGAAAGAATAAAGGAAAAAGTTAGAAAATGGGAAAAATTTAAAAGAATGCTGTACTGCTAGACAAATGAGACAAAAACTTTTACCATAAATAAAAAGAGATGTTAGATTATGAACGCTTATAAATGGCGCTACGTTACTTTAAAATCAAAGACGAAATTGCTCAAGGTCTATCATTAGGCGCAGCTGGTCATGCACTAGGAGTGGCTGTAAGTATGGAATTAGGCGAAACCGAAACAGCCATGGCAAGTATCGCCGTAGTTATCGTCGGTTTAGTGACGGTGGTTGTCGTACCTATCTTTGCCCCATTTATCGGAATTTAATGACGTATTCCCTCTCCTTTGTCTTATTTGATTTGTTGATGTACAAGTCAGTAAGGCAAAGTTTTTTTATTTTTTATAAAATCTTGCTTACTCCATCATGCGCATTATCTTTTTGGGACATTCTATGGTATGATAGTTCTGTTAATTGAACAATTGGAGGAAGATTTATGAGTATCAAGAGTCTTTTGGCCACAGCTGTCGGTAAAAGCTCTTTATGGTTTTTAAAGACATTTATGAAAGGTGGTTCAAGCTTACCAGGGAAGTTAGCCTTAAAGATTGACCCACAAATATTAGATTACTTAGCCAAAGATTATCAAGTCGTTGTCGTTACTGGTACCAATGGCAAAACGTTAACAACGGCTTTAACTGTAAATATATTAAAACAAGAATTTGACCATGTTCTAACCAATCCAACAGGTGCAAATATGGTCCAAGGAATCGTCTCTACTTTTTTATCTGCTAAAGTGAAAAAAGGCGAGAAAAAATTTGCCGTTCTAGAAATTGACGAAGCTTCTTTAAGTAAAGTCACTGAATATATTAAGCCCGAACTCTTTGTCTTTACGAATATTTTCCGTGATCAAATGGACCGTTATGGCGAAATCTATACCACTTATCGTTTAATTGTCGAAGGTGCCGCAAAATCTCCACAAGCGACCATCTTAGCCAATGGAGATTCGCCTATCTTTAACTCGATTGACACGGTAAATCCTAGAATCTATTATGGCTTTAATCATCAAGCAGATCAGGAACAGATGGCCCATTACAATACGGATGGCGTGCTTTGTCCACATTGTCATCATATTTTGCACTACACACTCAATACCTATGCCAATCTAGGAAAATATTACTGTCCAAACTGTGATTTCAAACGTCCAGCATTAACCTATCAATTAACCGATTTGAAAGAAATGAGCAATACGCATGCCAAATTTGTGATTGACGGGGAAGAATACGGCATTGAAGTGGGCGGAATGTATAATATTTATAATGCTTTAGCGGCTTGTTCGGTGGCTGAATATTATCATGTCAGTCCTGAAAAAATCCGCAAAGGCCTAGCTTACGATGAAAAAGTCTTTGGTCGTCAAGAAGTTATCCAGATTAAAGATAAAAAATGCACCCTAGTATTAGTAAAAAATCCAGTTGGGCTAAACCAAGTCATTGATATGATTGGCCTTGCTCCTCGTCCTTTCTCTTTAGTTTGTCTATTAAATGCGAACTATGCCGATGGGATTGACGTCAGCTGGATTTGGGATGGCAATCATGAAGCCTTTGCCGACATGGCGATTCCTCAAGTGATTGCTGGTGGCGAACGACATAAAGATATGGCCCTACGCTTAAAGGTTGCCGGTATTGAAGAAGATAAACTGACTGAAGTCCGTGAACTAGATGAAGTCATTGAACAAATTGCAACTTTACCAACAGAAAATGTCTATATCTTAGCAACCTATACCGCTGTGTTACAATTACGCAAAAAATTAGCTGAAAAAGGCTACATTAAAGGAGGAATGGATCGTGGCTAATTATGAATTACATCTTTGCCATTTATACGGAAACCTCCTCAATACGTATGGCGATAACGGAAATTTATTAATGCTTCAATATGTCGCCAAAAAAATGGGCATTACCTTAACAACAGAAATTGTCAGTATCCATCAAGAATTTAAGGCGGATGATTTTGATTTAATTTTCTTTGGTGGTGGGCAAGATTTTGAGCAAGTCATCGTGGCTGAAGACTTACCTACAAAAAAGGAAGAACTCACCCGCTATATTGAAAATGATGGGGTCATGTTAGCCATTTGTGGTGGGTATCAATTACTTGGACATTACTATATCGGTGCCCATGGCGAACAAATTAAAGGTATTGGTGCACTCGATCACTATACATTAAGCCAGGAAAATAATCGTTTCATTGGCGATACCGAGATTTATAATGAGGAATTTGATGAAACTTATTATGGCTTTGAAAATCACAATGGGATGACCTTCCTAGGTAAAGGCGAAAAACCTCTAGGCAAAGTCATCCAAGGAAAAGGCAATAATGGCCAAGACCAAACAGAAGGCGTGATTTACAAAAACGTCTTTGGGAGCTACTTCCACGGCCCTATCCTAGCTAGAAATGAAATCCTCGCCAAACGCTTAATTTTAACAGCACTAAAGAAAAAATATCCGAATGAACAATTTGACTAACAAAAAACTCGTACGCCCAGACAGACTGGTTGTACGAGTTTTTTTACAATGTTAATAAATGTTGAATATCCACCTGTTGATAATCTGTCACTATCTTATCGGCGGCTGATAAATCTTGTTTAGGGTATTCGGGATTTGCAAAACCAATCGTATACATCCCAGCATTTTTAGCTGCGCGACTGCCATTTTTCGTATCTTCAAAAACAATACACTCACTAGGATTGCGCGCAATACGTTTAGCCGCTTCTAAAAAGACATCCGGAGCAGGCTTACCATGTTCGACTTCATCAGCGCTCACATAGGCACTAAAACAATCGATAATCCCTAGTTCAGTGAGATATTGTTTAATCTCATTTCTAGGTGATGCTGAAGCTACTGCCAACTTAAACCCTGCCTGATGCAACGCCTTGACTAATGCCACTGCTCCTTTGATTGGTTTGACCCCAGTTTCTTGAAAAATAGCTTTGCGGCGTTGATTCATCTCTTGAATATATTCATCCACTGATTTTGGTAGGTCAAATTCTTTTTTCATTTCTTCCCACATAAAGGTAAAAGTCGTGCCCATAAACTGGTAATGATAACTCGTTTCTACTGGATGACCCGCCTCAGCTAACATATCAGACTTACTCTTAAAAAAGGTATATTCAGAGTCTACTAATACTCCATCCATATCAAAAATCACTGTTTGCATATTCTCGCTTCCTTCCTCCACTCATCTACATACTCAGTCTATCACAAACAACTTTTGCAAAACAATCAAACTTGAAAACGCAACCGATTTCCAAACAATTAATCACCAATTTAAGCATTGTCAATCCTTGATATTTACCCCAAAAATATTTTTTTCATTTTTTTGCAATTTCAACTTGACTTGCGCAACCGTTTGCGTTTAAAATATAGGTGACTTAATAAACGGAGGAGTATATCATGAAACAAATTAAACGATTATTTGAAATTGATCCATGGAAAATTCGCACAACAAAATTAGATAAAGAAAATCGCCGACTACAAGAATCGCTAACTAGTATCGGTAATGGCTACATGGGGATGCGCGGAAACTTTGAAGAAACTTATAGCGCAGACCACCATCAAGGAACTTATATTGCTGGGGTTTGGTTCCCGGATAAAACGCGTGTAGGTTGGTGGAAAAATGGTTATCCTGAATATTTCGGGAAAGTCATTAATGCAGTGAACTTCTTAAGCCTTGAAATCTTAGTTAATGGTCAAGTATTAGATTTAGCTCAACTTGATCCGCAAGACTTCAAAATGGAATTAGACATGCAAAACGGTCTATTATCTCGTTCATTCGTTGTAGCTTTTGACGATTGTAAAGTTCGTTTTGAATTTGAGCGTTTCTTAAGTATCGTGAAAAAAGAATTAGCTTTTATCCGTCTAACAGCAACTGTACTTGAAGGAGAAGCAACCATTCAAATTAATTCTAGCTTGGACAATAATGTAACCAATGAAGACAGTAACTATGATGAACATTTCTGGGAAGAAGTTGCACAAGGAGAAACAGATGGCTTTAGTTATGTCACTGCCCGCACGATCGCTAATCCATTTGGTGTCCCACAATTCACTGTCACTTCTGCAATGAAACACAACTTTGAAAGTGAAGCAAGCTTAGAAGCACCTTTAATGATCAGCAATCAATTTGTCTTTAACAAAAAACAAGGAGAAAGCTTTACTTTTGAAAAAGAAGTAGTCATCGTAACCAGTCGTGATGTTGAAGAAGACGAACAAGTAGCTAAAGTTGCTGAATTGTATGCTGCTTTTGGGAATGACTATGAAGCCTTAAAAGCCGAACAAGCTCAAGCATGGCAAAAACGTTGGGAATTAGCCGATGTCGTGATTAATGGCGATGATGCTGCTCAACAAGGTATTCGCTTTAACTTATTCCAATTATTCTCTACCTACTACGGTGAAGATGAACGCTTAAATATTGGTCCTAAAGGCTTTACTGGTGAAAAATATGGTGGTGCAACTTACTGGGATACAGAAGCTTATGCCGTACCATTATACTTATCTTTAGCTGATCCAAGCGTGACTCGTAGCTTATTGAAATATCGTCATAATCAGTTACCACAAGCTTATCACAACGCCCGTCAACAAGGTTTAGCTGGTGCGCTTTATCCAATGGTTACGTTCACAGGGGTAGAATGTCATAATGAGTGGGAAATCACTTTTGAAGAAATCCATCGTAATGGCGCGATTGCTTATGCGATTTACAACTATACGAACTATACTGGCGACACAACTTATCTTGCTAAAGAAGGTTTAGAAGTATTAACAGGAATTGCACGCTTCTGGGCTGACCGTGTGCACTATTCTAAACGCAATGATAAGTACATGATTCACGGGGTTACTGGTCCAAACGAATACGAAAACAATATTAACAACAACTGGTATACCAACTACATCGCACGTTGGGTTCTAAAATATACCTTAGAAAGTTATCGTCGTTTCCAAGATCAAGCAACCTTAGAAATCTCTGAAGACGAACAAGCAAAATGGGAAGATATCATCGAAAAAATGTATTTCCCTTACGATGAAGAATTAGATGTCTTTGTTCAACATGATACTTTCTTAGATAAAGATTTACGTCCAGTTTCTAGCTTAGACAAATCAGACTTACCATTGAACCAAAATTGGTCATGGGATAAGATTTTACGTTCTTGCTTCATTAAACAAGCCGACGTTTTACAAGGAATTTACTTCTTTGAGGATCAATTTACTTTAGAACAAAAACGCAACAACTTTAACTTCTATGAACCAATGACTGTCCATGAATCTTCTCTTTCAGCATGTATTCACGCAATCTTAGCTGCTGAACTAGGCATGGAAGAAAAAGCAGTCGAAATGTATGAACGTACAGCTCGTCTAGATTTGGATAACTACAACAATGATACTGAAGACGGCTTACACATTACTTCTATGACTGGTAGCTGGTTAGGTATCGTTCAAGGATTTGCCCAAATGAAGACAGCCAACGAAACATTAAGCTTTGCCCCATTTGTGCCACAATCATGGAGCGACTATGCCTTCCACATTAACTACCGTGGACGTTTATTAGCGATTAATGTCGATAAAGAAGCAGTTACTGTTGAAAAATTAAGTGGCGATGCTTTAAGTCTAAAACTTTATGATAAAGATTATGAATTAACCGATAAAATTACTGTTGCGTTAAACTAAAATCAATTGCAACCAGACACTAAGACGGATGCACCTTCTCTGGGGCACCGTCTTTTCTTGTTTTTATGCAAATGTTGCGTACAAATGTATTCTTTCACTAGAAAAAGAGAATATTTTCTGATACCATAGTTACGGTTACTTTTAATTGGGAGGAAAACAATGAGTATTACAGTAAAAGATGTGGCGAAAAGAGCGGGTGTGGCAACTTCGACCGTTTCTCGTGTGATTAATGATCATCCCAGTATCTCGGAAGAAACAAAAAAACGAGTCCGCGCCATTATGGATGATATGGGATATATTCCTAATTTAACCGCGCGCAATCTTGGTAAACAAGTCTCCAATGCTATTGGAATCATCTTACCTCCACTAGACTCCAAGGAACGCTTAGGCAACCCTTTTTATTTAGAAACAATTGAAACAATCAATGAAGAAGCTCGTCAATCTGGTATGACTGTGGCAATTGCAACGGCCTTAAATTTTGATTCTTTATTAGAAAATGTCAAACAAATGCATCGCCAAAAACAAGTCGATGGTTTTATTTTGACTTATTCAGATAATCACGATCCGATTATTCGCTATTTAATGGAAGAGGATGTGCCATTTACTCTAATCGGTCAACCTTATAATCAAGAACAAAAAATTACCTATGTCGACAATGATAACCAACTATTAGGGAAACAAGCGACAGAATACCTAATTAACCATCATCATCAAAAAATTCTTTTCATAACCAATACCACGCAGGAAAATGTTTATTTCGAGCGTTACTTTGGTTATCAAAAAGCGATGATGTTAGCCAATCTTGAAGTCAAACCGGCTGTGACTTTTCAACATCCAGAAGACTATGTCAATTTTGAAGAACTTTTAAAAATCGAAAAACCAACAGCCTTAGTGGTCATTGATGATTTATTTGCGATGCGTATTATCCAATTATTAAATCTCTATCAATATCAAGTTCCTGATGATTTATCCATTATCAGTTTTAATAACTCGATTTTTGCAACCCTCGTGCACCCTTATTTGACGAGTATCGACGTAGATGTTGCTGAACTTGGTAAGATGGCGACCCAAAGTTTGATCCATAAGCTCAATGATAATCAACAAACAAGCGGTCGGATGGTAGTCCCTCATAAATTGATCAAACGCGAAACCGTCATTGATCTCGAACAAAAGTAAAAAAATCCCCAGATAACAGCGGAATGCTCTATCTGGGGATTTTTTATTATGAGTGAGAAACGCAATATCCATTCCCCTTACATATTTCGCAACTCACATATTTATGGTATATTAATTTTGGTTAGAGATTTTAAACATTTTGATTGGAGTCTAACATGATTTTAATCTCTGTACCAGCTATGGCAGCTTCAAAAGCCTCGCGCCATTGAGTTAATGGATATTTTTTTGTAATCATTTCATCGATTTGAATTGCACCCTTATTGAGCAAATGGATAGCAATTGGCCAGTCAAATGGGTTTTGTGAGCGACTACCCGTGACTGTAATTTCTCTTTGAATGATTGATTCCATATCAATGGCGTTCATTTTGTCTTTGAACAATCCTACTTGAACTAATTGACCAGTTTTCTTAATCAAAGGAATACACTGATTAACTGCCTGAATTGCACCAGATGCCTCATAAACTTTATCCACACCTACGCCATCGGTATATTTATTTACTACTTCTTCTAGACTTTCTTGTTGCGTATCCACAATAACATCAGCACCCATTTTTTTCGCTAACTCTAAACGATGTTTATCTTTCGTTATTCCTGTCATAATAACAAAAGCTCCAATATCCTTAGCTACCTGTAATAAGAATAATCCAATTGGCCCAGGTCCGATAATTATGATTTTATCATGGAGACTTAACTGGCTCTTTTGATACATTGCATGAACACAACATGCAAGGGGTTCGGTCATGGCTGCTCCTTCAAAGCTTAACGTATCAGGAAGTTTATGCACACTCTCTTCACGTGATAACACATACTTAGCCATACTACCGTTTTGTTGTGTTCCAATTCCTTTACGATGAGGACATAAATTATATTGTTTGTTATGGCAATATTCACATTTTCCACATGTAGTAAAGGTTGTTTCACTCGTGACTCGATCACCTACTTTTACCTTCGTTACATTTTCTCCTACAGCAATTACTGTACCGGAAAATTCATGCCCTAAAACTACAGGTGTTGTAGGATTTTTATATTCACCTTTGAATGTATGCACATCAGAACCACAAATTCCAGTAAATGCAACCTCAATTAATACACCATCATCTTTTACTTCAGGAACTGGGATTTCAACAAATTCCATTTTATCATATCCTGGTTCCGTTTTCGTTACACCAAACATAGTACTTTGCATTTTATAACGCTTCCTTCCATTAATTAACACTCAATCTATTTAAAATATTGATTTGACTAACTCTGATAATTCTAAGAAAATCCAGTTTAAGAAATTACCACCTGTATCAAAGTTTGAAATCATTGATGCATCTTGTGGAAACTTAATGATACCTTGTGCCATATCCGTTAATACTGGGGCGAATGAAGTTGCCATCCATAATGAGAACACCATTACAATTGATAATGAAATAACTGAATGTAAGATATTTCCTTTGTTGAATGGAACAACCAAAGCTGCAAAGAACGGAATTGTAGCAAGGTCAGCAAAAGGTAATACATGGTTACCTGGTAAAATCACTGCAATAAATAATGTAATTGGAACCATTAATAGACCTGTAGATAAAGCTGCAGGTGATCCAGTAGCAAGTGCGGCATCCATACCTAAGTAAATTTCACGATCACCAAAACGTTTTTGTAAAAATGCTTGGGCTGATTCTTGGATAGGAATCAAACCTTCCATTAAAATCTTAACCATACGTGGCATTAAGAACATGACACCACCCATTGTCATACCAATTTTTGCAATACCACCTAAATCATATCCACCTAAAAATCCTAAGAAACCACCAATAACAATTCCCATAATCATTGGTTCACCAAAAATACCAAATCGTTCTTGAATTTTTTCAGGCTTAACGTTTAAATCTTTGATGATTGGAATACGTTGTAACACCCAGTTAATTGGTAGTGCTACCATTGCAAAACCTTGAGCAGATCCAGTAGAAAGAGAAACCCCTTCCAATCCATAATATTCTTGTACCTTTGGTGCAGTAAAGTCAGCAAATAATAAGACGATAACTGTATAAATAGCACCACATAAGATACCAAAGAAGAAATTACCAGTTACAAAATATCCAGTTGCAGCTGCAGCACTCATATGCCAATAATTCCAAATATCAATGTTTAATGTTTTCGTCCAATTCAAGGCCAACATCACAAGGTTAATAACTAAAATAACCGGAATCATAACAGCGGCGATTGGTTGTGCCCAAGTAGCAGCAGCAACAGCTGGCCAACCAGCATCGACTATCGTCAAATGCAATCCAAAACGTTCAACCATTGCTTGCGCTGCAGGACCAACGCTTGTAGTTAGTAAATCTAGTACTAGTGAAATACCAATCATTCCAACCCCAACAGTTAACCCTGAAATAATTGCATCTTTGACTTTAACCCTAAACACGATACCTACAATAAAAATGATAATAGGTAACATGACGCTTGCACCTAGGCCTAAAATACCTTGAACAATATCCATCAAGTTCATACATTTTTCCTCTTTTCTAAATTAATTATTTATTCTTGAATGCTCTTTACAGCATCTAGAATTTTAGCTTCAACTTTATCGACACCTATTCCTGTTAAATAGGCCATAGCTTGAATAGCAGGAATACTATATGTAGCTGGCAACATCGTTGTTGAAATTAATAAATCCGCTTGATTTTGAAGTCCTGCTGCTTCAGCAATCTTAATTTGACGAATATCTACAGGAATATTATTTCTTGCAAACAAATCCTCTACTTTTTTCATAACCACTGTTGAAGTTGCAATACCGGCACCACATGCTACTAATACTTTAATCTTTTTCATAATTATTCTCTCCTCTATGCATTAAATGTTTCAATTGCTTTCAATATTTGTTCAGAATCATTTTGAATTAATTGTTTAACAAACGAACTGTCTTGAATCACCCCCATTAAAATCTGCAACATTTCTAACTGAGTATGAGGCTGATTCAAACCTAATACAAAAACCAATTCCACATCTACTTGTTGGCTAGGATCATCCATCCTGCTGAACTTTACCGGATTATCCAGTGTGTAAATGGCAACGAATTCTTTTTCAATACACTCTGGATCGGTATGCGGAATAGCAACACTATAGTCTTCTAATGCTATTCCGGTTGGAAATGTTGCTTCTCTTTGAACAATTTTAGGTAAAAAACTATCATTTACATAACCAAGATTTTGAGCTTTGAATGAAAAATTTTCAAATAACTCAGTCGAACTTTGATAGTTTTCATGTACAAAAATTAAATCTTTGTGTAAAAAATCAATTAACTTTGTTTTAGTTTCCATGTTTTTCACTCCAATACTTATCACATACTTCTTTAATTACTTGCATTGCTTCTTTTGGTGAAGTAGATAATTCCAATTTATCGATATTTTTTGAATTAGCTAATTCCATCAATTCAAAAATAATATCTACATTTTTATTTTTTTCATCTGAAGAAAGAAATACAAAATTTTTTATTCTAACATTATCGTTGGTTAATATTCCTTCATTACAAATACCATATGTTAATCCTAAATCATTGGCTCCTTCAATAGGATCAGCATGTAGAATAATCATTCTATTGTTAAAAATTGAATATTGCTGAATCCGATGTAAATCATTCAAAACAGCTTGTTCGTAACTAGGTTTGATTACCTGCGAATTAAGCAACGGACGACCCAATTGTTGAATTATTTTTTCCCAGCTTGTATCTGATGAGAAGTATTGGATATTTGTTTCATTAATAAAATCCATCATGCTATATGTTCTCTTTTTTAATAGCAGCTCATTTTCCGGTTGAAGTAACTGTGCCACCTCATTATATAAACTTTTTTCATCTATAATTTCTGCATGCTTACGTACAATGTCCAAAATTTTTGTTGCAGATATCGTATTATTCGTAATATTTGGTGATATTTCTTGTAGCACACGATTTCTTAATTGTTTTCGTTCCATATCACTAATAAAATTATTAACGACAAAAAGTTTTTTATCTGTTGCTACTTTCACCGGAGAAAATACAAAGTCAATTTGATATTTCTGCTGCTTTTCTTGGTATTCCCTGATTGATATCGTGTCAACAAAATCAATTTCTGGTAAAAGTTGCTCAAGTGTTGAATGAAGTAAGACTGAAACTGAAATACCATTTGGACAAACCACAATTGCCTTTGGTCGATTCATATTATTTTGTCTGATTTCTTTATCCTTAATATAACTACCGATAAAAATAGCAATAAAAAATAATTCGTTTTCTGGAATTACCTGATTAAAGTATCTTCTAAGCGGTTCACAAGCAATCCTAACAAAATTCATTAATAGCAATATTTGTGGATCTTTATTTTCCAATAGATATTTGTTTTGAAAATTCATTTGATACTTAATACGGTAATAAGCTGGTTTCATATGAATAACTAGGTCATCTAATAATTTATCCTTGTTTGTCAATTCGATACTTGAAATTTGTTCAAAGTTATGTAACATTTCTTGAAGTGCTTCTCTGAGACCATATAACTTTTCATAAGATAGTAAATCACTTCTAGATAAATTAGTTGTTAACAATATGATAACCAAATATAATCGTTCGCTATCACTAATTTCCGTAAATTGATCAGTAATTCTTTGAACAGCTAGATATTCTTTCGTATCTGATAGTTCTAAATTATTAATTTGAAAATTATATTTAATCGCATGGTGCATCATAATACGACGAATAATTAAAATAAAACTCACTGGAAGTATTTTTAATTTTTCATCTGTAAATTTTATCTGTAAATCATTTTCAATTAAAATTAGTTGATTATATATTTTTTCAGCTTCTGTTTTTTGAATACTTCCAAAATGATAAATGAGTTCCATACCATTATAGAGAGATGAAATTGCAGAAATTAAATCGAACAACATCATTCTAATATTCCATTCATCACCTTCAAAATGATATCCATCTTGTCGGTTGTATACTAAATTCAAGTCATATTGCTTCACTTGTGTAGCTATTTCTTTTAAATCACGCAAAACAGTATTACGACTTACTTTTAAACTATCTGTAAAGTGATCCACTGATAAAAAATCTGTACGACTAATAATCATCAATTTAATATACTCGTATCTTTCTTCATTCGTGAATACTTTTGGAATGAATTCAGAATTCATTATTTCCTGATTTGTATCAAAATAATGACGAAGTTCATCGTTTACTATAAAACGTCCATTTTTTGTCCTTGTAATATCTGGTAAATCAAGTTCCAGTAAAGAATCATTAATTTTTTTCAGAATATAATTAAGTTGCCCTTTGGTAAGTTCATATTTTTTACAAACAATTTGACTAGTTAATTGAGGCTTTTCTAAAATGTCTTTAAGTATCTGCTGAACCTTATTTTCAACATTCATTTGTTTTACCTCCTTTCTCTCTTGCAATTACATTTTATCTTACAAGCGCTTACAAATCTATCTTTATTCCATCCCATTTATATTTATAAGTTTTAATTATGTGAGACTCACTTGTTTAACACATAACAAAAATAGATTTACTTATTTATATAATTTTACGAAAAAAAGTAATTACACTTAAATATTTGATTATTCATAAAACACAAGATATTCTAGCGCTTTTCAAAAAAATACACCAGAGATTATTAAAACCTCTGGTATATCATGTGAAATGGTTATGTTTTAAAATAATAATTTATTATTTTATTTTGTTAATGACTTCCATTGCCAATTTTGTACTTCATCTAAGTCTTCGCCAAATTCACGAATATGTTGAGAATGAGCGTTTAATTTCTGATTCATCAATTCTTTGAAGTTAATAGACTCTTTGCCATATACTACATCAGCAATATCTTTAGCTAAATGGAAGCGATCCATCTCGCTCAACACACGCATATCAAACGGAGTTGTAATATCACCATTTTCACGATAACCATGAATACGAACTTGATGGTTGTGTCGGTCAAAGAAGATATCTCGAACTAGTCCCTCATAACCATGGAATGCAAAAATTATTGGTTTATTTGTTGTAAAAATCGCGTCAAATTCTTCATCAGTTAATCCTCGGCTATCAATTGAAGGATGACGGAGTTTTAATAAATCTACAACATTGACAAAACGTACTTTGATGTCTTTAAATTCTTCATAAACCAATGATAAAGCTGCAAGTGCTTCTAAATTTGGTTCTGTTCCTGCTGCAACTACTACAACATCAGGTTCTTCTTTAGCAGTACTTGCCCAATCAATGACTTTTAATCCTTTAGTAGCTAATTCTTCAGCTTCAGCAACATTATAAAACTGTGGGCGAGGATGTTTACTTGTAACGATTAAATTAATTACTTGACGTTCTTGAAGCGCTTTATCCATCACTGCCATTAATGTATTCGCATCAGCTGGTAAATATTCACGAATAAACTCTGCTTTTTTCTCAGCTAAATGAGTTAATACACCTGGATCTTGGTGGGTATACCCATTATGATCTTGTTGGAACACTGTAGAAGTAGCAATTACATTTAAAGATGGATAATCATTGCGCCACGATTGTTCAGTAGCTTTTCTTAACCATTTGAAATGTTGTGTTAACATAGAGTCCACTACACGTAAGAATGATTCATAACTTGCAAAAAATCCATGTCTACCAGTTAATACATATCCTTCTAACATTCCTTCTGCCTGATGTTCTGATAATTGACCATCAATCACACGTCCAGAGTTAGATTGCCACTCATCATCTTTATTTTTAGGTGCTAGCCATTGTCGATTAGTCACTTCAAAAACTTTATTTAAACGATTTGATTTCGTTTCGTCTGGTCCAAAAATTCTAAAATTATCTGGATTTTCACGAATCAAATCTCTTGCTTGATTGCCAAAAACTATCATATCTTGTGCTAAAATCTCACCAGGCACTTTAATATCAAATGCATATTGTTTCCAATCAGGCATAGTTAGTTTTTTGGTATTTACCCCTCCATTTGACACTGGATTGGTAGATAAGCGTCTATCTCCTTTTGGTGCCATATCACGAATTTCCTGTAATACTTTTCCATTTTTATCAAATAACTCTTCTGGACGATAAGAGCGCAACCATTCTTCTAACATATCGATGTGTTCCATATGATTGGCATCCACAGGAATTGGTACTTGATGAGCTCTAAATGTTCCTTCAACAGCTTCGTGATTCCATTCTTTTGGTCCACCCCAACCTTTTGGCGTTCTAAACACAATCATCGGCCATCTAGGCATAGATATTTCGCTTTCTTCTAACAAAGCCGCTTCTCGACGAATTTCTTGAATTTCTTCAATGACTTGATCCAATACTTTCGCCATTAATGGATGAACCTCTTTTGGATCTGTACCTTCAACAAAATATGGATGCCATCCTAATCCCTCAAAATATTTTTGTAAATCTTCATCTGATTTTCTAGAAAGAATAGTTGGGTTGGAAATTTTTCCTCCATTTAAGTACAGAATTGGCAAAACAGTTCCATCATTGACTGGATGAATAAAATTATTCAAGAACCATCCAGCTGCTAAAGGACCTGTTTCAGATTCACCATCACCAACTACTGCGACTGAAATCAAATCTGGTTGATCTAATACGGCACCTGCAGCATGAGATAAAACATACCCTAATTCGCCACCTTCATGAATAGAGCCTGGTGTCTCTGGAGCAGCATGTGAAGCAATACCACCAGGAAATGAAAATTGTTTAAATAATTTTTTCATTCCCTCTTTATCATCACTAATTTCTGGATAAATTTCACTATAGCTACCATCTAAATAAGAATTTGACACCATGACTTGACCACCATGACCGGGTCCTTCTAAATAAATCATGTTTAAGTCATATTTATTGATAATACGATTTAAATGAGCATATATAAAATTCTGTCCAGAAATCGTACCCCAGTGACCAATCGGATGAATTTTTACATCATCTTTTGTCAATGGTCGATCTAATAATGGATTATCTCTTAAATATAATTGTCCAACAGAAAGATAATCTGCGGCACGCCAAAATGCATCAACTTTTTCTAAATATTCTTTTGATGAATAATCAATATTTACCATAACAAATTCACTCCTGTTTGTTTATTGCACCTTCATTGTATATTTCGTCACAAACAAAGTAAATCTCTTTTTGGTAATAAATACTTAAATAGGAAGTTAAATTTTGATACTCAACACTACTTAAAACACAAAATCCCAGAACGACAATATTTTTATCATCCTGGGAATTTTATTATCCTTCATTTTTTAGTAATTCTTCAATGTACAAACGGCGGACTTTCATCGTAGCTGTACGTGGAATATCATCGAAATCGCGAATAATTGGTGCATTAAGATGAGGTAGATCTTCTACTTGTTTCCACCAAGCATCCCAGTCCATTTCGCAATCTGGCGCTAAGGCAATCACTGGTTGAGCATGTCCTTGTTTATCGCGCACCATCACGACTTCTGATAAGAAATCTAAATGGTCTAATAAGAAGTCTTCTAAAGCTAGGTTGCTATCAATATTTTCAATTAAATCTACTTGGCGATCTTTAAGGTATAAATGACCTTGTTCATCCATGCGACCATAGTCACCAGAATCCCACCAAGTACCATAAACATTATCTTTAAAGCGTTGGTCTTCTTTATAATAAGTCAAAGCACGACCTTTTGATAAGAAATGAATATGACCATCTTGATTCGCTGGTAACACATTGCCCTTTTCATCAGCAATTCGCGCTTTGGTTAACTCACCTAAGCCTACCCCCATATCACGGGCATTATCCGTTGGCAAGGTTGCAAGTGTATGCGCTTTGAGAATCATTGGGCCACATTCGCTTTGACCATAGACTTGTAAGAAGATTGGATCTTGCTTTTCACTAGCTTTTAGGAAAGTATGCATGGTCTTAATGTTAATAGCATCAAAAGTCGAATGATAATAACGAATACTAGCAAAACTTTCTGGTTGTTTCGCAGCGGTAAAACTCCATTGCACAAAATTATTTGGATGGGTTTCTAGAGCGATTGGTTGATGTTTGGCTATCAGAGTAGCTACTTTTTCACCATCTGAAGTAGCTAAAGGCATCATCGGAAAAGCCATTGCCATCAACGAAGACACACCAATATTAAAACGTGAATGGACTGGAGAAATATGGAAAGCAACCAATTTTTTCTCTGCAATCTTCGTAAAGACCGTTCTTTGCCAAACCGTCCGCCAACCCATCGAATGATAAGAATGACAAATTAATTTTGGAATCCCCGTCGTTCCTGAAGTATGCGTCATATAAGCAATTTCATCAGGGTCTAAGCTGACTTGTTCCACAGGCGTAATCTCGCTAGCTAAAAGACGGCTCACTTCGATTTTACGTTCAGCGCCTAAATTCTTAATAGCAAGTACGCGTTCTTTCGTTTCGTCATCATAAATAATAAATGGATTTTCTAAACGGTCCACAAATACTTCCATGGTTTCAGTTGGAAAATGATAAGAAATCATCACCGGAACCGCACCTAGATAAGACGCAGCCACCGCTAATAAATAAGTATCGAATTTGGGGCTCTTGTACATAATTACCTTATCACGTGCCTTAATCCCTAAAGTGGCTAATTGACAAGCACGTTTCACAATGATTTCATGACTGATTTGATAATTACTTTCTAAGCCTAATTCCGGAAATGCCGGTAATACTTCATCCAACAAAATAGGCGTTGTTGGATAATTTTCCGCTGCTTGTTGATAATTCGTATACAAATTCAGCGGTTGATACGCTGTTGCATCCATTACTTTTCACCTCAACTAAAAAATTTGAACTCTAAAGTGGTAAAACCTACTCGCTTCAAAATCCGTTGTGACAGTGTAAGATTCACTCACACTTTTATATGATAACACTTCCAATAAAAACTAGCTAGATTTTTTGTGAAAATTTATTTAAAGTGAATTTTGCTAAGGCTTGCTCGTCTATATCTACGCCAATCCCTAATCCTTCAGGCACCCGAATCCCACCATTTTCTACTACAAAACTTTGAGATATGATATCTTGTTCAAAATAATGAGAAGTGGCACTTAAATCAGCTGGAAAATCAAGCCCTTTGATACTTGCAACATGCAAATGAAAGGATCGGGCAATCCCTGCTTCATACATTCCACCGATCCAAGCTTTTACTTGATGTGCTTTGGAGTATTCTAGCATTTCTAAAGCTGGAATCAATCCACCGACACGTGGCAATTTTAAATTAATCACTTGACCACTATGAAGGGCAGTCATCGTCTTTAAATCGTCCATTTGACAGATATTTTCATCCAAACAGATAGGCATTGAAATCTGTTGTTGCAATTTGGCATGTTCAACAAAATCACTAACACGCAAAGGTTGTTCAATCATCGCCAAATCTAGTTCATCTAGTTGTTTGATAGTAGCAGTTTGTGCCAAAGTATAACTCGCATTTGCATCGGCCATTAAGCATAGATTAGGATATTTTTGCCGAATAGGCGCTAAATAATCATAATCCTTTCCTGGAGCAATCTTGACTTTTACTCGCTGATAGCCTTGCAAGACTGCTTGATCGACCTTAGCTAATAAGGCTTGTGGCGATGACTGGATGCCAAGGCTAATACCTACCGGGGCCGTGCTTAAAGTTGGGGGTAAAAACGCTCGAATGGATTTTTCTTGAACTTTTGCATATAGATCCCATAAGGCCATCTCAATCGCCGCTTTTGCCATCTGATGACCACGAATCTTTGCGGCTTTTTGCATAAACGATTGCGGTGTGAGGTCTTGATTGGCTAATAATGGCAATAAATAGCGTTTTAAAACCAATAATTCTCCTGCTAAAAACTCCTGAACATAATCAGGATGTGGCAAAGCAGTTAATTCTCCCAACCCCACTACTCCCTGGTCAGATTGTAAAGTAAGCACGACACACTCTTTATGCGTTAATTGGCCGTAACTTGTCTGAATCGCTTGTTTAAAAGGAATCTGAACATGATATAACGTAATATTTAAAATTTTCATCTTGATTTACCATTTTCCACAAACTTTTTGATATTGTCCACCACGGCTTGAGGCTTTTCCAAATGGATACAATGACCCGCACCGCTAATAACTTCCAACTTCGCTTGATTTTGCCATAAGTGCACCATTTCTTGACCAATCTGACAAAATTTCGCATCGAATTCACCCGCTAAATATAATAGCGGCATCTCCATTTTCGCCAACTGTGACCAATAATTTTGCTGCGCGCCCGTCCCCATATAAGCTAAACTATTGGCTAACCCCCAACGATTTTGACTCATCCGCTCTTGATAGACACGCAGCTGCACCGCTTGTGGCAAGGCTTTTTGAGAGGCAAATAAGGAGACTTCTTGCCATTGCAGCACAAAAGCTTTAAGCCCCTCTTCTCTTAACAAGCGAATCCATTTTTGGTCTTGTTTGCGTCGGTTTGCTCGCAACACTGCCTCTTTTATGCCAGCCGTACTACTTTCTAAAATCAAGCCTAAAACCATTTCGGGAAAAGTCGTCGCAAAAGCCAAAGCCACACGTCCACCCATCGAATAGCCAAAAAGCAGACACTCCGTTAAGTCTAATTTTTCCAAAAAGGCACGTATATCTTTCACGACTTGACTCATCGTATAATGCACAGTAGGAACATGCACACTCGTTTGGCCATGTCCGATTAAATCTAGCGCTAAAATATTCATGCTAGGTAATTGGTCAGCCAAAAAATCAAAGGTGTGTAAAGTCCCTGTAAAGCCATGCAGACAGACTAACGTAGGCGCACCTTCTTGAAAGGAACCGATATATTCATAATGAAAGCGAACTTGATTGGCCCTTACAACTGGCATCCTTTCATCCTCTTTTCCTTGAAGTTACCTAACACCGCTTGCCAAAAATCAACGGGCACTTGGGCTTGACTCGTTAACTCAATCAAGTTTGCACCAGTCAGTTTGCGTGAAGTAGCAATCGCTTGTTCAAAGTCCGCTTCACTCTCAACTTTTTGATAAGCTAATTCATAGGTCTTAGCTACTTGGGCGAAATCCAAATCAAGTGGTGTCGCAAACAATGGATCAAAGTCATCTGCTGTTAGAATACGCTGACTCAAAAAGGAGAAAATCCCGCCAGCATTATTATTTAACAGGATAATCGTCACTGGGAGTTGGTAAGCTTTCAATAATTGCAGTCCATTCATGTCATGAAAAAGTGTCAAATCGCCAACTAATAAGTACGTACGCTCTTTGGTTTGCATCGCTATCCCCGCAACCGTAGAAAGAATCCCATCAATACCATTGACCCCACGATTGCCAAAAACTTGAAAGCTAGTTTCACTAATTCCTGATAAACGATCTACCAAACGAATCGCATTACTATTTGCGACAAAAAGCTGTTCTCCACAAGCTAAGGTTTTCATCAATACCATCGCCAATTGACTCTCATGAAAGACAAACTGTTCACCGGTTTCATCCACAGCTTGACTCGCTAGTTTTTGCAGATTTTGCCAAGCTTGCAGATAAGCCTGATCTCTTTTTGGGGTACTTTGAAGAATTTGTTGGGCCACTTTTGTTAGTGATTCAGCGACGAGATACTGACTGCGATAGAGATAGTCCGGCCATTGTTGCGTCTCATCGACCAAGATTTGTACCGCCTGGCTATCACGCAAATAAAACATCACATTTTTCGTCACCGGTACCTTACCAAAACGTAAAATCACCTCGACTTCAGGCAAATCACGCGCTTCTTCAAAAATCACATCGGCTTGTTTTAAATAATTTTGCGTCTTTCCATCGCAACTAGCTAATTGACTTAACGGATCACCCACAATCGGCCAACCTAGATGATTTGCTAAAGTTAAAGCAAGTTGCGCTTCTGCTAGGCTACGTTCACTTCCTAGCACAATCAGTCCTTTTTTCTGAAACCAACCTTGGGCAATCAAGTTTTGTGTGGTCGTTTGCATAAGGCTCAAGTCAATCGGAGTATTTTGCGTTAAATCAGGTAATAACGGCTCTCTTAAAGGAATATTGGCATGCACGACACCTTTAACCCCATTCATCGCTTTTGTCGCTAATTGAAATCCTTGCCAAAAACTATAGCGTAACATGAGCGGCGTGCTTTCAGGTAAAGCCATCTCCACAAAGAATTTCACATGATCGGCATATAATTGATTTTGCGACATCGTTTGTGGGGCACCAACATTGCGTAATTCAGGTGGCCGGTCGCTGGTTAAGACAACTAAAGGCACATTGCTCGCTTCAGCCTCACAAATCGCTGGATAAAAATTTGCTGCGGCGGTCCCTGAAGTACAGAGTAAGGCGACTGGCTGCTGACTACTTTTGGCTAATCCTAGTGCTAAAAAGCCAGCTGAACGCTCATCAACCACGACAAAATATTGCAAATCTGCCTCACGTTTGACTAATAAAGCTAATGGTGTCGAGCGTGAACCCGGACTAATCACGACTTGACGCACCCCACCTTGTTTTAACCCAGCAATCAAATAGCGCAAATAGCTAGTCATTTCTTGTTGCTTATTCAAGACCTAGTAACCCCCGTTTCATTGGTTCAAATTTTAGTTTGGTTTCTTCAAATTCTTCAACGGCATCAGAATCTTGGACAATCCCACAGCCAGCAAAACATTCGCCATAGATTGCCTCTTCTTGACCATAGACACCCGAACGAATACCTACCACAAATTCGCCACTATCTTCAAATAAGCGATAATAGCCAATCGGTGCCCCATACAAGCCACGGTCTAAGTTCTCATTTTCCTGTAAGTAACTAAGGGCCGCTTCTTTTGGATTACCACCTAAAGCTGGGGTTGGATGAAGGTTTGCAATCACCTCTAAAAAGCGACTTTGCTCTTGGCGTTTACCAGTTAATGTTAAGAAGATATGTTGGACTTGCTCATTTTTTAAGATTTGTCTTTCTCCTAATACGACTTGGCCATTGACAAAAGGCGCTAATTGTCCTTGAATCGCTTCAACAACGATTTGGTGTTCTTTGGTATTTTTCGCATCATGCAATAAAAGATTGGCTAATTGCACATCTTCTTCAGGCGTTTGACCACGGCGAATCGTCCCAGCAACACTGGCAGTCAGATATTCACTGGTCGTTGCTTTTAATAAGCGTTCCGGTGTCGCACCAAAAAAGTGACGCGTCGGCCCATCTAAATAAAAACGATACGTATTTTTTTGCAAAGCGACTAAATTTGCCATCAACTGACCTGGCACTAACTCTGTCGCATGAAAAGCCATTTTACGTGCCAAAACGACTTTATTCAACACTTGGCTAGACTTTAACATTTGAATCGTTTGTTGTGCTAAATGCGTCCATGCTTCTTTGGCTAAATAGTTAAATGTCGCATTTTCTGATAAAGCCGATTGTACGTGCCAGTCTTGATTTGCTGCTAAAAATGCTTGGACTTGTTGTTTTAGCTGCAGATATTTTGCTTGTGCCTGCGCTTTGGATTCAGCAAGGACCAAAATACTTAATAACTGCTCCGTCAAGATGATTTCAGGCAAGATAAAATATCCTTGGGCCAACTCTTGCCAGATACTTTCATCCTTATGCTGAGAATCAAACGCAAAAGCCCCAAATAAAGCCAATGGTTGACGATCAATCACATTCACTTCTTCCACACTGGCTTGAAGTCTATCTTTTAATGCTTGGACTTGTGCAAAATCTAAACCAAACCACTCAGCCACTTTTCCGAGACCTAAACGCACTTCATCTTCTGGAGTTTGCCAAAATTGTGCCTGTAAACCGCTATTTTTCGCCGCCGCAAATACCGACAAGGCAGAAAATTGCGGAATTGCTTCTTGCCAGACATAGATTTTTTGCTGCATGGTATTATTGAAAGTTTGCATCGAATACTTTCACTCTTTCTATTTGAGATAATTGATACTTTTGAATTTTGCCACTTGCAGTTTTCGGAAAATCGGACAAAACATAAAAAGTCTGTGGTCGCTTATACTTGGCAAGTGTCGCTAATAGCTGCCCTAATTGCAACTTATCAAAATCGCCTGTAGCTAACTTCAAATAAGCCACCGGGACGTGCCCCCATTTTTCATTTGCTTCTCCTACGACCGCGACTTCTTGGATTTGCGGATGTTTTGATAGGCAGTCCTCGATTTCTTTGGGATAAATATTTTCGCCACCAGAAATGATTAACTCTCCTAAGCGACTCTTCACAAACAAAAAGCCATCTTCATCCAGATAGCCTAAATCGCCCGTATGAAAATAACCATCTTTATCAAACCGCTCTTTCGCCAATCCGTGCAAATATCCCGGTGTGATACTTGGTCCTTTCACTAAAATTTCGCCAATTGCTTCTTTTTCGTTCAGCGGCTCAATTTTACACTGCACATCCTGTAAAGGCAGTCCTGCTGAGCCAAGTTTTGTTAAAGAATAATCAAAAGGCAAGGCAAAGATTTGTGAACAGGTCTCCGTCATCCCATAAGATTGCATCACTGGTAATTGATAAGCGAGACATTTTTCTAAAACTTCTGCACGCACCGGTCCACCACCCAGTAAGATACCTTTCAAACTAGCGGGATAACTTTCTTTCGTCAGATTTAATAAATCTTGTAACATCTTCGTCACAACAGAAACCACGCTCACTTGCCCCGTCTTCAACCAATGATGGACTTGCTCGGCAGCATACTTAGGCAACAAACGGACACTGAAGCCAATCACTAAACTACGCAAAAAAATCGACAGCCCACTAATATGATAAAGGGGCATAACATTTAGCCAACAATCATCCGCTGTTAGAGATAAACTTTTTTTCGTAGCGATGGCACTGGCTTGGTGATTACCAAATGTTTGGCGCACACCCTTAGCTTTGCCGGTCGTCCCAGAAGTATACATAATGCTTGCGACCTGATTGGATTGATAACCTAAGTCGAACCAGTCTGATTCTTTAATAGGCTGAAGTTCTTGCAATTGAGGCTCCTGAATCAACGCACAAGGGGCAAACGTAACCTCTAATTGCTGGCCAGTGACAATCAGCGCCTGAGCTTGACTATCTAGTAACTGTACGCGACATTCACTCTCAGTAAGACGCATATTTAAAAACTGGACCGTCACCCCAAGCTCCCACAAAGCCAAAACCGTATAGATAAACGCTGGGGAGCTCTTGCCATATACCGCCACAATCGTACTATTTTCAGGTAATTTTTGCTGATAGTCATGTGCATAACTTTGGACCATCTGCTGTAATTCAGAAAATGTGTGGACTTGCTCTTCATAGAAAAAAGCTGGCCGCTCAGGATGAAGCACGGCTTGTTGAGTCAACCAGCTAGCATATTTTTTATGGGAATTTTGGAAATTGGTCAAAGTTTGGTTCTCGTTTTTCTTTAAAGGCATCACGACCTTCTTTGGCTTCATCCATCGTGTAGTATAGTAATGTCGCATCGCCTGCTAATTGTTGAATCCCCGCTAAGCCATCTGTGTCCGCATTCATCGCTGCTTTAATCATACGTAAAGCGAGTGGACTCTTCTTCAACATTTCTTGCGCCCAACTTATCGCTTCGTCTTCTACTTGATCAACGGGCACAACTTTATTAATCCAATTCATCTCTAATGCTTCTTGGGCCGTGTATTGACGCGTCATAAACCATACTTCTTTGGCTTTTTTATGACCAATCACGCGTGCTAAATACCCAGAACCATAGCCACCATCAAAACTACCGACATTCGGACCTGTTTGACCAAATTTAGCATTTTCACCGGCAATGGTTAAGTCACAAACAAGTTGCAATACATTTCCGCCACCAATCGACCAGCCTTTGACCATCGCAATCACTGGTTTTGGAATAATGCGAATTAAACGTTGTAAATCTAAAACATTCAAACGTGGAATTTGATCTTCCCCAACGTAGCCACCATGGCCGCGAACTTTTTGATCTCCACCAGAACAAAAGGCTAAATCCCCTGCCCCAGTTAATAAAATCACGCCGATATCACTACGATCACGACAAATACTGAAAGCTTCAATCATTTCAGCCACTGTTTTTGGCGTAAAAGCATTATGAACATGTGGACGGTTAATCGTAATTTTGGCTATTTTTTCAAACTGTTCAAATAAAATCTCATCATACTCTTTAATTGTTTTCCACTCGCGCATATAGACACTTCCTTTAAAATCATTCTTAATCAGCGTGCTTTGCGAAACTTTTGCAAAACACCTCTTTTAAAGTATACACAAAATTAGTAAAATACGCTTGAGATAACCCTTAGAAATTCAATAAACAACTTAAAAATTTTTTCAGTGAAGTTAGGTTGTGAGGCAGCTTGATTAAACATGAAGAAATTCGTGTGCTTACCTACCGCTGAGAAAATCGGATGAAAGGAGATTTTCTCAAGCGGTAGGGCGAATTTCACAATGTCTAGCTGCCGAACACCGTCAATAAGGTTGTGAGCCGGGTCGAACAGCTCCAAGCAGCTAAGTTTTCCGGAATGGCAGGAAAATCCGCTGTGTTTAAAGATTTTCCTGGACAGGCCGGCTTAGATGCACAGGAGCTACTCGGCGAGCACCGTCAATAGAGAGAAAACGGAGGAATACCTATGAATTTATTAGAACATCTAGATATTCAAATCAAGCAAACTACCCCAGAACAAGTCGAACTTACCCTTGTAGTACGCGATATCCATAAACAACCCTTTGGCATCATGCACGGTGGAATGAATGGCGTCTTAATCGAAACCGCCTGTAGTCTCGGCGCCAATCAAAATGTAAAATCCAATGAATATTGCGTAGGTGTAGACTTACAAGTAAATCACTTGCGAGCAGTCACTTCAGGAGAATTAACTATCCGCGCAATTCCTGATAAAGTTGGCCGCACGATTCAAGTCTGGCAAGCCACCGTTTATCAAAAAGAGCAAAAAATCGCAGTTGGCCGTTGCACCCTCATGACACAAAGAGCACAAACAAAAGACTAGGACGGAAAATTCCTGTGCCTAGTCTTGTTTTGTTGCTATTCGTTTTCTTCTACATATTAAGCGGTACATGCCCAACTTAAGAGATGGATTTGCTTTATTTTTGTCTTCTCACCCATTTTTGAAAGACATGGGGATAAATAGTTTCTTCGTCTAACACGCCAGGAATTTCTTCTACTAGCTCAAAATCACTAAAATCAATCTCGCCAATATAAGCATCGCCTGTAAATTCCGCATCAATCAATGTACGATAAATCACATCGGTATATGGCAAGAATAAGCGAAAAATATCGCCACCGCCGCCAACGTGCAAGTCTTCTACAGTTAAGACTTCTTCTGGTGAGTGAATAATTTCAGCATTTTCATATAGTGGCAACTCATTTTGACGGGTACAAACATAGATTTTTTTATAGGCTTTAGATCTTTTGCCTAATCCTTCATACGTTTTTCTCCCCATCACTAAAGTTCCGTTCATCGTTTTGCTCTTAAAAAAATTCAAATCATTCGGTAATTTCCATGGTAATAACCCATCTTTACCAATTAAACCATTTTTATCTTGCGCCCAAATTGCTGTTATCATTTGCTCGGCTCCTTTTGTTCGTTTTTTTCATTATAACGAATCTCAAAGAAGAAAGAAATACCGAATCTAACTTCCATATGGTAAAATCAAATTAGGATGTGTTGAGGAGTGATTTAGCATGGCCTATTTTTCTTTAAGTTTATTATTTGAAGCTTTTGAGGCAAAAACAAAAATTTCTAGAAAAGCTTATGAACATCGGATTGTTTTAGTACAATTTCCAGTAAAACCTGATAAAGCGACACTGATTGATTATTGTAAGCAACATTTTACTGAAGAACCTTATCAAACCGCTGTTGGTACACTTGATTTTTGGCAAGTAAGTAAAATAATCGACTGTTTTGAATTAGTTGAAGAAGTTTCCGGAAATATCCATACGCCGCTTGAAGTATACAGCAGATATTTTGCGGATGACTTTGATAGTACTCGCGAAGAAATTCTTGAAAAATATTTTTCCGATTACGTGTATGAAGATCAGGAAAATGATTAAATAACCCAAATTAAAAAAGCAAATCTATCTGTTGGGGCAGACGGATTTGCTTTTTTAAAGTAAACAATTACAAAAACTTGATAAGAGCTAAATTAATGGGTTGGACGAGTAGTATTGTCCATGTGGGTTTTCACTACGAATACATCCACTTTTGAATTTTGAACGATAAAATCAGTTGTAGAACCGATGAATAGACGGGTAAATGAGTTCGTACCACTTGCCCCCATCATGATTAAATCGGCATTTTGATCTTTGGCAGTTTCAAGAATGGCATTTTTTGCACTACCTACTTCTAGAATCGTTTTACAATTAATATTATCTTTGGCTGCATCTTCAGCATAATCTTCTAGAAATTCTTTTGCGGTATTCATTAATGGATCAATTTCGAATCCACCGCCGTAATCATGCATTGCGATTCCAGATGTATCGACAACAGATAATACGATTAAGTGTGCATTCGTTTGTTTGGCATAACGTTTTGCTTTTTGATAAGCTAAATCCGCTAAAATGGAACCATCGATTGGTACCAAAATTCTACGATAATTTGCCATACGACATCCCTTCTTTCCTATACCTTTATTTTACCGTGTTTTTTCGTGAATTCAACAACAAATTGCCTTGACTAATTACTTTTTTTCTGCTTCGTTCGGATTCACAATTTCTAATAAAATAAATTTTTCGTCTTCATAAGCAAATTTATAAATCGTACAATTACCCATGCCTCTTTGTGGACTAACCTTGGCATAATCTTCCCAAACACGTAAAAAATTCCGACACGCCCCACCATGAGAGACAACCAAAGTAGGCAAATCATTATTCACTTCTTGCATAATTTCTTGCATGGTGTCGTTCATTCGCTGCATCAATTGTTCTTGACTTTCTCCGCCATAATGCACAAAAAAGTCGCCATAAGGTAGCGGTGGGTTTAAAAATTCTGGTTCTCCTTCAAAGCGGCCAAAATTCCATTCTTTCAAGCCTTTTTTACGTTGGTAAGGCAAGTCACAAACAATTTCTAACGTATCACAAGCCCGCTCTTGAGTCGATGCATAGGCCTGACCAAACTGGATACCTTGTGATTGAAAATATTGCCTTGCTTGCCGGGCTTGTTCTTTACCTAATTCAGTTAAGGGCGAGTCACACCAGCCTTGTACTTTTTTAAATTCGTTAAAAAGTGTCTGTCCATGCCGCATTAAATATACAATTTTTGCCATTGTCATTCCCTACTTTCAAAAAGAGCCGCTCCTCAAGAACAGCTCTAAGCATTATTTATTATTCTTCGCTGTATCAGAGGCAATAATTCTGAAATCGCCTTTGATTTGCCATTCCTTCACTTGATTTGGCAAAATACAGCTTGTGCCCATGTTTAATTCATATTCTTTGCCATCCACGACTAGGTAACCAAAACCTTCAATCACCGTCATCAAAGTATAGGGTGCAAAAGCTTTGAAAGAACATTCTCCCTTCACAAGCCATTCATAGACATTGAAAAATTCAGTTTGAAGATAAGTGGTAATCGCACTATTGCCTTTACGCACTTCTTTAATTGCTAATTCTGGCGCATGGTCAGGGACATTGGTAACGTCAATGGATTGTTGGATGTGTAATTCACGTGTATTTCCTTGCGCATCTTTGCGGTCATAATCATACACCCGATAAGTCGTATCTGAACTTTGTTGGGTTTCTAAAATCATGATTCCTTTACCAATCGCATGCATCGTCCCACTCGGAACAAAGAAGAAATCCCCTTTTCTCACTGGCACATGTTTTAATAAATCATCCCAACGTCCCTCTTGAATCATTTCAGCTAATTCTTCTTTGGTTTGCGCATGATGACCATAAATGATTTCAGCTCCTGGCGCGGCATCAATAATATACCAGCACTCAGTCTTACCTAGCTCACCAGCATGATGTTTGCCATATTCGTCATCAGGATGGACTTGGACAGATAAATCCTCTTCCGCATCCAAAATCTTAACCAATAATGGGAAAACTTCTTCTGATTGATGACCGAATAATTCTTGATGGTCTTGCCAAAGTTGATCTAAAGTTTGACCTTTGAAAGGACCATTTTCAATCACACTTTTGCCATGGGGATGCGCACTGATTGCCCAGTCTTCTCCTATCTTGTCACTAGGAAGTTCAAAACCAAAGACAGTATGTAATCTTGAGCCACCCCAAATTTTTTCTTGAAATACGGGTTTCATAAATAAAGGTTCTACCAAATGAATCACTCTTTCTTGTATAGGTTTACAAACAAGTCCATTATATCACAAATGTCTAGACTTTTTACTTTTAATTTTTTTCTTCCAAATAAATTGCGATTAATTCATCGCGTTTTGCCAAATATTCTTGTCTAAAATCATGAGGATGCACACGATTAGATAGGAAAATGAAGGCCTGTTGCAACTTAGGATCAATGCATAAAAACGTCCCAGTATAGCCTGTATGGAATAAAAAGCCATAACGCAAATCCCAACCTAACGAACGCTTTCCCTCTTTACTTGGCGTCTGATCTTGATAAAGCTGAGCAATCGTTTCTCTTTGCAAAAAGGCCCGTCCATCAGGTAAACGCCCTTCATTTAGATACATTTGGGTAAATTTGAATAAATCAGCTAAATTCGTAAATAACCCCGCATTGCCCGCATGCTCGGCTAAGACTCGGGCTTTAGGATCATGAGTTTGCCCACACAAAGTATCTTCCGTTGCAGCAATCGAATAATGCATATCAAGTGGTGGAAATTGGCTATTGGTCATCTTTAGTGGTTCAAAAATTTCTTCTTTAAAAATAGTAGTGACCGGCTTTTGAAAGATTGCTTCTAGCATGAACCCTAATAAAATCGTCCCCGCATCGGTATATTTGACGACTTTTCCTAGATTATCACCCGCTCTTAAAGTCAAATAAGCCTGCATTAACTCCTGTTTGTTTAGCTGATCACGATTCGGAATATAGGTCACAATATCAGCGGTATGGGTTAATAAATGTCGTAAAGTAATGCTTTCATCGCCAAAAGCTAGCAGATACTTCTTTAAAGGTTGGTCAATCTCGATGACGCTTTGCTCCATCAATTTTAAAATCATTGTTGTGGTACAAACAACCTTTGTCAAAGAGGCCACATCAAATAACGTATTTTCAGACATCAGCCGTTTTTCTGGGATTAAAGACGCATAACCAAAATGCTTGTGAATCATCTTTTCTTGGTCAATAATTGCGTAACAACCCCCTGGAAAGACCTTTTCTTTTAGATATTCTTGAATTTTTGCTTGTGTTTTTGGATAAAAATTTTCTTGCATGTTCTTCCTCTATCTCTTTTCATTAAAAAAACGCCTAATTGGTTGGACTATTCATCCGGCAACCAATCAGACGTCTTTGTATGATGCAATTAACGTAAGAACCACCATTCTACACCGACTGGATCATACACCGTTAAAATCTTTTGTTTGCTATCAAGGTAATGTTTCATTTGACTTTCTTGAACATATTTTAATAATTGTTCAAACTGTTCATCTTGTAATTGAAATTTCAAGAAATCTAAGCCTAAAATTTGATGACTTGGGATTTTCACATTTTCGGTATCATGTTTGACAATTGAAATACCAAATTCACCATCTGCTAAGGTTTGAAAAGCAATATTATTTTCATCAAACTCAAAGCCTAGTAAATCAGCTAAAAACTGGCATTCTTCTTGGACATCGTGTGCGTGAAGACCAAGTGCCGCAATCCGTGCTTTACTTGATAATTTTTTGTTTGGATCGGCTGAAGTTAATAGTGAAGTTTCGTCAATGCTCACTGTTTCAGGTGTGCGAATCGCCAACTGATTGCCTTCAGGATCCACGATAGTAAACTGACATAAATCAGGTGTAAACTCGGCTTGAATGACTGGATATTTAGCATGAACTAATCGTGAATATACTGCCGCAAACTCAGATAAGGTCGGCACCTCCACTTTATAGTAGTTCAGACGCTTCACTTCACCAAAATGTTCCGTTGCACGTGGGCTTTCTTCTAACCAAATGCGCTCATGACTACCATCTTCGGCTACTAAAATCGCTAATTCATTTTCTTCGGTTTTTAACTTAAATCCTAACATCTCGCAGTAGAAATCAATCATTTGGTCGCGATTTTTGACACGCAAAGCCACAATACTTAATTGACTACTGGGATCAAAACTAAATACTGACATTGAAACGAGTCCTCCTAAATTACAATTGGCAAAAAAATTACCACTACTCATCTAAATTCTATTATTTTCGTACATATCAAACTGTATAGATTATACTTTGATTCTCTTTCCTCATTCATTGTACTTAGAAATCTTATTTATCGCAAGGAATATGGTTGAAAAATTAAACAAGGCTTGCTAATTCTCATTTTTACCCACGACATTTCACCAATATTTTCAAAGTAAAGACTAACCAAATAACCTAAAATATGTTAAAGTAAAAGTACAACACAACGTTTATTTATTGGAGGAAAAACTGATGGAAGATTGCATTTTTTGTAAAATCATTGATGGAGAAATTCCTAGCTATAAAATTTATGAAGATGAGGTCGTTTATGCCTTTTTAGATATTACCCAAGTGACACCTGGCCATACTTTAGTGGTACCTAAAAAACATGCCAAAGATATTTTTGAATACGATGAAGAATTAGCTTCTCAAGTCTTTGCCCGCATCCCTAAAATTGCGCGTGCCTTGGAAAAAGCTTACCCAGACATGCAAGGATTAAATATTATTAATAACAACCGTGAAGTGGCCTATCAATCTGTTTTCCACTCACATATTCATTTGATTCCTAGATTTAGTCCACACGATGACTTCTCTATGCACTTTGGCAACCACCAAGACCAATACAACCCAACACTAATGGAAGCCATCGCCAAAAGAATCAGAGAAAGCTTTGAATAAAAGGTTGTGAGAAGGGTCGATTAGCTACAAGCAGCTAAGTTTGTCCGGAATGACAGGAAAATCCACTATGTTTTTAGATTTTCCTAGGCAGGCCGGCTTAGATGCGATGTAGCTCCCCTTCGAACACCGTCAAATAAGGTTGTGAAGCAGCTCGCCCAGACATGAAGAAATTCGTGTGTTCACCTGCCACTGAGAAAATCGGATGAAAGGAGATTTTCGCAAGCGGGAGGGCGAATTTCACAATGTCTAGCTGCTGAACACCGTGAATAAAAGGTTGTAAATCGACTTGATCAGCTAGCATTAATTATCTAGGAAAGGATGAGTGCAGTGAAAGGATTTTTAAAGGGATTACTTTTTGGTTCAGCAGTTGGTGGTATCGTGACTTTACTAACAACGGAAAAAAGTGGTAAGGAAAATCGAGAGGCGATCAAAGAAACCGTGGATGAATCTATGTCTAAAATCAATGAGGTGACTACAAGTTATCAATGCGTGCAAGAAAATCAAATCATCTTACAAGAAACCATGGACCAAACCATCCCAGCTTTCAAAGAAGGAATTGAAAAAGATTTAGCTGCCTTTGAATTCCAAGTTCAGCCTCGTCTTGCTAGAATCAAAGAACAGCTAGAAACATTACAATCGCACCTCGAAGTAAAAGAATAAACTATAAAAATACGCCCACTAACTATTCAATGACTAATAGCTAGTGGGCGTTCCTGTTTCATTTTATTTTTTGCCGTAAAGACGGACAATTTCAATTAATGTTTGGGCGGCTTTTTCCATCGCTTGTAAGCTAATAAACTCATACTGGCCATGGAAATTCTCGCCACCAGTAAAGATATTCGGCGTTGGAATTCCTAAATAAGAAATCTTAGAGCCATCCGTACCGCCACGGAAAGGTTCGATAATTGGTTCTATCTCTAAATTTTTCATCGCCTCTATCGCCAAATCAATCGACGCAGGACATTTTTCCACAATCGGACGCATATTATAATATTGGTCTGTCAGCTGATAACTGATTGGATCATACGAATAGCGGGCGTTAATCTTTTCTATCACTTCCACCAAGTAGGCTTTCTTATCGGCAAAAGCTTGTTGGTCATGGTCGCGAATAATATAGTTTGCCGTCGCATGTGCAATCGTGCCATTTAAATCATGTAAGAGATAAAAGCCTTCATAGCCGCGTGTCTTTTCAGGGACAGCTTCTTGAGGTAAGGCCGCATCAATTTCTAGCGCTAGTTTTAAAGCATTGACCATTTGTTGATAGGCAGTCCCAGGATGAACACTGATGCCTTTAATCTCTAGGTCTAATTTGGCGGCATTAAAAGTCTCATATTCGAAATGTCCAACCCGGCCACTATCAATGGTATACGCAAAGTCTACTGGAAATTGATCGACTGGGAAACGATCTGCCCCACGACCAATTTCTTCATCAGGACCAAAAGCAACCCAAATATCTGGACGTGTCACTTCAGGATGCGCCACATAAAAACGTAGCATAGCAAAAATTTCTGCAATTCCCGCTTTATCATCCGCCCCTAAAAGTGTCAAACCATCTGTCGTAATCAGGGTTTCTCCTAGATAATCTGTTAAATTAGGGGAATCTGCTACACGTAAATAAATTTGGTGTTCGGCATTTAATAGCAAATCACTGCCGTCATAATTTTCAAATACTTGTGGCTGGATATTTTCTGCATTGTAATCCGCCGTATCCACATGTGCGATAAAACCAATTGCCTTATTCGCTACATTCCCCTTTAAACAACCAATCGTAAAGGCACACTCATCTAAAAATTGCACCTGACTTAACCCTAAATCCTCCAATTTCCGCTTTAACAACAGGGCTAATTCTTTTTGGCCTGGTGTTGTTGGAATGGTTTGTGATTTTTCGTCTGAGCGTGTATTAATCTTAACAAACGATAAAAAATCGGATAATAATTCTTGCAAACTGTTCACCTACTTCGTGACATAAGCTTCACGTAAATTATAGTAATCGCCATATGTGTGGAAGACGATATGTTTCACCTTAGGATTAATTAAATAGTTAGCCGCTGTTTGGACTAATGGCACTTGAGCCGCATCTTGCGTTAAGAGAATTTCTTCGGCTGCTTTATAATCTTGATAAAAAGCTGCTTCATCATTGGCATCGGTCGTACTTGCTTTTTCTAATAATTCATCATATTTTGCATTATTGTAGCTACCAAAGTTATACGCAGAAGTGCTTTGGAACAAGTTAAAGTAAGAATTCAAATCATTACTTCCAGCAATCCAACCAGATAAAGTCATTTCATAATTCTTATCACGACGAGCTTGGTTCACATTATTTGCTGGTTGTGGCGTTACTTCAATCTTCAAGCCTTTTAAGTGCGTTTCTAATTGATTTTGCACAAATTCCGCGATTTTTTTACTATTTTCTGTATCAGCGACTAATAAAGTAATCTTGATCTCATCGCCTAAGTCTTTCTTCGCTTTTTCAAAATGTTCTTTGGCTACTTTGACATCGTACTCATTATAGTTGCCACTGTATTTTCTAAAATCTTCACCTTTTTTGTTTTGGTAAAGGTTCGCTGGTACAAGACCACTTAATGCTTTTGAACCATCATTTAAGACTTTTTTCGCTAAACTTTCTCGATCCACTGCTTGAGCAATCGCCTTACGTAATTCGACATTGGCTAGTGGCGTATTGGCTTTTTTATTTAAGTCTAAGTAATAATTCACCACTTCAAGTTCAGAATATTTTGCTTTATCGTTTTTATATTGTTGAACGAACTGACCAGAAATCTTGGTTAAATCTAAATCACCTGTTTGGTAAAGGTTAATCCCTGTATTATCTTCTTTAATCGTTGAACCATCGACTTGGGTTAATTTCACTTTTTTCTTATCATAGTAATAAGGATTTGGTGCTAACTCCCAAGTATCTGAAGTTTGTTTCCAATTTTTTAAGACGAATGGACCAGAATAAATCGCATCTTCACTGGTTGTCGCATATTTATCGCCTTTTGCTGTAACATATTTTTCATTTTGAGGTGCTAACCAACCAATTGAAATCACAGAAAGAAAGGATGGTTGTGGATTAATCAATTGCACTTCAAAGGTTTGATCATCCACTGCTTTTAAGCCAATTGTATCAATATCTTTCTTACCATTACGGATTTCTTTACTGTTGACTACATTATCTAACCAATAAGCGTTTGGTCCTTGAGTCGTTGGATTAACCAAACGTTTCCAAGCAAACAAGAAATCACCGGCTGTAATTGGTGTGCCATCGCTCCATTTGGCATCATCACGAAGATGGAAAGTATAGGTTTTACCATCTTCACTAATATCGACACTTTTTGCCAAGCCAGGAACAACCTTAGAATCATCATCCAAACGATAAAGTCCTTCAAAAATATGTTGCACAACGGTAAATGTGACTTTATCTGTTGTTTGTGTCGTATCTATTGTTGACAGTTGTGCTGGTAAACTAACGGCTATTTTTTGTTCGATTTTTGGTGTATCTGCCTTTTTACTTGATTCATTTGTTTTCTCTTGTCCGCATCCTGCTAATAACGTCCCCACTGCTAGAAATGCGATGCTATATTTTAACCACTTTTTCATTGAAACACCTCTTTTGTTGAATTTGTGCCTAAATTATAAACAATAGCCACTATTTATATCAAGCCATTAGAATATACTAAAAAACTATAACTCATCATAAGAATTTCATATAACTTGCACCCGATACAATTCTTTTATCACAAAAAAACTCATCTTGTGTTTTATTCATTACACAAGATGAGTGAAAATATTATATTTCATAGATTGTTTCTCTTTTACCAGATTTGATTACAAGTACAATCGCTTGACTATCTCTAATATCACAAATAAGACGATATTTTCCAATTCTATAACGCCATAAGCCAGATTTGTCTGCGGTTAATGCTTTGCCTGTCCATCTAGGATTTTCACAACCTTCAATATTTTTGTTCAACCACAGTAAAATCTGCTTACGAATTGGTGTATCCAGTTTTAAAAATTCTTTATAAGCTTTCTTTTCGAACTCAACATGATATTTCATAATCCTTCATCTCTCATCATATCTTGAAGAGAAATCGATTCTCCAGTTATATTTTGAAGAGCTTCAATACCAGCCTGTAAATCTAAGAAATCTTCAATCTTTTCTGTTAAAGCTTGCTTCATAAGAGTTGATAAAGGTAATCCAGTTAATTCCGCATAGCTTTGAAACATTTTTTCTTCTTGCTCGTTTAATCGAATCGTCGTTACACTCATAATATGCCCCTCCTTAAAGTTCTCTACAATAATTGTATTACATTGTAATGCAAATTTCAATTCTTTTATCACAAAAAAAAGCCACCTAATGCCAATCACAGCACTAGGTAGCCTTTATTCATCGATTATTTAGATTCTGAAGTTGAAGTAGAAGATTCTTTTGTTTCTTCTTTACTTGAACTTGATGATTCTTTTGTTTCTGATTTTGAAGATTTAGTCTTTGATGATGAACTTGTCTTCGTTGCATCAATGTAAGTAGATAATACATCCGCGAAAGTTTTATCTTTAATCTTCACATTGGCTTTCTTCAATTCTTCACCAATTGTTTTTGTCACGAAGGTAGAATCATTTAATTTATTATCAGTAGCAATCTTCTTCAAAGTCTTTTTGTATTTATCCATGTCGTTGCCTTTTGCTTGGTTTTTCACCATTTTAACGACATAGTAAGAAGTTTGATAAGTAGATGCATCAGTTACCGCGATTGGTTCAGCTGAAATTTCGCCATCTTTTAACGCAAAGGCAGCTGATTTCACTTCTGTAGGTACATCTGAACTTGTAGAATCAAATTTCACATCTTTGCCTTTATTGCTTGTTGCGATTGATTTATCTTTCGCAATTTTTGCAAAGTCTGCGCCCTCTTTCTTCGCTTCTTCAATCACTTGTTTCGCTTCATCTTCACTTGAAACTTGGATGAATTGTGCAGTGACTTCTGGATGGAATGAATCCCAAGCAGTCTTATAATCTGCATCGGTTAATTTCACGTGTGCTTTCAAACCAGCGTCCAAAGCTAATTGTTGACGAATGGTTTTCTTGAAGCTTTCTTTTGTATAGCCAGCAGCTTTTAATTGAGATTCAAAGCTATCACCATATTGTTTCGCTTGTTCTTTGTATTTTGCATCGACTTGTTTATCGGTTACTTTATCGCCATATGCTTTGTCAAATACATCATAAATAATCATGCTACGAACCACGCTTTGGCTAGTAGAATTTGATTTAATTTCATTGTAGAAATCTTGAACAGTAATCGTTTGGCCTTTCATTGAGGCGATAGTTTGATCAGAGTCTTTGGAACAAGCTGCTAAACCTAAAACAGAAACAGCCGCCAAAGTAGCTAATAATGCTTTTTTCTTCATAACTAAATTAACACTCCTAAATTCTTTTTCGAGTTCACAAGTTTTACTATACCACAAATCCACCAAAATAATAGACTTTTAAAAACATATTTCATAAAAATTTCAAAAATAAGCTTTTCTTAATGATTAGTTTAAGTTTGGTACATAAAAACTACGATTATCCATGCCAAAAATACGATCCGTGTATTCACCTGGTGTTGTTTGACGAATCGAAGTTAGCATCATTTGCATCGAAGCATCAATATTATCAATTTGATGTAAAATTTCGGCCTCCATAATTCTTGGGCGTACTGGAGAACCATATTCTAATAACCCATGATGACTTAAAACCATATGACGTAAAAGGACGATTTCTTCTTTATTTGGATCTAGTTTTAATTCCATACATGCTTGGGTGATTTCTTCATCGATTAAAACTAAATGCCCAATCAAATTACCAGCCACCGTATATTCTGTCGTCATCGCTCCACTTAATTCCAATACTTTACCTAAATCATGCAAAATAATTCCGGCATATAGCAGTGAAGCATTTAATTCAGGATAAATATCAACGAGTGAATGCCCAATTTTTAGCATCGTTACGGTATGGTAAGCGAGTCCTCCTGAAAAGGCATGATGATTTTTCTTCGCAGCCGGAAATTCAAAGAAAGCTTTCTTGTACTTACTTAAAAGATGGCGGACAATCCGATTCCAACTTGGATTTAAAATTTCAAAAATCGTTTTGCCGACGTAATCTTCCATTGCCTCCCTTTTCATCGGTGCGCGTTCCATATAAAGATTAGGATCACTAGGCTCTTCTAACTTAGCCAAGCGTAAATGTAAAATTTTCACCTGAGGATTGCCATTATAAATTTCGCGCTTGCCGTTTAAAAAGACCACTCTACCTGCTTCAAAACGGACAATTTCTTCTTCAGAGGCATCCCAAAACTTGCCATCAATCGTGCCGGATGTATCTTGGAACGTAAAAGCAATAAATTTCTTGCCATTTTTCGCCATCCGCACATCGGCATTTTTAATCAAAGCAAAGAGTTGCATTTCTTCATCGACTTGATATTCTTTGATTTTTTTCATCTGCACATTCCTTCTTTCTTAAGATAATGGTTTGACTACTTGATGAAGTTCTTGATAATAGCTTACCATTTCTCGGTCTGAAGATAAACAAATCACTTGATAATCTTTCGCAAATGCTGCTAAAAGTTGCGCCAAAGACCGTTTGCGCTGACTATCATAATGTAGCCACCCATCATCAATCACCACTGGACTAATATTTTTTTGTTGCATCGCCAAATAAGCAAATCGCAAGGCCATAATCAATTGGTCTTTAGTCCCGGTAGAAAGCTGATAGATAGACTGTTGATTGACAAACAACTCATTTTCTTTCATCTGAATTTTATCATAACGTTGATTAGTTAAGATTTGCATAAAATGCCCCGATTGTTCGAATAAATAGGGGAGCTGTGATTCAGAAAGTTGATCAGCCAGGAATTGAAGTTGCTTTTCAATGACAAAGTGCACACTCCATTCATAGATGAGTTCTTGAATTTCCGCCTTTAATTGTTCTTCTTTTTGATAGAGTTCTGGCAAGGTTAAGTCTTTCATCTGTTGGGCAAGACTAACTTCAATTTGTTTGATTTGCGTCAAATTTTGATCCTTTTGCACTTGTAGCTGTGTTTCTTGCCTTAAAATTTCTTGTTCTTGACTTGCTAACTGCGCTTTTGTCATATCATCTGGATACAAGTCTTTTAACATTTGCGCTAATTCTGTTTTGCGTTTTACTTGGCTTGCTCGTTCTTGCATTTGCCTAAACCATAACGGTAGATCAGATACCTGTTGGATTTGATATTTAGCCAATAAAGTCTGATTTTGTTTTAGCAAATCTTGCTGCGCTTGTCGTTTTTGACTGATTTGTTCCATGATTTGCGTCACTGGATGAGCCGCGCGTGCCATTTTTTCCTGCTGCATTTCTTCTTTAAATTGACGGATTTGTCCTAACTGTTCTGCTATCGTCAAATGAGCAATTGGTAACCACTCATATAAAAAGTCCGCTGTGTGCCGAAATTGGGCCATATTTTGATCAAGTTGCGCCAATTTAGCATTTAACATTTGTCGCTGTTGTTGTGCATTTTTACTGATCTGAGCTGCTTGATCCCGCTTAGCTAACTCTTGAATGAAAGAAACATGATCTAAATGCTGTAAATCTAGCGGTAATTGACTGCGTAGCGCTTGGAACTGATCTTGTAGGGTCCTCTGTTCATCCAAAAGATTTTGATAAACTTGATTTTTCTCATCTAAATCTTGTAAATAAAGGCGCCACTGCTGCTTGATTGGTTCACTATCTGAAGCACGATAAACCCGTAAATAAAGAAATCCAGCTAATAAAATCGTCAATACAAAGACTAATCCACCAAATAAAGGCGAGAATTTCATAAGCAATAAACTGAGCAATCCCCCCACTATTCCCGTAATGATCAATGGTTTAGGACTGTTTGTCGCTTTTGTTTGGGCAAATAGTTCAGGGTGTTGCTGCTCGAACTGATTTAATTTTTCTTCAGCGACTTGTTGGTTGTGTTGCGCATGAGTAAGTTGGCTTGTCAAGGTTGCTAGTTGCGTCTGGATTTGCGTATACTGGGCAACAAATTCTTGCGAGACTGTTTCCTGATCTTGTGTGTTATCAGGAAGTTGCGCTAATTGCTGCGTGATTTGTTTATGCGCCTGAATATCTTGATAAAGCGTCCCTTCACTTTGCAATAATTGACTGATTTGTTCTTCATGATCTAAATAAAATAAATAGCGTTTAGATAATTGCTTTTGCTCGAGTTGTGACAAGCGACTTTCCAAGACTTGAATATCTTGACTCAACTGTTGACTTTGCTGCATAAATTGCTGTAACACTTGGACATCTGCAGCATCAGCTAACTGTAAATCCTTTTGCTGCAAAGATTGGTATTCTTCAAATAGGGCAAAATGTGTTTGTTGTTGTTTGATTTTTTGGGCTTGTTTTTGTACAGACAGCCATTGTTTTTGTAAATCTTTTTGCGCATTTTTCAACGATTGTAGCTGCTGAGACTGGGCGGCTAACTCTTTTTGTTTCTCGGCTAAAGTATAAATATTTGCCTGCAACGCTTGATACTCCGCCAGTTTTTGGTTCAATGGCAAGACCCGTCCTCTTGAAGTAAAGATTTTATTCCGCTCTTTTTCTTCTTGTTCGGCCTGTAGAAATAATTGCTGACTACCAGTAATGCCCAATGATAACAGAGCAGACTGCAAATGTTTTTCATCTAATTGCGTGATTTGCTGCAACTGTTCTTGAGCAAACGTAAAGACTTGTTCAAATAATTGACTATCTAAAGGGGATAAACGCTTTTGTAGATAACTTTCGGGAAAAATTTCATCCCCAATAATCACCGTTGCTTTGCCTTTATTGAGGTGTTTCATCCGCTCAATCCGCAAAACTTCGCCATCGATTTCAATTTCCAACGCGCCCCCATAATAGGCGTGGTCGGTCTCATAATCGCGCTTTCTTTTCTGTTTTTTAGGAAAGCCAAATAACATCGCCTTGATGAAATGATAAAGAGTAGATTTTCCAGCTTCATTTGCGCCAAAAATTAACTGATTGCCTCCTGTAAAGTCAAAGCTAAACTGACGATATTTACCAAATTCCGTAATTTCTGCTTTTAATAGTTTCATCTGTTATTCCTTTTCTTCTGCTCCATAACCTAAATTTTCTTGTGCCTGTCTCATCACTTCTGGAATCAATTCTTCTAAAGAAACAAAACCTAATAGCCCGTTTTTCGCTAATTCCTCCGTTAACTGTTTCGCCAAGACTTCTGAGGCAAAGGCTTGACTTGAAAGCATAGAAGGCAAAATAGCAGGACTCGTCTTTTGTTCTTCATGGTCGATTACTATTTCATAAACAAAGACATATTTTTGGGCACGCTGTAATTGCGCATTTAAATAATCTAGTATTTCCAAGCGAGTGGCAGCTGAATATTCTAGTAACTGTTGCTCTGATAAATGCTGCCAATGAAGTTGATAAAAGCCTGGTGATACTGCTGAAAGTTTTGCCATTAAATCAGCCAACACTTGGGTACGTTGACTTTGAACAGGCATAGGATAATCCACTTGACCAAAACGAAGACTCGCAACATGAGCGGGCGTGAAATGACAACTTTGAGGCGTTAATTCGACTAACATCACACCTGTAGCTACTTCTTTTTTCGTATGTCCTTGTGGCGTACCTGGATACACGATGGCCGGCTGCTCATTTAAAATCGCCGGTACATGAATATGCCCCAATGCCCAATAATCATAGCCCTTACTTACTAATTCCGAAATTTGAAAAGGTGCATATTTGCCTGCCTGTTGTCCGTGATAAAGGCCAATATGATAATCACAATCCACCGCTTTATACGGAAACTCGACATCCTTTCTTGCTTCAATCCACGGCTGACAATAACTAAAGCCACTAAAAGCCACACGTTCATTTGACTTGGTTGTCAACGTCATAGTCGAGACTGCTTCTTCGGTAAATAAATGAACATTTTCCGGAAAGTCAAACCAATAACGCTGTGGGGTGTAATAATCATGATTGCCAAAACACATCACGACCGCAATTCCTTCTTTTTCAAGTCGTTGCAGCGCCTGACAAAAAATATTTTGAATATATAAACTTGGCTGATTCTGATGGAACGTATCTCCTGCTAAAAGAACAAAATCCACTTGCTTTTCAATCGCTAAATCAACTATTCTTTGCCACACTTCTTGATTCACTGTAAGTAACGATTGCTGCCATTTGCTCAATTGTGGCATTCCTTCAAAGCTACGATCCAAATGCAAATCCGCACAATGTAAAAAACGAACCATTCTTCTTTTTCCTTCAATTTTTTCTTTCATTGTACCATTAATAATAGCAAAAGTCACATTTTAAACGAAAATTTGTTCGCTATTTTAGATACAAAAAAACTACTCTAAATCACAATAATTTAAAGTAGCTATAACATTTAACTGAAAATATCTTGACTGAGTTTGTAAAAATGATTAATCACATACTCATATTTAAAGCAAGAAATCTCATAAAATTTTATCTGAAAGCAATGTCTTCTATCCGCTGAAAAAAAATATGCATTTAGATGATAGAAATAAATGTTGTATTCTGATATGATTGAAGAACGTCAATTACCTCATTTCTATAATTAATGATAAAAGTATGTTAGATAAATGGAAAAAATGTGTTTTGTAAAAAATTACGTTAGGAGAAAAAACTTTTGATTTTAATAAGTCAAATTATAAAGCAAATTAAGCTTGCAAGAATGTATAAGATTACTATTATTTCGGGAATTATAACTCAAACATTTTTTGCAATTTTTAAAAATTATGTCTTAATTGCATTTGTTGGTAGCAATGTACAATCCTCGCCAATGAACGAATTTCAAACAACAACGTATATTTGGTTAACGCAAATATTATTTGGGATTGTACCTTGGACGGTTAATAGAGCAGATTTTGATAGTATCAGAAAAGGAACTATCGCGCTAGACCTTATAAAGCCAACAAGTATTTTTAATCTTATTTTTTCAAAAACACTATCTTGGAAATTGGTAGGAATGCTCTCACGTGGAATACCGATTTTTTTGCTATCCTTGATACTATCCCTTCTTTTTCCAAATATGGGCCTAGAGCTAAATTTACCTAATACAATGCATTTTTTACTTTTTATTGTCGCTATTTTCCTTGCTATTCAACTAAGTACACTTATAACAACTTCTATGTATTGTTTAGCTTTTTATTTTACTTCTATTACAAATTTTGTAAGTACAATAGGTTCTGTCGCATATATACTTTCTGGAATGGTTATTCCATTAAGCTTCTTTCCAAAATGGATTTTAGGTGGTTTGAACCTTCAGCCATTTAAATACATTGTTGACCTACCTGCACAAATTTTTAATGGAGTATACGATATGAATACAGGAATTGTTGGAATCTTTATACAGATAATGTGGATAATTATTTTTTACACAATTAATTACATAATTTATAAAGATATTGAAGGAAAAATCGAGCTAAATGGAGGGTAATTATAAATTATGAAATATTTTACAATTGTTAAATTAATATTTAAGGCCTATTTACAGTATAAAGTAGATTTTATTGTTGGTATTTTAAATCAAATTCTCGTTATGTTTTTTGAACTATTAGGGATGATTGCTCTATTTCATACTTTTGGTTCATTGAATAAATGGTCAGTATCAGAAACTTTTTTAATATATGGAATTGTTAATTTTTCATTTTCTTTTGCAGAAGTTTTTTTCAGAGGATTTGAGACAAATATGGAAAGTCTTATTCGAGGAGGAGAATATGATAGATATTTATTACGTCCCTATTCGACTATTTTACAAATTTCAGCCTTTAATTTCCAGCCTATCAGGTTTGGCCGATTAGCAATTGCATTACTCGTTCTTATTTTTGGAATAGTCACCAATATTTCTCCTGATAACTGGTACTTATTGTTTTTTTATATACCTTTTGTTACTGTGTGTGGATGTTTTTTGTATGGTGGAATATATGTGTTAGTTGCCTCCTTAACTTTTATATTTAATCAATTTATGGAGTTTACAAGTATTTTTGTTCAAGGAAGTGTTTCAATGATGCAGTACCCTAAGGATTCATTTCCAAAAGCGATTCAAAACTTCTTTACCTATATTTTACCTGTATCATTGATTTCTTATTATCCAGTAATTTTCACGTTAAAGAAATCAGAAGGCGCGTCCTTAATACTTGCCATCAGTCCTATTGTAGGAATATTATTTTATGTTATATCGATAATATTATTCAAGCATCTAGAACGTAAATACTCATCTTCAGGAAATTAGAAAGGTAAATGAATTATGGGACATATCTATGTAAATAATCTAAATAAAACATTTATTAGAAAAAATAGGGGGAAAGTTGATAAAGTACAAGCACTTAAAAATATTTCTTTTGAATTGGAAAAAGGCGAAATAGTAGGGTATTTAGGATTAAATGGTGCCGGAAAAAGTACAACTATTAAAATTCTATCAGGGATTTTAAAACCAGATAATGGAATCGTCAAAGTCGACGGGGTTGAACCATACAAAAACAGAAAACATTATGTCAAAAATATTGGGGTCATGTTTGGACAAAGATCACAATTGGAGTGGGATCTTCCTGCAATGGATACTTATTTTATGTTAAAACAGATTTATAACATACCCAAAGAACAATTTTGGGATACATTTAATCAGTTATCTGAATTATTAAATATGAATGGTATCGAAAAAATACCTGTTAGGCATCTTAGTCTAGGTCAAAAAACAAAGTGTGAACTACTAGCAACTTTTCTTCATAGACCGTCTTTAGTTTTTTTAGATGAACCAACTATTGGTTTAGATATAAAAGCAAAAGAAAATATACATAAAGTTATAAAATCTATTAATAAAGAATTTGGAACTACAATTTTTATTACTTCACATGATTTATCGGATATAGAAAAACTGGTTGATAGAGTGTTGATTATCAATAAAGGTGAACTATTCTATGATGGTTCTTTAAAAAATTTAATTAATGATTCTGGACAAACTCAAGAGGTTACCATTGAAATATGTGAAGAAACTCAGATGGTTATATCGAAACATTATTCGGTAGATAGACTAAATAATAATAAATATAAAGTAAGATTAACAAAAGAAGATAACTTAGTAGATTTAATAGATGAATTAATGAAAAATAATGAAGTGCTCAGCTTACAAATAGATGAACCAACTTTGGAGACAGTATTAATTCATTTATATGATGGGATTGAAGCGAATAAACAATTTTAACTATGAAGGTTATTTTTGTTTATTTCCTATTATTTACTCTCAAATTTGTACAAAAAAACATATCTCTACTGCATCTTTAAACAGCAAAGATATGTTTTTACTTTTGTTAAATTAAATGGAAAGTAAGCGCAACACCAAAGCAAAGAAAAACAATGCCCATCAAACCGCCACTGTATAAACCAAGTGGTAGGAAAGCTGAGGTGCTTTTATTCCCATGCTTTTTCGTGTAAACAAATACATTTCGTGTTGCATATAGTTGATAACAGCCTAATAACAATAATACAATCCCTGCAATCGTTTCAAACATTTTTCATGCCTTCTTTCAATATTAGAACCATTTTGTATCCGCTGCTCTTTGCAAAGTGAACGGACCAAACGTTGCTTCAATCGTTACATCCTTATCGCTAAGAGCGGTTTTTGCTTTAAATTCTTTTTCAAAAACAACCGGATCAGCAATTGGTAATTCATTTGACTTTAAAATGAGTACATAATGTCTAGGTAAAGGATTTAACCAAGTACCAAATTCACTCAACTCAGCCAATGCTAATTCTGGAACACTTTCAGCCAAAATAATTTTGTATTGTCGAACATGTAAAACATCATTCATCCTAACAACATCTCCAATTTGAACATTTTTTCTCATGCCTATTTATAATAACCTAAAAAATTCCATGTATATTTTAGGTCATATCCTGCTCGCTAATGACTTGGTAACTTTTCGCAAACTGTTTTGGGGAGAGTACTTTCCGATTAGTTATATCTATGACATCGCCTGGAAAACCTAACGTATACATCGAATAACCTAAGAATCCACCACCGCCAAGTGAACCAGTTGCCCCTTCTTTGATATTTTGACTAACGGAAGGTGAGATACCTGCCAATAAAATTCGCAGATGGTTGTCTATCCAAACCAAATAGTTTTTCGCAAACGCTTCTTTTACCCAAGTTGGTTGAGGCCCTTTGCGACTAATTTGCCAGATTTCAACTATTTTTCCTGTTTTATCCCTTGCTCGCATAAACAATCATCTCACCTTCATTTTCTAAATAAGTTATGTAATATAGTTAGTAAGCCCTCTGACAATTTAGCTTTATCACTTATTAACAAATTCACTTACTGATATAATCATAACATTTATAAGCGTTTTCTTCATGGGACTAAGGGCTGATTTTGTATTCTTACATATTATTTAAAGCTAAATGCACAATAATCGGGCAACGAATATCTTTAGTAAAATAATAGGTACTCGCTAAAATCCAACCGATAATACTATATATCAGTAACTCAAAATTAATACTGTACGTATGTAAAAATCCAAAAAATAATCCCGAGGTGAATACCTGACAAAATTTCGAAATAGCTGTGTTTTTCATGAAGAATATATTCATGAATATACCGCGCCAAATCATCTCTTCAATAATCGGTGCAAATAATCGAACTTGAAAAGCAGCTAGTATCGGTGCTTGCATTCTCATTTCATTAACCAAATTTTGATTTGCAGTCGTGTCAATAAATAAACCATATAGATAATTGATTCCTACTGCTAAAAGTGTAAAGCCTAGTGTCATTAACAGCTTATTTTTAATTAATACATCTTTATCTTTTTTTCTTACTCTTTTGTAAATCAAATAGGTTAAAGACACAATCAATATTGCAAATACACCATCAATCGCCAACCATTTAAACTGTTGATTTCCTAATTCTTTGGAACTTAAATTAAAATACACCTCAAAGTTAGTAAAGCTAACTAAAATTGTCAGTCCTAAAATCAATAATACATTTTTTACTTTTTGCAAATTCATAACTCCTCTTTTCATTTTTTGATATCCCTATGCGAACTATATCTATAATTTAACCCATAGCTAAATTTTTTATACACTAATTACCTAACTGGTTTATTTTTATCCCTACATTGCCCATTTACCCTGGTGTAAAATAGTCTTATATAGTTATAACTATGAATAAGATAGTTGTATTAAAAAAATCCCATATTTAAAGCATCTAATTCTTTAAATATAGGAAATCATATTCTATTTTATTTTTTCACGTAAACTTCTAAAATTTTTCCTCGCTACTGGACAAGAAATACCATTTTCAAAATACGCACAGCCATCCTGACGACTAACCTCGATTACATTATTCAAATTAATTAACACACTATTATGACACCTAAACAACCGCTCATCCATTTTTTCAATCTCTTTTAAACTACCATAAAATTCTAATATTCTATTTTTAGAAATCAGCTTAATTCTATGATTTGCGATTGTTTCAAAAAAATAGATATCATTAAACGGGAGCCTAATCGTTCTCTTGGGTAATTCTAGGATAAAATCATCTTCAGCATCAGACATATCATACTTTTCATAAACGTATTGTAAAGCTTCCTCTACTCTTTGAATCATTTCAGGATCACTCTTATCAATGAAATCTAACGCACTCACTTTGTACTTATAGGTAATTGGAGCGAATTCAGAATGGGTAGTCACAAATACAATTGTACCGCGATTATCTAGCTTTCTTATCTCTTGAGCAATTTCTAAACCTTTTTTGCTTTCATTTTTGATATCGATATCCAAGAAATAAAGCTGATCAAAACTTTCAGATTCGATATTCTGGATTAATTCACTCACTTTAGCTGTATCTAGGACCTCAATATTCATCTTCTTTTGTTGCGCATATGCTTCAATAATACGTACTAAACGTTGGCGCTGCATCAGATTATCCTCTAATACGAATACTTTCAATCTTCTTCTATTCCTTCCATCACTAATCTTTGTGTAAATATGCGGTTCTCTAACTCTGTTTCGAGATAACAATTGCTATATTGACTTAAAATTTCATTGACATTACTCAACCCAATTCCTCTATTTCTTCCTTTAGTTGTATAACCTGGCTTCTGTAATAGATTAAAATGAATTGAATCAAGCAAAGTGCTATTGCTAAGGGTAAAAATAATGTCTCCCTGATTTACAAATAGGGCAATAGAAATTTTGGGTGTATCTGTGCGTTTCGCTTCTTCTATCGCATTATCCATTAAAATTGAAAAAATGCGAATAAAATGCAAACTAGACATCCATAATTGAGGGAGTTCTTCCTTAATTTCAACATCAACAGCCACTTTACGATCTCTTGCTTGTGTAATCTTCCAAAACATTACACTCTTAACTGCAGAATCATGAATATTCGCCAATTCATTGACATTAGTAGACTCAATCTGTCTGACTAAACGAACATCTGCTGAAGCTAAAATATCATGATAGACTTGCTTAATCTGCTCAATATCCTCACTATCAATACTTTCTTGCAAACTCAATAATACGTTCTGATAATCATGTCTAAAGCCTCGCAGTGTTTGATACATTTTTTCAATTTCTTCTGTATAAACCGCTAAATTATCCAACTGAGTTTTCTGCAACTGATTAATTTCTTCTTTTGCAGCAAGCTGAGATTTAAATGTTAAATAGAAAAATAAGATAATCAAAATTGAAACAAAAAGAAACATCATGTATTTCACCGGTTCACTAATTCCATCTTTAGCAATATAGACTTCATTCATGTAGGCAAAGGTGACAGCTAGATAAACAATGAGTAGAAAAATATTTACTTCTTTGATATTTTTTCGAATGATTGGATGCGACACATAAATTTTTGTAGGAGTGACTAAAATAATCCAATAATGTGTCAAAACAGTTAATACACTACTGAGCAGCGAAATGGTGAGCGCTCGTATATAAGTAAAGTCAAAACTTAAGTGTAGACTATCCAAAACGGTATTTACCGCCCAGCTATAAAGCCAAAAGAGTAAAAAAGCTAGCGTAAAACTATAGAAGCTGTAAAAAAATTTAAAAGAGACATGATGTATTCTACGATATGCACTCTTGAATTGAAAAATAAAGGTAATCATTGGGAAAGTACATATTCCTAAAAGTTGGATATATCCGATATTGAATAGTATTGATATTTCCGTTAAACTTAGCATCATCACCATATAGATAATCAAGATTTGAAAAAGTGTTTTATTAGAAAATCTTACTTTTGAAATGCCATAAAAAGCATTGATCCAAATAAACTCGAAAACCACAGATAGTACAAGAAACGTTAAGATTTCAATCATAAATTCCTCCCTATAACAACTATTTCTAAAGTTCCTGCCACCATTATAAATGATTCTTTTCGTTTCCGCTTATTTTTAACCTAAATGGATCAATTTATTACCTATCTATGCAAAAAATCTCGACAGACATGTAAAACACATCTGCCGAGAAGTTTTTAATAACCATAACGAATATTTGATAATTGACTTAATTCTTTCAATTGTTCCGCTGGTTTTTCTGCTAATGTAATGCCAAGATCAAGCAAAACCTTCGAAACTTCAATGTTGAAACGACTTAAGATATAAGGAATAGCTGACTGTTCTTTCATCAACTCTTCATGATAGCTCACTAACATCTTACGCAAAGGCTCTAAATGGGCTTCATTCGGTAACTCTGCCATCAAGCTTTCGATTAATTTCATCGCTTCTTTCTTACGTTCTGCACCACCAGCATACCATTTTAAATCAGACATCATATCGCCTCCAAAAACAACCCGCTAACCAAACTTGTTAGCATTAATTAAATGATTCACAAAAGAATTATATAACACCAATTATCTAGTATAAATATTTGAGTAATCGATTTTAGATATTCTTAAAGATTGGCTATTTGGTTAGCTAATATTTCTGGATTAGTTAACATAAGCAAATGATTTTCTGGCGTAATTTTTTCATGAGGTATTGGTAATGCTATACTAGAATATACTATAAGTTGATTCACTTGCTGCCTTATTTTAGTCAAAGTATTTTTTACTGAATAATTCGAATAGCAACGAAGATAAGAAATCATATTCTCATTACTTAATTTCGTATGATACCTTTCTTGATAAAAAGACAAGTTATGGTTCAAAATTTCTAATAACTTCATATCCTGTTGTTCATTTTCCTCAAGCATACTATTATAGTAATCTTGCAATGTGGCATATTGGTTTGTTGGTAATTGATCGGCTAATTGATTAAGTTCGTCATTCGTTGGCAATGTTTCAAATCCGTCAATTAATATAAGCTGATGACACTGATGATTATGTATACTCAAATAATGGCCTACCACCACTACCCCAAAAGAAGCAGCGACCACTATTCCATCAGTCTTCAAACGACACAATTCATAGGATAGTTTTTCTTCAATTTTTTCTAGATTCATTTGTTCATAAGAATGATCCAAAAACTCTAAAAAGGCCACTTCTTTTTCCTCAAACAATGGGCAAATTTTATCCCAAATATGTCGACTCCATCCCAATGGTGAAACAAATAATACATCTAAATCCACTTTCGACATAAAACAACCTCCTCCGAATACAAAAATCCCACTAAAATTAGACTAAGCGTGGCAGCTAGCTCTTTTTAGTGGGAAAATATTTTATTGATATAAATCATTCACTGGTTTTAAGACGATGCGGTTTAATTCATTGATTAATTGGCTAAAAGCTTGTTCTTTCATCATAACATCTGAAACCAATGAATCGCCTTGCATCTTAGTCGTTAAATCTTCAGCTTTGTGTGCATCGGCATCTGATAATTCTTCACCAGCCATCATTTTTTGTTGCATCGATTGTTGGAAGGCTTGGAACTCTTTGAATAAATCATAAGACGCTTTATTTTCTTTTAAAGCTTTAACTGCTTGCTCCAATGCTTTAAATTGTTCTGTTTGGCGAATTTCACGTTCTAATTGATTCGCTGTATCGTAAATATTAATCATCTTTTATCCTCCAATGTTTTTTAATTCCGTTTTCATTGTAACACATCCACAGCAATTAGGCACGAAGGAATTTTAATTGTTCCCTTGAATTTTTTCTACCAAGCCACCAAATAGGTTATTAAAGCCTTCTTTGACTTTCTGACCAAATGTTTCCAGCCCTTCTTTGGCTTGAGCAGCAAAATCATCAACTTGTTTTTTCACAGATGGTTGGTTCGCGTCTTGTGCTTCTTCGGGACTCATCACTTTACCACCTGTCTGATAGGCATCGACCACTGGAAAGGCAGTATTTTTCGTATAAGGTAAAATTCCTTGGGCTTGAGCTTTAAAGACTTGGCCTACACCTTGACCACTCGTTGAAGTTAGATAGTGCTGTGTAGTCGTTTTTTCATAACCCAACCATGTCGAAATCACCACATCAGGCGTGTAACCGACAATCCATTGGTCATTGACTTTGCTAGCATCAAAATTTGTTTCCGTTGTTCCGGTTTTGCCCGCTACTTGATAATTATAAGGTTGTGCATTAACGGCCGTACCATTAGAAAAGACACCTAACAACATACTCGTCATTTCATTGGCTGTACTTTCTGAAATCACTCGTGAGCCTTTCTTACCCGTATTATCCACAATGACGGCACCTGTCGCATCGATAATTTTCGCGATAAAGTGACTTTCATAATACGTTCCCCCATTTGCAAAGGTCGCATAAGCACTAGCCATCGTTAGCGGACTCTCTCCATAACGCAAGCCACCTAAAGCCAAGCCCCAGTAGCGGTCTTTATCGTCCAATGATAGTCCAAATTCCTTCGCTTTTTTGAATCCTTTATCTAAGCCGATTTCATGTAATAACCAAACAGCTGGTAAATTCAAACTTTGGGCTACAGCTTGATACATTGGAACTTCTCCAGCGTAGGTGCCATCATAGTTTTTCGCTTCATAAAAGTCTAAAGGTTCATCTTTTAAGAGACTGTCAGGATGGTACCCTGATTCTAAAGCCGCTGCATAGACACTTAATGGTTTTATCGTCGAACCAGGCGAGCGTTTCATTTGGGTCGCAAAGTTATAGCCCAAAAAGGTGTACTCTCCTCTACGTCCAACAACTGCTTCTACCCCACCATTATCAGGATTAATCGCCACAGATGCTGACTGAACCATCGTACCATCCGCGGCATTTTCTGGAAAATAACTATCTTCTTCATAAACCGACTGCATTTGGCGTTGGTAATTTGGATCGAGATAAGTATAAATCTTATAGCCATTTTTCATAATATCTTGTAACTTCAAATGATATTTATTCGTGGCTTCGTTAATTACCGCATCAAAATAATAAGGATAAGCATAATCGCTTTGGTTTTGTGTATAAGTATCATTTAAAAGAGAAGCCAAATTAACTTGTTGTGCTTGGGTAGCTTCTTGTTGACTTATTTTTTGATTGCTTACCATCAGTTCTAAAACCGTATCGCGCCGATTCGTAGCATTTTCTAGGTGGTCAAGCGGATTATAAATCGATGGTCCTTTTAACATACCGACCAAGCAAGCTGATTCGGTTAAATTTAAATCTTTAGCATCGACACCAAAATATTTTTTCGCCGCATCTTGAATGCCCCATACCCCATTACCAAAATAAGAAGAATTCAAATACATGGTTAAAATTTCATCTTTTGAATATTTTTTCTCAATTTCGATGGCTAAGAAAATTTCTTTGGCTTTGCGATTAAAAGTTTGGTCCAACGTTAAATACGCATTCTTGGCTAACTGCTGGGTAATCGTACTTCCGCCACCGCCTTCAGTTGACCGATTAATGACCATCCGTACCATCGCCCGACCAATCCCCTTGATATCAAATCCATGGTGCTGATAAAAACGACGGTCCTCAGTGGAAATCAAGGCATCTACTACATAAGGTGAAATCTGCGACAACTCGACATAATTTCCTTTTTGTGAATGGAGACGACCTGCTTCTTCCCCTTTATAATCATAAATAATGGTCGATTGCTTTAACCCTGCTTCTAATTCCGAAACTTTGGTACTCTTCGCCACAAAAAAGAGATAAACACTTGCTGCTAGGGTTGCAATCATCACTAACAAGATTAAAATTTTATTGATATGATATTTCCGCCAAACACGTTTCCGCCAGGCCGAAAATTGCTGCCAATAAGGCGAAAACCATGTCCAAAAACGAGAAAATCCTGTCTTTATTTTAGATCCGATTGTTTTAAAATCCATAACATTTCCTTTCGATTAAACTTTTCATTGCCATTTTATCAAAGCTATTTTACCATTGATATATGAAAAAAAGGTTGAAAAAGACTTAAATTTTCTAAAAATCAGACCTTAGTATGAAAGGAACACACATGCAATACGCCATTCAATTACCCATAGATTTTACTCCTTGCACCATTCGCGAAGTCTTAGAAGAACAATGGTTGGTGCCACGAAAAGTCCGCCATTTTCTAAGAGTGCGTAAAAATGTCTTACTAAATGGTGAGGTAGCCATGTTTCATCAAATGGTCCAACCTCTAGATACGCTCACATTAATTATAGAAGAGGAAGATTACCAATATCAAAAAGTCCAACTCGGTCAAGCGCAAAATGTCACGGTACTGTATGAGGATGAACATATGATTGTAGTGGATAAAAAAGTCGGTATCAAAACCCACCCCAATCAACCTAACGAAAATGGCACTTTACAAAATGATGTAGCGGCCTATTTAGCACAACAAGGAGAAGGTGCTTTTCCCCATGTCGTACACCGCTTAGATAAAGAAACAAGCGGACTCGTGCTTTTTGCGAAAAATCCGTTTGTTTTGCCAATTTTAGGCCGCTTACTTGAACAAAAGGAAATCTTTCGTAAATATCAGGCAATTGTTGAAGGACGGCTGGATAAAGATCTGACCATTCGCAAAAAAATTGGTCGCCATCGCCATGATCGTCGGAAACGAACCATCGATGAACGCAATGGACAAGAAGCTGTTACGCATGTCAAAGTGCAGCAAGCAAACAAAAACCAGTCACAAATCTATTGTATCTTAGAAACTGGTCGCACCCATCAAATTCGGGTCCACCTAGCAAGCATCCAACATCCAATTGTCGGTGATCCTTTATATAATGAACATTCCCGTGCGAAACGTTTGATGCTTCATGCTTATCAAATGCACCTAACCCATCCATTTACCAAGGAGAAATTAAAAATTACTTCTACGTCAAAGTTATTTTAAAATGATTGCAAAAAGCTCTTTGTTGCACGCATAATTTGCATAAAACAAAGAGCTTTACTTTTGTTATTTAGTATAATTAGATTATTGATACCCTAATATAGAATAGGTTCGCTGAATACCATAAGTGAAACACTAGGATTAGTCAAAACTCCCCCAATAGCTCGTGCGTCGATGGCCAACACACTCCCCACTTGCAAGATAACCATAAGTACCATCCGCCCGTGGTTGGCGTAACCACACATAGCCATCTTTGTAACCATACGCATCATACTGAATATATGAGCCCGTACCTAATAATGCGATTTTATCTGATTGAACAGTTGGAGCTGTACGTAGATAGATAGGGGTATTCGTAATAAAGTGCCATTTTTCCGAAATCCACTGAATGTCTGCAGCTGGTTTTGAAACTTGAGCACTTATTTTAGGCTGAGAGGATGAGGTTTTTTGATCTAAACGGTAAACATACCAGCCCATGCGATACGGACAGGCAGTCGCTTCATTTTCGATGAACACACCATTAACGCTATCACTTTTCCATGTACAGTGAATAATTTGGGTGTTGCTGATGAAAATCACTACATGTCCTGCAACGCCACCTGACTTACCTTTTTCACCAAAGATAACAATATCATCTCGTTTGGCAGACCACGCTTTATTATGGGCGATTAATCTAAAACCATTTGTTACTAACCAATCATGCATGCTGTCCGTATTTAGCACCCAACCAGCGTCTGAGGCACCTGCTTTTCTTAATGCCGCATAAACCGTCCCACTACAATCGCCCGTACCATCTGCTCCTGTCCGCGAATAATCCATGCTGTAACGGATATTTTTTGCCCTCAAATCATACATGTAATCGATAGCTGTATCCATATCAATCATTTTTCATCATCCCCTTTTCTAAGCAATTTCGTAATAGGACCTAATAAATTAGTATCAATCCCGGCATGTTTGAGATTTTCATTGATAGAGACTAATTCGTTGTAGGTTTCTAGCAAATAAATACCAATAATAACCGTTGTACTCACTACATTAGGCAAGACAATGGTTAGCGGCACAATGACGATTAACACCAGTAAAATCTGAACTTTTTTCAAAATACCATCGCCAATTTTTTTACTATTAATATTTCGATTGATTTTCGCTTGAATTAACCCGGTGATAACATCCACACCCATTAAAAGTAAAATAAAAATCAGCCATACTAAAATCTGACCATAATCATCTGCCATCAACTGCTTCATCCAATAAATGATTTGCATATTTATCACCCTTACTTTCCTTTAAACAATTACGATACTAAACAACGTTGTCATCTATAATAACGAAGAAAGTAAGGAAAATGTCAAAAAAAAAATCAACTTACCTAAAAATAAGATAAGCTGATTTGAAAATTTTAGTTTTGACCATAGTATGCATTAGCTCCATGTTTACGGTAATAATGTTTATCTAACAAATATTGGTCAATTCTAGCAATTTTAGGGCTTAATTGTTCAGTAACCGTTGCCATTTTAGCTACTTCATCTAATACAATGCTATTTTGAACAGCCTTAGTGACATTTTCTCCCCAAGTAAATGGACCATGACCACTCACTAGAACTGCCGGACAAGCAAGTGGATCCAACTGTCTTTCTTTAAAAGTTTCAACAATTACATCACCCGTTGCCTCTTCATAACGCTGGTTAATTTCCTCTTCTGTTAAGTCACGTGTACAAGGAACATTGCCGTAGAAAGTGTCCGCATGTGTTGTACCATAAGCAGGAATATCACGTTTTGCTTGGGCCCATTGAACGGAATGAACAGAATGTGTGTGAACAATCGCACCAACTGTTGGAAATTCACGATATAATACAACATGTGTAGGTAAGTCAGAAGATGGACGTAAACTATCCTTTTCTAATAAATTTCCTTGTAAATCAGTCACTACCATATCGTCAATTTTCATTTTTGCATAATCAACGCCACTTGGTTTAATGACGATAATACCTAATTCGCGATTAATCTCGCTGACATTTCCCCAAGTTAATTTTATTAAACCTTCTTTTGGCAATTGCTCATTGGCATAAAAAACACGTTCTTTCATTTCTTGAATTACTTTTTCTCTATCCATGATATTGGGCCTCCTGCATTTTTCCTAAGATAAATGATTTTGCTTTCTTGATTTCTTCTGCCGGACGTTCACTTGTTTCGCTCCACATTTCGATTACCATTGGACCGTTATAATTTAATTGTTTCAAAGTTCTAAAGCAGCCGACAAAATCTACACATCCTTCTCCAAATGGGACTTCCTTAAATTTACCAGGGAAGTCTTTTGTTACTGCCAAAGTGTCTTTTAAATGAATTTGATTGATATGACTAAAGCCAATTTCTAGTTCATGCGCTACATCATTTTCACCCCAAGCAGAAAGATTTCCTAAATCAGGATATACTTGTAAATAAGGAGACGGTACTTGGGATTTAATCTTTAAAAATTTAGAAATAGAAGAAATAAATGGATCGTCCATAATTTCAATCGATAAAACAATTCCTTTTGCAGATGCAAGCGAAACTGCCTTTTGTAAATTCTCTAAAAAGTAAGCTCTCGTCGTAACATCTTTCTCTTCATAATAAACATCATAGCCTGCTAGTTGGATACTGCGAATACCTAAATCCAAAGCTAATTGAATGGCTTTTTCCATAATAATCATTGCTTCTCGGCGAATTTTTTCATCATGTGAGCCAAAAGGAAAACGACGATGGCCACTTAAACACATAGATAAAATCGGGATTTGTGTATCGAAAATAGCCTGGCGTACTTCTGCTCTTTCGTCTTTCGTCCAATCTAGACGAGATAAGCGTTCATCTGTTTCGTCAATGGATATTTCAACAAAGTCAAAACCTAACTCTTTCGCCATCATTAATCGTTTGCGCCAAGTAATTCCTTTAGGGAGTGCTTTTTCATAGATTCCTAAAAGCCCCATATTACTCACCCCAAATGCGTTTAATCTCAGCCATAAAATCTAGTGCTGCTTGACGTGGATTTTCTGCTGCAGTAATGCCACGGCCTGTAATAAAGGTATAAACATCAATACCTTCAAATAATTTCAATGTATCCACATTTAAACCACCTGTGACAGATACTCTAAATCCCATATCAATTAATTTTTTGACTTTGGTTAAATCTTTTTCACCCCAAGTTTCACCTGCAAGTAAGGCATCGCGACTTTGATGATAGATTGCTTGACTAATTCCAGCATCTAACCATTGTTGGGCTTGTTCATAAGTCCAGTCTCCATATAATTCTACTTGTACTTCAGAGATTTCTTTTGCAGCCGCTTTCATCGTTGGGATGGTTGCTGCACAAATGACTGTCATCCAATCGGCCCCGGCATTTGCACAGTTTCTTGCTACGGTCGTTCCCGCATCTGCACATTTCGTGTCGGCTACAATCTTTTTATCAGGAAATAATGCTCTAAAACTTTTAATAGTTGTATCACCAGTTTGTAACAAAAGAATTGTTCCAGCTTCGATAATATCTACTACATCGCCAACATTTTTAATATCAGCTAAAGCGCTTGGTAAATCTGAATGATCGCATGCAATCTGTAAATTTGGTCTTGTCATTTCTTATTCCTCGTTTCTTTTGAAAATCATCAAGCAAGGAAAATCCTTACTTGATGATTCGGCATTTATTTAATAAATCTAGCAGCTAAATCCGTTTCTCTTACTCGGTCTGTAATTTCTTTTGGTGACATTACATTCTTAACCCCGATAACTGTTACACCTTTTTCTTTGGCATGATCAAACATGTTTACAAAATTCATTGGTGTAAAGACAACATCATAGTTTTTAGCTGTACTTTTTCCTTCTGCAATTGCGCAGTGATGAATATTGGTAATTTTAAATCCTTCTGCCTTAAGTGCTTTTTCCACACTTCTCATCATCATTAAACTTGTTCCTGAACCATTTGCACATGATACTAATACTCGCATTTTATATTCCTTCCTTTCACTTGACGCTATTAAAATTTCATCTTAAGGGGGATTATGAGCTATCCCCCAGTTATTAACATTTACGCTTTTTGTGCTTTATACTCTAAATAAGCATCATAATCATCTACAATTAAGAAGTAACCTTTAGGATCTGCACGATATTGTAATTGTGGAATCGCTAATAGTAAGACAACGACTAAAGCCACACCGATAAATCCTAAGAACTTCATCGCTACCGTAATTCCTGGCCATACAGTTGCCCAGTCAAACATACCGATATAGCCACCAAATTGTGATAAACCAACCCATGAAGCAATTAATGCCGAACCTCCAACTTGAATTAAGCCAGAAATGAATGGGAAGATCATCGCTGCTTTGATACCACCGCGGTTATTAGAAAATACTGCAATAGCGGCGTTGTCAAAGAATAATGGGATAAATCCTGCAACGACAATCGTTGGTGATTTCAATAAGATAAGTAGCATAATCATCACAAATTGTCCTAATGCACCAAATAAGAATCCTACAGTCACTGCATTTGAAGAACCAAAAGCAAAGGTTGCTGCAATATCAATACCTGGAACCGCACCTGGTAACAATGTGTTTGAAATACCGTTAAATGAATCTGTTAATTCAGCAACGAAGGTACGTACCCCCAATTGTAAGATAGCTAAGTAAACCGCAAACATTAATGAAGTCTGTAAAATATAGAATAAGAAACTTTGACCCGGTTGCATGAATCCTGCTTTAAGCAAGTAATCTTGACCTAAAACTAGCAAAATAATACCGAAGAATAAAAGCATTAAGATTGAAGTTGCTACCATATTTTCATTGAACATTGATAAAAATCCTGGTAACTCAATATCTTCTAAACGTTTATTAGATTTATTCTTTTTGAAGCGTTCAGATAACTTAGCAAATAAATAAATACCAAACATTTGTTGGTGAGCAACGGCAAATCCTGCACCTTCTGTTAAGTCTTGGCAAATATCTACTGTCAAATTAGAGCCCACAGCCCAGTAACAACCTAAAATTAAGCCCATAACTAATAATACTTCAATTCGACCAAGTTGTGGGAAACAAAATAGTAATAACCAAAAAGCAGTGGCTGCTTGTTGTACTTGAACGTTACCGGTTGTGAAGACTGCACGTAATTTGGTGTATTTTCTAAAACGAACTAATAGAATATTAAAGATAAATGCAATGAGCAATAAGAGCATTGTATCACCAAATGTACGTCCAAAAGTTTTTTCAATTCCTTCAGTGACCGCATTTTGTCCAAAATATGGGTCAGTTACCATCGCATGCAATTGAAAACGATCTTTCAAACCTACTAAAATCGGACGGAAATTATTAACCAAGCCGCCAGAACCAACAGTTAAAATCAGATAACCAACTGTTGCTTTTAAGAAACCTGAAATTGATTCATATAGTGGTCGTTTTAAAAGCACATAACCCACAAATACAATCAACCCGATTAAAAATGCTGGTTGGGTCAAAATGTTCTTTGCAAAATAAGACCAAATGACTAGTAAGATATCGCCAATTTTTTCCATTTTCGGATTCCTCCTCGAATTTAAATATTATAATTTTTCATTATTGCCAGGTAATCATCCATGGTTTGAATCGTTAACAAATCATCGACTAAGCCATCTGTCATTAACATTTCTGAAAGATTAGCGATATTTTGCATATGTTCTTCCCCATTTTTAGCGGCAAGTGTGAAGAAAAGCTTGGCCTGCTTTTCTTCATTGCCTTCTTCAAAATAAACTTTTTCTGGAAGAATGGTAAAACCAATTCCAGTACCTAATACGCCTTGATTGTTAGCAGATGAGTGAGGCATGGCTACATTAGGAATAATCACTATATATGGTCCATACTCATGAACATCACGAATAACTGATTGAATATATTCATCGGTAATTAAGCCTTTTTCTTTTAAGACTTCACCACTGATTTCAATCGCTTCTTCCCAATTTTTTGGATGTTTTTCCGTGATATTAATTAGTTGGTTATCATAAAAATATTTCAACATTGCTAACAGCCCTTTCAATTATAAGAATGATGGGAATGGAGTATCATTTTCTTGAACGAAGCAATCTGAGAAACCACGATCAAAATTAAATTCCATGTCATCTTTATTGGTTGGATAGACAAATTTACCGCCTACTTGCCAAATATATGGTTTAAATTGATATTGCAAACGATCTTTTTTGAATTTCCAAATTTCAGTAATTTCTTTTGGATCTGCCATAAAGTTTGACCAGATATCATAATGAACTGGAATCACCACTTTCGCATTTAATGATTCTGCCATTCTTAACATATCTACTGAAGTGACTTTATCTGTAATTCCTCGAGGGTTTTCACCATAAGCACCTAAGCAAACATCAATTTCGTATTCATTGCCGTGTTTTGCAAAAAGATTTGAATAATGTGAATCCCCAGCGTGATAAATATTTCCACCAGATGTTTTGAATAGATAGTTTACTGCAATTTCATCCATATCTTGAGGCATCTTACCTTTTAAGCTAACATTTGGATCACTACATGTTACTAAAGCAGTACGGTCAAACGCTTCCAAAGCAACAATTGTAACATCTTTAATCTTCACTTCGTCTTTAGGATGAACCACGATTGTCTTTTCTTCAGGAATTCCCCAACCTAACCATGTATTTACGACTTCTTGTGGTCCAATAAATTTGGCATTTGGACAATTTTTGTGAACTGCAGCGGCCGTATTAATATCTAAGTGATCAGAGTGAATATGTGTAACAACTAAAGCATCTACATCTTTCACTTCGAATGGGTCGATAACGAATGGCTGAGTACGAAGATTTGGTTGTAATTTCTTCACACCACTCATTCTCATCATTTGGTGTCCTTGTTTCATTAAACCATTCCCATGGGTACGTTTACCTGTTCCGCACCATAAGTCACATAAAATGTTCGTTCCTTCATGTGATTTTAACCAAATGCCGGTACAACCAAGCCACCACATAGCAACTGTTCCTTCTGCAACTTTAGTATCCGCTATTTCTTCATTTAAATACGTTCCCCACTCTGGAAATGTAGATAGAATCCAACTTTCTTTTGTTACTTCATTTACGTTATTTGCCATGATACATTCCTCCGAAACATCATTTATTTTTCTTTACACTCTCATTATAGTATTTTTTTGTATTCGTTTACAAACATAATATATGTTAATTTAGAATATTTTATGTTAACCTATCAATATTTTATGGTAATAAAGCGTTTTATATGTTAATATCGAGATGAGGTGAGGAAGATGAACAAAAACACAGGTAAATATCTCATATTATTTGTTAAACAATACTATATTTGGGGCGCAATTGCTATTTTTGCATTATATTTAGCATTCACAATCATAAAAGCACCATCAATGAGTGGAAAAATATTTTTCTTTATAGTAGGAATTTTCATATTAATCGGGGCAACTTATTATGAGTACTTGAAGAAACTTTATCAAAAAATGATTATCGCTCAAACACAAGACATAAACCCAACACTGGCTAAACAATATCAAAATAAACTTCAGAAATTGGATATCTTTCGTGGCTTTAAAGGTTCATTCATATTGTTTGATACGTTATGCTTGTTTGATCAACAAAAATACGACAAATGTTTAAAGCATCTAACTACTAATGAAAGATTTTTCAAAGCTAAATTAGACTATCTATTTATTTTTTACTACTATCAACTTTTGTGCTACTATTTTCTTGATGAAAGTGATAAAGCATTAATGATGATAGATAAACTGAAACAATTTCAATCTACAAAACAAAAAAATCTATCCCCTTTATTTTCTTTTTCACAAATCGAGGGAATCCATTATATTTTAAATGGCAGAAACCAAAAAGGAATACAAACCCTAGAAAATACCGATATCAATTATTTTAACACTAGAGAAAAAATAATTCATTATCAAATAATAATAAAATCTGCTAAAAAAATTGATAACACAACTTTGATAAAAAAATATACTACAACTTTACGTAAACTAACTGAAGGTGAAGAAAATGAAGCGTTCTAATGAAGAAATCAGGCAAAGAAGAGAAGAAATCCTATACTATTTAAAAGAAAATGGGAGAACAGAAATAAAAGATTTAAGTAAATATTTTAACGTTTCTGAGATGACTATTCGCAGAGATTGTGCAAAGTTATCTGAAATGGGACAAATTATCCAACCTTTTGGCTATGTAGAAATTTTTCAAGAAGTAGAAGGACAAAAAAATGATCCTCTTGAGCAAATAAAGCTAAGTATTGCTAAAGAGGCAGCCAGGCATGTAGAAGATGGAGATACTTTATTTATCAATACTAGTTCCACAGCTACAGCATCCCTACAATTCTTGCAAGATACAAGCATCATTTTAATGACAAATAATTTAGCAGTCGCAGATATCCAACACCATCCTGACTCCTCAATCATCTTAAGTGGTGGTGAAATTCGCTACTCCAAAAAAGCCTTAACGGGAGATATTGCTGTCGATTCTTTTGCCCATGCTAGATCTGATGTGAGTATTATTGGTTGTGATGGCGTAGATTTAACAACGGGAATCACCACCTCTGTCTTTCATGAATCTAAAATCAATCAAAAAATTATCGAAAACTCTAGCACATTAATTGTCGTTTGTGACTACCGTAAAATTGGCTATCAAGCAAACTTTACCATTGGAAAAATTGAGGATATTGATATATTAATCACTGACTCCTATGCTGACGAGAGAATCCTTACTGCTCTTGAAAAATCTGGCGTACAAGTAATTCAAGTCCAAGTATAACGAAAAAAAGCGTATTTCATTGAGAATTTTCCCAGTGAAATACGCTTTATATTGTTTATTTCAATCTCAAAGCATATGCAGGATCCACGAACCCTTGCCAATTTGGTGTTTTAGCTAGTCCAAAGTGAAGATGGACACCCGTTGAATTTCCGGTCGTACCCATTTTACCAATGACTTGACCTAGGGCAACATTATCTCCTGACTTCACTAAAATTTGATTTAAATGCAAATAATAGCTATAAAAACCATTATCGTGTTTGACAATGATATAATTCCCTGCGCTTGGATGACTACCAGTTGTCACAACTTGACCAGCACGAGCAGCTAATATATTTTGATTGAGACTTCCAGGTAAATCAATTCCATCATGCTGCGTACCAGACTTACCATTTGGATCAGGGCGGCCACCAAAGCCACTAGATACGACTAGACGCGTTTCTAATGGAGAAGCAAAACCAGTCACTTTGGCTTCGGCTTCTTTTGCTTTCTTTTTGTCCTCTTCTACTTTTTTCTGTTGAAGAACTTTTAAATCTGCTTGCAATTTATTTGACTGTGCACTCAAATCTTTCACTTTAGCTGTTAAAATGGCTTGTTGGGACTCGCAAGTTACGCGCTTTTGTTGGTAATAAGTAACCTTTGATTCAAAGTCTTCAATGATTTTCGGATACTTTTCAGCCTTTTTATCTAATACGCGAATCTTATCTTTTAAATCAATTAACTGATTGGTTTTCTTTTCCAATTCTTTTGGTGTTAAAATTTCATCATTTGATTTAGATAGACGATTGTACTCATGCTGTAATTTTTCGATTTCTTGTTCTTTCTTTTGATAAATGGCCTTTTCTTTCAAGACAGCTTTTTCAAAATCTTCCTCTTTTGCTTTATTCTCATTCATTTCTTGAAGATAATGTTCAATCTGTGCTAAAAAAGTCTGCGTTTGTTGATGCACTTGATTTAATTGGTCTTGATTTTGCTTCATTTGTTGTTCAATCTCACTTGCATGAACGGGACTCCCCCATAAAAAGAAACCTGCTCCTACAACTAAGGGCGCTATTTTGTTAAATTTCAAAAACTCATCTCCCATTTTTTCAATAACGTAACTATAATTATAAATCCTTAACCTCAAAAATCAAGAGCTATGCAAAGGTCTATCTTTACATAGCTCTCATTTTGTCTATTTTTGTTGTAATAAATCTAATTCTTCAGCAGTTAACGGTCGATATTCACCTAACGCAAGATTTTCTGGTAAAGTTAGATTTCCCATACGAATTCTTTGCAAATAAGTCACCGTTTTGCCACAAGACTGCATCATCCGTTTGACTTGATGAAACTTCCCTTCATGTAAAATAAGCTGTGCTGTGGAGGTTTGCTCACTTTCATCGACCGTTAAAATCTTTAATTCGGCAGGCAAACAGATTTCCCCACCATCAATCTTTAATCCCGCTGCCATCTTTGCTTGATCTTCTTTTGTTAGACAACCACTCACTTGGACATAGTATTCTTTAGGCACATGACGCTTAGGAGAAAGCAAACGATGAGATAACGCACCATCATTCGTAATCACTAACAAACCTTCCGTATCTTTATCTAAACGCCCCACCGGAAATAAATCTTCCCGATAATCTTCATCGCTAAATAAATCTAATACTGTTTCTTCATAATCATCAATCGTCGCTGAAATGACGCCTTGTGGTTTATTTAATAGGTAATAAAATTCTTTTTGATAGCCAATTACTTCTCCATCAAATGTCACTTCATCTACTTTTTCATCGACTTGGTATTTATCGGACTTAATCACCGTACCATTGACAGTAACGAAACCTTTTTTGATAAATACTTTGACTTCTTTTCTAGAGCCGATTTGCATATCTGCTAAATATTTATCTAAACGCATGAAATCACCCTACTAAATTCTTAATTTTTGACGTAAGCGAGTCATACTTGAACCTAATAATTTCTCAGCAATGCCAACTTTCAAAATCAAGTACAAGTAAACCGCCCCTCCGACTGCCGCAACCGGAATACATAGTAAAAAGGCTGACATCTTATGCTCTGGGCTGAAAATGAGACCAAAGACAACTTTTGCAATCGCCGCAGCTAACAACATCATCACCGTTAAAATAGCAATTAATAAAATGCGTCTTAAGGTTAATTTATAATTAAACTTTGTCGCTTGTTGCAACTGACGGATATTTAGATAACATGAGACAGCCATTCCAATCGTTGTTGAAAGTAATGGACCATAAATTTGGAATAATAAAATACATGGATATTGCAAAATAAATTTAATGACAATCCCTATTGCAAAGAATTTTACCGCTGCCTTATTGTAATACATTCCCTGTAAAGTAGAGGAAGTAAGCATAAATAAACCGACAAACAATCCAGATAGACAGGCTTCTATCAAGACTTTGGCTGCTAGTTTATCCGGTTCGTAAAAGAAGGTATTTAATGGATAAGCTAGCAAAATCATGCCAAAAGTCGCTGGAAACATTAATAAAGCATAAAGTTGGAAATTATTGTTAATTAAACGGGCCAAATCACGATGCTTGCCTTGTGTTACTGCTTCAGTCACTAAAGGTAGACTCGTAAACGCCATTGAAGTAGCCAAACCAATCACAACCATGGTTAACTTATCAGGGTTCCCACCAAATACGGCCATTTGTGCCACTAATTCGTCCTTGGTGAATTTGGTAAATGACTGCATCATATGTACATAGGTCATTTGGTCGACTAATTTATAAATGGTCGTTCCTGCACCAACAATTGTAAAAGGAATAGCCTGACGAATAGTATCAATGATTAAAGCTTTCGTATCGAGCAATTCACCAGGTAGACTAACTTCTTTTTGGACTTCAAATTGAACTTCCGCCTTTTTCAAGAAGTATATCAAAGCCGCCATTGAAGCAAGTGCCCCAATAAAAGCCGCAAAAGTTGATTGTTCGACTGCTTTTAAATAATCGCCGTGCATCACTTTAATGATAATGAAAGTCGCTAATAGCATGTAAAAGACGCGAATGACTTGTTCTGCTAATTGTGAAACAGCATAAGGTCGCATATCTTGATTTCCTTGGAAAAAGCCACGAATCACACTCATACAAGGGAAAATCAAAATGGCGGCACTTAACGAACGCATAATCGGAATCAACTCTGCTCCACCACCAGACATCCTTGCTAGTGCTGGTGAGGCGATATACATGATTCCAGCACTGATTAAGCCGACAATTCCCATAAATATCAACGCTTTTTTAAATAAACGATGACTTAATTCATATTGTTGTTTGGAATTATAGTAAGCGACTTGTTTAGCAATAGCAGCTGGAATTCCTGCCGTTGAAATCATTAAAAATAACGCATAAACATTATAGCCCATATTGAACAAGGCATTTGCTTCTCGTCCATGACTTCCCATCCAGTAATACCATGGTAAAATATATATAACACCGATTAAGCGTGAACCAACATTACCTAGCGTCATCCAGGCTGATCCACGCGCCATTTTTTCCTCATTAGTTAAAGAGGCTTGTTGATTAAGTTGTTCTGACATTGATAATCCTCTTACATTCTAAAAATTTTGTCTTACCGTCTTATTTTAATCGGAATTTTTGCAACTTGCAAGCGAACTTTGTTAAATTTCCTACAATTGTAACGTGCATACAAAGAGAAACGAGAACTGGCAATACGACTAATTCTCGTCTCTTGTTCTTTTCATAAATCAAGCTTTTTCTTCAGCAATATAAGCTTTTACAATTTCAATATCACTTTCATACGGCGTTGCTTGTCCGTTTACTTTAATTGTTTTTTCACTGCCCTTACCCGCTAATACAACTGCACTTTGACTATCAGCCATCGCTAGTGCTTGCAAAATGGCTTGCTTGCGATCTTCTTCAAGAATGACTTGGACACTTGGATTGGTAATCGCGGCTTTGATTTCCTCACTAATACTTGCAACTTGTTCAAAATTTGGATCATCCGCTGTTAAAAAGGCAACATCGGCTTCTTCACTAATTGCCTTGCCCATATCCGGTCTTCTAGATAAGGCCTTCCCACCGGCACTACCTGTTAAAATAATTAATTTACCGTCTGGCTTAAGTTGTTTTGCTGCATGACTGACCGCTTTAAGACTTAAATAGTTATGCGCATAATCCACCAAGACTAATGCACCATTTGCCAAATAAAAAGCATTCATTCGGCCAGGCACACTCACTTCACTTAAGTCTTGTCCAGCTTGGGCTAAAGATAAATGGCTATCTACAAGACGTGCCGCCATTATTGCTGCCGTTGCATTGGCATGATTAAATTCACCAACTAATCCTAGGTGAATGGCTTGTTCTTGATTTAACAGATGATCTTTCAAAATAAAATCATGCTGACTTTTACTTGTATATTGATAATCTGCTGTCACTGATTTTTCTGAAAAAGTAAGATAATCGACTTTTGCTTGCTGACAAGTCTCTACTAATAAATCAAAATAAGGCATATCTGCATTTAAAATCATCTTTTTACTGTGCAAGATTAATTGGCGTTTACAGTAAAAATAATCTTCAAAGGTCGGATGCTCAATCGGACTAATATGATCATGGCCAATATTTAAAAACAAACCAACATCAAAGGTCAAACCAAATACGCGCTTAATCTTATAAGCTTGTGATGAAACTTCCATCACCAAATGCGTCATCTGATTTTCAACTGCTTGAGCCATTTGTTGATAAATAACCAAAGCTTCTGGAGTCGAGAGCGAGGATTTCATCTTCGTTTTGCCATCTAAAATCGTTTCCTCTGAAGAAAATAGTGCACATTTATGATTCGTCATCTGGTTAATTAATTGATGCGTCAAATATGCGGTCGTCGTTTTCCCCTTTGTCCCCGTAATGGCAATGGTGAATAACTGCTCTTGTGGATTTTGGTAAAAGGCTTGAGCTAATACCACCATCGCTTCTCTAATATCAGTAACAATCACGGCAATGGCAGCTTGTTGTTCATAATAATTTTCAGAGACATAACAAGTTAATCCTTGGGCAATGGCTTGAGCTAAAAAGCTTTCTTTAAAGTTTAAACCTTTGCAAAAAAATAAAGAATCCTGGTCTACTTCACGAGAATCATAAGTAAGATGATGAAATACTTTTGCCAAGATTTTATCAGAGGGTGTGTAATGCCACTGACCATCTATAATAATTTCTTTTAATAATTGCTTTTTTAATAATATTTCTTGGATTTGTGGTAAGGAAATTTGATAATCCATAAAAATCTCCAATCTTTTACTTTCATTTGTCATGGACCATTTTAACACAAGACGAACTTCACGTACACCATCACAAAAAAGAAGAAGGGACTAGCCGCTTCTTCTAATTTTTCATCAAATTATTTATTCTAGTAATCCACTGAATAGGCCAACTACAAAATCAGTTGGACTAAATGGTTCTAAGTCATCAATGCCTTCACCTAGACCAACTAATTTCACAGGAAGATGTAGTTCATTTCTGATAGCTAGCACAATCCCACCTTTGGCCGTACCATCTAATTTAGTCAGAACTAAACCTGTGACATCAGTTGTTTCCTTAAATTGCTTGGCTTGGACCATCGCATTTTGGCCAGTTGTCGCATCTAAAACAAGCAAGACTTCATGAGGGGCATCAGGAATTTCACGCTGAATCACCCGTTTGATTTTATCTAACTCTTTCATTAAGTTGACTTTATTTTGTAGACGCCCAGCCGTATCCACTAATAAGATATCCGCCTGTTCTTCCTTTGCTTTTTGAATCGCATCAAAAACGACTGAAGCAGGGTCACTACCAGGTGCTTTAGTTACCACTTCGACACCAGCACGCTCTCCCCAAACAACTAACTGATCAATCGCCCCAGCTCGGAATGTATCCGCAGCAGCTAATAAGACTTTTTTGCCTTGTTCTTTATATTGGTGCGCCATTTTCCCGATGGAGGTTGTTTTTCCTACGCCATTAACGCCTACAAATAAGATAACTGTTAAACCGTCTTCTTGAATGTTCAAGGCATTGTTTTCATTTAGCCCTTCTTCTTCATATAAGTTGACTAATTTTTCGATAATCGCATTTTGGACTTCGGCACGTTTTTTGACATTTTTGAGTTTCACTTCTTGGCGCAAAGCATCCGCAATTTTCATCGATGTCTCAAAACCTACGTCCGCACCAATCAACGTTTCTTCTAATTCTTCAAAGAAATCTTCATCCACTGAACGGAAATTGGCAAAGAGCTCATTCATGCGTTCACCAAATGTTTTACGTGTTTTTTCAAGACCTTTATCATATTTCTCTTGTGTCTGTAACTCTTGTTCATTGCTTACTTCTTCAGTGGGTTGTTCCCCAGTAAAAGCACGTTTAATCTTATCAAAAAAGCCCATTATGACACCTCTTTTCTTTATTTTAAAACAAATTTTTCAACAGCTTTAGCGACACCATCTTCTTCATTGCTTAAAGTGATATAATCCGCAGCTTGGCGAACCTTTTCGACTGCATTTGCCATCGCCACACCCATACCTGCATATTCAATCATCGATAAGTCATTTTCCTCATCACCTAAAGCCATCACTTCATCGCTGGTCATCCCTAAATATTGTGCCAAGTGATCTAATCCAAACGCTTTGGTCACTCCTTTAGGCATAAATTCTAATAAGTTACTACGTGTTTTAATGACTTCATAATCTGCTTTAAATTGTGCAGGAATTTTTTCGATTTGTTGGTCTAAAAATTCTTGATGATAAGCCATGACGACCTTATTGTAAAGACCATCTGGGGTTAAATCCGCTAATTTAGCTGGTTTATAAGTTAATAAGCCATTTAATTCAGGATAAATGGATGGATGATTCGTTGAAGTCGGTAATTGTAAAACCACTTCTTCTGATAAGACATCTAATGGTAAATCTAGCTCCGTCATCAATCGGCTAATTCTTTGTACATCTTCTAAAGTCATCGCTGATTTACTTAAGATTTCACCAGTATCATTTTTTTGGACTAATCCACCATTAAACGTAATGCTGTAATCTCCAGGTTCGTTTAATCCTAATTGTTCAATAAATGGTGTGATGGCAGCTAATGGACGCCCAGTACATAAAACCACTTTAACACCTTGTTCTTTTGCCTTTTGCAACACGGTTAAATTTTTTTGTGAAATTCTTTTATCATCAGTTAGAAGCGTACCATCTAAGTCAATAGCTACTAATTTAATCATGATTGTCCTCTTTTCTATTCAAATTACCGCCTTCGCTAATTTCTTCTAGACGGACAGATAATACTTTAGAAATACCTGATTCTTCCATCGTTACCCCGTATAAAACATTGGCTGCTTCCATGGTTCCTTTACGGTGGGTGACGACAATAAATTGGGTTTCATCTTGATAAGTCTGTAAGTATTTGCCAAAGCGTAATACATTGGCCTCATCCAAAGCGGCCTCCACTTCATCGAGCACACAAAACGGTACCGGACGCACTTGGATAATCGCAAATAGCAAACTAATCGCGGTCAATGTTCTTTCCCCACCAGATAATAGATTTAAGCTCTTTAAGTGTTTGCCTGGTGGTTGGGCTTGAATTTCAACACCAGTATTCAGCAAATCATGGGGATCTGTTAAACTCAAGCGTGCGCGTCCACCCCCAAACATATTTGGAAATACGCGTTCAAATTGAGTCGCAATCGCATCAAAAGTTGTTTTAAAACGTAATTTGACTTCCTCATCCATTTCATTCATTGTTTCAAACAACTGATTTTTCGCTTGTAATAAATCATCTCGTTGACCAGTTAAGAAATCATAGCGCTCTTTGATTTGCTCATATTGCTCAATGGCTGATAAATTAATCGGTCCTAATTCTTGAATCGCTTTTTTCAATTCATAAATTCTTGCCTTTGCTTGATCGATATCGCTTAGTTCAACGGCTTGTTTTTGCGCTTGTTCAAAGGATAATTCATACTCTTCTTGCAAGTAATTCAAGCGATTATCCAATAAAATTTCTGAACGATTGGCTTGAACTTCTAGTTTGGTTAACTGAGATAATTTCGCCTTTTGTTCTTGATTGTAAGTATTATATTGTTGATCGAGTTCGTCGATTTGACGCTGCGTTTGATAACGATTTTCTCGTAAAGCCTGCATTTCTTCTTGGAGTGCTAATTTACGTTCATTTAACTGGGATACTTGCTGCTCTAAAGTCTCTTCATCTAATTCTTGATCAGAAAAGTCCGCATCAAGCATCGATAGTTGAACATTCAATTGCTCTAGATTTTTTTGTGCTTCTTCTAGGGCCATTTTATTTGCTGTAAAGCTTTGGCGCAATTGGTTTACTTGCTCTTTGGTTACTGCAAATTCGGCCTGTTTATCAGATAATTCATGTTGCAAGGCTTCTCGTTTCAGTTCTAGATTATCAGCTTGCGTGTTTAGCTGCTCCATTTCATCATTGAGTTTGGCTAATTGCTGTACCATTACTTGCAATTGTGCTTGTTTATCGGCTAAATCACGGTCATATTCTGCTAATAATTCTGTAATTTCGCGATTTTCATACTCAAAATTGGTTAAATCTTGTTGTAAACGCGCCAGTTTTTCAGCTTGATTGGCCACCTGATTTTCTTTGGTCGTTTGGCTCATACGTAATTGCTCAAGCGCCTGACGTATTTTCTCGACTTCAGCTTGTTTGTGCGCTAAATCTTGTTGGAACGTCTTCACTTGACTTTCCGCTTGTAGTAAACGTTCTTTGACAGAGGCTTCTTTTTCTTTTAACTGGTTTAGTTCCTGTTGATGGCCTAAGAGTGTCGTTTGGCCTGCACGTTTATTCGCACCACCAGTCATCGAACCGCCCGCATTCATCACATCGCCTTCTAAGGAAACGACACGATAGCGATAATTTAGACGACGAGCCAGTTGATTGGCGCTCTCTAAATCTTCACTAATCAACGTAGCGCCAAGTAAATTCTCCATGATGGCCCGATGATTTTCTTCAAAGGTCACCAATTCACTCGCCACACCTAAAAATCCTGGAACACTAGCAGCTTGTTGTTTGACATTTTCCGTTACTTTCCGTGATTGAATCGTTGTTAACGGTAAGAAAGTCGCCCGGCCTGCGCGTTGTTGTTTCAAGAAGGTGATGGCTTGTCTCGCAGCTTTTTCATCTTCAACCACAATATGTTGGCTAGCGGCTCCTAAAGCTGTTTCAATCGCTAATGCATACAGTTGCTCCACATCTAGTAATTCAGCCACTGCACCGATGATTCCGGATAATTGTTTACGGTGGGTTAAGACTTGACGTACCCCTTGATAATAGCCCGTATAATTTTCTTGCAAGTCAGCTAAAGTCTTGCGGCGTGCTTGGACTTGCTGACTTTCATTCATCAAACGATACATCATCTGTTGGGCTTTTTGTAAATGCTCTTGTTGAGTAGTCACTTGTTTTTGCGCAGCGGCTAAAGCATGTTGTTTTGCCTGAACTTGATTTTGCAACGCCTCATTTTCAACCGTCAACTGATCCAATTTTGCTTTTGATTCACGGACGGTTGCTTGTAAATCTTGCTGTTTTTCTACGGTCTGTTGATTTTTTTGTTGATCTTGTTGCTTTTGCTTTTCGATAAATGTTAATTCATTTTGCAAATTAGTCTTAGCCTGCAATTGATCCAAATATTGGTTACGTAATTCTTCCAACCATTCTTTGGGAGATTTTTGATATTTTGCTAATTCTTGCTGTAGTTGGGCTAATTGCTTTTCAATTTGTTGATACTGTCCATTTTTTTGCGAAATCTTTTGTATCAATGTTTGCTGATTTTCTTCTAGCTGTTCGATTTGTTGTTGTACTTGTTCGAGATTATGACGCAATTCTTTGGCATTTTTTTGCTGATGGAAAGAGCGCTCTTGTAGTACCGCCTTTTTTCCTTCCGCTTGCTTCAAGGCTTCGACTAAATGTAGGTGGTCTTGGTTTTTTGCTTCTAACTGCTCGTCTAAATGTGCGCGTTCTTGACGTAAACGCAATAATTCATTTTCACTTTGCGTTAAAGCTTGGGATAATTTCTGAACTTCTTGCTTTAGACTTGCAATTTGAACTTTTTCTTCTTCCCATACTTGTTTGCTTTGTGCCATTTCATGTACGACATAGGAAACATCGACTTGGGTTAATTCTTCTTTATAAGTTAAAAATTGTTGCGCAGCTTGCTTTTGTTGGGCAAGAGGCGTTAATTGCTCGGTTAATTCATAAATAATATCAGCCAAACGATCTAAATTATCCTGTGTTTCAAATAATTTTTGTTCTGCTTGTTTTTTCTTTTGTTTGTATTTTAAAACACCGGCAGCTTCTTCAAAGATACCGCGACGATCTTCAGCCTTACTACTAAAAATCGCTTCTACTTTCCCTTGAGATATAATAGAGAAAGACTCACGACCTAAGCCAGAATCCATAAATAATTCTTGAATATCGCGTAGACGACAACTTTGATTATTCAGATAAAATTCGCTATCCCCATTACGAAATAAGCGTCTTTTCACACTAACCTCGGCATAGTCTACCGGTAAGTAATGGTCGCTATTATCTAAAACCATAGTTACTTCTGCTAGATTTAAGGCTTTTTTAGCATCTGAACCCGCAAAAATGATATCAGGCATCTTTCCACCACGTAAACTCTTGGCGGATTGTTCTCCTAATACCCAACGAATCGCTTCCGTAATATTACTTTTCCCACTACCATTAGGACCCACTATCGCCGTGACATTCTTTTCAAAATCGATAATGGTGCGATTAGCGAATGATTTAAATCCTGAAATTTCAATTCTTTTTAAATGCACCTTGTTTCCTCGCTTATTCTTCAATATGGCTTAAAGCATCAGCCGCCGCCGCTTGTTCTGCTAGTTTTTTCGAACGACCGCTACCTGTCCCAATTAAAACTTGATCACAATAGACTTCTGTTGAAAAAAGTCGGTCATGGGCAGGGCCTTCTTCTTTAATCAGACGATAATCAATCAATACATCGCCTGCTTTTTGTAATATTTCTTGTAATTTTGTCTTATGATCCATCTCATGTGAAAAAGCACCAGCTAATACTTTAGGATAGATAACTTGTTTTAAAAATTGTTCCACCACTTCTAAACCTTGATCCAAATACAAGGCACCTAAGAAAGATTCAAATAAATCACATAGTAAAGAAGGACGCTTGCGACCACCAGAATTTTCTTCTCCTTTACCTAAACGGATGGCTTGGTCAAATTGGCACTCTTTAGCAAATTGTGACAAAGAATCCTCTCTAACAATCGCTGCTCGTAGTTTGGTTAACTTACCTTCTGTGACATTTGGATAAGTTTGGAATAAAAAGCGTGAAACGAGCAATTCTAACACGGCATCTCCTAAAAATTCTAAACGTTCATTATCAGATAGATGCAAATTGCGATGCTCATTCACATAAGACGAATGGGTAAATGCTTGCTCTAACAAACTTACATTATTAAAAATAATTTGATAGTTTTCCTTTAAATTTGTAATTAGCTTTTGATCCATTACCAACATTCCTTTATCTTTTAATATGAAAATACATTCCTATTATACTAAAATCCCTTTAAAATGCAAACAAACCCTTGATATTATTGACTTTTTATCAGTTTTTTGATGACTTTTCCAAACTATTTGTCCGAAAAATAAAAAATACGCGCGGTACAAGCAAGACTTCCTCACTTATCATCCGCGCGATTGATTTCACATAAACAATTTTAAGCTAAGTGACTAGCAATATAATCTACCGCCGCACCCACTGTTTCGATTTTTTCTGCATCTTCATCAGAAATCTCTGTACCAAATTCATCTTCTAATTCTAAAACGAACTCCATTACAGAAATTGAATCAGCATTTAAATCGTCTTTAATATTCGTATTTTCTTTCACATCTTCTGCGTTGATTTCAAAATGTTTGGCAATAATTGCTGCCACTTTACTGAATACTTCTTCTCGTGTCACGGGCATTCACCTCCAAATAGTGACTATTTACTGTTCAGTCACTCTACATTGTACTGATAAATTGTCTCTTTGTCTAGCTTTTTTTCATTTTCGTGACAATCATTGCAGGCAAGTATCACTATTCTTCTTCAAAATGAGCAACTAATTTTTCTACTACGCGACTTTCAAGCATTGTATGAATTTGCTTAATTGTGGCATATACGGCCTCTTCTTTGGAGGAACCATGGGCCTTAATAACAGGTGCCTTTAAACCGAATAATACCGCGCCACCTTGCTTAGAGTAATCCATTTGGTTCTTCAAATCTTTTAAGCCATCTTTTAAAAGTAAAGCGCCCATTTTGCCTTTGATACCACTATCTAAAATCGCATGCTTCAATAATTTCATCATGCTAAGAGCGGTTCCTTCAATTGATTTTAAGACCGCATTCCCTGTAAAGCCATCAGTAACCACCACATCGGCACGTCCTTCGAGAAGTTCACGCGCTTCGATATTGCCAATAAAATTGATTTCAGGTGTTGCTTTTAATAATTCAAAGGCTTTTTTGGTTAATTCATTGCCTTTTGAGTCTTCGGTTCCGTTATTGAGTAATGCGACTTTTGGTTGGGCCACTTTCCGAACATTTTCCGCATAATAAGAGCCTAGAATGGCGTATTTGACTAGATGTTCTGGCTTGTTATCGGCATTGGCACCCAAATCAAGCATGTCAAAACCGCCAGTCGAACCAATCACCGGTAAAGTAGACATCAAACCAGGTCGTTCAATTCCTTTAATCCGTCCGACAACAAATAAGCCAGCTGCTAATAATGCTCCGGTATTGCCGGCAGAAAGAATCGCATCAGCACGTCCATCTTTTACGGCTTGAGCGGCTAAAACCATCGAAGCTTGTTTTTTACGACGAATGGCTTTTACTGGCTCATCATCGCTATTGATTTTTTCATCCGTATGAATAATCGTAATATTGCGATCATCTGTTAAATATTTTCTAATTTCTGCTTCTTTACCATAAAGCTGAAATTCAATATCATTAAATTTTTCACGGGCCAACATCACACCTTTAACGATTGCTTCTGGAGCATAATCGCCGCCCATTGCATCGACTGCTATCTTCATTTCTTCGCCTCACCTTTTTTCATGGAATAATTCTATTATATCTGTTAGTCAAAAAATTCGCCATTATTTTTATCAGTTCCTAAATAGTTCACCAAATCCTGATACATCGGTAAAATCTGCCAATCTTTTTGCGCATAAATCGCTTGGGCTTCTTCTTTGGCCACTTCTAATATATGCGCATCAGCCACAATATCTGCAAAATGAAAGACCGGCAAGCCTGATTGACGATTCCCAAATACTTCTCCTGGGCCTCGTAATTCCAAATCTTTTTGGCTGACCACAAAGCCGTTATTGGTCTGCGTCATGATTTTCATTCGCTCTTTCCCAACTTCATTTTTTGGATTTGCCACTAAGATACAGTAGGAGGCTTGACTTCCCCGACCGACACGCCCTCTTAATTGGTGAAGTTGTGCTAAGCCAAAGCGATCCGCATCAATAATAATCATCGCCGTCGCATTCGGTACATTCACCCCTACTTCAATGACCGTGGTCGAAACCAATACTTGTAACTGATTTTCTTTAAAAGCTTGCATGACCGCCTCTTTTTCATCATTTTTCATCCGTCCATGCAAGAGTCCCACTTGATAATCAGGCGCGTAATAATCCCGCAGTTGCTCATAAATTTTTTGTGCATTTTCCACATCTAAACTTTCTGATTCTTCAATGAGCGGACAGATGACATACATTTGATGCTGGCTTGCAAGTTCCGTTTGTCCCCATTTCAATACTTGGTCAAGCTGCTTAGGAAGCACCCACCGCGTCACAATTGGAATACGACCAGCTGGCATCTCATCAATGATTGACACATCCATCTCTCCATAGGCGGTAATGGCCAAAGTTCTAGGAATCGGCGTGGCGGTCATGAATAAAACATCTGGTTTATAGCCTTTTTCACGCAAAACTTTACGCTGATTTACCCCAAATCGATGCTGCTCGTCTGTAATCACTAACCCTAGATGAGCAAAATCAACTTCATCTTGTATCAAGGCATGGGTCCCAATGATGATATCTAGCTCTCCAGATTTCAAGTCTGTTAATATTTGCTGGCGTTCTTTGGTTTTAGTCGATCCTGTCAAAAGTGCGACATTCACTTCAAAAGGACGCAATAATTCAGCCAATGATTGGTAATGTTGTTGCGCTAGGATTTCAGTAGGCACCATCAATGCGCCTTGAAAGCCTGCGGTGGTTGCGGCATAGAGCACAATCGCCGCCACAATAGTTTTCCCACTCCCTACATCACCTTGCAAAAGACGTTGCATATGCTTAGGGCTTAACAAATCTTTGCAAATCTCATTGGTCACTTTCTTTTGCGCATTCGTTAATTCAAATGGCAGACTCGCAATAAAGGCCTTTAATTTTTGGATATCATAAGGAATGCTGAGCCCGTTTTTCTCCGCTTTTTCTCTTGTCTTTAGCCCTTGAATCTTCATTTGAAAAACAAAAAATTCTTCAAAAATCACTCTTCGCTTGGCTTGATGATGATCTTCCATTGTTTTTGGAAAATGCATCGCCCACATCGCTTCATTTCTAGCAAATAAACGATATTTATCCACGAGATTTTGCGGTAAATTCTCCTCGATATAGCCATAATACTGTTCAAAAGCTTGCTTAATTAATTGAATCAGTGTTGTTTGTCTAATGGATTTATTGACATGATAAATCGGCGAAAAACCTTCATTTTGGCTACTACTGCTCAAAATTTTCATACCATTTAGTGTCTGGCGTTTGGCATCCCAGCGTCCATAAATAGCAATTTCTTCACCAACTACTACTTTATCCTTTAAATAAGGCTGATTAAAGAAACTAACCATAAACACATCATTCTCTTGCATCAAACGAAAAGAAAGTTTGGATTTCTTATAACCAAAACGATTTAATACAGCTGGCGAGACCACTAAACCTTTTAATGTTACCTTTTCTTGATCATTAATCTCTTGAATTTGGCGCTCCTGAATATCTTCATAGCGAAAAGGATAGTAGCTTAATAAATCTTCAATCGTTTCAATCCCTAAAGTAGCTAAAGTTTCAGCACGTTTTGCCCCCACGCCACTTAAAGCTGTTACTGGATCTTGTAAATTCATCTCACACCACCTTCTTTATCAAATCACAGACGGTGTCAATCGACTAGCTACTTTCGCGTATAGACGTTGACTCAGTCGATTTACCACCTTATATAAAAAGAGAGTGTAGGTTTTCCCACACTCTCCACCATTTATACTTTATTCTGCTGAGAATAGATATGGATAAACTGGTTGATCTCCTTGATGGATTTCAATTTCAAGTTCATCATTGATTGCAAGTAATGCAGCTTCAATTTCTTTTGCTTGAGATTCGCTACCTTCTTCACCAATAATAATCGTGATAATTTCTGTATCTTCATCCATCATGGCTTGTAAAGTATCCATACATACAGCTAAAATCTGTGGTTTAGAAACGACAATCTTGCCATCTACCATACCTAAGAAATCGCCCTTAGTAATCTCGATACCATCAATACTTGTATCACGAATCGCATGAGTTACAGATCCACTAACGACGTTTTCAAGCATCTCAGTCATTTGTTCTTTATTTTCATTTAATGTAGCTTCTGGATTAAAGGCTAGTAAAGCAGTCATCCCTTGAGAAATCGTTCTACTTGGTACAACTGCAACAGGAATTTCAGCTACTTCAGCCGCTTGTTCAGCTGCCATAAAGATATTTTTATTATTTGGTAAGATAATCACTTGTTCAGCATTGATTGCTTCGATAGCATCCATAATATCTTGGGTACTTGGATTCATCGTTTGACCACCACTGATGACATAATGAACACCTAGACTCGTAAATAATTCTTTCAAGCCTTCACCTGCCGCAATTGCAATGACACCAAATGGAATCTTTGGTTTTGCTTGGGGTTTCGCTTGTTGTTGGTCATGCTCTAAAATTGTTTCATGTTGTAAACGCATATTGTCTACTTTGACTTTAATCAACGAACCAAATTTTTGGCCATAATTCATCACTTCACCAGGATGTTCTGTGTGCACGTGAACTTTGATAATTTCATCATCATTCACCACTAATAAAGAATCTCCAAGTTCATTTAAATAATTACGGAAAGTATCATAGTCAAATTCACTATCTACCGTTGGGCCTTCCCCAATTTTCACCATAATTTCTGTACAGTAACCAAACTTGATATCTTCAGTAGCTAATTGACCTTGTACTGAGCGCTCATGTTCTGCGTGAACCATTTGATCCATAGAAGCCAAACTTAAAGTAAACTGCTCATCTTCTTCAAAGTTACCAGTTAAAGCATTTAAAAAGCCTTCATAAACAAATAATAAACCTTGCCCACCGCTATCAACTACGCCTACTTCTTTTAAGACTGGCAATAAATCTGGTGTTTTGGCTAAAGCTTTTTTCGCCCCTTTTACTACGGCTTGCATGACTTCAACGCAATCATCACTTTCTTTTGCTTTACGTTCACCAAATTCAGCGCCGACACGTGCTACGGTTAAAATCGTTCCTTCAACCGGCTTCATCACAGCTTTGTAGGCTGTATTCACGCCATTGGTAAAGGCCGCTGCTAATTGTTTGGCATCTAAACTCTCAAAATCAATAATTGCTTTACCAAATCCGCGGAATAATTGTGATAAAATGACTCCAGAATTTCCGCGAGCACCCATTAATAAGCCTTTAGATAAGCATTTTGCTAACTCACCGACATGCTCACTCGCTGAATCACTCACAGCTTTTGCCCCAGAAGTCATTGTTAAGTTCATATTGGTCCCAGTATCACCATCAGGAACTGGAAAGACATTTAAAGAATTGACATATTCTGCATTTGCTTGTAATCGTGTTGCCCCAGCTTGTACCATTTCTTGGAACTGACTAGCGCTAATCTTATTTACCACCACTTGAAAAAAAATCCTCCTCATTAAAAATTATCCGCTAGTTTATTCTGGTAAGACACGGACACCTTGAACAAAAACATTGACTGAGTTTGCAGTTACACCAAGCATTGTTTCAAGATTGTATTTCACTTTTTCTTGGACATTGCGAGAAACTTCAGAAATCTTTGTCCCATAACTTACGATTGTGTACACATCTACTGCCACGCCATTTTCTTCTTGACGGACAACCACACCTTTTGAGTAGTTCTCTTTTCGTAAAATTTCATTAATATTATCTTTAATTTGCTTTTTACTAGCCATACCGACAATCCCAAATACATCTGTAGCCGCGCCACCTACTACTGTTGCGATTACATCATTGGACATTTCGATTAAGCCATTTTGCGTCATCATTTTTACAGCCATCAGAAATCCTCCTTCATCTGGACCTTATTTTTATTCAATAAGTTTATTTTATCATAGCTACTATCTTATGAAAAGGGATAGCCGAATGAATCCCTCTAACCTTGTTTAATTTACAATGTTTAAGAAAAAATGTCAATGAATTCTAAAATATCTCTTGCCTTTTTTTTCAGTATATGATAAATTAATTTGGTATGAGACGAAAATAATCGCTCCCACATCAAGGCAAAGGAGGAAAAACACATGGCAAAAGTTTGCTACTTTACAGGTCGTAAAACTAAAAGTGGAAATAACCGTTCACACGCAATGAACGCTACAAAACGTACAGTTAAACCTAACTTACAAAAAGTTCGTGTATTAATTGATGGCAAACCTCAAAAAGTTTGGGTATCAACTCGTGCTTTGAAATCTGGAAAAGTTGAGCGAGTTTAATTAATAAACGAAATGACGAAGCTGCATTTAGTTGTGGCTTCTTTTTTTTTGCCCTTTTTTATCTCCTTTCTTATGGTACAATGTTTTTATACTATCTTTATACTGAGGTTATTCATTTATGAGGCAATATATCAAACAAAATAAATCTTACTTACTTTTTAGTTTTTTCATTCCCGTAGTTATCATGACTTTTGTCTATCTTTTAAATGGCATCTATCCTGGAAGTGATCGCAGTATTTTGGCCAGTGATGCGTTTGCTCAATTTTCCAACTTTCATGCTAGTTTTCGACAAGTCTTACTGGGCAAACAAAGTATTTTTTACACCTTTAATGCCGCACTTGGCTTAAACTATCTTTCACTAGCTGCCTATTATTTGGGAGGAATTTTTACTCCTTTGGTGCTCTTTTTCCCAAATCAACTGATGCCTGATGCCCTATACTTCTTAACTTTAGTCAAATTTGGCATGATGGGTTTAAGCTTTGGGGTACTGGCCAAGTCAACTTATCCTAAATTAACAGATACACTACGACTTGCTTTGGTCACTTGTTATTCACTTTTATCCTTTGCTGTTGCACAATCAGAATTAATCATGTGGCTAGATGCCTTTATTTATCTACCATTAGTAATTTTAGGTATTCAACGACTCATCGCTAAACAAAAAGTTGGCTTATTATTTATCAGTTATTTTCTTTTATTTTGCACAAGTTTTTATTTTGGTTTTATGATTGGTGTATTCTCTGTCATGTTCTTTTTTGTTCAACTTGTTGCAAATTTCAGAAAAACCAAAGCCGCAATTATCCCATTTTTAATGACGGGAATTTGTAGTGGCTGCGCTTCTATGTTTATCTTATTGCCCACGCTCATTGACTTAAAGACAAACGGTGAGTCACTCACAAAAATCTCCCAATGGAAAACCGAAGATACTGCTACACTCGATTTACTTATCAAAAATTTTATTGGCGTTTACGATACGACAAAATACGGCTCCATTCCCTTTGTTTTTGTAGGACTACTAAGTCTGATTGGCTTAACCTTATATTATGTGAATAAACGTTTTCTACTTAAAGAAAAAATTGCTTATACCGTTTTAATTGCCATACTGATAGCAAGCTTTTATTTAGAACCTTTAAATTTGTTTTGGCAAGGTATGCACGCCCCTAATATGTTTTTATTTCGTTTTGCCTTTTTATTCTCATTTGTTGTCGTTTATTTAGCAGGGTTTGGACTATCGGATATCTATCACTATTCAAGAATAACATTAGCCTACACATGCTTATTCTGGCTGCTTTTATTTGCGATTGCCTATTTTGGAAAAGCTGAAAAAGAATACCTTTTTCTTACGCCTTCTTCAGCATGGATAACTGCAATTGTCCTTACGATTTACATGATTCTTTTTATTTATCGGAATCACTTTTCTAAAAAAATATTTTCGCTTGTTTTACTTGTCATAGCATTTGGCGAAATGTCTATCAATTCCTATTACTTAATTTTAGGGATTCGCAATGATTGGGTCTATGCTTCCCGTTCACTATATACAGATCCTTATCCAGCTATTTCGGCATTGGTTGGTTATACAAAACAGCATAATCAAGATTTTTATCGTCTAGAAAATCTCGATCCTGTCTCGGTTAATGATGCTTTTCATTACAACTATGCTGGGATTGGCTTATTTTCATCTATGCGTAATCGTCACGCTTCTAGCTATTTAAATCAACTCGGATTTCGGTCACGTGGCACCAATCTTAATTTACGTTACCCAAACAATACCCTGTTGATGGATAGCCTTTTTGATATCAAGTACAACTTATCTACGCAACCAGTAGAAAAATACGGCTTTATCCAAAAACAAAAAGTAGGGAATTATCAACTATACGAAAATCATAATGCCCTTGAATTAGGTATACTTGCTCCTGAAGATATCTATAACGTCCAACAACCTAAATTCGATAACTTGGCAAGTCAAAAAAATCTATTCAATGCCTTATCTCGGCAAAATCAGGAATATTTTCAGTTCACCACAGTCTCTTTAGTGCAACAAACCAACACTAAGATTGATGAGAATGGCAATATTACTACCTATATTCAACAAAATCCGGACCAAGAACAAAAAATTACTTATCAAGTCTTTATTCCGGCTAATACCCAAGCTTATGTCAGCCTGTTTCCTTTTGACTTCTCGCAATTGAATGCAAGTAGCGCAACAGTAACAACAGCTCATTCAAGCTATGAAAGTCAAATCGATATTAATGGTCAATATTATAATTTAGGCTACTTTAATCAGGATACTACTTTTCAATTCACAATCAGCCTAAATGGGAATCAAAAGCTATCCTTCCTAACACCTAAAGTCCTACTACTTGATACCAACGCTTATCAGCAAGCCATCAATGTACTAAGACAAAATGAAGTCGCTTTTCAAGTAAATCAAAACCAAGCGACTGCGACCTTTGAAGCAAAAAAAGATCAAGTTCTCTTTACTACCTTAGCTTATGATAAAGGTTGGCAAGCCAAAATTGATGGAAAAAAAGTACCAATCAAAGCCTTCAAAAATGCACTAATCACCATTCCAGTCAAAAAAGGCAAACATACACTAACCTTGACGTATTATCCACCAGGCTTATTCATAGGTAGCGGAATAAGCTTAACAGCACTTGTACTTTTTGGCTTATATTGCTACTATCAACGAAAAAAACTTCTGAACTAAACAATAAGAGCGCTATGTCTAATCATTAGTCCATAGCGCTTTTTTGATTATTCATATTTGACTTTTTTTAAATATAACCCTTCAGGATGAGCCGTGGGGCCTGCTTGATTACGATCTTTAGAGGCGATAATAGCTGGAATGGCATCTACTGGCATTCGTTCATTGCCAATTTTTAATAGTGTTCCTACCATAATACGAATCATCTTATATAAAAAACCATCACCTCTAAAAGTAAAAATCAACTCCCCATTTCCCTCGTCTTGTCGGATATTTACTTCATAGACTGTTCGAACCTTATCCTCAACCGAGCTCCCACTAGCGCAAAAGGCTGAAAAATCATGCGTCCCTAAAAAATCAGTTATCGCTTGTTGCATCTTTTCAACATTCAAAGGATAAGCATAATAAGCAGCATATTTTCTTCTAAAAGGTGAACGGGGCTTTTGAATCTGCAAGCGATATTCATAGGTCTTTTCTACCACGTTATATCTAGCATGAAAATCTTCTGAAACCTTCTCAACACTAATACAAGCAATATCTTCAGATGATTGTGTATCTAAGGCAAAACGCATCTTTTCCAAATCACGCTCCTGTGGAAAATCAAAATGGATCACTTGACCTAATGCGTGAACCCCCGAGTCCGTCCTACCTGAACCGTGAACAACGATAGGCTGATTCGCCATCTTGCTTAAAGTTTTTTCTAATTCTTCTTGAACCGTGCGACCATTGATTTGTCTTTGAAAACCACAAAAATCACTACCATCATATGCTATGATTGCTTTATATCTAACCATTACGACCAACTTTCTTTATTCTCTTTTTCTTGTCTTATTTTAAGGGATTTCTTCTATTTACGCAAACTTAAATTCATATTCACTAACCTAGCAGATTGGATTGCTTTCAATAAAAAAAGCTAGACAAAACTTGTCTAGCCATTCAAAGTTGCGTGGCGACGTCCTACCCTCACAGGGGGAAACCCCCAACTACT
>CAMMST010000001.1:0-105849 GCA_946499615.1 Enterococcus cecorum | reverse complement strand
AATTGAATAAACCGAGGTGGGACTTTCTTATTTGTCGAGCAATTTAGTGAGATAGTGAGTCCCCTGCACCTGTTGTGGGGGATTTTTTATTATTTGCGAAAAAATTTTGAATGATATATAGTTGAGCTGAAAAAATGTTTTTTCAAAGTAGCTGAAAGGCACAGAATAGGGTGATTATATGGATGAAAAATTGATGCAAGCTTGGCAATTATTTACGGAAGGTCAGGTTGCGCAGGCAAAAAAATTAGTCGCAGCCGATTTTGATTTACTCACTTGTGAAGATGACCAGTTACTCAATTTTATGGGGTATGTGACATTAGCAGAACAAGATTATGAGGGTGCCATCCAAATCTATCAGCGATTACTCTCAGTTGCTAAAAATCAGCCCGATAGCGAATTAGAGCATATTGCCTGGCATCAACTGGCGATGGTGTATCGTGAAAGCAAGCAATATGAGCAAGCTTTAAAATTAATTGAAAAAGAGCGTACCATTATTGAGCATTATTTTGCCGATGATTTATTGAAAAAAGCCGTCAACGATTATGAGCAAGGATATTTACGATTAAAATTGGGCGATGCGATTACTGCAAAAAAATGGATGGAAAATAGCTTGCAAGAGGCGTTATTAACAGATGATGAGGTCGCAAAAGCATGTAGTTATCGCGGTTTAGGTGAAATTACCTTAGCGCTAAAAGATAAGCAACAAGCAAAAAAATATTTCCAAAAAGCTTATGAGCATTTTGCCAAAGTGGATGAAAAGCAAGGCATGAAAGAAGTTCAAAATTTTTTAGCTCAACTTGCCACAATCATTCCCAAGACGGATAATTAATTTGTGATAAGATGATAGAATAAATTTGAAGAAAAGAAGCGGAGGATGACAGAAATGAAAACGGTTAAAATTATTCTGCATTGGTTTTCTTTGATTTTAATTGGTTTAGTTGGTGGCATGGGCGGCGATCTTAAAGATTTTCAATAAGATAAAGGAAGGTGAGTAGCATGGCTAGTATCCTATGGTTAAAATTTTTGTTTATGATTCCCAGCTTTTTAATGTATTTAGTCGCGTTTGTTAGCTATAAAGTACGCGAACGATTAAGAATCCCCTTAATCGTCAAAATTTTGTTAGGCTTACTAGTCATTCTAGCCACACTTTGGCTTATATATGTCGCACACTTCGGAGTAAATAGCTAAAAGGATGTGAAGCAGCTTGGAAAGCCTCGAAAGAAATTCGTGTGTATATCTACCACTGAGAAAATTGCTGATTCATAAGTAGTAAAAATGAACGACTTCTTACTTCACAAGTGAGGAGTCTTTTTCTTTGACAAAATTTCACTTTACATGTAAAGTGTTAATCAAGAGGTGAAGAACATGAAGAAATTACCCTTAGCTGTCTTGGTTTGGCTGCGGATGGCTCGACTGACCGCACGCATGAATCAACAATCTAATGAATTTTTACAACAAGACGGGTTAACTGCAGCTCAATTTGAAGTCTTAGTGTTAATCGAACGCTATCAGCCCATCAGCCAACAACAACTAGCCAATCAATTAACTGTCACGCAAGGTGGGATTTCGCGGTTATTACAGCGGATGCAACAAGCAGGACTCATTGAAAAGAAGGCTTGCGGAAAGGAAAAACATATTTTCTTATCTGCTTTAGGACAAGAAAAATTAAGTCAAGTTTATGATAAACAAATAACCAATCAAGCCCAGATGTTTGATTCATTATCTAAAGACGAATTACAAACACTCTTTCAATTATTAACAAAATTAAGTCAAGAAAAGATAGATAGGAGCGATGGATGATGAAAAATACCGGCATTCACCATGTATCAGTTTTAGTAAGAAGTGCGAAGAAAGCTTATGATTTCTATACGAATATTTTAGGCCTAAAGATGTTTTTAAAGACCGTCAATCAAGATGATCCAACCATGTATCACTTGTTTTTTGGTGATCAAGAAGCACGGGAAGGGACCGAGTTTACGGTTTTTGAGATGAGTCATTTTCGTGATAATCAATTTGGTACCAATGCGATTGAACGGGTGATGTTTTTGGTGCCATCAGTGGACTCGCTTTACTTTTGGCAAGAACGCTTAGAAAAAATGGGGGTCTTACATTATGGTATCGAGACTTTCCGCAATCAAGAAATTTTGCGTTTTGAAGATTTTGACGGCATGAAGTTAGGCTTGATGGTGGCTAAAGATGCCTCGATTGCTAAAGGAACGCCACATCCAGAAATTCCTGATGAACATTTGATTTTTGGAATGGGTGCAGTCTTCCTACGAGTGCGTTATTTAGAAGCAAGTTTAGACATGTTGACCACCCGCCTAGGATTTACCCAAGAAGAGCCAATCGATTATTTTAATCACACCTTAATTCCTTTACATATCCATAATTTGTGGCAGCATGAAATATACTTAATTGAAGATAAAGACAATAAGCGCGAACGACTAGGCGTAGGTGGCATGCATCATATAGCTTTTGGGGTCGATAATGAAGAGACTTTGGCAGCTTTTGCACAATACTTAGATGACGAAAATATCCATCATTCCGGAATTGTGAATCGTGAATTTTTCCAATCTTTATATTATCGTGAACCAAATAGTATTTTATATGAAATTGCAACCCCGCCAATTGATCGCGTGCCATACTTACAAACACCACAAGCGACTTTTGATGAGTATGAATTAATTTTACCAAGCTTTTTAGAGGACCAACGCGCAACGATTGAACGTGATTTAGCACAACAAGAAAGATAAGAAAAGAGGCGAGTTTGATGCGTTATCTTAATAATCGTGGAAGGAATCAACGACTTTTTGTCACTTTTCATGGCACTGGAGGCAACTTATATAGTTTGTATTTTTTAACGGAAGAATTGGATGCTAAAGCGGGTGTGCTTAGTTTTTTAGGCGATAAGGGAGTAGGGGTGAATCGCCGCTATTTCAATCCTTTGGTCAATCAAGAATTGGACCGCGAAGATTTTACGCACCAAGTTTCGCGATTTTTAGAACTTTGGGACAGCTTAGAGATTACAGCAAGTGAAATCGTGGCAATCGGCTATTCGAATGGCGCGAATTTCTTACAAGGAATTTTAAGCCAACGTCCAGATTTTGCGGATCAAGTGATATTATTGCATCCGAGCGATTTTCAATTTGATTTCACCCCTTCAAGTAAACCTAAACGCCTATTAGTGACAGCAGGTAGTCTAGATACTTTGGTGTCACCTGGCGCAAGTATGCAACTCGTGAAAAGATTACAAAGTGCTTTTCCAAATACGCAGTTAGAACTGTTGGATGGAGGACATGGAGTCAGTGATGCTGAAATTGAAACAGTCAAAAAATGGTTAAATGCATAAGAAAAAAAGAGAGTTTGCCATCATCGGTAAGCTCTCTTTTTTTGAGGGTAATTATCAGAAAATTCTTGAACATAACAAAAAAACGGTTACAATATAAGTGGAAAGTCAATAAAATGAGGTGATTTGGATGGAACGCAAATGGTTAGGGTTAGTTCTGTTTGTTATCGGGATGATTAGTTTTGGTTGTGGACAAAAACAAGCCACTGAAAGGATTCAAGCAACCAATCAACAAGGTGTGTACACTGTGCAACTGCAAGAAAAGGAAGGATTTGTCGTAAAGGTTGAGGATAAAAAGGCCGTAGAGATTGCTAAAGATAAGTATCCGACTGCCATGAAATTACAATTGAGTATCAAAGTAGATAAGAATGGTTATGAAATAGAGCTCAAGGATAAGAAGAGTGATATTGGCGCTACCTCACGTCTAAAACTTGATAAATCGTATCAGTATGCAGCGTTTGTAGCTAATAAGGATCAGTTTCCAGAAAAGTTAGGCAGCATGATTTTTACCAATGATGAAAAAATTTATCGAAAAGCACAAAATTCGGTGGCCAAGCTTTCTGATTCACAAGCAGCCCAGGCAAAAATATTCAGTGTGACAACAAAATAAAAAATGTCCATCCTATTTTACATGAGTAGGGTGGACATTGTGTTTACAGATATAATTCTTCGGCATCTAATTCCCATTTATTTTGTTTTGGATAGTAAGTGAGCGTACCGACAAAATCCTTAGACTTAATGGTTTGTTGGCTTAACTTCAATCCGGCTTCTTCTGCGGCATAAAGGGGAATTTCAAAAGATTTATTGGTGACTTTAGCTTTTGGAAAGTAAAAAACTAGGCCATCTTTTAATAATTCGCGTAAATCTTTGACCAAATCAATAGGTAAAGTCGGTACTTCGATTGGTTTACGTTTGAAGAAGGGGCGTTGGTCATTTAATTCTTGGTAAATAATCCAAGTAATTTGTTTGGCCAAAATGCGATAAAATTCTTCAATATAACGATAATAAACCCGCAATAGGTCATCACCTAAATCGAAGTAGACGAAATTGTTTTGTAATTTATAGAAAAATGGTGAATGAAGGTGTGTTTTCATATGACCAAGATAGAGTAGCTCGGAAATTTCTAAGGCGGAAAGTTCTTTAATCATGGTCAAGTCGGTAAAGTCAATCCAACGCACATCTTGATTGTTACGGCGTTTAGACATGTTTTGTAAAAATTGTTCGACCGCAAAACTACCTTTTATGACTTTTAAGTTCGTATGGTTTTCAAATTCACCATCAAGACTAGCTGGGTTGAGTAAAAGGAGATTATTCGGACGATGAATCAGACCTCGTTGGAAATCTTTAGCTTGGATGCCGCGACTCAAAACGACATTGCTAGTGGTATCCATATGTACAAAAATTGGTGAATTCATCTGACAAACTCCTTTCCTAGTCTGTTTTCATTCTACAATAAAGTAAGGGAAAATAATCATTTCTTTTCTTTTAAAAATATATTACAAAAGATTATCATTAATCGTTTTCATGGAAAATCATTTTCTTTCATTCGTATTTTCAACAACAATACCTACCCAAAATGAAAATTTCGCTTTCAAACCAATTTCATAGTATAATAAAAACGCAAACAAACAAAAAAAGCGAATATAATATATAGGAGCGTGATGCGGGTCGGTTAGCTACAAGCGGATAAGTTTTCCAGCACGTCAGGAAAGTCCGAGAAGAAAAGACTTTCCAAGACGGGCTGGCTTATACGCGCAAGTAGCTACTCGCAGAACGTGGACTAATAGAGGCTATCACTCAGCTCGATCAGACGTGCGAAAATTTGAGTGGTGTGCCTAAAAAATGGAAAAATTGAAGGAGGAAGAGCGATGGCAGATTCATTTTCATTTGAGATTGTCGAACACATTGCCGTATTATCAGAAAATGCAAAAGGATGGAAGAAAGAACTGAATTTGGTGAGTTGGAATGGACGACCACCGAAATTTGACCTACGTGATTGGGATAGCGAACACGCAAAAATGGGCAAGGGAATTACTTTGACAAATGAAGAACTAGCCGCTTTAAAATCGACTTTAGAACAAATGCAGGTGTAAATGATGAAGAGTATGACAGGTTTTGGAAAAGCCAGTGTGGAAGATGAGGCTTATCGTGTAAATATTGAAATCAAGAGTGTGAATCATCGGTTTTTAGATGTGCAATTAAAGCTGCCAACGGGGATGAGTGCTTTTGATTTAGCGATTAGAAAGCAAGTTAGTCAAAAATTGAGTCGTGGTCGGGTCGAATTAATTTGTAAATTAGAGGAATTGCAGGCTAGCTCAAAAAAAGCCAAGGTAAATCGTGAATTATTTACCCAAGTGATGGCGCAATTGCCGGAAATTTCACCAGAAAATTTGATCAGTCAATTATTACTTCGCGAAGAATTTATCGAAGTAACCAATCAAGAAATTGCGACAGAGCGTTTGCAAGGTTTGGTTCTTAGTGCTTTAGACCAAGCTTTAGATCAATTAGTGGCAAAAAGAGCGCAAGAAGGTGAGCAAATTTACCATGTTTTACAGCAACAAGGTCAAGAAGCAGCAACCGTCTTAACGCAATTAGTCGCTTTTCAAGATATTTATGAAAAAGAATATCAAGAGCGTTATACAAAGAAATTACAAGATTACTTAAGTGGTGTAGTGGACCAAGATCGCCTTTTAACGGAATTAGCCATTTTATTAGAAAAAGGCGATATCCACGAAGAGACGGATCGCTTGAACATTCATCTAGAGACTTATGCCGCTACCTTGCAAAAAAAGGTGCCTATAGGAAGAGAGTTAGACTTTTTAGTACAAGAAATGAATCGCGAAGTCAATACCATCGGATCTAAGACGAGTCATGTCACCTTAAAAAGCTATGTCATCCAATTAAAGACAATCTTAGAAAAAATCCGCGAACAAATTCAAAACGTAGAGTAAGGGACACTAAATATTATTTGATGTACATTATAACGTACGTATATAATGTTTATAGATTAGATTGATATGAGGAGGAAATGCAGATGGAAGTAATTTCACCCACGAATGCTAGAAAAAATCTATTTGGAATTATTAAGCATGTAGTATCAGATAGTCAACCCGTAGAGATAGTTAGCTCTAAATCAGAAGAAAGCGTGGTTTTGATTAGTAAAAGAGATTGGGACTCTTTGCAAGAAACGCTTTACTTACAAAATGTTGGAGTGTTAGATCGCATCAAATATTTTGAGGATGAAGAAAGTGAAGATTTAGGTGAAATTGATTGGGATACAATGTGAAAATAAAGAAAAATGCACGTAAAGATTTGTCTAAATCAAAGGATGTAAATTTGCATAATAAATTTGATGAGTTGATTTGTGTTATAAAAGTGAATCCTTTTCAAACACCTCCTCCGTATGAAGAATTAACAGGTTTACCATACTATTCACGTAGATTAAACATAAAACATCGCTTGGTTTACAGCGTGGATAATGAAAATCACATAGTAACCATATTGTCAGTTTGGTCACACTATGAGCGTGGGTTAATACGATAAATAGATAAAAGTGTATAAAGATATTTTCAATTACAGTAGTGTGTTATTTATGTATTAATATTGGATTTAACTTTTTTCCTATAAACTTTCTCATATACGGAATTTATTCTTGAAACTTTTCAAAAAAAAGTGCAAAATGAAATGTAAACAATATAAGTTTGAAAGGACCCATTATGACAGAGCGAGGATTACTTATTGTATTATCCGGTCCATCCGGTGTGGGAAAGGGCACGGTACGAAAAGCTATTTTTGAAAGTAGCGATAATGACTTCCAATATTCAATTTCCATGACGACGAGAAATATGCGTCCAGGAGAAGAAGAAGGTGTCGATTATTTCTTTAGGACAAAAGAAGAGTTCGAAGCCTTGATTGAAGCAGGCGAGATGTTAGAATATGCTGAATATGTCGGCAATTACTATGGTACACCACTTTCTTATGTAGAAGAGACTTTAGCAAAGGGCAAGGATGTCTTTTTAGAGATTGAAGTCCAAGGTGCCCGTCAAGTCAAAGAAAAGGTGCCAGATGGGGTATTTATCTTCTTAACGCCGCCAGATTTGGAAGAGTTACGTTCGAGAATTGTCAATCGTGGAACCGATCATGCCGATGTGATTGATCAACGAATGAAAGTAGCGAAAGAAGAGATTGAAATGATGGCTTTATATGACTATGCCGTGGTGAACGATGAAGTACCAAAAGCCGTGAAACGTATCAAAGAGATTATCGCTAGCGAACATTTTCGTGTCGATCGCGTAATTGATAAATATAGAAAAATGATAGAGGAGTTGTAAAAATTATGATGTTAAAACCATCGATTGACTCACTATTAAACCGGGTCAATTCTAAGTATTCATTAGTTATTTTAGCTAGTAAACGTGCACACGAACTAGATGCAGGAGCCCAAGGAACTTTAGACCATTTTGATTCTGTAAAAAGTGTAGGGAAAGCTTTGGAAGAAATTGATGCCTTAACTGTGATTAACGATCCAAATCCTGAGTTGAAGCGTCAAAGACAAAAAATGGAAGAAGAACAACGCAAAGCTCAAAAAGAAGCCGAGCAACGTGAACTAGAAGAAAAAGTTGCCACAGATAAATGATGATGTTAGCCGATATAGAGCCTTGAAAGCAATCTCTATGTCGGTTTTTCATTAGTTGAGATGTTTTAGAAAGCAGGTGAGTAGATGTTTATTGCTCAAGTGATTGTCGATGTGCCGACCATGCAGACAGACCAGCCGTATAGCTATTTGATTCCGGAAGATTTAAGCGATGTCGTCAGTGTCGGGATGCGAGTAGAGGTGCCGTTTGGTAATGGAAATCGTCATATTCAAGGCTTTGTTCTGGCAATCGAATCAGTTCATCCAGAAAAAATGACTCAAGACAAAATCGAATTAAAGCCATTGATTCGCTGTTTAGACCTACAACCCGTACTGAATGATGAATTACTACAACTAGCGGATTACATGAAAGAAACGACTTTTGCTTTTAAGATTAATTGTTTACAGACGATGCTTCCTGCGCTTTTAAAGGCCAGTTATGATAAACAATTCTGCCTGTTAGATTCCAAGGCTAAAGTTGCGCCCTACTTTCAGGACAGTGCCGTCTTATCATTTGCTGAGGCGGAAGAAAAGCAATTATTAGCCGAATTGAAAAAAGCGGTACAAGCAGAAGAAGTGCGTTTAGAATATTTAGTTAAAAACAAGAATCAAGTCAAGACGATTCGCTATGTCCGTCCGCTCTTAAGTAAAGAAGATTATGAGCAATTACAACTACAACAGAGTAAAACTGCGGTGAGAAAGCAAGAACTATTGCAACATTTAGCCACTTTAGCTTATTTGCCAGTGAAATATTATACTGAGCGCAAAATTTCTACAAGTGTCTTAAATCAAGCGCAAGAACAAGGTTGGTTAGCCTTTGAAGAAGTGGAGGCCTATCGTGATCCTTTTGCTAATCAGACTTTTGAAAAAACTGCACACCTTGCTTTAAATGAGTCGCAACAATACGCCTGCGATACGATTTTACAGGCCAATCAAATGAAAGAGGCCAAGACTTTCTTACTTGAGGGGATTACTGGTAGTGGGAAAACTGAGGTCTACTTACAAATTATTGATAAAGTCTTGAAAAATGGGCAAACAGCGATGATGCTCGTGCCAGAAATTTCCCTCACGCCACAGATGGTTGAGCGTTTTAAGGGGCGCTTTGGAGATTTGGTTGCGGTGTTGCATAGTGGGCTTTCTCAAGGTGAAAAATATGATGAGTGGCGCAAAATTGAACGTAAAGAGGCCCAAGTCGTCGTCGGTGCGCGCTCGGCTGTTTTTGCGCCTCTGGAAAATATTGGTGTGATCATTATCGACGAAGAGCATGAATCAAGCTATAAGCAAGATGAGGCACCGCGCTATCATGCGAGAGATATTGCCATTTGGCGTGGGCAGTTCCATCATTGTCCGATTGTCCTAGGAAGTGCCACCCCATCATTGGAATCCAGAGCCCGTGCCCAAAAGAATGTCTATCAACTCTTAACCTTGCCTAAGCGTGCCAATCCAAATGCCAAATTACCGCAAGTGGAAATTGTCGATATGAAAAATGAGGCCAAAAATCCTAAGACCCAGACTTTCTCGCAAATTCTACAAGACAAAATTGCTGACCGCCTAGCAAAAAAGGAGCAGATTGTCTTACTATTGAATCGTCGGGGTTATTCTTCTTTTGTGATGTGTCGAGATTGTGGTTATGTGCTGCCTTGTCCAAACTGTGATATTTCTCTGACTTTGCATATGGATGTCAAGAAGATGCGTTGTCATTACTGCGGCCATGAAGAAGCAATTCCGCATACATGTCCAATGTGTGGCAGTCGAAAAATTCGTTATTACGGGACCGGGACGCAAAAAATTGAAGAAGAAGCCCTTGAGTTATTCCCTGAAGCAAGAATTATTCGGATGGATGTCGATACCACCCGGAAAAAAGGGGCACATGAACGTTTGTTAAAAGCTTTTGGTGAGAAAAAAGCAGATATTTTGTTAGGGACACAGATGATTGCCAAAGGACTGGATTTTCCGGATATTACTTTAGTGGGGGTCTTAAATGCAGATACTTCACTTAATTTACCGGATTTTCGCTCGAGTGAACGGACTTTCCAACTATTAACACAGGTCAGTGGTCGGGCAGGTCGTGCGCATAAGGCTGGCGAAGTGGTGATTCAAACCTTTAACCCAGAGCATCACGCCATTACCCTTGCGCAAAGTCAAAATTATGAACAATTTTACTTACAAGAAATGTTTATCCGGCACCAAGGCGGCTATCCACCGTATTATTTCACGGTGAAAATTACTTGTACGCATGAGGTGGAACAAGTCGCTGCCAAGATGAGTTTTGCCATCTATAATCAGCTCAAAGCCCATTTGAGTCCGCAAGCCATCTTTTTAGGTCCGAGTCCTAGTGCGATTATGCGGGTGAAAAATAAATATTATTATCAGATGATTATTAAATATAAACACGAACCACACCTATCAGCTTTACTTAAAGATATCCTGATGAAAACCCAAGCTGAGCAAAGAAAAGGCTTGTTTGTCTCGATTGACCATGAGCCATTGAATTATATTTAAACGGAGGAATAGATGTTATTAAATATTGTTGAAGTTCCAAATGAGATTTTAAGAAAAGAAACCAAAGAAGTGCAGCAAATCACGCCTGAGTTACTCACCCTTTTAGATAATATGTACGAAACCATGGTCGCAAGTGATGGCGTTGGGATTGCCGCGCCGCAAGTTGGCTCAGATTTGAAAGTGGCCATTGTGGAAGTAGAAGAAGGCGACAAATTTGAGTTAATTAATCCAGAAATTATCGAACAATCCGGAGAAGACATCGATGTAGAAGGTTGTTTGAGTATTCCGCATTTCTATGGTACTGTCAAGCGTGAAGATTATGTAAAGGTCCGTTTTTATGACCGTCTTGGCGATGAATACGAAGTCGAGGCGGAGGGCTTTTTAGCGCGTGCATTGCAACATGAGATTGATCACTTACATGGAATTTTATTTACGGATCATTTAATTGAAGAAATCAAAGAAGAAGACTTAGAAAGCTATTATGAATCAAGAGAAAATGAGGAGTGAAAAGATGACAAAAGTAGTATTTATGGGCACCCCAGCTTTTTCAGTGCCAATTTTACAAGGACTAGTAGAAGCGGGGTATGAAGTTTTAGCCGTGGTCACCCAACCGGATCGTCCAGTAGGCAGAAAAAAACAAATTCAATTTCCACCCGTTAAACAAGCGGCTTTAGATTTAAATTTACCTGTATATCAACCGGAAAAAATCAGTCAATCTGAAGAATTAGACGAAATTATCGCTTTAAACCCAGATGTGATTGTGACCGCAGCTTTTGGTCAGTTTTTACCCGAAAGATTATTGCAAGTGCCACGATTTGGTGCGGTCAATGTCCATGCTTCTCTTTTACCGGCTTACCGTGGGGGGGCTCCTGTTCATTATGCGATTATTGATGGTCAAAAAGAAACAGGCGTCACCATTATGGAAATGATTAAAAAAATGGACGCCGGTGGCATTTATGCCCAAAGTAAATTACCTATTACGCCGCAAGATGATGTAGGTACGATGTTTGAAAAGTTAAGCCTATTAGGACGTGATTTATTATTAGAAACGTTGCCTAAAATTTTGGATGGCTTAAAACCAACCCCTCAAGAAGAAGCGCTCGTTACTTTTTCACCAAATATCACCCGTGAACAAGAAGAAATTGACTGGCAAAAGACTGCCCAACAAATTGATTGCCAAATTCGTGGAATGCATCCATGGCCGGTCGCATTTACCACTTATCAAGGCAAACGGATGAAGATTTATCGCGCGACCGTTCTTGAGGAAACGACGACGCAAGCACCGGGTACGATTATTGAAAAATCTAAAAAACGTCTAGTCATTGCTTGTGGCCAACAAACGACCTTAGCGATTGACGAATTACAAATTGCGGGTAAGGCGAAACAAACGATTCAAGATTTTCTAAATGGCGTCGGTCAACACGTACAAGTCGGTGAGAAAGTAGGCCTGCATGAGTAAACGTAAAATTCCTAGTAAAATCAAGCATTCGGTACGGTTCGTGACCTTAGATAGCTTATTAAAAGTGAAAAAAGGTGGCGCGTACTCGAATTTATTGGTTGCACAAGCCATTGAAAGAAATCAGTTAAATCCCCAAGATGCTAAATTATATACAGAAATGCTTTACGGGACGATTGCGCGTAGAATGCTGTTAGATTATCAACTGGCCCCTTTTATCCAAAAAGCGAAAAAAGTCGATGATTGGGTCTTGGCTTTATTGGAAATGTCTTTATATCAATTAAATTATTTGGATAAAGTGCCAAGCCATGCGATTTTCAATGAAGCTGTGGAGATTGCTAAGGCGAAGGGAAATCCTGGGATCGCCAAATTTGTCAATGGCGTCTTGCGTAATATTCAACGACAAGGAGTCCCAACTGTTGAACAAATTCAAGACCCAATGGAGCGTTTAAGTGTGAAAATCAGTATGCCGAAGTGGCTCGTGGAAAAATTGGTCGCACAAATTGGCATAGAAGAAACCGAAAAATTAGGCTTATCTTTGTTTGAGCCAAGTCATGTTTCCGCTCGTGTGAATCCGGCAATGATTAGTCGCACGGAAGCCATAAAACAGTTAGCTACAGAAGGCATTGAAGCGCACAAAAGTACGGTGGCACCAGATGGCATTGTGGCACAAAAAGGCTTTTTAGCAGGGAGTACGTTGTTTAAGCAAGGCGCTATGACCATTCAAGATGAAAGCTCAATGTTGGTGGCCCGTGCATTAGAAGTTCAAGGCAATAGTCAGGTCTTGGATGCATGTGCGGCTCCTGGTGGCAAGACCACGCATATTGCGAGCTTTTTAGATCAAGCAGCCGGTGGAAAAGTCACAGCTTTAGATATCCATGATCATAAAATTAAGCTCATTCAAGAAAATGCCGCGCGTCTACATGTAGATACGGTTGTACATGCAGTCAAAATGGATGCCAAAACCATTCATGAGCATTTTAAACCTAATAGCTTTGACCGTATTTTAGTGGATGCACCTTGCTCAGGCCTTGGTTTAATGCGTCGAAAACCAGATATTAAGTACCAAAAAACGGCGGAAGATTTTAAACAATTGCCAAAAATTCAATTACAAATATTAAAAAGTGCTGCAAGTGTGTTAAAATCAAAGGGAAGATTAGTCTATAGCACTTGTACAATTGCACCGGAAGAAAATCAAGGGGTAGTGATGCAATTTTTACAGGAGAATCCAGACTTTTCACTGGTAGCGCCTGAAATTTTTGCCCATTTGCCTCAAAGTGTGCATAATCAAATGTTGACGATTTATCCACATCAGTATCAAACAGACGGCTTTTTTATTGCGGTCTTAGAGAAAAAATAGGAAAATCGTGTGACAAGTGACGATATTAAAGAGGTGAGAGCGATGGAAATTCGTTTTTTAAGTGACGTCGGTAAAAAGCGTAATACCAATCAGGATTATGCAGATGTCTATTACAATCAAGCTAATTATCCTTTAGCAATTTTGGCTGATGGGATGGGGGGACATCAAGCAGGCGATGTCGCTAGCAAAAAAGCTGTAGAAGAGCTCGGGGCTGCCTGGCAAGCAAGTGAAATCACTGATCCAGAAAAATGCGCGCAATGGTTGATTCAACAAATTCAAATCGAAAACCAAGCTATTTTTGAAATGGGTGCTGGAGCTGTCGAATTAGCAGGGATGGGGACGACAATTGTTGCTGTAGCCATTTTTGAAGATCAATTTACGATTGCCCATGTGGGAGATAGTCGTATTTATCTATTACGTTCAGGCAAATTACAGCAATTAACTGAGGACCACTCGCTAGTCAATGAATTGGTCAAATCAGGAGAAATTACCCAAGAACAAGCAGCCAATCATCCGCGTAAAAATGTCTTATTGCGCTCAGTCGGTATGCCCGGTGTGGTCGAAGTGGATGTTGCCAGTTTTTATCTACAGTCTAGGGATTATCTCGTACTTTGTTCAGATGGCTTGACGAATATGGTCAGTGATGCCGAAATCGCCAATACCATACTTTTTGCTGAAAACTTAGAAGAAGCCTTGCAATCATTAGTTCAAAAAGCCAATGATGCGGGTGGTTTAGACAATATTACCGCCGTAGTTATTTCTTTAGGAGGTGAAAGGGATGCCGACTGAAATCGGGAAAAAGTTTAATGGTCGCTACTTGATTTTAGGCAATATCGGTAGCGGGGGTATGGCCAATGTCTTTTTAGCCCGCGATTTGATTTTGGACCGCGAAGTAGCGATTAAAGTGTTGCGCTATGACTTTTTAAATGATCAATCAGCTATCCGTCGTTTCCAAAGAGAGATGCTTGCTTCCACAGAGTTAGTCCATCCAAATATTGTGACGGTCTATGATGCGGGACAAGAAGGAGAAACGCAATTTTTAGTGATGGAATACGTGAAGGGCATGGATTTGAAGCGCTATATCCAAACACAGTATCCAATTCCTTATGGCCGTATTGTGGATATTATGCAACAGATTTTGTCTGCGGTAGCCTTGGCCCATCAGCATCGGATTATTCACCGCGATTTAAAACCACAAAATATCTTAATCGATGAATCTGGTACGGTGAAGATTACGGACTTTGGGATTGCGGTGGCGTTATCTGAAACTTCCATTACCCAAACCAATAGTATGCTAGGTTCAGTGCATTACCTTTCTCCTGAACAAGCGAGAGGAAGTATGGCTACGAACCAATCAGATATTTATGCAATTGGGATTATCTTGTATGAAATGTTGACAGGAAAAGTGCCGTTTGACGGTGAATCTGCGGTAACGATTGCGCTGAAGCATTTTCAAGAAGAGATTCCATCTGTGCGCTTATATGATCGTCATGTGCCGCAATCTTTGGAAAATGTCGTTTTAAAAGCCACAGCGAAAGATCCTATCGACCGTTATCAAAGTGCAGAGGAAATGAGCGCTGATTTGGCTACAGCATTGGATCCAAGTCGCTTAAATGAACCTGCCTGGCATCCAGCAAATCATGTCGAAGAAACCAAGGTCTTACCAAATCTAACAGAACAAATGCCAACAGTCGCACCAGTGGAAGAAATTGTTACAAAACCAGAAAAAGAGGCTGAGGAAAAACCAATACCATCTAAGAAAAAAGCCAAGGATCAAAAGCCTAAGAGTAAGAAAAAATTATTATTCCTAGGGATTGCAGCTGTGTTGGTTATCGGGATTGCAGCGATTGTCTTTAGTGTTTTAGGTGGCGGTAAAAATGAGATTAGCGTGCCAGATGTCAGCAATCTATCCGAATCCGCTGCTAGAAGCAAGTTACAAGAAGCTGGATTAAAAGCAGCTGGGCAAACGGAAGAAATCACTAGTGATAAAATACCAGAAGGCAAAGTAGTAAAGACAAACCCTGAAGCCAAAGCGATTGTGCAAAAGGGCCGTGAAGTTGTGCTTTATATCAGTACCGGTGGACGTAAGATTAAGATGAAAGATTACACCGATATGGAGTATAAAGAGGCGGTTGAAGCACTGGTGAAACTTGATTTTAAAGAAAGCAAGATCAAGAAAAAAGAAGAATACAGTGATACGGTTGAAAAAGGAAAGATTATCTCACAAACGCCTGAAGCAAATAGTGAAGTGACACCAGATAAGACTTCGGTTAAATTTGTAGTCAGCAAAGGGGCCAAACCAATCAAGATTAGTGATTATGTTGGCATGACGATAAATGAAGCCTTACTTGATTTGGCGAATAATGGCATCAATGAATCACAAGTCAAACAAACCCAACAAGAAAGTGATAAAGAAGCCGGTACGATTTTAAGCCAAACGCCTTCTGATGGTTCTAGTGTGACGCCAGGTAAGACGATGATTAACTTTGTGGTTAGCTCAGGGCCAAATGAAGTCAGCGTCCCTGATTTTACGGGAATGAGTAAGTCAGAAGTTCAAAGTGCCGCCAAAGAAGCTGGCTTGACGGTGAACTTTGAAGAAGATTATGATACGCAGGTTCCAGCTGGCCAAGTGATTCGCTCTAATCCTAGTGCAGGTGAAAAAGTGAAGAAAAATAGCAGTGTGACTGTGACACTTTCTAAAGGTAGCAACTTGAGTAATTTCACTGTGGATGTCGTTGCAAACTTCACAGGTGGCGAAAATGATAGCAACGGACAAACCATCACCATCTGGCTAAAAGATGCCAGTACCGGCGATGCAAGAAAACAAGTCCAATCCTTTATCGTGGATGCTTCAAGTAATTACAAACGAGTGAGTGTTGATGTTTCAGTCGCTCACGGTGGTACAGCAACCATCTATGCCCAAAGAGATAACGGCAAAGAAGTTTCGATGGTTGTTTCTAAAGCGACCACTATTCAAGTACCTTAATACAAACAACCCTAGATAGACGCAAAAAGCAGTCTGACTAGGGTTGTTTTTTTTAAAATAAAAAGGACTGAAAATCAATCCCTTTTATTTTTTATAAAGGTATAGACAAGCCAAAAAATCATTGTGAAAATAGTTCCCCATAATCCACTAATAATAATATCTTTGTGCATGATATACTCTATCGTTATACCTAATAAACTAGTGAATATAATAAAAATTATTATAGTTCTGTAAGGATAGCGATTTTCCATTTCTTTTAAAAATTCTAAAAATTTTTTCAAAAATATCATCTTCTATCTAGTTGAATATTCAGTTGCAACAACTCTTCCTGCTGCATCATACCCTTTTCTAAAATAAAATCCTACCCATCCATTTTTATTTTTATCCCATAATTTAGCTATATCATCTCCTGGTTTTGAGCCTCGTTTAGTCCAAGAAGCTAAGTCAAGCATTCCACCTAACGCCCATCCTGGAATGCCAAACATCCCTAAAGAAACACCTATTCCATTGTATAAAGCGTGATTTATAGCATTTGATAAAACACCTGTTGATATAGCTATATGAGTATATTCCCAATAACCCCATCGTGAAATTATTGGAGACCCCATATTTACTGGGGGTTTAGCTGAACGTTTTTTTCTTTTAGAATTGCTTGATGTGTTATCTTCCGTATTTATATCCATTGAATATTCTCGAACTACGTAATTTCCATCCTCATCAATATAAGAAATTACACTTTTTTCTGAGTTATCCGATGATAGCATAATATTTTCTTCTGTGATAGATGAATTAGTTTCATCTGCTGAAATTGTTTTATTATTGAAACTTATTAAACCTAAAAAACAAATTGTAGCTATCAATAAAATATGTTTATATTTCATAAAAATCATCTTCTCGTAAGTTTATTGAGCTATTCTATTTAACTATATAGCTGCTCTGCCCACCTTTCTATGCTTTTGATAGTTAAAAAGAATTTGATTACGATTATATTTTATGTGGGATAATTAGTTATTTCAAGAAAGCGTTCTGTTACATCTTGTTGCAAATATCGTTACTAAAGACGATGTAAAAACATTTTTACATGATGTAACATGATGATTGCTAGCATTTTCGATATACTTTTGACTAGAATAGTAGGATATTCAAAGTAGAAAAAGAATAGGAAGGATGATTGAAATGAAAAAATGGATTGCTTTATTTTTTGCTTTAATATTGTTTTTTTGTAACACATACAAATGTGAATGCAGATGAAGAAAATCAATTGGTAGTAGATTTGAATACTACTGAACAAACAGCATTAAACTATATTGATTCGCAGACTGGAGAAGAAATATCATTAGCGGTAGAACCGGTAAAAGAGCAAACAACAGGGAAAAGATTTAGACGGGCGTTGAGTGCAGGTACATATAAAGTAAGTAAGTCATCAAAGGGATATTGGTCTGTCTCTTATAACATAAAAATTAATGGTAATAAGCAAATAGTTGGAACAAGTAATCTGTCTATAATAGCTAAAGTTGGGAGTATAATTTCTAGCTCTTTAAAGCACAGTTCTTCAAAAGCCGAATGTTTATTTACGCAAAAAATAGGTTTGGTTTCTTCAAAAGCAAAAGTCATTGCAGACATTTCTTCTGGTAAATTAGTTGTACGATAAGAGGTGAGAATGAATGGAGTTGGCAAATAATTTAAAGTATTATCGAGAAAAGGCAGGATTTACTCAAGAACAAGTTGCCAATGAATTACGAATCACACGGCAATCAATCTCACGGTGGGAAAATGGCAAGAGTTATCCTGATTTGGATAATCTAGTATTAATTAGCGAGTTATACCAAGTCTCAATCGACCATTTGATTAAGGAAAATGAAGAATTATTCAAAAAGATAGATCAAAACGCACAGGAAATTCAAGATAAAAAACAAAAATTAAGAGAGATTGAACAAGAAGTCCTACAAATAACGAGTAAGGAAAAAGATGAAAGTCTCTTGTTGCTTTTGTTGGCGGCTGTGTCTTCATTAATTTTCCCCTTAGGCTTGCTGTTAATAGGCTTTGTATTGATTCGCAATAAACGACAAAATAGATTCTATAAGCTTATCTGGTTGGTTGCTTTAATTGCTTTATTTTTTAATGTTTATGCTGGATATGGTCATTTAGCTAATTATCTTGGCTGGGGAGACATCCATATTGAGAAAATAGAATAGTGAAAAAATCCTAGCTATACACAAAAAGTTTAGCTAGGATTTTTTACATCTTAAGCCGTATCGTGTTGTCGCAGCACTTTTGGTATAATGAGAAAAAGACGGAAAGGAATGAAAAAAATGAAAAAGTTATTCATGGTCAGTGTGTTAGGTATCGGCTTGGTATTACTAGGTGCCTGTGGGAATAAACAATTTTTTGATACGACTTATACATTTAACTATGCGATGGTCAAATTACCAGATGGCACGATAAAAAAAGGTAAGGTAGCTACGTGGGACGATTACGAAGGAGAACAGCTACAAATCAAATTTGAGGATGGCACGACTGTCCTTGTAAATTCAACTAATGCGGTGCTATCCGTTGATCCAATTAAATAACCAAAAACCGCCTGTATTTATTGCGATACAGACGGTTTTATTTGTTTTTGCCTTAAAATTTTAGGATATAGATTCTTATGATGACTAGTAAACAAAAATAAAGTAAAAACAAAGCAGTGAGAATGCTTTTTTCAGTAGATAGTGATTTGTTTTCGAAAAATAGTGACTTTTTGATGATAAAACGATAATCTACAGGCAAGCTAAATTCAAGTGCTAATACAATTATTAGTCCACAAATCACAAGGACTGGATAATTTGGCGAAAGTGCACCCGCTAATCCCAAAATGATTAAGGCGAGTAACTTTTTGTATTGAATAGCGGTTTTATGTGTTTGTTTCATTCGCGTCACCTTCTCATTTAATTATTATTTTTACTTAGCTCATTTTTTAGGCAAAAAGAGAATGTTAAAATCATTTTTCTCGTTACTTCTGCCAAATTGCAGTTCGAGTGTTTGACTATAAGAATAGATGGCGTTTTCTGGATGTTCTAGAAATTGTCTTATTTTATGTTGATCATAAGTTTCATTTAAACCAGTAAAGATGGTTTGCAGTGCTTTTTGATAACTTTCCTCGTTTAAAAATTGCGCTGTAGTTGTATCCACATCTAGTTGTACATCATATAAATTATGTTTGTCAACGGATAGTCGCAATGCTAGTGGCAAAGTTCGATGCTTGGCTGAATAGGTATCTATTTGCCATTGCTCTGATTGTTTCAGTGTTTGGATAAAAAATTTTTTCCCTTTTTCAAAGCCAGATTGCGTTGATTGCTTCATAACAGCTTCTTCTTCCTGGATTGCTTTTTGGACCTCTGAAGCATTTGTAACTGATTTTTCTGTTTTTGGTGCCAATGAGCCGCATCCGCTTATAAGTATTCCAATTAGACATAAAAGTACTATACGACAGAATTTTGAATACATGAGATACTGCCTCCTTCTACTTCATAAATGATATCGCACAATTGGTTAATCTGCCTTTCATCATGGCTAGTTAAGAGAATTGTTTTTTCTTGTTGCTTCAACTTTTGAAATAAAGAAATCATTTCTTGAATGCCTTGTTTATCTAACCCATTAAAAGGTTCATCTAAAATATAAATTTGATTTTCTTCAATAAGTGTTTGGGCAATGCGTAATCGCTGCTTCATCCCTAAAGAGTAATGTTTGTATTTCTTTTTGCGATTTTCAAACAAACCAACTTTATTTAGTATATTTTCTAAATGCGCTTGGGAATCATTTTGTGTCAATTCAGCTAAAAATTTGAGATTTTCATATCCACTCAAATAAGGAATCATGCTAGGTTGTTCAATTAAGATACCTGCGTTTTTAATAAATTTTTTACCAGGAATTATCGGATTTCCATCTATGGTAATTTCTCCTTTACTAATTGGGAGAAAACCACAAATACTTTTTAATATTACCGTTTTTCCTGAACCATTTACCCCAACAAATCCAGTGCATTTTCCCTTAGCAATAGTGAGTGAAATATTATCCAGAATGTTTTGCTGCTTTAGTGTAATTGTAAGATTGTGGATGTTAATCATGTTGCTCCCTCCAATAATATTTTCCTTGATAAGTTAAGTAGGTATTCGCAATAATGAAAAGAATAGAAATAATGAAAGGAACTATCCAAAAATTTCCGTGCCAAATAAAAAGAAAAGATAGTTTTGGATAGGCTCTGTTAAGTAAAAAAAGTAGGGCAAGTATTCCACTGGAAGTAATAAAATATCTGACCTCTCCAAAGTAAAAATAAATCCAGAATAACACTCGGGCACCTGTAATTAATACTAGACTATGTAAGATGAATAATAACCCAAGCAACTTAAAACAGGAGATTATTTGAACATGGTTTGTCATTAATAGGATAAATAGCGCGATTGTCACATAATAACTAGTAAGCCCAACTAATTGATAAGTAATACTTTGTTTACGAATGATTTTGACAAGTTGAGGCGTATTTTTTACTCTAATGGCGATGAGTGAATAAAAACGAAAATCCAATTGTACAAATGGTGCAATTGCCCAAACTAAAGTTAGTAGACAAAATAAGTATAAAGGCAAGTAATTAATTAGACTAAGACTTTCCATATAAGGATAGTGAGTGGCATCATTAAAAATAAAAAGTCGATTTACATAATCTAAACTACTGAAACTCCAGTGTGGATTATCTTGTAAATAGCCACTCAATTCTTCATGAGCAATGAAGAAATAGATGGTGGCCATAACAATATTAATGATTAAAATGAAACGTCTTTTTATAGGCATTATTTCACCTCATTTTGCCATTTTTTTATGCCCATAATGAAAAATACTAGGCAAATAGGTAATAAGTAACATAAGGGCAAGAAGTTTGTTAGTGTCGTTGCTTGTTTTTCGAAGGCTAGCAACATCGTATAAGGACTGAGTGATTCATTGTGAAAGAGATAATTTGCACTTAATGAAGCAATAGAAACTACTAGATACGTCGTTAATAGTACAAGATATTTCTTCTCGATTAATAAACCCAGACAACAAGCAAGGATATTTAAAGTAAAAGCGAATAAAAAATAAACTGTCCAAATCATAATCATAAAAGTGAGGTAAGGGTGTTGATTATAAAAACCAAGTGGTAATAAGTCTTTAAAAAAATATATTTCAGTAAATGTATTCTTAGTAATGAACAGTCCACCAATGGAATAGAAAATTGTAAACGTTAGACCAGTTAATAAAGCGCTAACCGTTCCTTGCAAAAAAACTTCCTTAGCAAGGTAGCGAGGAATTGATTTTATTTTTGTTAAACCGAAATCTTTAACCATTTGTATCCGATCAATAAATCCGATAGCTGGAAGAATGACTAGAATGGGGATAAAATCTAGACTATATCCTACTGAAGAAAGGACAAATCTTTCCCAAGTTAAGATGCTAGTAAATAATCCTAAGCGAAATGTATGAGGGTTTACCCCTTTTAAATCTGGTGCATCAAGATTCATTGTGATAATTTCAAAAGCGCCTGACCAAAAGAACCAAGAAATAGCTAAGGTAATCAAAAGTATTATTCCGGTGATATAAGTATAAGGGTTTAAAAAGCGAAATTTCATCAAGGTTTCTCAGCTCCTTTTTTATACGTTTGTACTACAATATTTTATAACGTTTACTTAAAATTTAATAAAAAAGCGGAAATACCACGTCTTTTCTTATACGATTAATTTGGACAAAATCAATAGAAAGAAGGTATTTCCGCATGACTTAATCATAGCAAACTACAAAATTTATTTGCATCATCACATCTATTATTTTTAATTTTTTATGTAGTCTATCCACACCCACATTAATGAACTTCTCTGGTTTAGTTTTAGCTACGATTTGTATGACGGGGATTACTTCCGTGTAATCCTTTTATCATTGATTTTTACGTCTGTACTACGAAAAATTTTTAAATACTTACTTATACTATCAGTCATAGGAGAAAAGTATAATACTCTTGAGTTTAATGTTCTTTAATCTATGTTGGAATTAGATATCTTTTAAAAAATCGGATAGAAAACTATTTTTTGTAAAGTTCTGATTATATCAAGCATATTTTTTAATAAAGTGCATCCTACTCAATATTTGAGTAGGATGCATTTCACTTTTTACTGATCTGGACTCCAACTACCTTTAATAACTACTCTACCCCCACCAGTGTTCCGTGCCTTCTTTAATCCCAGACGATAAGAATATCCTGGTTTTGCACCACTTGTAGTCATAACACCTCGTTTTCCGCGTTGTACTTCTAAGTAACCTCTAGTTTTGTTTTCACTATTTGTCATTCTCGCTGCTATCCAAGCACTTCCAGAATCGTTTGAAAGATTTACTACAGCAGTATTTTTGCTAGTTTGTTTAATCAAATAACTCGTAAATCTTTCTCCACCGCTGTACGTCACTTCAAAATTACTGAATTGTCCAATTTGTCTTGCATCTACGAAAATCCCTCCTATACTCGAAAGGATAAATAGACTGGCTAAACCTATACAAACTTTTTTCATCATAAAAAATACACTCCTTGTAATTAATTAAGCTTTTTCATTTTATATCTTGATATACATCTAGAATTAAACGATTCTCCTTTCTGTTTTTTATTTAGATATAAAATGTCTTCTTGATTACAATCTGAATGTAAACGATACTTTCTTTTTGCTCAAGTAAGTATCTTGTTACATCAGGCATTAAATATTGTTACTAATGTTGATGTATAAGCATTTTTACATGATGTAACACATTGGTTGCTAGCGTTTTCGGTATACTTTTATTTAGAATGATGATATATTAAAGAAAAGGAAATTAGATAGGAAGGATGATTGAAATGAAAAAATGGGTAATATTAATTTTTACTTTATTATTATTTTTTATAGGTCATGTAAATGCACATGCTGATGAAGATAACCAGCTAACAGTGGATATGAATATTACTGAAAAAGTAACTTTAAACTATATAGATGAACAAACTGGAGAAGAAATTTCTTTGGCAGTTGAGCCAATAAAAGAGCAGACAAGCGGCAAAAGAGTAAGGCGCTCATTAGGTGCAGGAACTTATAAAGTAAGCAAGTCTTCAAAAGGGTATTGGTCTGTCTCATATAACATAAAAATTAATGGTAATAAGCAAATAGTTGGAACAAGTAATCTATCTGTAGTAGTGCATCAAGGAAGTTTGGTTTCTAGTTCATTAACTTATACAGCAAGGAAAGCTACATGTTCATTTGCTAGAAAAGTGGGATTTATAAAATCAAATGCCAGTGTCATCGCAGACATTTCTTCTGGTAAATTAGTTGTACGATAAGAGGTGAGAATGAATGGAGTTGGCAAATAATTTAAAGTATTATCGAGAAAAGGCAGGATTTACTCAAGAACAAGTTGCCAATGAATTACGAATCACACGGCAATCAATCTCACGGTGGGAAAATGGCAAGAGTTATCCTGATTTGGATAATCTAGTATTAATTAGCGAGTTATACCAAGTCTCAATCGACCATTTGATTAAGGAAAATGAAGAATTATTCAAAAAGATAGATCAAAACGCACAGGAAATTCAAGATAAAAAACAAAAATTAAGAGAGATTGAACAAGAAGTCCTACAAATAACGAGTAAGGAAAAAGATGAAAGTCTCTTGTTGCTTTTGTTGGCGGCTGTGTCTTCATTAATTTTCCCCTTAGGCTTGTTGCTGATAGGTTTTGTATTAATTCGCAATAAACGACAAAATAGATTTTATAAGCTAATCTGGCTGGTTGGCTTAATTGTTTTATTTATTAATGTTTATTCCGGTATAGGTATAGTCGGTGATTATCTCGGTTGGGGAGAAGTGCATATTGAGAAAATAGAATAAAGAGAAAGCCTGGAAGTGAGATTACTTTCAGGTTTTTTTAGTTTATCAGAAAGTTAGCTGTAGGCTAGCTAAAAATAATAAAGCCCTTTTGATACATAATAGTTGCAACATTTGAGGGTTTCGACTATTATGTTTTTATCAACTGATAAATTTATCAGTTGATAAAAATTGAAAAATGAGGTGTAAGCATGTTTTTAGCAATCAATGAAATGAAACATTCAAAGTTACGCTATGCTCTCGTGATTGGCGTAGTTTTTTTAATTGCTTATTTGGTCTTTTTCTTAACTGGTCTAGCCTATGGATTGGCGCAAGAAAATCGTACAGCAGTAGATAAATGGCAGGCAGATCGTATTTTATTATCCGACGAGGCTAATGGAAAGCTAAATATGTCGATGTTAACGATGGATGATTATGAATCAGTGAAAGCAGAGGATAAAGCGGCATTGGCACAGTTTCCTGGCATTGTGTATCAAAAAGGAAAGAAGAACCAACAAATCGATGTAAGCTTTTTTGGCATAGAAGCAGATGAATTTTTGGCGCCTAATTTGGTGAAAGGGCGCATGTTCAAAAATACTGGTGAAGTAGTAGTTAATGATAGTCTAGCAAAGGAAGATGGACTGCAAGTGGGAGATCAGTTAAAAGTGGCTGGTAGTAAGCAAACTTTAAAGATTGTTGGTTTTACCGATGAGGCGATGTATAATGTAGCACCTGTCATTTATATGAGTCTGGCTGATTTTCAAGAAATTCGTTTTAATCAGGCTTTACCTAAAGAGGAGCAAAAGATTAATGCGATTGTCGTTCGTGGTCAGACCAAACAAGTCGCCGATAATCTTGAAAAAGTGAAAATCAGTGCATTTATCAATGATTTGCCAGGTTATAGTGCGCAAAATATGACCTTTGCCTTTATGATTGGCTTCTTAATTGTTATCGCGGCGATTGTGATTGGTATTTTCATCTATATTTTAACGATGCAAAAACAGGCCATTTTCGGCGTGATGAAAGCCCAAGGTATTTCGAATTTCTTCATTGCTAGTAGCGTATTTGTACAGACGGCGATTTTAGCTTTTGTCGGGATTGTCTTAGGCTTAGCGCTGACCTATTTGAGTTCGCTTGTCTTGCCTGCTGCGGTACCTTTTGCCATTTTCTGGGGCTTATATCTCGCAGTTAGTGTCGGCATGTGGGTGATTGCCATTTTAAGTGCGGTCTTTTCTGTCAGCACAGTGGTAAAAATCGATCCATTAAAGGCGATTAGTTAGGAGGGATTATATGCAAGCAATAGAATTTAGAAATGTCCGTAAAGAATATCAAGACGGTTCACAAATCATCCAAGCACTCAAACCAACGAATTTGGTGATTAACAAGGGCGAATTTGTTGCAATTGTCGGTCCATCTGGTTCAGGAAAAAGCACGTTTTTAACTTTAGCAGGAGGCTTACTAACGCCGAGCGAAGGTGAAATTTTGGTGAATAATCAGCCATTCAGTCAAGTAGCAGAGAAAAAGCGAGCGCAATTACGTTTTAAAGAAATTGGATTCATTCTACAAAGCTCTAACTTGATTCCGTTTTTGACGATTGAAGACCAAATGCGTTTGGTAGATAAAATTACGCATCAACCACGACCACAATTGGTACAAGAATTATTTGAGCAATTGTCGATTCAACATCTGGCTAAAAAATATCCCGAAAATTTATCGGGAGGAGAACGTCAACGAGTAGCCATTGCCAGAGCGCTGTATAATGATCCGACAATTATCTTAGCCGACGAACCAACAGCGAGTCTAGATTCTACCCGTGCCTTTGAGGTGGTGGAACTATTAGCGAAAGAAACCAAGCTGAAAAATAAAGCAACGATTATGGTTACGCATGATATTCGTATGACTAAGTATTGCGACCGTATTTTTGAAATGAAAGATGGCGTACTAACAGAAAAACAAGCCTAATCTTTGCCTATCCGTGTGAATCAATTAGCGAAAAAGACTAGTTACAATGGCTAGTCTTTTTTCTTTGCATTTAATCAAATTAAGTGAATATTTCCCTGAAAAAATGCTAAAATAGAAGTAAAGAAATAGAAAGAGGGTTAGTAATGAGGGAGGATTTAAGGGAAAAGATTTTAATTTCATCAGCAGATTTGTTTTTATCACAGGGATTTAAGGCAACGTCAACTCGCCAAATTGCCCAAAAAGTTGGGATTACTCAGCCTAATTTATATTATCATTTTCCGAATAAAGAAGAATTGTATGTCGCTGTTGTGGAGCATATTTCCCAACAATTAGCCACTGAGTTGAATTTTTTAGCTGCCAAAGATTTGCCACTAAAGGAAAAATTGGTGGAGATGGCCAGTTTCTTACAAAAGGAATATCACTTTGATTTTGCGCAGATGTTGAAGGATATTCATAATGAGCTGCCTAGAGAATCGATGGTGCGCTTATTAATGGTTTGGCAAGAGAGTTATCAAGCGCCATTTATCAAGGTATTAACGAGTGGAAAAGAGCCTTTACGTCAGGGGTTAAATGAAGAAGTCTTAGTCACGCAGCTCTTTACATTGTTGGCGAGTTATACGATGGTTCATCCCACTGGGCATGCGAAAAAGCAAGTCCCACTTGAGCAGGTCATTGATTTATTTTTATATGGGGCTATCAAGCGTTAGATAGGAGCAAAGGCGAGTTTTTTGCTAATTATGTAAATTTTCTGTATAATTAAGGTCAATATTAGTCAAGGAAGGTGGATGAGATGAGCAATCAGAATACCTCGGATTTAATCGAAGCCTATTTAAAGAAGTTTTTAGAAGAACAGGCCGCTATTGAGATTCGTCGTGCGGAAATGGCTCACTTGTTTGATTGCGTACCTTCACAGATTAATTATGTGATTAATACGCGATTTACCATTCAGCAAGGATATAACGTCATCAGCAAACGTGGTGGTGGAGGCTATATCCGCATTGAAAAGGTACAAATCAGCAATCACCAAGCCTTTTTAGCTAGTTTGGATCAATTATTTGAAGATTATTTATCAGAAAATGATGCCAAGGCGATGATTCAAAAATTATACGAGGAAGAGTTATTAACGCAGCGTGAAGGCAATCTTTTGTTATCATTATTTTCAAAACAAGGAATTAATCATCCTGATGATCAACGAATTCGCGCACAGTTAATGCATGCGTTATTACAGCGTTTAAGTTACGAAAATTAAGCTAGATAGCTAGAGATATGAAGGGGGCATGAAAAATGGAGGATTTATTTACACCTAAAGCAAAAGAAGTCTTGATGTTAGCGCAAGAAGAAGCAAAATATTTCAAGCATCAAACAATTGGTTCAGAGCATCTATTGTTAGCTTTAGTGGTGGAACAAGAAGGTATCGCGGGAAAAACTTTGCGTGAAATGAATATTCAAGAAAATGATATCCGTGAAGAAATCGAACATTACACCGGTTTTGGCATGGTGAAGCATTATCCTGATAACTACTTCTTACCTTATTCGCCACGAGTGAAACAAATTATCGCTTATGCCAATGATGAAGCCAAACGTTCTGGTGCTGAAAAAATCGGGACGGAGCATTTACTTTTAGGTTTATTACGCGATGAAGAAATTTTAGCTTCACGCATTATGCTCAATTTAGGGCTTAGTTTGTCAAGAATGCGTCAATTATTGAAGAAGAAAATGGGTCAAGAACCTACACGCAATCAAACACAGACACCAAATCGTCGCAAGCAACCAACCCAAGCAAAACAAGAAACTATGGAAGGTACCCCAACGTTGGATGCCTTGGCGCGTGACTTAACCCGTCAAGCCATCGAACAACGCTTAGATCCAGTGGTTGGCCGGAATAAAGAGGTCCGCCGCTTAGTGCAAATTTTAAGCCGCCGTACCAAAAACAATCCTGTACTGGTTGGGGAACCTGGTGTCGGAAAAACGGCAATTGTGGAAGGTTTGGCGCAACGCATTATTCATGGTCAAGTGCCAGAAGATATGTTGCATAAACGCGTGATGATGCTAGATATGGGTTCTTTGGTCGCTGGTACGAAATTTAGAGGCGAATTTGAAGAACGTTTGAAGAAAATCATTGACGAAATCTACAATGATGGTCATATTATTCTCTTTATTGATGAAATTCATACCTTGATTGGTGCGGGGAGTGCAGAAGGTTCTGTGGATGCATCCAATATTTTAAAACCAGCCCTTGCCCGTGGCGAAATCCAATTAATCGGCGCGACCACCCTGAATGAATATCAAAAATATGTTGAAAAAGACAGTGCTTTAGAACGTCGCTTAGCCAAAGTCCAAGTCGATGAACCTAGTCAAGAAGAGGCTGTCCAAATTTTACAAGGCTTGCGTCCACGCTATGAAGAACACCATGGATTGAGAATTTCCGATGAAGCGATTGAAGCAGCTGTAACGATGTCGGTGCGCTATATTCATTCTCGTCAATTGCCAGATAAAGCCATTGATTTGATTGATGAATCAGCAGCTAAGGTCCGCTTAGATGCTAGCAACAAGCCTTCAAAGGTCGCTGATTTACAAAATGAATTGGTTCGGGTCAATGCAGAAAAAGAAGAAGCCATTTATAATCAAGCGTTTGAACAAGCAGCTCAATTGCGTTTAGAAGAGCGGAAAATTGCTGAAAAATTAGCACAAGCCCAACAAAAACAAATCGAAAATCAAGAGTTGCAAGTGGTGAGTGCCGAAGATGTGGCTGAAGTGGTGTCACAATGGACCGGTGTACCTGTGCAACAAATCGCTAAGAAAGAAAGTCAACGTTTGATGGATCTAGAAAAAATCTTGCATCAACGAGTCGTCGGTCAAGATAAAGCAGTCGTAGCGGTGTCTAGAGCCATTCGCCGTGCAAGAAGTGGCTTAAAAGATCCAAATCGTCCAATTGGTTCTTTCATGTTCTTAGGGCCAACTGGGGTAGGAAAGACGGAATTAGCCAAAGCCTTAGCCCAAGCGATGTTCGGTAGTGAAGATGCGTTAATTCGGGTAGATATGTCTGAATTCATGGAGAAATACTCGACTTCACGCTTGATTGGTTCGCCTCCAGGTTATGTAGGTTATGAAGAAGGCGGCCAGTTAACAGAAAAAGTACGGACCAAACCTTATTCTGTTATCTTGTTAGATGAAGTAGAAAAAGCCCATCCAGATATCTTTAACATCTTATTACAAGTCTTGGATGATGGTTACTTAACCGATGCCAAAGGACGTAAAGTTGATTTTAGAAATACGATTTTGATTATGACTTCTAACTTAGGCGCAACGCAATTACGCGAAGAAAAGAGTGTCGGTTTCAATGCGGTGGACCAAAGCAAAGACCAAAGAGCGATGGAAAAACGTATTTTAGAAGAATTGAAGAAAGCCTATCGTCCAGAGTTCTTGAACCGTATCGATGAAACTGTGGTCTTTAATTCATTAGATGCGAGTGAAATTCATGAAATTGTGAAAATCATGAGCCGTCAAATTGTCGCACGTATGGCAGAACAAGGCATTCAATTGAAGATTACGCCAAGTGCTATTGATGTCATCGGTAAAGCCGGCTTTGATCCAGAATACGGTGCACGGCCAATTCGTCGGGCATTGCAACGTGAAATTGAAGATAAGCTAAGTGAAGCGTTGATTTCTGGCCAAGTTCAATTAGGCGATGCAGTGACTATCGGTGCTTCTAAAGGACATATTACGTTAACGGTAAAAGACCGCCAAACACAACCATTAGAATTAGCAACAAGTAAATAAAAGAAAAATAGATTAGGGCAAATAGCGCTCTGGTCTATTTTCTTATATTTTAAAACTTCATATTACTAATAATGACAATGGTTGATTAGATAATATCTTGTCATAATATCACTTATGAGAAAATAGGTAAAAATGAACCAATAAGTATTGAGGATGAGCTTCCATTTGAAATACCAGAGAGCTGGGAGTGGGTGAGGCTTGGTAATATATTTCAAATTCAGATGGGACAATCGCCAAAGGGAGAGACCGTTTCCACCAATCAAAAAGGAACAGAGTTTCACCAAGGTAAAGCGTTCTTTGGAGATAGATATTTAATACATTCTAATCAATATACTTCAGCCCCAAGCAAATATGCTCCTGCTAATTCATTACTATTGTGTGTGCGTGCTCCTGTAGGTAAAGTGAATATAACAGAACGAGAAATATGTATCGGTAGAGGCTTATGCTCTATTGCTCCTATGGATAATATGCCTTTACTTTTTGTTTATCACCTATTCTCTTTTTTTGAGCGAATTTTTGTCATGCAGTCATCAGGAACGACATTTGCAGCAATTACTGGCGAGATTGTAAAAAATCAGCTAATACCAATTCCACCCCTTGCTGAACAACAACGTATTGTTGATAAATTAGAAGAAATACTCCCTCTTGTCGAAGCGTACGGCGAAAAACAAGATACACTAGATAAACTCAATACCAATTTTCCGTCGTCGCTCAAGAAATCTATCTTACAAGAAGCTGTTCAAGGAAAGTTGGTGTCACAAGACCCGAATGATGAACCAGCAAGCGTACTACTGGAACGTATCAGAGCAGAAAAACAAAAACTAATCAAAGAGGGTAAAATCAAGAAAGATAAAAATGAATCCATCATTTATAGAAGGGATAATTCTCATTATGAGAAGTTGAATGGAATAGAGCGTTGTATTGATGATGAAATACCGTTTGAAATACCTGAAAGTTGGTGTTGGGTAAGACTTGGTACAGTATTGCAAAAGCTTACTGATGGTGCTCATTCTACACCAAAATATGTTGAATCAGGTATACCATTCATTTCTGTGAAGGATATAAGCAATGGAAAACTTGGGTTTGCGAATTGCAAATTTATTACGGTAGAAGAACATAGCGAGTTATATAAGCGTTGCAATCCAGAAAAAGGAGATATTTTACTTACAAAAGTCGGAACTACAGGCATCCCAGTAATTGTTGACACTGAAGAAGAGTTTAGCCTTTTTGTAAGTGTAGCTCTACTGAAATTTAATCAAACAATGATGTATAACAAGTATTTAATCGCATTAATAAATTCACCTTTAGTACAGAAGCAAGCAGATAAAAATACTCGTGGAGTAGGAAATAAAAATTGGGTAATGCGAGATATCGCTAATACTCTTATAGCACTGCCTCCATTATTTGAACAACACCGTATCGTTCAAAAACTAAATGATATTTTTCTTATCTTGAAGAAATTGTAAAAAATTAAGGCATACACTCTTATTGTGGAGTATACGCCTTAATTTATTTTACCAATCTATAACTGTATCAACAATTTCTCGTTGTTCTGTTGCTGTTTTACGCAGATATATGCGAGTTGTTTCAATACTCTCATGTCCCATCAAATCGGCTAAAAACGCTATATCATTGCACCTCTCTAAAAAACTCTTAGCAAATCGATGGCGGAATGAATGTGGATACACTACTATAGGATCAATCCCATATCTACTTGCTAATTTCTTTAGTTGTCCAGATATTCCTCTTGTAGTAATTCTATCTCCATACTTATTCAAAAAAATAAAGCCACTTTCTTGTTGCTTATCTGCCAACCATGAAAGGGCTTCTTCTTGTACAACATTAGGGATATAAATTCTTCGTATTTTTCCACCTTTTGAATATAGATCAAGATGACCTCGTTTAATGTGTTCTACTTTGATTTGGATAAGTTCACTTACCCTAGCTCCTGTTGTGGCTAGAAAGCGAATGACAAAATACCAAAATAGTTCATTATCCCGTTTGAGGCAATTCTTAAAATATTCATAATCCGCCTCACTGATGACATTCTCTAAAAATGTCTTCTGTTGAATCTTCACAAAGGGTAATTTCCACTTTTCTTTTCCAATCGATTCTAAATAACAGTTTATAGCCCTTAGTCTAAGATTTACTGTCTTAGGCTTGTAGCTTTCAATGAGCCAAACCTTATAAGATTTTAAGTTTTTGAGCGTTATATCATCATATTGATTATCGTACTGATTAACCGCAAATAAATACGATGATATTGTGTTTTCTGAGAGATTCTCTGCTCTCAAATGTCTTTCAAAGTTATTTTTATCTATCATAGCGAAAGACCTCCTTTCGCTATGATATTATACCTTTGAACTTTTACAATTCTTTGATGATGTCCTGTAATTCTTCCACTCGTTTAACGATGCGTTGTTGCTCAGCGAGGGGTGGCAGAGGCATAAGCGTCGATATAATTTTCTCTTTGGAAATATTTGGTTGTACTCCTCCTTCACTACGCTTTATAAATTTATCTTTTTGTGACATTAAAAAATAAAATAGGTATTTATTGGACATAGCAACAGGTAAACATGCACAACAAGCCTGATTCGTTGTAGAAGGAAAAGTTAAAATTCCTAGCTTTCCAATAGTTGCACCATACATTGCAATAAGTACAGAACCTATTGGATTCAATTTTACAGATATTTTTTCTAGTGCAAGTTGACTAATTTTCTCAGGGATATATTTTATATATCCATCGTTCAAATCACCTGTTTTTAACCAAGGAATGTCTCCATCATAATATTTAGGCATTGATCTACTTGGTGTAGCTCCAGATTTCCACTCTCCAATACTACCAAGTCTCACCAACTCCCAGCTTTCAGGTATTTCAACCGGTATTTCATCATCAATACAACGCTCTATACCATTCAACCTCTCATAATGAGAACTTTACAAAGCTTGCACTTTTTTGTTCAAATCGAAAATCTTGTGAATAATTCGCATTTGCTCTTTAAACGGAGGAATAGGAATCAACACATTGCGTATTGCATCAATTGATATACTCTCTTGTGCTGTGGCTTTTTTCTGTTTAGTAAGTTGTTGGTAACCCACTGGACTTCGGAGATAATGTAAAACATATTCTTCTGAAACACAAGTACCCTCAATAGGATTTATTAATTCGATTTTACCAACATTTGATCCCAGATGAGCTTTGAAACTGCCATCAAAAATTGCGATATTTCCAATTGTTCCGACATAAGGAGTCAATAAACATTTTGATGTGACTTGACTACGGAATAATTTATCGGAAAGTTGTTCAGGAATATATCCCTCGAAGTTTAACACCAAATTCCCATTTTGAACATTCTTACCTTTGAATAAAGGTATTCCTGAATCAGTAAGATTAGGTGCGATAAATTTTGTATATTCAAATCCAGCCAATTTTGTTATAAAAGCAATGTTTCCCAAATAACACCATTCCCAACTATCAGGTATGTTAAAGGGCAATTGAGTATCGATACAAATTTCTGTTGAAGCACGCTTTTCATAATGAGAATTATCCCTTCTATAAATGATGGATTCATTTTTATCTTTCTTGATTTTACCCTCTTTGATTAGTTTTTGTTTTTCTGCTCTGATACGTTCCAGTAGTACGCTTGCTGGTTCATCGTTTGGGTCTTGAGGCACCAACTTTCCTTGAACTGCTTCTTGTAAGATGGATTTCTTGAGTAACACTGGAAAATCATTTTTCAGCTTATCAAGAGAATTTTGTTTATTTCCGTATCGCTCAAATAAGGGTAAGAGTTCTTCTAACTTGTCGACAATACGACTTTGTTCGCAAAGTGGTGGAATAGGAATATATTGTTCCTTTAATAAACTATAATGTCTAGCATATCCTCTATTTCTAAGTGTTTCTGCTGCATATTGCATCCAGAAAAAAATGTATTTAGGATTACATCCTATTATTTGATGAAACTTTGTCCCATCTGCACCTATAATAAATTCAAAATCAATGTATTTTACATTACGAGTATGGTCACCAAACATGACTAGTGGTAGTATGTTTATTTTCTTTTCAGTCTGATTGGAATAACCATCAATCAAATCTTTACTTTGACTTACTACAGGAATTTTACCTATATGTAGAACTTCTTTTGAGCGAATTTGATTGTTTTTAGAACCTATAGGATTGCTGATTGTATGTATCCTCACCCACTCCCAACTATCTGGTATTTCAAATGGAAGCTCATCCTCAATACTTATTGGTTCATTTTTACCTATTTTCTCATAAGTGATATTATCAGTACCACGGAAGATGAAAGAAGGGTTCTTTTCCTTTTTTATTTTTTTCTCTTTTATTAGTTTTTCTTTTTCTTCACGAATACGCTCTATCAGAACACTTGCTGGTTCGTCATTAGGATCTTGAGGGACTAATTTTCCTTGTATAGCCATTTGAAGGATTGAATTTTTTAGTTGTTGTGCGTTCATTAATTATCCTCCTCAAAGTTAATACCGAGAATATCAGTAATTTGTGATAGAATTTTATCTATATCGGCATTCAGACTTGCTCGCTTCTCTTGATATTGTTGGATTAATTCTTTTGGAGGTAGAATTTCTTCCTCTTCATGAGGAAAACCACAAAGGTCAATATTGAAGTTACGCTTCTCAATTTCTTTGTAAGTATATTTTTTTGCCTTATCAAATCCATCAATATTAATTTCATCTCTGTTCTTCCACCATTTCATTGCAGGTTCAAAGTGTTCAAGCTTCATCGGCTTTGTCTTTGAAAAATTCTTATATCCATCTGGCATATCTAGGCGATAAAACCATGTTTCCTTCGTTGGCTCAGAATTATCAAAGAACAGAATATTTGTTGTAATGGACGTGTATGGTGCAAATACACTGTGAGGCATACGAATAACTGTATGTAAGTTGAACTCTGTCATCAATTTTTGCTTAATCGCCACTTTTGCATTATCTGTACCGAACAGGAAACCATCAGGAAGAATGATTGCACATCGACCATTATGTTTTAATCGATACATGATGACCGACATAAAGAGGTCGGCAGTCTCACTACTACGAAGTGCAGTAGGGAAGTTTTGTTTTACACCGTCTTTTTCATTACCACCATATGGAGGATTCATAAGAATAACATCAAATTTGTCATTTTCCTTATAGTCACGGACATTGTTTTCTAAGGCGTTTCCATGGATAATTCGTGGGTTATCGATATCATGCAAAAGCATATTTGTAGCACAAAGTAGGAAAGGGAGTGCTTTCTTTTCGATACCGTAGATGGAGTTACTATATATTTCTCTATCTTTAACATCCTTCACTTGTTTATCAAGGACGCTCAGTGCAGAAGTTAAAAATCCGCCTGTTCCGCATGCAAAATCTGCAATAGACTCTCCTAGTTTAGGTTCTATCATCTGAACCATAAAATCCGTTACTGCACGAGGAGTATAAAATTCACCTGAATTACCAGCACTTTGAAGATTTTTAAGTATGGTTTCGTAGATTTCACCAAATGCGTGCTTTTCTTCATATTCCGTAAAATCAATCTCATCAATAACATTAATAACTTGGCGAAGTAAAATGCCATCTTTCATATAATTGTTATTATCTTCAAACGCAGTACGAACGATGATTTGATTCATAGGCGTGTTTTCATCAATTTCGATATTTTTGAGTGTAGGAAACAATTTGTCGTTGACAAAGGATAACAGTGCATCTCCTGTAAGTGCTTGTCCATCTTTATTATCGACAGCCCAGTTACGCCATCTTAGTTCTTCTGGAATAATAGAAGAGTAGTTGTCATTGTAAAATTCCCATACTTCTTCTTTAGCATCGTACACTTTTAGAAATAGTATCCATACCATTTGCTCGATGCGTTGTGCGTCGCCATTGATACCTGCATCATTGCGCATGATATCTTGTAGACGTTTTACTAAATTATTTAAGCTCATTTATTGTTGCTCCTTTATGCTGCATATATTTGATTTTGTAAATCGTTTATGGCCTGTAGGTAGCCATTTTTACCCCCAAATAGTTTAGCAATCTTCATTGGCGTGCCAAACTGCCTAAATGGGTCATTTGAAAGAATCTCAAGGTTAGCGATATCTTTAATTCCATCATTCATATATTTATCTAATAAAGCCTCTAATACTTTTTGTGCCATCTCAGAATACTTGTAAAGATAACCACGCTTACGTACATTATTTGCACGCTCGGCTTTTGTAAGGGGAGCTTTATCATAGGCGATATGACATATAAGATCAAAGTCGTCAACATCAGGATTACCGGCCGCTTCGCGAAGTGCCTCTAGTAAAACACCTCGTTCTTGTAGTTCATCGATAATCGCCTGCTTTTTACTCTCCGAATTCCATGCCTGAAGGAAGGAGTCTAAAGTGGCATATTCACCGAGTATATTTTTCTTTGAATAGTCTGTAATGCTCTCAGTGATAAGTTTGCCGTCCTTATCATAATATTGAACACGTTCATTGAGAATCTTTATCTCAACTCCACGGATACGATACTTATGTTTAGGATCAGAAATAGTATCTCCAACAGATAGAGGAGGTTCTGTTATAAAGGTATCTCCTGAATTTGTAGGGTCTGTTGTGCCATTTCCTTCATCGTCATCTATAATAACGATAGGATCACCATCAAATTCTGGATCTGCAAAGAGTCTACACGCATTTCTGAAATCCATAATTGTAAAGTATTCTTTGCCGTACTTGGGTTTTAATCTTGTTCCACGCCCAATGATTTGTTTAAACTCAGTCATTGAATTAATATTATTGTCAAGTACAATAAGTTTACATGTTTTGCAATCGACACCAGTGGTTAGTAGCTTAGAAGTTGTGACTATAACAGGATATTTGCTGTCTTCATCAATAAAATTATCAAGTTCTGCTTTACCTTCTTTATTATCCCCAGTAATTTGCATAACATACTTGGGATTTTTAGCAACTAAATCTGAGTTTTCATTTATAAGTGCTTGTTTCATTCGTTCTGCATGATCAATATCTATACAGAACACGATAGTTTTAGCAAATCTGTCATTTTCTTTTAGAAAACGGGTTATTCGTTGGGCAACTGCTATTGTTCTGTCATCTATAATTATATTTTTATCGAAATCTTTTACATTATATTCACGATCTTCTATTTCGTAGCCATAAATATCTCTTTGACCTGACGTAGGGCGAAAACCTTCTAAATCTTTATTCAGTCCTACACGAACAACTTTATACGGAGCAAGGAAACCATCATCAATACCTTGCTTAAGGCTGTATGTGTAAATAGGATCACCAAAATAAGTAATATTAGAAACGTTTTTTGTCTCTTTTGGTGTAGCAGTCATACCGATTTGTGTAGCTGAAGAGAAATATTCAAGTATTTTTCTCCATCTTGATTCCTCTTTTGCACTTCCTCTATGGCACTCATCAATAACAATCAGATCAAAGAAGTTAGGGGCAAATGCTCGGAAAGGTTCTTCATTTTCATCTCCAGCAAGCTGATGATATAAAGATAAAAATATTTCATACGAACTATCAAGATTTTTTCCTTCTATTTTCGTCATCACTTTTGCGAATGGTTTAAAATCTTGACTCATGGTTTGGTCCACTAAGATGTTTCTATCGGCGAGAAAGAGAATTTTCTTTTTTTTACCTGATTTCCACAAACGATGGATAATCTGAAAAGCAGTATATGTTTTCCCAGTACCAGTTGCCATCACAAGGAGAATTCTATTTTGTCCTCTAGCAATGGCATCTATTGTTCTATTGATAGCGATTCGTTGATAATATCTTGGTGTTTTATCTCCTAGCTGGAAGTAGTAAGGTTGAGTAATGAGCTCTTCTTGTTCGTCTGTCATTGAAGAAGTATCTTTGAATCTGCTCCATAATTCTTCTGGACTAGGAAATTCATTTAATGCAATCTCTTTTTCTGTCCCTTTTTTCATATCATGTTCGATGAACCCGTCTCCGTTAGAAGTATAGGCAAAAGGCACATCTAAAATTTCAGCGTACTCAATCGCTTGTTGCATACCACCGCCTATGGAATGATTGTTATCTTTTGCTTCAATAATAGCAAGTGGAATATTTGGTTTGTAACATAAGAGATAATCAGCAAATTTCCTTTTTCCTCTTTTAACAGATTTACCCCGAACTATTATACGACCATCAGTGAAAAAGTGTTCCATTTGTATTTGTTTATTTCTATCCCAACCAGCATTTTCGATAGCGGGTGTTATAAATTTTAGTTTGATGTCTTCTTCTGACATCTTGCTTTTAGAAATTAAATAATCACTCATAAAGTTACGGCTCCTCTCTTAACAATTATTACTTATCTATAAATTAACAATCTTTCCTTTCTTTGTCTTAATACCTTCTGATAATAAAAATTATTTGGAAGGTGTTTCATTGTTTTTATTATATCATGTTTTATTGAGAAATCTCAATATCCTCAATACTTGAAAAGACTTGTTTGACTAATGCGGACTGTAAATAATCTATCTAAAGAAATCGGAAAATATATCTGTGGGTGAATAGATAGGAGCAAAATGGAATGATATTTAATAGTTAATTATTATTAGCTTTTATTTGTAACAGACAAATAACATTCGTATCTAAAAATGGCGATTTCATTTCATTGCACAAACACTGAATTAATGATACAGTAAATAGTGCCTGTTACATATAAATTTGAATTATGACAAAGAATTGAGGTTTTTTGATGATTAATATTGTCGCAACGGTAGAATCCTTGGCCCAAGCTGAGCAATTATTACCGTATGTAGATACTATCTTTTTTGGTGAAGAACGTTTTGGCCTACGCTTGCCAGCTAGCTTTACCAGAGAAGAACAAAAACAATTAGTAGACTTAGCCCATCAGCACGGCAAAAAAGCGATGATTGCGGTGAATGGGATTATGCATCCGGAAAAGATGAAAGAAATCCCTGAATACTTGGCTTTTCTACATTCAATTAATGTAGATGTGATTTCCCTTGGCGATCCTGGGATTATCTATGTGATGCGCAAAAATCCAGAATTGACCGTACCTTTTATCTATGATGGGGAAACATTGGTTACGAGTGCGAGTCAAATTAACTTCTGGGCGAAAAAAGGCGCATTAGGAGCTGTCCTTGCCCGCGAAGTGCCTTTTGAAGAGATGAAAGTGATGTCTCAAGAGTTACAAGTCCCTGCAGAAGTTTTAGTCTATGGCGCGACTTGCATCCATCAATCCTTACGTCCGCTTTTACAAAATTACTATAACTTTACGCAACAAAAAGAATCGGTGAAAAAAGAGCGCGGACTATTCTTAAGTGAACCGAAAAAAGAAGAAACGCATTATTCGATTTACGAAGATAGTCACGGAACGCATATTTTTGCTGATAAAGATATTCAATTGATGAATGAATTAACAGATTTAGTGGCCTATCATTTTACGACTTGGAAATTAGACGGTATCTATTGTCCAGGAGAAGGTTTTGTGGCGATTGCGAAGGCTTTTGATACGGCCAGAAAAGCCATTGAAGCGAACAATTTTACCGATGAATTGAAAGCACAACTTGTCGCTACGATTGAGGCAAATCATCCTGTCAATCGCGAATTAACGACTGGTTTTTACTATATCGAACCAGATGCTATTAAATAAGGAGAGACTATCATGACTGTTCAATATAAACGACCCGAGATTCTAGCACCAGCTGGGACACTCGAAAAATTAAAAACAGCCATCCATTATGGAGCAGACGCCGTATATATTGGTGGAAATGCCTATGGATTGCGTTCACGTGCGGGTAATTTTACCTATGAAGAAATGAAAGAAGGCGTGGAGTTTGCCAAGGCGCACAATGCCAAAGTCTATGTGGCGGCTAATATGGTGACACACGAAGCCAACCAAGCAGGCGCAGGCGAATTTTTCCGCGAATTGCGTGATGTGGGAATTTCTGCGGTAATCGTTTCAGACCCGGCTTTAATCGAAATTTGTATTACTGAAGCACCGGGATTGCCTGTTCATTTATCCACACAAGCTTCAGCCACCAACTTTGAAACCTTAGAATTTTGGAAAGAAGAAGGTTTAGAGCGTGTGGTATTAGCGCGTGAAGTTTCGATGGAAGAGGTCGCAACGATTCGTCAAAATACGGATATCGAGATTGAAGCCTTTATTCATGGGGCGATGTGTATCTCTTATTCCGGGCGTTGTACGTTGTCTAACCATATGTCCATGCGTGATGCCAATCGTGGCGGTTGCTCACAATCTTGTCGTTGGAAATACGATTTATACGATATGCCTTTTGGAACTGAACGTCGCAGCTTGGTGAAAAATGGGGCAGTTGCGGAAGAGTTTTCGATGAGTGCCGTAGATATGTCGATGATTGAACATTTGCCAGACTTGATTAAAAATGGCGTAGATAGTTTCAAGATTGAAGGCCGTATGAAGTCTATTCACTATGTCTCAACGGTATGTAATGTTTATCGTGCAGCGGTGGATAGCTTTATGGCAGATCCAGAAAATTATGTCTGCAAGCAAGAGTGGATTGATGAACTATGGAAAGTGGCGCAACGTGAATTAGCGACTGGTTTTTACTATCATATCCCAACAGAAAATGAACAATTATTTGGTCCGCGTCGTAAAATTCCAGAATATAAATTTATTGGTGAGGTAATTAGCTATGATGAAGAGACCAAAATTGCGACTATTCGCCAAAGAAATCACTTTAGCGTAGGCGATGAAATCGAGATTTATGGTCCGGGCTTCCATCATTTCCATCAAAGTGTAGAATGGATGAAAAATGAAGAGGGCGAAATGATTGATCGTGCACCAAATCCGATGATGCTCTTAACAATGCCGGTTGCTGAACCAGTCAAACCAGGCGATATGTTACGAAAGAAAAAAGAAGAAAAGGTTAGAGAGAAAAAAGTCGCTCAAGCCTAATGAATACCAATCAACTTAGACCAGAGACGGATAGTGTTTCTGGTCTGTTTTTTTGAATCAAAGGAAGTGGTAAATCGAGTTGAATAGTAATGTCGTTTGCGTTACAATTGTATATGAAGGAGGGATAGTCGATGGTCAAAAATGCGACATTAAATTTAAGAGTTGATGCTTCAGTTAAGGAAAAAGCAGAAAGTGTATTGTCTAAATTAGGGGTGCCAATGTCTACTGCAATAGATATGTATTTGAATCAAATCGCACTCACAGGAGGAATCCCTTTTAAAGTTGCCTTACCTCATGCGCCAGAAACTATCGATATGGGGAGATTAAGTAAAGAAGAAATTTCCGACTTATTGCAAGCAGGAATGGACGATGTGCTTGCAGGAAGAGTTTGTGATGCAAAAGATGCCTTTGAAGATTTTGAAAAGAAGTATTTGATATGAAAGAATATCAAGTGATTATTACAGAATCTGCTATAGAGAATCTAGAGGATATTTACGAATATATCGCTTTTAAGTTACAATCTCCTAATGTTGCGAGCAGCCTTTATCAAAAAATAAAAAGAGCAATATTCAGTTTAAACGTTATGCCTTTTCGATATAAGATGACAGATATTGAACCAGGACGTTCACGAGGACTTCATCAGATGAGGATAGAGAATTATTATGTCTTTTACTTAATCACAGCGAATAAAGTTTACGTGACCAATATCTTGTACTGTCAATCGGATATTTCTGCTCGATTAACACAAGATGAGGAAAAATAAATGTGAAATGTTGTTTGAAAATCATGGGTGTACTTGGCAATCATTTTATGGTTAAAATTATCCAACTTAGACCAGAGACGGATAGCGTTTCTGGTCTGTTTTTAGTATAATGAATTTGTTATCTAAAAGGAGGCGTAAAAAAATGGAAAATATTAAAAATCCAATTATTCGCTATTTATTGGCTATATTATTGTTTATCGGATTATTTCTTTTGGATCAGATTGCTTTTGTCTTTCCAATTATTGGAAAACAAATATCGGATAATCAATCATTTGTATTAGCAATTGGCGTTTTATTGATGTGGATAGTTGTGAGTGTTGCCTGCTATCTTGCTAGAAAGAATGGTTCGCTAAAGCCACTGCGTCAAACGATTACGAAACAAAACTGGAAATTTATTTTAGGGATGTTTGCCTTAACCTATATTTCACAACTCGCTTTACAATTAATCTTTCAGTTTCTAGGCATTTCTGGTAATACAGTTAATCAACAGGTAATCGAGCAATCTATGAATAGTCTGCCACGTTGGTATATGGGACTGATGATTTTGATTGTGGCACCAATAGCAGAAGAATTTTTTTGTCGCTCGCTAGTGTTTCAGACGATTCGTAATAAAAAAGTGGCATTTATTGTAGCAACGCTTATCTTTACACTGTTACATATGCAAACGCTCGAATGGAATGTACTGATTTACTTAGTGATGAGTTTGATTTTGACCGCTACCTATGCACGTCACGAAAACTTAAATGAAAGTATTACAGTCCACTTCTTAAATAATTTAATCGGTTTTGTGGCATTGTTAGTGATGTAAGAAATAATGTAGAGAAGAATCCTATCATTGAGGGTTCTTCTTTTTGTTATTTGTAATAAATGTTTTTTTGTTACAATAATTTTAAGAAAATAATTAGAGAGTGGAGGGGTAAAAATTGTTGTGGATGATAGTATTTGGTGTATTTTATCTTTTTATCTCACAAAAATATCAAACGCCATATGTGGATTTGGCTTGCTTTTTACTTGTGAGTGTGGGGAGCTTGTTTGATGGAGTTAATATGGTAGCTATAGGTATTTTGCTATGGTTGAGTGCGGGATTAAGTTGTTATCGTTTCTATATCTGGACCAAGCGTTTCGTCAAACAAAAACAGCCCTCTCTGCCGGTAAGATGGGAATATCTAATCATGTCCACGGTCGCTTTTCAATTGGCCTATTTAGAAAAAGATGCATTCAAGACCTTGCCGTTATTTGTGTCAGCTTTAGTGATTGTACTCGAAATTTTATTAATGATTTTATATTTTTACGCTTGGTTTAAAGATTCTCGTTTCCTACCGCGTGAAAAAATAATTGTTTCAGAAGTGATTACTCTTAGTAGCGTATTTTTCTATTTGATTAGCTATACCTCCGTTTGCGAGACATATATCGGCTTGATATTATGGTTACTACTTGTCATTCATTGGTTTGTGATGAGAGAATCATAGTGCCATAAAAAGCCTTTTATGGTTATCCTAAGTAATAAATAATCGCACAAATGTTTCACCAACAATTGTGCGATTTCTTTATAATTGAAATATCCAACTTACTTTTTTCCTCGAAACCATTCAAAAAACCAAGTAAGATCATTTATCCATAACATCATAACTATTCCCTCCTACTAGCTCTTGATATGACTAGTTTAGCACCGTTTTTATTTTTGACTATAAGGAGTTTGCTCAACAACATTAAATCTGTGGTGAATGACAGTTAAGATAAAGACTAAAGGAAAATTTCAGCAATAACAGTTCCTTGTTTATAAAACAAATTGAATTGATTATCGTATTTTTTAGCAATATCTTTGACATTTCTTAGGCCCAATCCATGATTAATTGTATCATGTTTAGAGGTAACAATTGTGTTGTCCTCAATTTTAATTGGGTGATTCACGGGATTGACTATACTTAGATAAGGACGACATTTGGTAAATTCGCTGACTGTAATTTCAATCCACCGCTGATTTACGGGCATTTTCTCGGCTGCTTCTAAGGCATTTTTAAATAAATTGTAGAAAACAACGCTTAAATCATAAGAATCGGTTTCTAGTTCAAGTGGTAAATGCCCATAAATTGTTACCTTGATTCCTTTACTTTTGGCTTGACCCAATGAATTTTCTAGTAAAGAATCTATAATCAAATTACCAGTATATCTTTTTTGATTTTCGAGTAACGAATATTCGTTCATTTTTTTTAGATAATTTTTTAGAACAGTATAGTCCTGCTTTTCGATAAGTGTGTTTAAGATAATCATATGTGCTTGGTAGTCATGACGAAATTTTCTGAGTTGCTTATCTTGTTTGATTTTATTTTTTAAATATACCTGCTGCATTTGATAAAATTTATCTTGTAATCTTTGTTTTTCCTCTAATAAGCGCCGATTTGTATTTAAGAATGCTTGGTAAACAACTAAATATAGGAGTAGCAGACAAGCGATAGAAGTGCAACTACCAATAGCTACGAATGTTCTTGAATTGTCAAAATGAATGGCAACATATTGCCAAGCACCAAGAATGATAACTGTTGCAAAAACTTTTGTGTAGAAAATGATATATTGCCTGATAGTTAATTCAATTGGATTGGCATTGTATTTCTTACGGTAATATAAAATACCGGATAGAATGGCGAGCATACAGGCATTTACAAGTAGAAAAGAATAAAAATCACTATAAATCAAATGAATGATTTTTCCGTTTATTAAAACTCCTTCAAACATAAGTAGGGTTACTGAAATAGCTGAAGTTGCTAGGTAGATAAACGGATAGATTGCTAGGGCACGTTTGCGATTGGGTGGTTCAACTAATAGATGAATTAATGAAAAAAGTAATATACACAAGGGCTCTTTATAAGTTGAAGGAAAAGAAGCGAGAAAAAGTAGATAAAGAATCATTATACTTCCTATCACGACCAACCATTTGATTTTCTTTTTAGAAAAAGAAAATCCCCCTAGAATTTGATACCCTAATAAACAAGCGCTACAATCGAAAAATATTCTTAATAAGTCCCACAAAAAGGAAATTAGATACTTCTCCATACTAAATCTCTCCTAAATGCAAAATAATCTTTTTTTACTTTGGGATAGAATCTTCGTCCTACAGGAAGGATTTCTTGGTTAGATAAGCTGGCTGTGGTTACGCTAATTTTTTCCAATTGTATTAATGAAACAATATACGATTTATGACATCTGATGAAAGGCAGTTCTACAAATTTTTGTTCTAAATCTTTCATCCGACTTAGAATCAGAAAATTGTCTTTTTTATTTACTAAGTGTACCTCAATATATCTGTCGTCTACTTTGAAGTACATAAATTCATCCAAGGAATGTCGATGTGTTACATTAAAGACATCAGTAAATTCAAGCACTTTTTCTTTTTCTGTGATTTGCAGATATTGTTGAATTTTTTTCTCTAAGTCAGAATCATTCGTGGGTTTGTTTAAAAATCCTAATGTTTTTGTACCAAAGGCCTCATAAATATGTTCTTGATGATTTGTGGTAAAGACGATATATCGTACTAATTTTTGATTGCTCAACTTATCTTTTAAAGTGAGTCCGTTCATTCCTGGCATATCAATATCTAAAAATAGCACATCAATAGAGGTGGAATGAGGTTTAGTTATGTAATGAATGACTTCTTGTCCATTATTAAATTTTAATATAGTTACATCAATTTTCATTTTTTCGCATAGAAAATGTAATCGTTTTTCCAACGTCTTTTGAAAAAGTAGTTCGTCATCACAGATTGCAAAAATCATTTGAATCACCTCGATAATAGCTGTACATCTTTATTATAATGCTGGTAATTAGATTGCACAATGATAATTTAATTTGGTTTTAATGCTTTGGACATGAATTAGACTGTTATTTGGAAAAATCGTAGTCGAATTTATTATGTTGTTTACCGCATATTTGGTGCTGTTCAGGTTATAGATTATTGAAAGCGAAATGTGAAGGAATTATATTATTGAATGTGTAATTGAAATATTTGCATTTGCAACACTATGTACTTTACGTATCTTATTTTGTGAACTTTTTTTTGAACGCTCATTTTTAGATAAAGGCATTTCAATGAAAATAGTACACTATACTGTTGTAGATAGTGTAGTGTATGGGTTGATAGTGTTTTTATTATTTCAAACTAATTTGGTGTATCAGTTAGTTGTTTACTTAATATTATTTAGCTTATTTCAGGTTGTTGTTACTTTTGGAAAGTACAATATTTATTGTTGGATAGATATTTTTTTTATGAATTTAATCAGTTTGTTAATGATTCACATAGTTGGCGTATTATTAGCAGTCTGTTTCCCTATAGTATTAAATTTTATTGTGAATAAATTGCAACTTAGTGAAGTAGAAAATGTTAAGGAGGATTTTTAGATGTTGGTTGTAGAAACGAAAAAAGTCCGCAAATCGTATGATAGGCAACTGGTTTTGGATGATGTTAATTTTGAAATGTATTCGGGAAAATGTTACGGATTGTTAGGACCTAATGGAGCTGGAAAATCTACCTTTGTCAGTATATTGCTAAATTTGGTAAAAGCAGATGAAGGACAGATTAGCCTTTTTCAAGAAGATATCAGCCAAATTCAATCAATTAGCGATAAAATTGGCTATGTGCCACAGGAAATTGCTGTATATCCAGATTTGACAGCCTTTGAAAATGTAAAATTATTTGGAATGTTATACGGTTTAAAGGGCAAACAATTAATTGAACGCGTTAATGATAGCTTACAAAAAGTAGGATTATTGGAAAAAGCTAAAAAATTCCCCAAGCATTTTTCTGGTGGAATGCAGCGAAGATTGAATATTGCTTGTGCATTGGTGCATCAACCGCAACTAATTATTTTAGATGAACCAACTGTGGGTATTGATCCTCAATCAAGAAATATGATTTTAGAAACTATTGAGCAATTAAAAAAACAAGGAACATCTATTTTGTACATTTCACATTATATGGAGGAAATAGAAAAAGTTTGTGATTATGTATATGTTATGGATCAGGGCAAAGTGATTGAAAAGGGTGCGGTTGATCGAATTATCCAAAAATATAGAGAAACCTTAGATGAACCTATGACCATTTGGCTACAAGATAGCGAAATCATATATCAAATAGAGTGGCTACGAGAAAAGGAGTATTCTATTGTAGATGGTAAAGTGGGTATTTCTGTTAAGGAAAAGCAGTTAAATGAAATGCTTCGTTTGCTTGCTAAAGAGGAAGTAGTAATTTTAGAGATTAGCAGAGAATATGTAAATCTTGAAGTAATCTTCTTGTATTTGACCGGAAAAGCCTTGAGAGATGAGTAGGTGAAGAGATGTTGATAAATATTATTAGGATTGAATGGTTAAAGCTATTTCGTGGACGTAAAGAGCTGTTTATGTTTATGGTGTTTCCAATGATTATGATGACTATTTTAACTTGGGCATTCAGTGGGAGTTTTAGCACAATTGAGAATATTCCACAAATGAACATAGAATATCATGTAGCGAATACACAGTCAGCACAAGTGCAACCATTTACTAATTTTTTAAAATCTATTTCTAAAGAGTTACCTATTCATTACAAAAAAATAAGTAATATAGATAGTAGCAAGAAAAAAGTACAGCAAGGGGAGATAGATGCACTGATAGTATTGAATAGTAAAGAGAAAATAACGCTTTACACCAATCAACTGCATGCCCAACAGGGAGATTTAGTACAGTTTTTAATAGATAGCTATAAGGATAGTTTAACAACATATCAAGTGATGATGGAGAATAAGCCATCTCAGTCAGTCAATTTAGCCCAGAGTCATAAAGGAAAGTTTATTCAAAAGCACTCTCTTAATTTGAAAAATAGTCCTACATCGGCAGATTACTACTCGGTTGCGATGTTTACGCTAATGGGTTTATATGGATTAACTACTTGTATTTCTTTGTATTTTTATGATAAACAAAATCATATTCTTCAGCGTCAACTGATAACTCCGCTGGGTAAAAAATGTATGATTTTCTATAAGTTTGTGAGTTATTTTAGTTTATTGCTCTTACAATCAGTACTACTATATCTATTTGCAATTGGTGTTTTAAAGGCGAATTGGGGCGTGAATCAGTGGTGGATATTGGGATTAAGCCTAACGTTTTCGATGTTTATTGTTTCGTTGGCTTTATTATTATGTGTTTGGGTTCGCAATCAACGAATGATTTCATCTGTTTTGACAGTTGTGATTCCTATAGCTGCATTTTTAGGAGGCAGTTATATTCCTCTTTCTGTTTTTCAATCATCTTTACTTGATAAGTTATCAATGTTTTCTCCTATTCATTGGATGAACAAGGCGATGTTTCAATTGATTTTTGATGTTCCAAATTCACAAGTATATCAAGTATTGTTCTTGAATGTGACATTATGTGCCTTATGCTTAGTTATTTCAACAATTATGATTAAGAAAAGAGGGATAGTATGAGTTTACAAGTAATAGGAGTGCTGTTGAAAAAATTAATTAGATATAAAAGCACGTATATTATGTTGTTTGTTATCCCTGTATTAGCTGTCATGTTAGCTGTGCTATTCAATAGTGTTTCAAGCGTTCAAACTTCAATAATTGTTACGGACCTCGATCATTCTGAAATTTCTAATCAGATAATTCATAAATTGGAGGAAAATGATAAATTTAAGCTAATAGAGCAAGCGAGTCAAAAAGAGGGGAGAAAACAGGTTAAGGAAGGAAGAGCAGAAATACAAATTATCATTCCAAAATCATTTATGGCTTCATTGGTTAAGCGCAGAGAGATACAACCGATTTTGCTAGTTTCATCCAAAGAAAGCGAGATAGAGAATTGGGTTGAGGAACAGTTGCTTGTGTCATTACAAAATATTGATTATTTGGCAGCTATTTCCAATGAAAATATGCAGCATTTGACAAAACTAATTCAATTGAAAAATGAGAAAAAATTGACGGTTCAGCGAAAGGAATTAATCGATATAAAAAATAAAAAAATAATTTCTAATCAAAGTTTAGGTTTCTTGTTGATAATTATTTTGAGCGGAATGAGTTTTATTTCTACGAATATTATAAGAGATAAAGAGAGTAATATAATTAGCAGAATAAAAATTGCTAGTAATGGAATAGGAGGATATTTAATTAGCTATTTCCTAATAGGTTTATTTGTATGTTTGATACAAGTCGTGATGATGTTGATGCTATTGTCTGTTCTTGGTATTCATTTCTCAATGGAGTTTTCGTGGTTATGTTTGGTATTATTGTGTTACTCTTCGTTTGTTGTTTGTCTAGGAATTTTTATAGGTGTACATGCAGATAGTTTACTTTCAAACGAGCAAATTACGAATATTATCTTACTTCCTACTTCAATGTTAGCTGGTTGTTTATGGCCATCAACGATTATGCCAGTGTTTATGCAAAAAATAGGTCATATTTTTCCACAAAATTGGGTTTTAACAATGATTAATAATTATCAGATAAATCAGAATTTATTTGTAAATAATTGCTTGTACGTTTTATTTATAGTTTCTATTATTGTTTTATACTATTTTTCTTATCGTAGCTTGAATAAAGTAAATTAGTAGATAGAATAATTTATTGGTTAGGGAGGACTTGAGGATATGAAAAAAGTATGGTTGGTAGTTGTGGTTGTTATGGGCTTTTTCTTTTTTGGCAAATTGACAACAGTAGCTTTTGCTCAAGAAAAAGACTTTACGACTGTATTTTCTGAAATAAAATTAAATTTAGATGACGAAGATATAGAAATAAAAAAATCAAGCGATGAATATTATCATGTGAATTTATTAAGGTGTCAAAATAAGGTTAAAGTTGCTGAAGTAGATCATCAGTTGAAAATTTTTTCTGTAAAAGATACTAGGCATTGGTGGTCGCATCTTTTCTCTTTCAGCTTCAATAGTAAAGTAATTCTTGAAATTCCTGAAAAATGGCTAGAAAAAGTTGAGATTCAAACGGAAAACAGCGATATTAGTTTGAAAAATGTATTATCTAAAGTAATTGTTGCTCACTCAGGAAATGGAGATATTCGAGTGGAGAATACACAAATTAAAACAGGTCGCATCGAATTGGAAAATGGTGACTTATATTTGAAAAATAGTGACTTGGGTGAAATCAAATTTGTATTAAAGAATGGGGATATCAGATATAAATAAAATAGTATCAACTTTGATGGTATTCGTATAAGCTGTTTTGACGTTTTGATACTATTCGAGGATTTAAATGGTAATATCATTCAAAGGAGTCACTCTAGTAGTTTTGTATTTGAATCAAAACTTCTCCAATGAATAGCGTAAAGTGTCACTAAATAATTACTGTTTTCTTTTCAAAATCGAAGCATATGCTAATGAACTCGCTTCTATACTAAACTAATACTAAATAGCGTTCAAAAGTTATGATTTTTCAGCGAGTTATTTTTGAGACCGTTGACGCAGAGTACTCATTATCAGGTCTATTTTTCAGAACCTTTGAACGCAAAACAGTATAAATTCAATAGTTTTGGTTCGAACGTTTTTTAAGAGCCTGTATAACTATTTGAAGTAATAAATATCTTGAAGGTTTAAATTAAACGCCTGCATTTGATTGAACAGATTTAGTAATGGATATTTTCGGATTCCAAGTAGCTAGGAAAATATTATCGCAAAAATATATATTTTTTTCAGAGTGGTTAATTCAGAGAAAAGTGCTAAAATGGAATAAAGTAAGAAACGACTATAAAAGTCTATTTACCAAGCGTTAGAGCTAGTTTATAATTAAATAATTGTAATAAAACTCAGGGTACATAATGCAAACTAAATGGATATATTTTTGTTATATGAAAAATCTTATATGGAATTTTATTATGTCGTTTATCGCATATTTGATGTTGTTCAGGGGATAGACTATTGAAGATTAGATGAGAAAAGGCTATGCTATGTTCATAAAACTACTTAATATGTCTGGTGACAAATTACTAAAATCAAGTTACCGGAAAGTGAATTAGATGGGGAAAAAATAAATAGTAAAATTACTAAATCTATTTCTTTAATGATTTGGATTTTTGATGTTCAAATTGGTAAGAAAAATTTTTAGTGGTGCAAAAAAGTAATAAAATTCGGGTGTTCGGACAAACAAAGATGTATTTGTTATGAATGTTCGAATTTTATTTTTTATTTAATATCTATAGTGGAGGGTGCAGGATGCTCGAAGTCAAGTCTGTTAAGAAAAGTTATGGGGATGATGTTGTTTTAAAGGATGTTTCTTTGTCTGTAGAATCTGGAGAAATTGTTGGTTTTGTAGGTGAAAATGGTGCAGGAAAAACCACGTTAATTAGGGCGATTTTGGGTTTACACAATATAGATTCAGGCGAAATTATCTTTAATGGTGTCAAAAATTTTCAACATAACCAAATGATGATGAAACAAATAGGTTATTTGTTAGATACTGAGCTTTTTGAATATCTGAGTGCTTATCAGAGTTTGGAGTTAATGGGGATATATGAAGGAGAACGGTATAGTAAACAGCAAATAGAGGACATGTTAGCTCGAGTATTGCTAAATGCAGATAACAAACCGATTAAATCATACTCTTATGGCATGAAACAAAGGTTACGTTTGGCAATGGCAATGATAAGGCCTCGTAAGTTATTAATTTTAGATGAGCCTTTATTAGGCTTAGATATTAAAACAATACAAGAATTTAAACATTACCTAAGAGAGATTGCAAATTCAGGAGTGGCGATCTTATTATCCTCTCATCAGCTATCAGAAATTGAAGATATAATTGATCGATATATGATTTTAGATTCAGGAGTTATTCAAAAAGAAGTACTAGGTAAACAAACTGCTTATAAAGTATCATTAGGACTTGATGCTGCAGATGTGCAAAAATTTTTATCTGAATTAGAACTCAGTGATTCTGATAATATTAGAGTTGAGGGGAAGAATATATATGTCATAAGTCAAGGTGTGTTGAATGTTGTTTTAAAAGCTGCTTATAATCAAGAATTGAATGTTAAATTTCAACAAATTAACATTGTGAATCAATTGTTTTTAGATAAAGGAGAATAAAATGATTAATCTAATTTATGCAGAATTATATAAATTATGGAAAAATAGAAGTGTCTTAGCGATTGGGGCTTTATCATTAATTCCATTTGTCTTTGCGTTCATGGTATCTTTGAATCTAAAATCAATGAAAATTGCTGACTCTGCATTTAGCTTGTTGACCTATCCACAAAGTATGTGGCAATTTGTTTACGGATTTTATTTGCCGATTTTAGTTATGACATATCTATCATGCTCGTTGGGACGTGAGTTGAAAAATGGAAGTTTGGTATATGAGGTGACAAGAGTGGCCAACAGGAAAAAAATAGTCTATGCAAGAATGTTAACTATTGTATTGCTTAACTTGGCGTATTTCCTTGTCTTTCAGTTAGTAAGTATATTGTCATATATGCTATTTATTAATAATACTCGTTTTGGAAATGGTTTAGGTACATTTCAAAATGATTATGTAGAAATATTATTAAGCCTTTTTACATTATTGTTACAAATGATACTTTGTCTATTGACTTTTGTTCTATCGATAAAGTTTTCTGTCAGTATATCTGTTATGATATCGTTAGTAATCTCGATTTTAATTTCATTATGTTCAGGTATAACGGTAATTAGAGATTTTATTCCAGGTACTGTCTTTTATGGTTCGCAATTTTTCTCAGATAGTCGTTTACAGATAGTTATGTTTGAACAAAGTATAGAAATTATTTTGTTAATAGTACTAGCTGTTTTTGTCAGCCAGAGTCTATTTAAAAAGGTTAGTGTTTAAGATGAGTAAGAATATAATGAGCAGAATATTACTTGTAAGTTCTTTGTCTCTCAATAGTATTGTATTTTTGGTAATTTGCATGATTTTTACTACTGGTTTAGTTTCGCTACAACCAATATTTTTAGGAAAAATAAATGATGTAATAGCGGGTATAGTAAATATTCTTTTAAGGTTAGATAGTAGCATTATTAGCTGTATCTTCAGAAAATACAGTTGGTGAAAATTTCATATTTGTTATTTTATGAAGGGAGAAGATTTTGTAACGGCTGAGTTATTTGCTAACAAATCATATATACTCGTCTAAGGGATAAAAGGTAAATATTCAACCGAAATAAAGGAGTTATTGAGTGAAATATAAAAAATTGTTAAAACATAAGCATATTTTCTTGTTTTTGTTTGTATTCTATTTGTTGATGGGTGTTTCCAAATATGCTTTTGTACTATTTGCGCAAGAACATCAATCTTTGGATAACTATTCATTATCATATTCAGCAATGGCAATATCAGGTGCTCTGTCCTTTATGATTACCAATCAGATTCCCAAAAATAAAACCGTTGTCTATTTTCGTATTTTTGTGCCGTTGTACTTCACGATTTACTATTTCTAATTTTGCGAGTATGATTTGCTGTGTTGGAACAATTATTTTTTTAGCATATTATCAGAAGTATAAAGAGAGATAGAAGTTTTATGTTTAATATTCATACGAACAGTTTATGAGGAGAGTCTATGTGAAGATAAAAAATAAAAATGCTAATATTATTTATGCGAATCGTTTTATTTCGCTGATTGCTGAATATGGTTATACGATATTGATTAACATTTATTTATCGAGAATTTCTGTGCGTTTTGTGATGTATTTTTGGGCAGTGAAGCTACTAGCTAGCCTAGTCGCAGCTAAAGTCAAAAATTATTTGCCACAAAGCAATAGTCGAATGGTGCTATTTTCCATTGAAGCGATGAAAACGATTCTTTTGATTTTACTTAGCTTCTACTTTGAATCACCTGTACTGTTTTTGCTTGTTTTTCTTTTGGAGATATGTCATACGTTGTTTTCTAGTAAGTTATATGCGATGGTTCCCCATTTAATTGCTAGTAATAATTTGATTCGTTTTAATTCGGTGTATACAAGTATTGGTTCACTCTCTTATTTTTTAGCGCCGATGATTGTTGGGGTTAATCTCACGCATCATCAGCATTATCTATTTGTCTTATATTCTTTGCTAGTATTAATTGGTTCGATAGGCTTGTTATTTATTCATATCCAAATGAATGAGGACAAAAAGACTAAACAAGCAGAGAAAGTCAGACATAATTATCAATTTATGAGTATTATGAGACATCCGACTGCTTTTTTGATGATGATGGTGATAGGTTTGCTAAGTTCAATAGGGGTACTTTTTGATACGTATGAAGTGAGGTATCTTATCCAAGGAATAGGGCTGAGCGAGCAGCAATATTCTTTTTCGCTCTCTTTTTTAGCTGGTTGTTTTTTGGTGACGAGTGTGTTGTTGAGTTTTAAAAAAGAGTTTAAATCGCCTAAAAATGTATTCTTAATAGGAATGTTTATTTATATTTTGTATTTGATTCTGTTTTCGTTTGCTAAAAGCTATTTTCAGGTTTTATTTAGTTACATTTTGCTTGCGGTAGGACAAACGAGTGCTGGTCTTGTGCAAAATGTTTATGTACAACAAAGTTTACCTGATGAAGAGATTCAAAATTACATGGTCTGGGATGAAGTTTTAAGTCGGAGCATTTCGGGGGCCTTTGTTTTGGCGGTGGGAGTATTTTCACCCGATGTCACTGCGCTTTTTGTTGTATTCCAAAGTTTTAGCTTGATTGCAATGGGAATGTTCCTTATTTTTCTTTTAGTGAGTATAATTTTGAAAAAGAAGATGTAAATTTTGGGCGCATATCCTAGAATATTTTTACAGGGTCATATTAGTTAAAAACCGAGAAACTTTTTTGTGGAAGTTCTCGGTTTTAACTAATTTCGTCAAACTTTTTTAAAATACATCCTCATTTAATAAGAAATGAAAGACGTTCAGATGACGAATACCATTTTGCGAGAAATCCAGTTCATCCATTGTGACTACATATTTTGGAAAATGATCTTGAATTTTTTCAAATGGTTGAAATTCACGATGCTTGGTTTTCTCATCTAAAATAGATAAGGCTACTTGAATATAGTATTTTTCATCTTGACGTTGCGCAATAAAATCAATTTCATAATGATCAAATTTACCAATATAGACTTTATACCCTCGACGAATGAGTTCAAGGTAGACAATATTTTCTAAATCATGCCCTAGGTTAGAGTGCTTATAGCCGATAAGTTGATTTCTTAGTCCGGTATCTACGAGATAATATTTGCCGTTGGTTCGTAATATTTCCTTTCCTCGTAAATCATATCTATGACAAGGATAAAGGATATAGGCATTACACATTAACACAAGATAATTATCAATAGTGTCAGCTGAGATTCGTGAACCATTGGAACGTAATGTATTGGCGATTTTATTGACAGAAATAGGATTGCCAATATTGTCAAAAATAAATTTAGCTACTTTGTGGAAATTTCCGACATCCCTAATTTCTCCAAACTTAATAATATCTCTTGTAAAGATAGAATCGAAAAGACCTTGGTTAATGGTTTGAATGAGCTGTTCATCGTTTACTAAACTAGGCGCTGGAAAAGAACCGTTTTTAATATATTCTTGGTAATGGGAAGCAAGATTGGTAGGTTCATATTGCTTAAAGGTTAAGAATTCCTTGAACGACAAAGGATAGACTTTGATTTCAATGTAGCGACCAGCGAGATAAGTAAGATACTCACCGGAAAAAAGTCTTGAATTAGAGCCTGTAATATAAATATCCAGGTTAAAGCTAACTTTTAGACTATTGATGACGCGCGACCATTGAAAAATTTCTTGGGCTTCATCAATTAGTAAATAATACCTTTTGTCAGAGGTGACTTGTTGCGTGATATATTCATGAAGTTTTTTTCCGTCTCTCAACACGTCATTAGTCATTTTTTCATAACTGATTTCGATAATTTGCTCTGATTGCACACCATGATTCATTAGATAGTCTTTAAAAAGTATTAATAATGTAGATTTACCACAGCGTCGTACTCCGGTGATTACTTTGACAAAGTCGCTGTCTTTAGCACGAATCATTTGTTCTAGATAAAAAGGACGATTGTACATTTTTTGCACCTCCCTATTTAGAAGTATAGCAAACCCCTCTCTTTTTCGCAATTTTCTAGAGTATAAGTATAAAAACTTTTGCATTTCAGAAGTTTCTAGAGTATAAGTGTAAAAACTTTTATCTTTCGAAAGTTTCTAGAGTATAAGTATAAAAACTTTTGCATTTCAGAAGTTTTTAGAGTATAAGTGTAAAAACTTTTGGATTTGTTCGCACATAGGGATGAAAAATCAATGTTGAGAACCAAAATGAAAAATTTCATGAAAGCTTGACAAATAGGCTAGAATTGTCTATAATATATAGATGCAAAAACTATCAAAAAGTATTATCAGTAGGAACGAAATATTGTCCGTTTCGGCTGTAGCATAAGGAAAACAAAAGTAGAACAGGGATTTGAACACTTTCTATTTTTGATTTTTTTTTGCCTTAAAGCCGCAAAAAATACGATTTGTTACCTAAGTTTAATGTTTGTAACAAAAAAGTAATATTGGTTGGTAGCTATTTTGAAAGATTTTTGAAGGGGTGAAGAGCTTGGCTGGACACGTAGTAAAATACGGAAAGCACCGCGAACGTAGAAGTTTCGCACGTATCAGTGAAGTATTGGAATTACCGAATTTGATTGAGATTCAAACAGATTCTTATCAATGGTTCTTAGATGAAGGACTAAGAGAAATGTTTGAAGATATTTTACCGATTGAAGATTTCAACGGCAATTTATCTCTAGAATTCGTAGATTATGAGTTGAAGACACCTAAGTATGATGTAGATGAAGCACGTGCACACGATGCAAACTATTCTGCACCATTACATGTAACATTACGTTTGACAAATAGAGAAACTGGCGAAATCAAGTCACAAGAAGTATTCTTTGGCGATTTCCCATTAATGACTGAACAAGGAACCTTTATCATCAACGGGGCAGAACGTGTTATCGTTTCACAATTAGTCCGTTCTCCTGGTGTTTACTTCCATGGAAAAGTAGATAAGAATGGTAAAGAAGGTTTCGGTTCTACTGTTATTCCTAACCGTGGCGCATGGTTAGAAATGGAAACAGATAGTAAAGATATTTCTTATGTACGTATTGACCGTACCCGTAAGATTCCATTGACAGTGTTAGTTCGTGCGTTAGGTTTTGGTTCAGATGATACAATCTTTGAAATTTTCGGAGATAGCGAATCATTACGTAACACTATCGAAAAAGACTTACACAAAAATGCAAGTGATTCACGTACAGAAGAAGGCTTGAAAGATATTTACGAGCGTCTACGTCCAGGCGAACCTAAGACTGCCGATAGCTCAAGAAATCTTTTAAATGCGCGTTTCTTTGATCCAAAACGTTATGACCTTGCTGCAGTAGGTCGCTACAAAGTGAATAAGAAATTAGACTTAAAAACACGTCTATTAAACTTAACTTTGGCTGAAACTTTAGTAGATCCTGAAACCGGTGAAATTCTAGTTGAAAAAGGAACAGTCTTAACACACCAAGTCATTGACAGCATTGCCGAACAATTAGAAAACGGCTTGAATAGTGTTACTTACTATCCTTCAGAAGATGGGGTTGTCACTGAGCCGATGACTGTTCAAGTAATCAAAGTCTTTTCACCAAAAGATCCAGAACGTGAAATTAATATCATTGGCAATGGCTACTTACCAAGCGATGTGCGCACGATTCGTCCTGCTGATATTATCGCAAGCATGAGTTACTTCCTAAACTTAATGGAAGGTATCGGTAAAGTAGATGATATCGACCACTTAGGAAATCGTCGTATCCGTTCAGTTGGTGAGTTATTACAAAACCAATTCCGTATCGGTTTAGCGCGTATGGAACGTGTGGTACGTGAACGCATGTCAATTCAAGACACTGAAACATTAACACCACAACAATTAATCAATATCCGTCCAGTAGTTGCAAGTATCAAAGAATTCTTTGGTTCTTCTCAATTATCACAATTCATGGACCAAACCAACCCGCTAAGTGAGTTAGCCCACAAACGTCGTCTATCTGCATTAGGGCCTGGTGGTTTGACGCGTGATCGTGCCGGATATGAAGTTCGTGACGTTCACTACTCTCACTATGGTCGTATGTGTCCGATTGAAACGCCTGAAGGTCCAAACATCGGGTTGATCAACAGTTTAGCGACTTATGCGAAAGTGAATAAATATGGCTTTATCGAAACACCATATCGTCGTGTGGATCGCGAAACTGGTCGTGTAACCGATCAAATTGATTATCTAACTGCTGATATCGAAGACCATTATGTTGTGGCCCAAGCAAACAGTAAGTTAAACGAAGATGGTACGTTTGCTGAACCTGTTGTCATGGCGCGTGCAACAAGTGAAAATATCGAAGTTGCTGTTGAAAAAGTGGACTACATGGACGTATCTCCTAAACAAGTAGTTGCCGTGGCGACTGCATGTATCCCATTCTTAGAAAACGATGACTCTAACCGTGCCTTGATGGGGGCCAACATGCAACGTCAAGCAGTGCCTTTGATTAATCCTAAAGCACCATGGGTTGGTACTGGTATGGAATACAAATCAGCACATGACTCTGGAGCAGCTTTATTATGTAAACACGATGGTATCGTTGAATACGTGGATGCAAGTGAAATTCGCGTTCGCCGTGAAGATGGTACCTTAGATAAATATAAAGTAACGAAATTCCGTCGTTCAAACTCAGGAACAAGTTACAACCAACGTCCATTAGTTCAATTGCATGAACGCGTGGCTAAAGGCGATACTTTAGCAGACGGTCCATCAATGGAAGGTGGAGAATTAGCTTTAGGTCAAAACGTCTTAGTTGCCTTCATGACATGGGAAGGTTACAACTATGAAGATGCGGTTATCATGAGCCGTCGTTTAGTAAAAGATGATGTGTATACTTCTGTGCATATTGAAGAATACGAATCAGAAGCACGTGATACCAAATTAGGACCTGAAGAAATCACTCGCGAAATTCCAAACGTGGGTGAAGATGCCTTGAAGAACCTTGATGAAATGGGTATTATCCGCATCGGGGCAGAAGTAAAAGACGGGGACTTATTAGTAGGTAAAGTGACACCAAAAGGAGTGACTGAATTATCTGCTGAAGAACGTCTATTACACGCAATCTTCGGTGAAAAAGCGCGTGAAGTTCGTGATACTTCTCTTCGTGTTCCTCATGGCGGTGGCGGTATTGTCCACGATGTGAAGATCTTTACACGTGAAGCTGGCGATGAATTATCACCAGGCGTAAATATGTTAGTACGTGTTTATATTGTTCAAAAACGTAAAATCCATGAAGGGGATAAAATGGCCGGTCGTCACGGTAATAAAGGGGTTGTTTCCCGTATTATGCCGGAAGAAGATATGCCATTCTTACCAGACGGAACACCAGTGGATATCATGTTGAATCCATTAGGGGTGCCATCACGTATGAACATCGGACAAGTATTAGAATTACACTTAGGTATGGCTGCGCGTGCCCTTGGTATCCATGTAGCAACACCAGTATTTGATGGTGCGAGCGATGAAGATGTATGGGCAACGGTTCGTGAAGCTGGTTTAGCCAAAGATGCGAAAACCATCCTTTACGACGGACGTACAGGGGAACCATTCGATGGCCGTATTTCTGTCGGTGTCATGTATATGATTAAATTAGCCCACATGGTTGATGACAAACTACATGCCCGTTCAATTGGACCATACTCATTAGTTACCCAACAACCACTTGGAGGTAAAGCTCAATTTGGTGGACAACGTTTCGGGGAAATGGAAGTATGGGCACTGGAAGCTTACGGTGCTGCTTATACCTTACAAGAAATCTTAACTTACAAGTCAGATGATGTTGTCGGACGTGTGAAAACTTACGAAGCCATCGTGAAAGGTGAACCAATTCCAAAACCAGGTGTGCCAGAATCATTCCGCGTATTAGTCAAAGAATTACAATCTCTTGGTTTAGATATGCGCGTATTAGACATTGACGATCAAGAAATTGAATTACGTGACATGGATGATGACGATGATTTAATTACCGTTGATGCTTTAACAAAATATGCTGAAAAACAAAAAGCCCAACAAGAAGCACAACGCAAAGCTGAAGAAGAAGCTTTAGCCGCTAGTCAAGCCGAAGAAGAGGACAACGACGAAGCCTAAAATCGTGCTTGTCAAAAGTATAAATGAATGATAAGTAGTGGCAGAAAGGATGATTTTCTGCCCGCTTATCTTGCTGTATAAAATCGAGTGAAAAAAGGAAATGGAGGGAACCCCTTTTGATCGATGTAAATAATTTCGAAAGTATGCAAATAGGTTTGGCTTCTCCCGAGAAAATCAGAAGCTGGTCTTTTGGTGAAGTAAAAAAACCAGAAACCATTAACTATCGTACCTTAAAGCCTGAACGCGAAGGCTTGTTTGATGAACGTATTTTCGGTCCTACAAAAGACTGGGAATGTGCTTGTGGTAAATATAAGAGAATCCGCTACAAAGGGATTACTTGTGACCGTTGTGGGGTAGAAGTAACTCGTTCTAAAGTGCGCCGCGAACGTATGGGCCACATCGAATTAGCTGCTCCTGTATCACATATTTGGTACTTCAAAGGGATTCCATCACGTATGGGATTAGTCCTAGATATGAGCCCTCGTGCATTAGAAGAAATCATCTATTTTGCTTCTTATGTCGTAATCGATCCAGGTAACACAAGCTTAGAGAAAAAACAATTATTAACAGAACGTGAATACCGTGAAAAACGTGAACAATACGGCCAAGAATTTACGGCTGCGATGGGTGCTGAAGCGGTGAAACAATTATTAGAAGGTGTCGATTTAGAAGCAGAAGTTGCTGAATTAAAAGAAGAATTAAAAACAGCTTCTGGTCAAAAACGTACACGCGCGATTCGTCGTTTGGATATTTTAGAAGCATTCCGTTCTTCTGGTAATAAACCAAGCTGGATGGTGATGGATGTTATTCCAGTTATCCCACCTGATTTACGTCCAATGGTTCAATTAGAAGGTGGCCGTTTTGCGACTTCTGACTTGAATGACTTATATCGTCGTGTGATTAACCGTAATAATCGTTTGAAACGTTTATTAGACTTAAATGCACCAAGTATCATCGTTCAAAACGAAAAACGTATGTTACAAGAAGCGGTGGATGCCTTAATTGACAATGGTCGTCGTGGTCGTCCAGTAACAGGTCCAGGTAACCGTCCATTGAAATCTCTATCACACATGTTGAAAGGGAAACAAGGTCGCTTCCGTCAAAACTTATTAGGTAAACGTGTTGACTACTCAGGACGTTCAGTTATCGTAGTTGGACCATTCTTGAAGATGTATCAATGTGGTTTACCAAAAGAAATGGCGATTGAATTATTCAAACCATTCGTCATGCATGAATTAGTGAAACGCGAATTAGCTTCAAATATTAAAAATGCCAAACGCAAAATCGAACGTCAAGAAGATGATGTTTGGGATGTATTGGAAGATGTAATTAAAGAACACCCAGTACTACTTAACCGCGCACCTACCTTGCACCGTCTAGGTATCCAAGCCTTTGAACCAGTCTTAGTGGAAGGCCGTGCGATTCGTTTGCACCCATTAGTATGTGAAGCCTACAATGCGGACTTTGACGGGGACCAAATGGCGGTTCACGTACCATTGAATGAAGAAGCTCAAGCCGAAGCAAGAATGTTGATGTTAGCGGCTCAAAACATCTTGAACCCTAAAGATGGTAAACCAGTCGTAACTCCTTCTCAAGATATGGTCTTAGGTAACTACTACTTAACCATGGAAGAAGCTGGTCGTGAAGGTGAAGGCATGATCTTCCGCGATATGGACGAAGCGGTCACTGCATGGCGCAATGGCTATGTGCACCTACATTCTCGTATCGCTGTGAATCCAAATACCTTAGGGGACAAACCATTTACTGAAGAACAAAAATCTAAGTTAATGGTGACAACTGTTGGTAAGATTATCTTCAACTCAATCATGCCACAAGAATTCCCTTACTTAAACGAACCAAGCAGCTTTAACTTAACCGTCCAAACACCAGATAAATACTTTGTGGCACCTGGTACGGACATTAAAGCGTTAATTGCTGGTCAAGAATTAGTTGCCCCATTCAAGAAGAAAGACTTAGGAAATATTATCGCTGAAGTCTTCAAACGTTTCAAAGTCACTGAAACTTCTCACATGCTAGATAGAATGAAAGACTTAGGTTACAAACATTCTACTTTAGCGGGTATTACGGTAGGGATTGCCGATATCATGGTCTTACACGAAAAACATGATATTATCGAAAATGCCCACAAACAAGTTGACAATATTACGCGTACTTTCCGTCGTGGTTTGATTACGGATGACGAAAGATATGAACGTGTTATCGGTGTTTGGAATGATGCCAAAGACCAAATTCAAAAGAAACTGATGGAAGGTTTGGATTCTAAAAACCCAATCTTCATGATGTCAGATTCTGGAGCTCGTGGTAACATCTCTAACTTTACACAGCTTGCCGGAATGCGTGGTTTGATGGCCGCTCCAAATGGTCGAATCATGGAATTGCCAATCATCTCTAACTTCCGTGAAGGACTATCTGTCTTGGAAATGTTCATCTCTACTCACGGGGCTCGTAAAGGAATGACCGATACTGCCTTGAAGACTGCCGACTCAGGTTACTTAACTCGTCGTTTGGTTGACGTGGCACAAGATGTCATTATTCGTGAAGATGATTGTGGTACTGACCGCGGTTTAGTTATCCGTGCGATTAAAGAAGGAAACGAAAACATCGAATCTCTTGAAGAACGCATGATTGGTCGTTATACTCGTAAATCTGTCATTGATCCAAATACTGGTGAAGTAATCATTGGTTCAAATGAATTGATTACAGAAGATATTGCCAAACAAATCGTGGATGCAGGGATTGAAGAAGTAACGATTCGTTCAGTATTTACATGTAATACACGTCATGGGGTATGTAAACACTGTTATGGACGCAACTTGGCTACTGGTAGTGAAGTTGAAGTCGGTGAAGCAGTCGGTACAATCGCTGCGCAATCAATCGGTGAACCTGGTACTCAGTTAACCATGCGTACTTTCCATACCGGTGGGGTTGCCGGAGATGATATCACGCAAGGTCTTCCTCGTGTCCAAGAAATTTTTGAAGCACGTAATCCTAAAGGGCAAGCCGTGATCACTGAAGTAACTGGTGAAGTCATTGAGATTAACGAAGAAGCTTCAACTCGTACCAAAGAAGTGACGATTAAAGGTAAAACTGATACTCGTACTTATACTGTACCATTTACTGCGCGTATGAAAGTGGCTCAAGGCGACATCGTACACCGTGGTCAACCATTAACAGAAGGTTCAATTGATCCTAAACAATTACTTCAAGTTCGCGATGTATTATCTGTTGAAACTTACCTATTGCGCGAAGTACAACGTGTATACCGTATGCAAGGGGTAGAAATCGGGGATAAACATATCGAAGTAATGGTTCGTCAAATGTTACGTAAAGTCCGTGTAATGGATCCAGGTGACACTAACATCTTACCAGGTACTTTAATGGATATTGCTGACTTTAAAGACCAAAACTACGAAACAATCGTAAACGGTGGTGTGCCAGCAACTTCTCGTCCAGTATTGCTAGGTATTACGAAAGCATCCTTGGAAACAAACAGCTTCTTATCTGCTGCTTCCTTCCAAGAAACAACTCGTGTGTTAACAGATGCTGCTATCCGTGGTAAGAAAGATCCATTGCTAGGCTTGAAGGAAAATGTTATCATCGGTAAGATTATTCCTGCAGGTACTGGTATGGCTCGTTACCGCAATATGGAACCAAAAGAAGCAACTTTAACGAGCGAAAACGTGTATAGCATTTCTGATGTAGAAGCACAATTAGCCGCTGAAGATGCTTTAAACAATAACGATTTACTATAATCAATCATAGAACAAAAGGCTCAGGAGCAATTCCTGGGCTTTTTGTGTTGCCTGAAAAAGTCGTCTACTTAGAAGATTCAGTCCTTAGCCTCAGGAATTATAGTAAGTAAACGGTTAAAATGAAACTAACAAAAGAATTTCAGGATGTGAGTCGGGGTATCTAAAGGATGTGGTTTGCGTGGACTCAAATTTCAAAAATTATTTTATTGCTGGGTTGGTTGAAGTGGTATTGAATGTTATTGTAGAAGGAATTGTCTGGTTGCTGGAAAGTTTAAATTAAAACAAAAAGTCTATCCACCTCGTATTTAAATGTGGGATAGACTTTTTTAGTGCTATTTTTTAACAGGAATCCAAATCTCACTATAGGCAAAACCAGGCTTTTCAGGATTCATCTTGGTAAATGAAAAGGAAAGTGAGTCCGCTAATTGGTAATCATGATTTACCAACCAATCTGTATAGATATTGGCCATTGTTTGCTGAAGGGTTTCAGGAAAAGGTCCCTCATTTGGAAAGACTGCCCACGTAGAAGCAGGCATTTCTAAATAATCTAGGCCTTCTGGTAAATTACGCTTTTGAGTAATAACCCCAATCATATGTGTCAGTTGGCCTTCTTCGGCTAAAAATTGTCGATCCGCTTGATAAGAAATATTCAGAATTTCATTTGGCTCTCCGTTTTTTAATTGATGCATTAAATTTCGTTGTGTTTCCGTGATGCTTTGAGCTAGGGCAACGATTTCTTGATTCACGCCTTCAAATTGCATCTTGACCCGTTTACTAACTCCGGCAAAGGTGAAGGCAGCTTTTTCGATTAATTGATATTCCATTTGATTTCCTCCATGAACAGTTATTTTAAATTGAGTAGGTTCAAAGCTTCGACCGCGTTGTTTTTGATAAACTTCAGATGGCAGCATTCCGCTAAATTTTTTGTAAGCGCGAGTAAATCCATCGACGGACTGATAGCCACTTTCAAAGGCTGTTTCTGTGACTGATTTGCCAGTTAATAGTTTTTGTGTGGCTAGGGAGAGTTTGCGATTTTTGATATATTCCACCAGACTCATTCCCGTCAAATAAAAGAAAACTTGTTTGATATCTAGCATGGGCCACTGGCTTTGTTGGGCGATTTGCTCCATAGTATCGGGACTATCAAGATATTGTTCGATGAGTTGCATGCAGTGATTTAATTGTTTAAGCATATTGTCCTCCATCTGTGTTTTGTTAGCTAACTTGACCTTATCTTATCATGGATGAATGAGAGACACTCGATGAAATCTCAGAAGTTTGGTCGGATGAGATAAATTTATAAAAGGTAATATCCTTCTTTCACTTTATTTTCCTTCATTCTAGCATATGGATGACAAAATACAGCGGAATTTAGTAAAAAATCCTTTTTTCGCTTGCCTTAAAGTTAGGTTTAAGGTGTATGATAATTTTTGTGCAATAATACATAAAAGGATTGATGAAACATGATTCTTGAAAAAATTACTGATGCCAAAGATTTAAAACAATTAAATCGGGCGCAACTACATACTTTAGTCGATGAAGCGCGCACTGCTTTATTGAACAAAATTAGTCAACACGGCGGTCACAATGGGCCAAATTTAGGCGTGGTCGAAATGACGGTGGCTTTACATCGAGTGTTCAATTCACCGGTGGATAAGTTGGTTTTTGATATTTCACACCAAACGTATATCCACAAGATGTTAACAGGTCGTGCACAAGCCTTTTTAGATCCTGCGCATTTTGATGATGTGTCTGGCTATACCAATCCGAAAGGAAGCGAACATGACTTATTCACCGTGGGGCATACTTCGACTTCGCTGGCTTTAGCGAATGGGATTGCGGTGGCCCGTGATTTAAAGCAAGAAAATTACAATGTTGTGGCGTTAATTGGCGATGGTTCATTGTCTGGGGGATTGGCCTTTGAAGGATTGAATAATATCGCCGAACAAAACAGCAATATCATCGTGATTGTAAACGATAATGACCAATCAATTGCCGATAACTTTGGTGGGTTATATCGTAATTTAAAAGCTTTGCGCGAATCAAATGGTCAAGCGAAAGATAATTTCTTTCAATCACTAGGCTTTGAATATCATTATTTAGACGAAGGCAATGATTTAGATGCTTTAATCGACTTGTTTGAATCGGTCAAAGATGTGGATCACCCTGTGTTGTTACATGTGCATACGGTCAAGGGAAAAGGCTTCAAGTTCGCAGAAGAAAATCGTGAAAAATTCCATGCAGGTGGTCCATTTAGTCTTGAAACCGGCGAATATGTCAAACGCGGCACTGGGGCGAAAACTTACAGCAATCTCACCACAGAATTCTTGTGGGAAAAAATGCAAAAGGATAAAACAGTGGTCGCAGTGAATGCAGGTACTCCGATGATGCTATTTAATCCTGAACAACGCAAACATTTAGGCAAACAATTTATTGATGTTGGTATTGCCGAACAACAAGCAGCAACTATGACAGCGGGCTTGGCTAAAAATGGCGCTAAACCAGTCTGGGTGGTCAATTCAACCTTTATGCAACGTAGCTATGACCAAGTTTCACATGACTTAGCCTTAAATGATTTGCCAGGAACGATTTTGGTTTATAATGCTTCAGTGAATGGCATGAATGATGAAAGCCACCTAGGGATTTTTGATATTCCATTTTTAAGTCATATTCCAAACCTAGTCTATCTTGCACCAACGAATCAAGAAGAATATTTGGCGATGCTTGACTGGTCCTTGGAACAAGCCCATCATCCAGTAGCCATTCGTGTACCAGTGGGGCCATTACGCAGCACAGGGAAAGCAGATACGACGGATTACAATCAACTTTATCAAAATGAAGTCGTTCAAGCAGGAAACAAGGTCGCCGTAATGGGTGTGGGTAATTTCTTTGGTTTAGCGGAAGAAGTTGTCGCCGCACTAGCTAAGGAAAATATCCAAGCCACCTTGATTAATCCTAAATTTATCTCTGGTGTGGATGAAACATTATTAACAGAATTAACCAATAATCATCAACTAGTGGTGACGTTAGAAGATGGCATTACAGACGGCGGCTATGGTCAAACGGTCGCAAGCTTTTTAGGCAATACTGACGTGAAGGTGCAAAATTACGGTTTAGATAAAGCTTTCCATGACCGTTATGTAGCTAGTGAATTATTAGCTGAAAATGGCATCACGGTGGAAAATATTGTGAAAAATATTTTAGCCGTGGTCAAATAATCGATGACAAAGGAAGGGTGGATGAGCTGCCCTTCTTTTTGTGTGGTATAAAGGAATTTCCTTGCAAAACGTTGGTATTTTCTTTATCATAAGTTTAGCAACAAAAGTTAGATAATATAATGGAAAGATTTGAAAATGAAAAAAGTATTGAGTATTATCGTCCCTAGTTATAATTCCCAGGATTATTTAAAGCGCTGTGTGGAATCTTTGCTTATTGGGGGCAGTCGGGTTGAAATTTTAATCGTCAATGATGGGTCAAAAGATAACACCGGTAAGATTGCGGAGGACTATCAAGCGCAATACCCAGAGATTGTGCGCGCGATTCATCAGGAAAATGGTGGGCATGGCGAGGCAGTCAATACGGGCATCAAGCATGCGAAAGGTGAGTATGTGAAAGTCGTGGATAGCGATGACTGGGTAGATCCGGATGCCTATGAAAAGATTTTAGACTGTTTAGCTAGTTTTACTGAGCCGATTGATTTATTGATTAGTAATTATGTTTATGAAAAACAAGGGGCCAAACGTAAGAAAGTCATCGAATATACGTCCTTTTTGCCAACGAATCAAGTATTTAGCTGGGAGGCGACCAAGCGTTTTCCAGTAGGTAAGTATTTATTGATGCATTCGGTAATCTATCGTCGGCAATTATTGTTATCGCAGCACTTAGTCTTACCTAAGCATACTTTTTATGTGGATAATTTGTATGTTTTTGAGCCACTACCCGCTGTGAAGAAGATGTATTATTTAGATGTTGATTTTTATCGCTATTATATTGGACGCGAGGATCAGTCTGTCAATGAGCAAGTGATGATCAAGCGTATTGACCAACAACTGTATATTAATCGTCGCATGATTGCCTTTTTGGCGCAACATCCAACGACGGATAAGAATTTGCAAGCCTATATGTTTAAGTATGCTGAGATTATTACGATGATTTCGTCGGTATTATTGATTAAAGAAGGCAGCCGAGAAAGTTTGGCTAAGAAACGCGAATTATGGCAATATATCCGCAAGCAAGATGTGAAGCTTTATCGCAAGTTGCGCCGTGGCTTCTTTGGTTTTGGTGTGCATTTACCAGGTAAGTCTGGTCGTATGATTGTGATCGGTTTTTATCGCTTAGTGCATAAATTATACGGTTTTAATTAACAAGGGGGCATCTGTCTAAGCTAGGCAGGTGTCTTTTTTTGCCATAGTATCGTCTTTGAGATTTTGTTAAAATAAATACATAAAATCTTGTAATGTTTTTGAGTTTCAAACGTCTCTTAAGTGAAAGGAGGGCGATGACGATGGATCGAAAAATAGTTGAAGAAAGTTATCTTGTGTTTTCGCCCTCTTTGTATTTGTATGCGCTGTCACTGGCGAAAGATGAAAGAAAAGCAGAACAGTTAGTTAGTGAGGCCTATTATAAGCTACTTTGTCAAACGCATGCCCCTGATCAGTTGAAGTTTTGGTTATTACGTGTAGTTAAGACAAGTTTTATCGATCAATATCGGAAAAAACAATATCGACAGTCAGTAGATTTAGCGACCCAGCAGATTACTTTTACGGAAAGCTTCGAACGTAAAGGATTCCAAATTCCAATTACGGATGAAGATGTTGCGGATTTAGCAAAAGGAACAGTGGATTATATCGGCTTTTCATACTATATGTCAAATACGGTTGATAGCACCAAACAAGGCGATGCAAGTCAAGTGTTTAACGGCGGAAGTAGCTATTCTTTACGACCGGTGAAATGAAGAAATGTTATGGTTTTATTTATGTTGATCGTGATAATGAAGGAAATGGGACACTTGAACGCTTTAAGAAAGATTCTTATCCATGGTATCAACGTGTGATTGCGACCAATGGAGCAGAAGTCTAAAAAGTTTGTGATAAAAGATACGGAGTTACTCGATTTTGAGGACTGCGTATCTTTTTTGTCTTTAAAACTTCTATTTGATAGCCTTTTTAGCGAGTATGTAAACTTGATAAGATGAAAACGCTTGTGAAAAAACGCGCAATGAGCTATAATAAATACATAAGAAACAATCTCAAGCAGAGGTTTGTTGAACTTTTGAGCGCAAGGCGAGCTTCATGCGAGACGGTTATTTCTTTACTACTTTTTAAAAATGCCGATGGGAATTTCTTCTCATCGGCATTTGTATGTTTATCGTAAACGTCTGGCCATGACTTTGTGTAAAGCCGTAGCAATGGTGGTATAAACGGCAATTTCGCCAATAACTGGTAAAGCAAACGGTAAGGTTCCGGCAATTAAGGCAGCTTTGACGCTCATGCCAGCAATGAATGGTAAGCATAACCATAATGAGCCAAGTACTAAATAAATCATCGCCGCACAGACATTGGCTACGAAGATATTGATCCAAGTTTTTTGACGATTACGCAAGAAAAGAGCGGCTAGTACAGCGTAAACGAAAAAGGATGGAAGGTAGCCACCACTTGGCGTTAAGAAGGCAGCGATCCCACCATGAGCCCCAGCGAATACTGGTAAACCTAGTGCTCCTAAGGCTAAGTAAGCTAAAATGGTTGCCCCGGCCCAAGGTAAAGGTAATAAGGTGCCAATCATACCCACGCCTAATGGTTGCAAGGTTAAAGGAATCATCGGTAATGGCAAGACGATTTGCGCGCAGATAATTAATAAGGCTAATAAAATAGCGGAAAAAGCTAGATAAAAAGTGCGATTTGGACTTTTCATTTGATTCACTCCTAAATTGTATGATTTTGTTGTTTAATCGTTTTTGAGTATAGCACAGAGCACAAATGAACTACAACAGTTACGCTTGTGATATAAGTTATTTATGTTTGTTGTATATAGGAGTTATTTATTATATTCTCAATAAATGATTACGCTTAAAGTTTTTAGAATGTGAAGTATAGAGGTTATTTATATTTGATGTTTGAAGTACAGATTGGACGACTGTTTGAATAAAGTTTTCACAAATTTAATGTTTGGGATACGTTTGCTTGCCTGTTTCTTTTTGGTATAATAGGAAAAAAGACAGAGAAGTGGTGTTACGATGAAGAAAAATAAACGGTTTATCGGATTTGTTAGTGTGCTGATTGCTTTAATTATTCTTGTGCCGGTAATTGGTCTATTTGTGATGACCTCTCCTGAAAAAAAGGTAGAGCAAACAACGCCGACATCCACGCATGTTAGCAAAGTCAAAAAGAATCAAAAGCCAAAGACGACGAAAACGAGTGAGACTACGCCAGCTGTTGTCAAAGAAGCACAACCTCAGTCAACCGTAGATACGCCTACTAATAATCAAACGACTACGACTTCGAGCACAACGACTGTCAATCAAGGCCAAAATGATTCTAACCAAAATAGTCAAGCAACGCCAAGTACGCCAACGCCTAGTGCTACACCAAAATTTACTGCCCAAGAAGCAATTGCCGTGGCGCAAAGTTACTATGATCGGACGGGACTTTCACCTAGCAATATGCATTTTGATATTGAGGATACGCATCAAGTGTTAGTCGGTAGCGATGGCAAGATGTATTGGCATGTGATTGGCTTTGTCGATGGAAGTCCTTACATGGCTTATGATATCGCCGTTGATAATGGCACGATTCATGATGGTGTGCTTTATGCGCAAGGTCAAGGAAATTTTGTACCTGTAGAATAACTGAGACGGCGCGTTTTAATTTTTGGTTAGCTTTTGATAAAGGGTAGCAGCATTGAAGGAAAAAGTTTTCATCATCCATTCAATGATTGGCCCATAGGAAAATGTGGCGATGACAGTACCGATGCCTAAGGGTCCACCTAGTAAAAGCGCCAAGATAAATAAAGCACCATAAACGAGTGTAAGCGACCATCCATAGCTTAAATGAAACCACTCGCTAACAGATAAAGTCAAAATATCGGAAGTTTGATAGCCGTAATTGAGCGGAATGTAAAAAGCCAATGACCAACAAATCAAAAGCGTTCCACTGATGAGATAAAAGATTTGCCAGGATAATCCTTGTGGTGTCCCTAAAAAATGGTTTATCCACTTTTCTGACAAATCAATGGCTGGTCCGATACCAAAAGAAAAAAGAAATGAACCGACATGAATCAGTTTTCGATTGAGAAAGAAAAAGAGTAGGAAGATGAATCCTTCAAAATATAAAGCCGTCTGTCCTAGACTTAGACCTGTGATTTGAGCTAAGGCGATTTCGAGCATGGTGACCGGATCTGTGCCTAAATTCGCACGGACAAAAAGCGCGACCCCTAAGCCACAAACAAAGACAGCTGGTAGAATGAGAGAACTTTTTATGATAGCTTTCATGGTCTAACTTCCTTTCTGTTTTTTATCATTATAACAAAATTTGTTTTAAAAGCGATGCGCGTAGACTAAAGATGAGGTGATTTGATGGAAATAGAAGAATTAGTTGCAAAAGTCAATCAGTTTCGTGATGCGCGTGATTGGCGGCAATATCATAATGAAAAAGACTTAGCGATTTCGATTTCATTGGAGGCGAATGAATTACTCGAGCTATTCCAATGGCAAGAGAGTAGCAAGGTTGTAAAAACCAAGCAAGAACGCTTAAAAGAAGAGCTAGCAGATGTCTTAATCTATTCTCTAATGATGGCGGATAATTTGCAGTTTGATGTGGGGCAAATCATTGAGGAAAAATTGGCTAAAAATGCTCAGAAGTATCCCGTCGAAAAGGCACGGAGCTCAAATAAAAAATATACTGAACTCTAAAAAAGTCCTGAACCGTTGTATATACTGCGATTCAGGACTTTTGACTATAATGGATAGACTTCAAATGGACGTGGTGTAAAGGATGCGAATAATTCTTGATATACCAATTGGACTTGTTGATGAATAAAGGCATCCTCTAATACTTCTTTAGCATAGTACATAATTTGGTATTCTACGTCAAAAGCTTGGGCCACTACTTGGGAAAGCTGTACTTGGTTACGTAGATAGAAATCGCGTCGACGTTTACGCAAGGTTGCTTCTTCTTGGTTATTAGCGGTATTGAGTGATTCGATTTCAATTAAAATACAACGATGCTTTTCTAAAGTTGGCAATAGTTCATTGAGTAATTGACTGCCAATTCCTTGGTTACGCGCAGTTTTAACGACAGCATAGTAATCTAGCAAGTAGGCGTCGATATTTTCAGCCTTAAAGTCCGCAAAATAGGCATAAGCAAGCATTTTATCTTCTTGAAATAGTCCATAGCATTCATAGCGATGGTGGTCATAAAAATCCAAAATAATCGCTAAAGGCTTGACTTCATCTTCTGGAAAATCAGTGACTAAGTGTTGGTTATACGTATCAATAATCTCTTCTCTTGTTAGTTTGCGAATCATAAATTATGATGCTCCTTCATTCTTATTTTCCGCCAAAACAACAATAATTATAAAAACAATTCATTTTCTATTCCGTTTAGTAATTGTCTTAACAGCGGCTTATTCAAACGATACTTCTGATGACTATTCTCTACTAAAATGAGCTGATTTTCAAGTAGATTCTTGATTTGATAACTGACTGCAGCAGGTGAGATACCAAATTTTCGTGCAATGACTTTATTTGAAGAGATACCACTGTTAATCATCTTTAAAATCCCAAAGCGTGTAGGATCAGCTAAAATTTTTAAAATATTTTCTCTAAAGGTTTGACTATAGGCAGCAGTTCCTCGAATAAATTCAAAATAGTCTCTTGCAAATAGCCCACATCCTAAATAACTTGTTTTTGAATCGTTATAGTAAAATACGCTGTAACAATTAAGCAAAAAGATTACATTTTGTTCGGCATGATGAAAATCTTCGCTAGCGACATAATCTTTAAAGACGATTTCATAAAGTTGGTCTGACTTAGCTTGCAAAAGTTGCGTTTCTTCATTTATTTTTTCGCTATATTGACTTTCAAGCAATTGAGCAGTTTCTTGATACATTTGCCGAATTGTTGGGATACACTGTAAGATTTTATCTTTCTTATTTGCAAAGTCCGTAAAGAGTTCTGTTAGTTGCCACTTGTTTTCTGAAGATAGCGGAACGTCAATGAGTGCTTCGATTGTAAATTTCTGCTCTGACTCGATGAGATGTGAGGATACGAGTTGAAAGCAGTCTTCTTTTGACCAATGATTGAGTGCGACAATCAGCTCGTCAAAAGTTTGAATATCATTAAGTAAAGTAAAATATAAAAGTAAATTGTATTCAGCATTCACAAATGGCAGAAGTCGCTTTTGGTATTCGCTAATCTTATTTTGGTATTGAAGGATGGCTGTTAAGAAATCTTCAGGAATCATTTTGGAGATAAGCTTGTATTCTTTTTTTGTTTCAATTTTTTCGTTGGCTAAAGTTAGTGATAAGCAAAAATCAATTAATTTCGCATTGGTCATTTGAATCATCCTTTATATGAATTAAAGTCGTCTTAGCTTTGACTTCTTCGCTCATTTGGTGGGTAATCATAAGGACTGTTTTGGCTGATTGAAAGGCTAGTTTTTCTATTATTTGAGCAGACTGTGCATCAAGGTTAGCACATGCTTCATCTAATATCAGAATATCTTTCTTTCTAGCAATTGCTCGGGCGAAAGCAATACGTTGTCGTTGTCCACCAGATAGATTTTTCCCGTTATCTTGAATCATCATTTCAGGTGCTAAATTTCCTAGGCCAACTTGAGAAAGTAGATTTTGTACTTCTGTATTAGATAGGGTACCAAGTAAATCGATATTATTTTTGATGGTGTCATTAAATAAGAAAGTTTCTTGGTTCATATAACTGACCATCGAAAAAAGATGATGTTTTGGATTTTTCAATTGTTGGTCTAGCCAAACTTCCCCTTGGTAGTAATCAATTTCGCCAATAAGTATTTTCAATAGACTAGATTTTCCTGACCCACTCTCGCCCACTATAGCATAATTTTGCCCCAATGAAAATGTGATATCAGGTAACTTCAGGATTTTTTTATAAGGTAGCGTAATATTAGTTAGTTTCAAAGTATGAAAGGTTTTACTTGGTTCTACATTTACTTGATACTTAGGAATTTGATATTGACCTAAAGCAAAAGGAAGTCTTTCTTTAAAGAGATGGACGCCGGATTGATAAAATTCCCGTTCAGAAATAAGTTGAATAACTGCACTGCCAAATTCAGGGACCAAGGATAAGACAGCTAAGAGTGCACCTGCTGCTACTTGTCCTGTTAATACTAGATAAGATACATAAACAATAGATAATAGCGAAACTAAGGCATTCACAAAGGTAAGTGTAGCACTCATCAATCCAGTAAAGGTTTGGGTTTCTAATAAATAATTGGCGTATTTGGTTGTGGCTAGTTGTGCTTTTTTTAAGAAAATAGGAAAAGCCTGATTTTCAAAAAATGTGGTAAATCCTTGTAGTAATTCTCGCATTTTACTGGTATACTGCGCCTTTTGTGTTTGTAGTCCTGAGATATAATTGGACAGTCTGGTTTGAAATAGTTTAGGTACTACAGACATAAGTGTAAAAGAGATAAAGGCGAGAATTCCCATTGTGTAATGAATGTTACAAAGGGCGATAAAACTTGCGATTGCCATGGTCGACATTTCTATTAAGTTGAGGTATTTTTTTAAAGTCAGCTCTATTATTTTCGGAATGTCATTGATGTAACTAGAAAGATGTTCACCGTGTTCGAGTTTGTGAAATTCCTGAAAAGATTGATTGGCAAAATAATGGCTATTGATTTGTGAGAAGATTTCGGTAAGATAACTTTCCGCTAGAGCAGTTCTTCGCATTTTGAAGTATAAGGCAAGTGAGTAGGCGATATAAATCATCAAAACGACTAAAAAATTGCTGATAAGTTGAGAAATTGTATCTACCACTAAAAATGACAGAGAGTATGCGTGTAAAACATTCAGCAAAGCATAAAGGATAGTGGCTACCATAGCACTAGGAACGTATTTATAACGAAATAATTTCATTAGCGTACACCTCACAAAAATAAATATAGCTAGAACTATATTATATAGATTCTAGCTAAGATAGATTTAAACTTTTTTGATTATATATTTTCTAAGTCTTATTATTTTTTTACGATTGCGCGCGTTCGTTGTGATTGATATTTTATTTGATTACGATGATAATAACTTCATCTTTTTTATTTACTTGCTTAATTGATTTCATAAAAATCACCTCATACACAAAAAAAGTTAAATCTTTATTTAAAATTTAAATCATAACTTATAAAATGTCAACACAAAAAATTAAATTATTACTTATTTTTGTTAAATATATATTTAACTTATTTATCTAGTTCTATATTTCTTTCTATGGTACAATGGATGAGTCAAATTAACTCTTTTACGAGGAGGGATGAAGGTGCGAGCCATCATTTTTGATTTAGATGATACTTTATATGACCCAATGCAGCCGTTTAATCAGGCTTATCAAAAGCATTTACCACAGATGGCGGCTAAAGTTTCGGTTATGAGGTGACAGAAGATTTGGCGATGGCGTTTCAGGATACTTATGCATATTATCAAGGGCACTTAACGTTGTTGGAGGGCTATGCGGCATTTTTTAAAAAGTGTCAAGAACAAGGCATCTTTTTAGGGGTGATTACGAATGGACCAGGTGATTTACAACGAAAAAAACTCCATAGTCTTCAGTTGGATCAGTATATTCCTGAAAAGTATTGGTTAATCTCAGGAGAAGTCGATTTAATGAAGCCTCAACGTGAAATTTTTGAATATTATCAAAAAACGCATCATTTGGATCAAGCAATCTATGTCGGGGATTCGTTTGAAAATGATGTTGTCGGGGCGAATCAGGTGAACTGGCCAGTGTATTGGTTCAATCATCGCCAGCGCCAAAAGCCAGCTAATCATGCAAACTTTAAGTATCAAGAAGTTAGTCATTTAGCGGAACTATTAACGGCTTTACAACAAGAATTAGGGATATAAAAAACAGTGTCCACCATTTCTACATGAGAATTGGTTAGACACTGTTTTGTTTATTTATCATGTTCAACAATAAAGTGATACGTATCCCCACATGCGCGACCATCGTATTTCATTTGGTCTAAAGAGGTAATGCGTTCACGAAACAGAATGAACTTTTCGATAATCAGGTAGTTCACAGGGATATTAGTGAGACGTTCAAAAAAAAGAATGTTCTTTTGCTTTTACATATTCGTTGGTTTCTTTATAGGCGATTCCATCTAGTTCGCCATCTTTATAGACGAGAATCCGCATGTTCATCATCCTTCCATAGTAGGTTTTCAGATTGTTCAAAAGTAAACTTCAAGTACGCCAGCATTTTTTTGGAAACTTTTTATTTACATTAACACAAAATTTCCTAAAAGACACTTAATTTCAAGACTTGTCTATTTACACCAGTTATTTGCCTTATTATAATAAGTATTAGAAATTACTTTAAAAAAGATTAATTTTGAGGGATTAGAATGAATAAATTTAAAGAGATTTTTGCCGATTTAGAACAAAAAATTTTAAATGGCGTTTATCCAGCAAATACTTTATTGCCTAGCGAAAGTCAAATGATGGAAAAATATCATGTCTCTCGGGAAACAGTACGAAAGGCGTTGAGTCTCTTGCGTAATGCGGGCTATATCCAGAAAAAGCAAGGAAAAGGCTCGATTGTTTTGGACTTACACCGCTTTGATTTTCCAATTTCAGGCTTGACGAGCTTTAAAGAATTACAAGATAAATTCAATATGGATAGTCAGACCGAGGTGATTTCGATTAAAAAAATTGCGGTTTCTCCTGATTTAAGTGAAAAGACAGGTTGGCCTGTTGCTGCTGAGGTGTGGAAATTGGTTCGTCGCCGCTTAATTAATGGCGAGCCTTCCATTATTGATATTGACTATCTAGATGCTTCGATTATTCCAACCCTGCCAAAAGATCGGGTGGCTGAGTCGATTTATCGTTATTTTGAAGAAGATTTAGGCTTGGAGATTTCCTATGCGCAAAAGGAAATTACGGTAGATACGGCCTCTAAAGAAATTCGCGATTTATTAAACTTAACGCTAGATGATCGCCATGTGGTCGCGGTTCGAAGTTTAGTTTACTTGTATGATATGCGTTGTTTTGAATATACCGAATCCATTCATCGCCTAGACAAATTCCGTTTTGTGGACTTTGCGCGTCGGACTAAGACTCAAAAATAGGCAATTGCTGTTCTGTTTTGAAAGAAATGAAGGGATGAAGATGGCAGAACAAAAAATGAAACAAAATGTGAAAGATGCGAAGGTCAAAACCTACATGTATTGGATGATGGGACTATTAGTCGTGCTTATTGGTATTGCGGTATTATCGCCCCTTGTACCAGCTGATGCGCCCGTTTGGTTAGGGAAAGTGGTAACAGTCACTTTGATGTTACTTACCGAAGTGATATTAGTGATGGCTTATAAGTTAGCCAAGTATTACTATCAAGGAATTTTCGATGAGGATGCGCCTCTTTTTGTACCGAAAGCAATCGGTATTGGCTTTACCATTAATCCTTATCATCGCCTAGGCAAATATATTTGGTTTGGCCTCATGCTTGCCATTTTCCTGATGATGTTGCCAGTGTTATTTTAGTTTGTTACCTGCACCAATCTGAACTTTTTGGATTGGTGTTTTTGTATGGAAAAAATGCTATAAAAACAAATCGTATATAACGTTCGTGCACGAAATTTGTATTCGCATTCAATGGTTTAATTATTCCTGCAAATATTGATAAGACAAAGCCTGTAAATTGTTCAAATTTAAAGCAAATATATTTTCAATATAACATAGTTGTGCTAAAATAATGACAGGTAAATTCGTTTTGGGGAGAGTTTATCTAAAATTTTATGTGAGGAAATAAAAAGTGAATAAGGAAAAGAGTCAATTACAAGTGCTGGTTTTTTGTGCCTTGGCCATTGGCGTAAATGTCGTTTTAGGCTCAGTGGTGACTTATACGCATGTGCCATTGCTCTTTTTAGATGCGATTGGCACGATTTTTGTTGCGGTGAATTTTCCATTGCGTTATGGCTTGTTAACAGGGCTTGGGACGAATGTTGTCTTAGCTGTGATTCATGGACCGCTAGCCTTACCTTTTGGCTTGGTTAGTTTGACCATTGCTTTGGTTGCACACCTTGCATCCAGAAGAGGTTTTGGTTATAAACAAGCGATATTAACGGGGATTTTCATTGTCTTTTTTGGATCTTTCGTCAGTGCTGCCGTGCGTTTGGTATTGTACGATGGATTTAATGGTACGACGAGAACCTTAACCGATGCTTTGGTTTTTACCATGCGAGCAGGTGGGCTTAGTCGCTACTTCTCAGCTTATACTGGGGCCTTTTCAGACGGGATTATTGATAAAATCATATCTTGTTTGCTCGTTTCATGGCTTGGGGAGTTACAACCAATGAAACGTATTTTTTCTAATTTAAGAGTCAGTAGATAAGCGGATAGGAACCTTCTTACCTGGAAAATGGTAGGAAGGTTTTTTTGTTGTAGAGAACCTATTAAGTTAAATGAGTTTTCGTTCAGCTAATAAGTGTTATGCAGACACAGATTGTTACAACTTGTAAAATCCTTTATCTGACTGTAATTAAAGATATTTTTAAGTAATGCTTATCATGAAAACTTAGCGAGGACAACATATTTACTTAACCTATGAAATCAAAATTTGTACTATCATAGTATTCATGAATCAAAGCTTATTCAGCAAATGAGTTGAATAGCGAAATCAGAGAATATTTTGAGAGGGTAGATGAGATGATTCAAAAAAACTTAAAATTAATTTCACTTACAACAGTTTTAGCAGGCTTGCTATTCTTTAGTACACCATTCAATGCAAATGCGGATGAAAAGAAAGATACGACATCCGATGAAGCCATTACGAAAAAAGCTTTATTAGTCATTAATGGTTTTGAAGAAGATGGCAAGACTAAGATTCCAACTGGTCAAGCGCGTGTGGAGTACTTAAAAGCACAAGATTACGATCCACAAAAAGTGCAAGATAAGGTAAATGAAATCTTGCTAGGTGAAGTAGAGGCTGCAAATGTGACAGCTAATACCACAAGTCAAACAACTGCACCTGCTGCATCAACAAATACTACAAATACGCAAGCACAAAGCACGACTACTTATACAGGTACGAGTTCAAGTGCCAAAGAATGGATTGCCCAAAAAGAATCAGGTGGTAGCTATACAGCGCAAAATGGTCGCTACTATGGTCGTTATCAATTAGATTCTAGTTACTTAAATGGCGATTATTCACCAGCAAACCAAGAACGTGTGGCTGATAACTATGTCGCAAATCGTTATGGATCATGGGAAAATGCCCAACAATTCTGGTTAACACATGGTTGGTATTAAAATTGAATAAATAAAAAAGAGGTTTTTCCTAGAATGATAGGAAAGACCTCTTTTTTTGCGTGCCGATGAAAGTTCATTATCCTAAGGCGCGTAATAAATCATAATTGACATATACCTTATTTTTTCGTTTTGCTTGGTCTACATCAATGAGTTTTAATGCTACCAAGCGATTCAAACCATTGCGTGCTGTTGTGACACTAATATTTAATTGTTTAGCTACTTCACTTACCGTTACATAAGGTTTATTAAATGTAGCAAACCAGATTCGATTAATGGTAGCGTTGGAAGAGTTTATTTTATCAATACCTACATTAGCCAAAATATTTGTGGCCTCTAATTTTCGTAACATATTATCTGTCATTCGTTGTGAAGCATCTAGGAAGAAATCAATCCAAGAAAACCAATCAGCATTTTTTCCACGGACGCCATTTAGATAGTTATAGTATCTAATTCGCTCTTTTTCTAATTCTTCACTTACAAAAAATACTGGTTGATTAATTAATCCATCTTTCATCGTACTTAAGACAATCAAAATTCTTTCCATACGCCCGTTACCATCTAAAAAAGGATGAATCGATTCGAACTGTGCATGTAAAATGGCTGTTTTTATTAATGGATCTGAAGACTCATCCAAGAGGCACTCATCTTTCAATAGTTCAACCTTATTAAAGGAATGATGTTTTTCACCATTAATATAATATTCTAAATTGCTCATATAATTTGCTATTTCGTGTGCACCGATTGGAATATATACGGCATCTTCAATCTTGTTTGTCGGACCGATAAAGTTTTGAACAGATCTAAATTCTCCTGCAGAGGAGGTGGTGCCTCGTGTTTTATTTCCCATTAAAATAATATGAAGCTGCTTGATAAGTCTAGACGAAATTGGCATTCCATTTTGTATCAGTGAAATTCCCGTGGAAAGAGCTTTTTGATAATTTTCCACTTCTATAACTTCTGTACTTTTATTTTTTTTGGTTGCATCTTCAATCATATCAGCAAAAGTAACCTGTGTCCCTTCAATTCTGGTAGATTGTACAGATTCGTTTAAAGTTAGCATTTGAATTAACTGTGCGTTTACAATTGAATGCTCTAATTCAGCGTTTAATTTACCGATTGATGATTTTATTTGAGCAATTTTTTTATATAATTCTAGCGCTTGTTGCAAAGTTACTTTAGGTGGTAGTAAATCAATTCCTCTAATTGCAGCCATTTGTTGTTTCCTCCATAATAAAAGCATAAAATTTATGTGTTAATTATCTCATTCTATTTGCTAAAAATCAACAAAAATTATCAAATAGATTCATACGTGTTCTGAAGTATAAGACCTAAAATTGACTGGAATAAGCTGATTTAAGCAAAAAAAGAACTGCTCGCAATGGAACAGTTCTCTTTTTCGGATTATAAGGCGATTAATTCATCCATGTTTAATTCATCTAAAGTATGCACAGTGCGGTCTGCTTGGTCTAGTGGTTCGCCAGCTAGGATGCCGATTGCGTACATGCCACAAGCTTTGATACCGGCGATACCAGCTTGGGCGTCTTCAAATCCAATCGCTTCTTCTGGTTTGATGCCGATGCTTTCTGCGGCCTTCACGAAGATTTCTGGATCTGGTTTGCCTTTAGTTAAAGTAGCTGGATCGACAATGGCGTCAAATAAATCGATGACTCCCAATTTTTCTAAGATGAACGGTGCATTTTTAGAAGCTGAGGCAATTGCACATGGCATGTTTTTTTCTTTTGCTTCTAATAGAAATGCTTTGACACCAGGTAATAGGTCCGCTGGGGTTAAGTTTTGTAATAATTGGACATACGCTTCATTCTTTTCAGCGGCTAAAGCTTCTTTTTGTTCTTGTGTATATTTATCTTGTTGGTTGCCGTGAGCTAGGATGCGTTCAAGTGAATCCATGCGGCTAATTCCTTTTAATTGTTCATTGAATTTTAAGTCGATTGCAATGCCTAATTTATCAGCAAGTGCTTTCCATGCTTCGTAGTGGTATTTGGCAGTGTCAGTAATCACGCCATCTAAATCAAATACAAAACCTTTCATGATTTGTCCCTCATTTTCTATATTTTTTAAAGCAGACTCAGGTAAGTAGCAACCTACCTGAGTAAATGGTTAATGGTTCACAGTAACAGCTTGGCCTTTAGGTAATTTCACTAATTGAGAACCTACATAGCATTGACTGTCTTTATTAGCAGTCAGTGTAATGTCTTTTTTCGTTACCAATACTTGATAGTCGATACCGCGGATAGTGATGTTAAAGGCGATATCATCCCATTGTGCTGGTAAGTTTGGATTGAAGTGCAGTTCGCTTAGACGGATATCCATACCGGCAAAAGTAGTTAATGGAATGAATAAAGTCGCAGCCATTACCCCAGCGTGGATTCCTTCAGCCGTGGTTCCTCCTTGGATATCACGGTAATCAGAATTTAGCGCTTCTTGGTAAAGTTTCCAAGCAAGGTCATTTTCACCAATCATTGCACCTAATTGCGCATGAACGATACGTGATAAAGTAGAACCGTGTGAAGTGCGTGCTAAGTAGTAGTCTAAGTTACGTTTTACATAATCTTCAGGCACTTGATAGTTCAAATCTTTCAAAATGTTATCAACAGTTTCTTTAGAGAAGTTGTAGTAAATCATCAAACTATCCGCTTGTTTAGCGACTTTATAGCTGTCTGCGGATTTGCCTTCAGCGTTTAAGATGCGGTCCATACGGTAAATGTTGCCGTATTTTTCACGGTAATGATCCCAATCGACTTCTTCTAGTTTGAAGTAATCTTGGTATTGAGCGATGATACCGTCTTGGTCGATTTCAAGTGCTAGTTGATGACGGATTTCTCCCATATGTGCAATTAATTCATCGTTTACCCCTGTTTTTGCTTGAACATTTGCAAAAATTTCAGCTGGTAATTGTTTTTGAAGGCTAGCGATTTGTTCGAATAACCAAACAACCATCATATTGGTGTATGCATTGTTCTTCAAGCCGCCTTTTTCAGCATTTGGATAAGATTCGTGGAATTCATCTGGTCCCATGACACCTTCAATGGAGTAGCGATTTAAGCTTTCGTCCCAAACAGAGATACTTTCCCAGAAGTGGGCGATTTCTAACATTAATTCTAGACCATATTTTTCCATAAAGTCTAAGTCTTGCGTATTGTTGAAATATTGCCATACGTTATAAGCGATTGCCAATGATACGTGACGTTGGCGACGGCTGTGGTCTTCTTTCCATTCGCCGCTGATTGGGTTTAAGTGTAAGAATTGTGATTGTTCATCGCCATATAGTCCTGCTTGCCAAGGGAACATCGCACCTTGATAGCCTTCTTTTTGGGCATCTTTTTTCGCCGCAGCCAGACGACGGTAACGATACATTAATAATTCGCGCGCTGTTTCAGGGAAGTGCACGATATAAAATGGTAAAATGAATAATTCATCCCAGAAAATATGGCCACGATAAGCTTCACCATGTAATCCACGAGCAGTCACAGAAGCATCCAATCCTTTATTTCCATTTGGACTAGCTGAAGCCAAGATATGGAAAGTATGCAGATTAAGCATGCGTTGAGACATATAATCGCCATGAATGGTAATTGCGGCTTTGTCCCATAGTTTTTGCCAAGCTTGAGCAGATTTTTCGTAAGCTTCTTCAAAGGTATCAAAGCTTAATACATCTAAATCAATAGTTGTTGTAGCTTCTTCTGGACGATCTTGATAGACAGCCACGGCTTTAGTAAAGGTATAAGTTTGACCTTCGTTAGCGGCAAGGACTAGTTTTTGGAAGACTTTTTGTTCCGTTGTTTCATTGACTAAGTTTGTTAAATCTTCTTCACTGGTTAATTGCGTTGCTTGTGTAATCGTGATTTGTGATTGTTTGGTTTTAGCTACTAAGACCGCGTTGTTTTCTTTGGCTTGAGTGTTTACGACATCTAAGTGTTCGCGGTTTAAGCTACGGTATCTTGCTACGTTATAGTTATAGACGCTACCATCGATTTCACTAACAAAAGTGACTTCACCGCTAAAGTTTAATGGTGTAAAGCTGTAACGCACATAGTATTCATGAACGTTTTCCATGCTTGCAATTTTTTCAGTTGTGCATGCGATTTGTTTGTCACCGACAGATAAAATGGCTTTAGCTGTAAATAATCCTGTTTTTAAGTTTAATTGACGTTTGAAATAAGTGACATTTTCTTTAGTGATTGCTACCTTTTGTCCGTCAACGATTAAGTACATTTTTTGTGCATTTGGGGCATTTACGAAATCTTCATTGACCACATCATGACCGCTAACATTTGAAGTAGCTGCATCATATAGACTGGCTAAATAAGTAGCTGGGTAAGTGTCATCAGAAATTTCCATCTCAGGGGTTGTTCCACGTAAGCCCATAAAACCATTCCCCACTGTTAATAATGATTCGATGGAGTATTCGTCTTTACCTGGTGTGAATCCATAGTAGGCAAGTTGGAAAAGATTGTCTTTTGCTTTTGCTTCAAAGTTTTGCGCATCGCTAAAGACAAAAGGTACATTATAAGTTTCACTAATCCATTGAGCGACAGGCATAATTCCAAAGTTAGTAGGGACTAAGTATTCGTCACAACCAGTCACATAACCACCTTCAAAGTCAGCAGCATCTAAAATTGTTTTTAACGCATCTAGATTTTCTGCCAAGTTATCAATTGTGTGGACTTGGTTGTCTGGTAGAGTAATTGTTGCTTTGTGGCCATCCATTAAGATTGCTACGAGTTTCATAAAAGGTCCTCCTGCTTGTTGTGCTTTTTGTAGATTAAACTACTTTTCTTCCTGTATATACAAGATGATTATAAATGATTTTGCTTGGATAGACAAGTAAAAATCTTCAAAGTTTATCAATTTTAGAAACCGTTACCTTTGCTTATGTTACAAATGATAAAACTATATTCGTTCAGTTAAATACTTGTAAACTTGATATGAAGTGGGCTATACAAGTTGGGGGAGACAAAATAAAAAGCATCCGAAAATATCGGTATGCTTGAAGTGTCAATCGAGTCTAAATGAAGGTTTTATACCTGCTTTACAAAAAAACAACTGAAATCATACTATCGCTAAAAAACTGCAAACATCCTAGAGACATTTGCAGTTTCTATCTTATAAGCCAATATATGGGGCAGGGTTCACGAAACCACGCCAGTTTGGAGTTGTTGCAATACCAAAGTGGAGATGTACACCGGTAGAATTACCAGTTGTTCCCATGAGCCCAATTGTTTGGCCCGCACTGACAGAACCACCACCGACAACGATACTGCTTAGGTGTAGATAGTATGAGTAGTAGCCATCGCCATGATTGATGATGATATAGTTCCCTGCAGATGGGTCATACCCACTGCTTGCGATACTTCCGCTTCTAGAAGCAAAGACGGGTGTACCATAACTTCCAGTCAAGTCGATTCCGTCATGTTGGGTACCAGAAAAACCTGTTGGATCTTGACGAGAACCAAAACCACTAGAAACATTTAAAGAAGCAAGTGGGGCATTCCAACCACTACTTGAAGCTGGTACACTTTGAACCGCACTAGCTGAAGCATTACTTTGATTGCTTGTCGGTGCACTTGTTTGTGTAGTTGCTTGTTGCGCGGCTTCTTGTTGGGCACGGGCAGCAGCTTCTTGTTGGGCTTTTAATTTTGCGGCGGCTTCTTGTCTTGCTTTTTCGGCCACTTCTTTTTGTTTAATAAATTCATCTTTTTTCGCTTGTTCACTTGCTAAAGAAGCATCTAATTCATTTTGCTTCACATTTAAATCAAGTTTGGCGTTGACTAATTGTTCATTGGTCTTTTGTAAATCAGCAATACTATCATTAATTGTTTGCAAATTTTGTTCTGCTTGTTCTTTGGTCTTTTGCAATTCTTTTTGGTCCGCTTCTTGTTGAGCCAATAGATTTTGGTTGGCTTGCACAAAGGTAAAGATTGCAAATGATTTATTGACCAAATCCCCGACCGATTTTGCTTCTAATAAAGTAGAAAGCATGGTGTCGCTCTTTTGATTTAATTGCGTACTGCGCGCCAAGTCACGAATCTTTTCGCTGCGTTTTTCGATCTTTTCTTGTAGTTCGACTGATTTTTTTGAAAGTTCATTGACTTTGACTTCAGCCTCATTTTTTTGTGCTAAAGTTTCATCGTATTTTGTTTGATATTTTTTGATATTTTTATTTAATTGTTCGACTTCTTGGGCTAATTTCTTTTGATCAGCTTGCAAGTTTTCGATTTTTTTCGTTTGATTTTGGATATTTTCATCGATAGTCTCCGCTAAAGCTAGAGGAGTCGCGAAAAAGTTTAAGACTAATAAACCACTTAATAGTAGCTTTTTGTTCATATAATAAACTCCAATCTGATAAATGCTACACCAACTATAAAATAATTAATAAGTAAAAGCAAGTTAAGTCTATGTTACAAAGATGACTAGTATTTTAGTTGGAATAAATAATCTTAATCTACTTGTCTCAAACCTACAACCAGAGACTGATTTTTCGTGTGGTATTCCGATTTTCCTACAGTTTCTACTAGGGGTATAGTATAATATAACTGTTGATTGCCATTGAAACAATCAGAAATATGATTGTCATTTTTATTAGATTAGGGGTGTATGGAATGAATGAAGTAGCAAACAGAATCAAAAAAATACGGACATGGAATATGGTGGCTTTAGTATTGACCGCTATTGGTGCTGTGTTTAGTTTAGTTACCTTGCCAAGTAGTCTATTTCCGAACCGTGAAAATTTTGAAGTCTTAGGAAAAAAAGGGCTTGAACTGTACAATCAAGTGAGCAGTACCCCATATAAAGTAGCAATTATCTTTGGGGTCGTGATGACGGTTTTATTTGTGGTTTTATATTTTATTGCTTCTCGTCAATTGAGCCAAGACAAGGTACCAAGCAAGTTAATCTATTTTGCGAGTCTAGGATATTTTGTCTTGAATTTAGTGATTGGTACATTTTTAAAAGGTGCCTCAAGTGCAAATGAATTAACCAGTCAGCTAGGTTCAATTGGTGTGGTTGTTACAGTTGTTAGTATGATTGCACCATTATTGTTATATATTCCACAAATCATGTGTTTAGTGCATATCTTTGCCATTGAAAAAATAGAAGAAAAAGCATAAAGTGAGGGAATTTGAGTGAAAAGATTAAAACGTAAAACACAACTACGCCTGACATTGGTTTTTGCGATTGTGTGTGTGGTTGCTATTGGTGGGGTCGTTTGGGCTACTTTGAATGGTTCGAAAAAAGAAGAACAAAAAGGCGATTATCAAGTTGTCAAAATCGAAAAGGCCGCCCCGCTATTATTTAATGGTGTTGCGCAACCAAAGGAAAGTCGGACGTTTACATTAGATCCTGCATTAGGAACGATTGAAACCATTAATGTCCAAAATAATCAACAAGTAAAAGCTGGAGATGTGTTAGCCACTTATAAAAATCAAACCATTGAAGAACAAGTAAGTCAGCAAGAACAAGCTTTAAATAATTAAACTTGGCTGTATCTAATGCGCAAAGTGGCTATAATAGTGCGGTTAATAAGAAAAATCAATTGGCTGATCAATACAACCAATTGAATAAATCGGTACAAGCCTTGCAAGCGGCCAATGATCCATCAGCGGCAGAAGTAGTTGAACAAATGGCTCAAATCAAAGAAGCTTATGATGCGGCTGGTGATGCAGTGACGCAAGCTAAACAAGGGGTAGATAGTGCAAATCTAGAATATAGTGATGCACAAAAAGCCATTACCCAATTAAAAGAGAAAGTGAATACCAAGGTGACTGCGCCGTTTGATGGCATTGTTTATGTAGATCAAAATGGTAAAACACAAGCGAATGTGCCATATGCGACTTTAGTTTCACCAGGTACCGTGGTTCAAGCGAGTGTGACAGAATATGATTACAATAAGATTAAACAAGGCCAAAAAGTAGAAGTGATGCCGGCCAATGATGAACGCAAAATTGAAGGAACGATTACGAATGTTTCTACTTTGCCTGAATCTGCAAGTGCCCAACCATCCTTGAGTGCAGCGGTCTCAGGGGGAAATAGTAATAGTAGTTCTACTTCCAGTTATGCTTTCACTGTAGAAACAGCCGAAGAAATTCATAATGGTTTTAGTGTGCAAGTGGCGATTCATTTTAATCAAATTACCGTGCCAAAAGAAGTCGTGATTGATCGCGATGGCAAGCAATATGTGTATACCTATAAAGATGGAAAAGCACATTTAACCGAAGTAACCGTAAAAGATCAAGGTGCCAATTACTTAGTTGAAAAAGGATTAGCCATGGGTGATAAATACATTCTTAATCCAGATAAGAAATTAAAGGATAATCAGGAAGTGGCGGTGTTTGAATGATAGATTTAATTCATATCAACAAATACTATAAAAACGATGAAGAATCCTTGCATGTCCTTAAAGATGTGAATTTGCATATTGAACAAGGGGAAATGGTCGCTGTCATGGGCCCATCTGGTTCAGGAAAATCAACATTGATTAATTTGTTGGGCTTTATTGACCGAAAATTTGAAGGAACCTATCTATTTGAAGGCGAATCTTTAGTTGGGACCAATGATGACCGACTATCAAAAGTGCGTAATCAAACGGTGGGCTTTGTCTTTCAAAATTTTAGTCTGATTGAAAATAATACGGTTTATGAAAATGTGGAATTGCCTTTACTTTATGGCGGCTATAATTTTTCACAAACCAAAGAAAAAGTATTAGCTGCCTTAAAACGTGTTGGCTTAGAAGGTAAAGAAGATAAATACCCTAAACAATTATCCGGTGGACAACAACAGAGAGTCGCAATTGCTAGATCGATTATTAATAATCCAAAATTTATTATTGCCGATGAACCAACTGGCGCACTCGATACACATACCTCCACGGAAATTATGGAATTATTTGCGGAATTAAATGCAAAAGACGGTGCGACCATTATTTTGGTTACCCATGATCCAGAAGTTGTCCCTTATTGCCATCGTTTAATTAAAATTCGCGATGGGGCAATTATTGCAGATGAGGCGGTGAAATCATGAACTTTTATGTGAATTTTCGTTCGGCCTTTAAAGCAATCAATAATAATCGCAAACGCAGCATTTTAACGATGATTGGGATTATTATCGGGGTTAGTGCGGTGATTGCGATTTTGGCGATAGGTCGTAGTTATGAGCGCCAAACCATTGAAAGTCTAACTAAGAGTGATAACGGCAAAATTCAAGCTCAAATCTTATTCAATCCAAATGATAATTCTTTTTATGAAACTAATCGACCAGCTTTTCAAAATAGTGATTTAGAACTTGTACGTCGTATTTCAGGGGTAGAAAGTGCAGAATTTGAAAAACAAGAATCTAACAGTATTAGTTTTAGTGCTTTGGTAAAAAATAAAAACCAATCCGTTGAAGCTAAATTAGTCAAACAAACCAACAGTGAACTTCTTGTGGGGCGTAATCTATCCAAAGTGGATAATTTGAATCGCACTCGAGTCGCTGTTATCAATGAAGAATTGGCTAAGGATTTATATGGCACATCAGAAAATGCATTAAATCGTGGGATATTAATTTCCGGCCAAAACTATGCCATTGTCGGTGTGTATCGTGGGATGGAGATGAGTGAGGAACAAGCGCAAATAGCCAGTATGTTTGGTGAGATGAGCAGCTATCAAGTTCAAATTCCTAAAAAAGCGTATGAATATTACTTGATTAAGGGTGATGACGCAAGCTACAGTATTCTCGTCACGATGAAAAAGGGCACACGACCAGATGAAGTGACCAATAAGGTACTTGATAAACTGAAAAAATCAGGTAGTATGCGTCAACAGGGTAGTTATCGTTCCTTTGATACGGCTATTTTAAGTAAGGGTATCGGGAAAGTGTTAAGTACGATTACTTACTTTATTACTGCCGTGGCGGGTATTTCATTGTTTATCGCCGGTGTTGGTGTGATGAATATGATGTATATTTCAGTTTCTGAACGGACCAAAGAAATCGGTATTCGTCGAGCACTGGGCGCAACGCAACGCTCCATAATGATTCAGTTCTTAATTGAAGGTGTCTTATTGACGTTTACCGGTGGTGTGATTGGTTACTTTATCGGAATGATTTTAGCTTACGGCATTGGCTCCTTGATGAAGATTCATGTTACGGTTGATTTGTTTACAATTGTCGTGGCAGTCGGCGTGTCTACGTTGATAGGTTTAATCTTCTCAGTTATGCCAGCAAGAGAAGCCGCTAAAAAAGATTTAATTGATATTTTACGTTAATGAATAAAAAAATAGACGCACTACTTCAAATAGTGCGTCTATTTTAGTGCGGTTAATTTTCTTCGTCTATCTTTGCGCCTCTTAGGTACCAAATGGCAGTTTTGATAAGAATGAAAAGAAGTATGAACACAGCACCTATAAAAGGAATTCCTGAATCTTTGGTTTTATAATAATGAAGAATAGTAAGTATTATGACAACTAAGAGCCCCCATCTATTATTAGAATTGTTAAACCAAACTTTCCAGAAAAAATACTTCAAACCATGTTTCATATTGGCCACGCACCTTTCATCAGCTGAGCGTTCATTCGTATAAAATCATGCATTTAAGTTAATTAACCTGATGAATTTGTTGGGTATCAATCATCGGATAATTAAAAAGCGTGTGACTTTGCAAATCGACTTTTGACATGGACACGCAATTGATTTGATTATTGCGGTAGGTTTTATAGTAATAATTGCCACTTTCAGGATGTCCACAAGAAGCATACATCGTTAAGTCATGGGTTCCTCGTGGTGAAGTGGTTACGCCCTCAACAAAAGCCACCGAATCTAAAATATGGAAAAATTGAGTGACATTGCTAATTTCATCTTTTTCGCTGATAGAATGTTCATTTACAAATGCAGCCTTGACGAAACGAGAAGCCGGGGACCAATCACCAGGTAGACCAATCGCGCCAAACCCTTCGCCAAATGGAGGCATGTCAAAAGGTTGGTTGGTAGGTTGCTGGTCGCTAAGGTTAGCATAGTGGGCTAGATTCATCAAATGATAATCAATACTTGGACTATTGGTTAAGACATTAGCTGGATTGTCGGTAATTTTGACTTTTCCTTGAATCACTTCAATCACGGCTGCTTGTTTTTTATCCGCAACAAACCAGTGCAATGTCGTATTGGGCATTTGTGCATTAAATGGTATATCAACGACATTTAACTTGCAGAAAGCTGCTTTTACTTCAGCGACGGATTGACAGTTTGCAAGAGCATAGAGCATCAATTCATAAGGTGCTAAATTTAATTGGCCTTCTTGAACTTCCGTGGCATATTCGGCAAAATGGGGGAAGTTTAGATTAGCGATTCCTAGCCCAGCCTCATTGATCGCATCGGCATAAAGCGGATAATCCTCAACGACTACAGCGACTCCGATAAAGGCATAATGATTTGCAATGCTTTTTTCGTGCTTAAACTTGATTTCGTAGTTTTTTGGAGTAATCACAATTGACTGTCCGAAAGTATAATCCAAATCGAGATTGCGGCCAAAGTAAAAGCCGTCATTGATGTAACGTAATCCAGTACACATTTACAAAACCTTCTTTATGATTAATATTGTCTATTTAATAAATCCATGGTTAATTGATGGATGTTATCTTTTGCGATGCCATCAGGTAATTTTTTGATATCTTCTAGTGCTTTTTTTGTAATTTTTTGAGCAATGACTTTGGCTTGCTCGACGCCACCATATTGCACCACGAGTTTGGCTACTTCTTCAATTTCTGCCTGGGTGATTTGATTTTTCTTATTCAAATAAGGCGTGAAGATTTCTGGGTATTGATCTTTTACTAAAATCAAAGGTAAGGTATAAATTCCTTGGCCTAAGTCTTCCAAGATAGGTTTTTTCAAAGTCGCTTTATCTGCTGTATAATCTAAAATATCATCATAGATTTGAAAGGCTAAACCGATATTTCTGCCAATACGACTAGCTAAGCGCACCACTTGTGGAGAACAGCCGCTGAAATAGGCACCTTCTTTACAAGCTAAGTAGAATAATTCAGCCGTTTTTCCGTTGATGCTGCGAAGATAATCCGTAAATTTTTCATCGATTTTAAAGCGGATGGTCATTTGATTGAGCTCACCCATTAATATCCGCTTCATTGTTCTTGCATTGTAGGCTAAGTAATCGGAGCCGTTCATAACAGCTATAATGGTTTCGAAAAATTTGGTAAAAAGTACATCACCCGCATATACAGCGACATCTTTTCCAAATTGCGCTTGAACGGTAATTGAACCCCGGCGTAAAGGTGAGTCATCGATAATGTCATCATGAATTAAAGTCGCCATATGTAGCATCTCTAAAGAAGCGGCGATTTTTGTCATTTTTTCCTCATCGTGGTTGGGGTTTAGTTCAGCAAATAGTAGACAAAGTGCCGGGCGCAACAACTTGCCACCAGAGCGAGCAAAATCTACTAGTGTTTTTGAAATGATTTCGTTATTGATTGCTACATTTTCTTCTAAATATGAGCAAACAGCTTGGAGTTTATTTTGAATCGTGGGATAATTATTCCAGTAACTTGTCATGATACTTCCTCGCAAATTAATTGATAACTTTATTGTACATTAAAATGCTAATAATAGGAAATATCAAAGCTTAAAAATTTAAAGGAAGTGAAATTGTGTCTTTAAAAGTGTTTTTGGAGCTTGTAGAATTTAAAGCGAAAACTGCAAGTGTCTTACCGTTTTTTATAGGACTCGCATACAGTTATTATCATTATCATACATTGCATATTGGTTTGGTATTTATTTATTTTGTGGCGATGTTTTTATTTAATATGGCGGTGGATATTTTGGATAATTATAATGACTATCACCATGCCACCGATGTTCATGATTATAAGCACAAAACCAATATTATAGGTAGAGAAAATCTGTCATTGAAGTTAGTCTTTCGTATCATGATGGGCTTAATTATTGTTTCAGCTTTGATGGGGATTGGTTTGTCAATGGTCGTTGGTTGGCCGTTGTTGGTGATGGGGTTATACTGTTATATGGTAGGAATCTTCTACTCTTCAGGTCCGCGTCCATTATCCAGTTTACCTTTAGGAGAATTTTTCTCTGGTTTTACGATGGGCTTTATGATTTCATTGATTTGTGTGTATTTAAATGCTTATGATCAGTTTGTTTGGAATTTTACCACCATTGGCTCGATTTTTCTGATTTCATTACCAAATACTTTATGGATTGCTAATTTAATGTTGGCCAATAATATTTGTGATTTAGAAGAAGACGAGAAAAATAATCGATATACCATCGTTCATTATCTTGGTAAATCGCGCGCATTAAAAGTCTTTGTCAATATGAATCGTATTGCTTATTTGTCCATTGTTGCGACGGTTGCTTTACATTTAGCACCTGTGATGACTTTGTTAAGCTTAGTAAGCATGCCATTTGTTTGGCAAGAAACCCAAAAATTATTGGCAGTTCAAGTGAAGAGCCAAACGTTTATCTGTGCGGTAAAAATTTTAGCGGTAGGGTCATTTATTCATGTACTCAGTTTTGCGTTAGGTATTTTTTTACAATAATATAGTAAGAAAAAAGTCGCGGTTACGTTGAGAGTAATCGCGACTTTTTTAGATAGAATTTGGTTTTATGCTTAGGCTGCAAACCAGATTGTTAAGTTTGCTAAACCGTTTGCACCATAAGTAGCATCACAGCTTTGGAAAGTTATCGCTGCACCTTGAGAAGTTAATAGATTAAATGCATTTTCATCGTTAGCAACACCAGATAATACTTTAAAGACTGTGTAAGTTTGACCATCAATGGTAATTTTTGAACCTACACCTAATTCACGAATTGTACCACCTGCCATACCAGTGCGTTCGATTAAGTAGTGGTTTGGCATTTCACTCCAACGATAGATATTACCATCTGCTGGGACATAACCTGAACCAGAGAACCAAGCGATTGGATAGTGGTGACCATTAAAGTTAAAACCACTTGTATCAACTTGAGGTGCAGGTGTTGCTTGGGCTGGTGCACTTTGTTGAGCCGGCGCACTTTGTTGAGGAGCAGCGGCTTGATTGGTATTTGGTGTATTATTTACAGAAGTTGTTTCAGTTACTTCATTATTTTGTGCTTGTGTAGTTACGACGTTTTGATTGTCATTTGTCGTTTGTTCAGTGGCCGTGTTTTGGACGGGCGCTTTTGCTTCGTTAGCTTTTGTAGCTGCTTTTTGTTGCGCCTCTTTTTGTTTCTTAGTAGCAGTTTCTTGCGCTTTGGCTAATGTCTTTGTAACGGTCTTTGATTCACGAACATCATTAATCGTTTCACCTAAAGCATTTGCTTGTTGATCAAAGGCAACTAGTTTCGTAGGTTCACTTGCTTGAGCGGCTGAATTTTGGACTTGTGGTGCTACAAATAGACCGCCTGCAACTAATAATGTACCAACAACAGATAATTGAACGAATTTCTTTGATAATTTTTTCATAAATATCTCCCTCTATACTCTTACTTATTTAAGAGTATCCCCAATAATGTAAACCTAATATGTAAATATGTAAAGTTTATATATAATTTCTTCCCCTATAGTATCGGTTATTTCAATAAAAAAATCAAGCATTTTTCTAAATAATAACACTACGAAAAACGCTATATATAAACGTTTGTGTAGATGGTTAGATAACTAGAAGTCGATAAAAACGAGTTTTGTGATGTTATGATTGGGTTTACATATATGTTGACATATAGGGGTTGACAAGTTTATATATGGATAAAAATGGTTTGGATATGATTATCAAATGTAAAGCTGTAAAGGGGAAAATTAACAAACAAAAAAACTCGAAAGAATAAACTTTCGAGTTTTTTGATTTTGTATAGATGTTTTAGATTAGATAGAATGAATCGCGATGAAGCAACCTTTATCGTAACGGTAACGAATTTCAGATAGTTCAAATGGACGACCATCGCTAAATGTTACAACTTGTTCGATTTCTAGGACTGGATCAAATAATTGGCAATCAAGATATTTTTGATCATATCTGTCAGACATATCTGCTTTAATCTTGCGGATAGCTGAACCAATTTCAAAACCAGTTTCATTTTCAATATATTGATATAAAGATTTTTCAAGGACTGCAGTGTTCAATTCTGGTAGTGCAGCAACTGGAATGACCGTATATTCAATTCTGAATGGTTGACCATCAAGGTAACGTACACGAATGATATCATATACACTGTCGATAGGGCGGATAGCTAGTTTTTCACATTCTTCATCTTCTGGATTGCGAACGTGGAAAGAAACGACTTTACTAGTCACGGTTTGGTTGGCATTTACTTTTTGTGATAAACCTAGGCATTCATTTGAGCTAGAATCTAGATTTGAATTTGTTTCGTCTAAAGTCTTAACGAAAGTACCCACACCCTTTTTAGAAACGATATATCCTTCAAATGTTAAGACGTTTAAAGCTTTTTGAACGGTTACGCGGCTAGTATCATAAAAATTAGCCAATTCTGTTTGTTTTGGTAATTTTTCACCAGGTTTGAAAGTTCCGCGTTGAATTTTATTCATAATATCATTTGCAATTGTTCTATATCCACCAATTTTTGTCATGATCTGCACGTCCTTTCCTCGTGATGTATACTAAATAAGTAAACTTTGTAAACTTCTATTGATTAAGATAGATAACAAAAATAAGTTGTAAATATTTTAATATGCTATGGCAAATGTAGATGACGTTCTCAATTATGCCATTTCTCTTTCCATGTATACAATATACTTTTTCCAAACAAAAAGCAATTGTTATGCATTTGGTATGCTAACGTTTAATTAATCATAACATAAGTAATGTTTAAAAAGCGTAGTTATTTTAAAATGAGATTTGTTTTCCTTAAAAATAACTGTTACATTTAGAAAATATACATTTTATTATTGTTGAATGGTTGTATATCAAGGTTTTTAACGGCGTTTCTTCGCGATTAACAATTTTTGGATAACTAAAATACAAACATTATCATAAATGGAAATGATAGATTTTTATGATTTATTTCATTTTGAATTGTAAAAGTGAACATATATGGTGTTCTTTTTATGCATATGATAATGAATAAAATAATTATTGAAGAAATATCAATAAGCGCATATTTTGAGTAAAACAGTTTGTAAAAATATTGTAATATCAAGGGTTTTGACGGTTTTCAAGATTTTGGATTTTTTATTAAATGATTTTGTTTGATATGTGAATTTTTCACAATAATTAAACTACATTATATTTATAATTAATCTAAATAAAAACAATAAGAAATAAAATAAAACATTCCATTTTGTTGTCATGCTAGAAAAAAGTTTACATACAAGACAAAACGAAACGTGCATTCACAAGCAAGGGAAATAGATTATAATAGGTATAGTTTATAGAAAGTAGGAAGTTGATTTATGGATAGGGAGTTTAGCTTAAAAAGGCTATTTTGGTCTACCTTTACTTTGAGTGCTTTTACTTTTGGCGGTGGGTATGTCATCGTCATGTTGATGAAGCAAAGGTTTGTTCAAAAATATGGTTGGCTAACGGAAAATGAGATGCTTGATTTTGTGGCTATTGCTCAAAGTGCGCCTGGAGCTATGGCGATTAATGGCGCTATTTTGGTAGGTTATAAGTTGGCAGGTGTGATTGGGGTATTGATAACGGTACTTGCTACTGTTTTGCCGCCTTTGGGAATTATTACGATTTTAGCCTACCTTTACGATGTTTTTATTAAAATTGTTTGGGTCCAATACTTGCTTTCTGGTATGCAAGTAGCTGTAGGAGCTTTGATTTTACAAGTTGTTTTGGATATGTTACTACCTATTATAAGGAAAAAACAAGGAACTGCGATATTCATCTTTTTATTGGTGTTTGCTGCGAGTCTTTTATTCAATGTTAGTTCAGTTTATTTGATTTTGGCTTGTTTGGTTTATGGTGTCATTCAAACATGGCGTGGGGTGAGTCGATGATTTATTTACAGTTATGGTGGAGTTTTGTGAAAGTTGGCCTATTGAGTTTTGGCGGTGGGTATGCAGCTTTACCTTTGATTCAGCAAGAAGTTTATGCCCATCATTGGCTTCAGACGACCGAACTAAATCATTTAATTACTTTATCACAAATGACACCTGGTCCAATCGCGATTAATGCGGCGACTTTTGTGGGCGTTAAAAGTGCTGGAATTACCGGGGCGATTGTGGCAACGCTAGGATGTGTAACGCCCTCTTGTATCATTGTAAGTATCATTGCCTACTATTATATGCGTTATCAAAATTTAACGATTGTCCAAAATGTTTTGCAAACTTTAAGACCTGCTGTGATTGCTTTGATTTTGGTTTCGGGATTAGAAATTTTGCGTAATAGTTTTTACGGGAATCATATGGACAACTGGTTTTCACTGGATAGCTCCAAAATTGTCCTATTTATTGTAGCGCTTCTTTTATTAAGAAAGCTAAAGAGCCGGCCAATCTTAGTAATGGTTGTCATAGGGGGATTAAACATTTTTTATCAAATGTTACTTAATTAATTGCTATATTAATAAAAATTTTGTGAAATAATAATTATATTAGTGTAAATACATAAAGATGAATGCTAGTCTAGTATAAGGTTGGCATTTTTGTAACGAACCGCTTGAAAGATTTTCAGGCGGTTTTTTGTCAAATGAAGTTTTGAATAATACTTAATACATCTGTCCAAGTGAGAATGTCGCAGGTTTCAACTACTTGTAAATTTCGATGTTGATAGTCGATGGAACGGATTTGATGAGTCACGATTTGTCCAGTGATTTTTCTCGGTGATTTGATATCAACGTACGTAGGATAAGGTCTAATGGTAGACGTAATGGGGCAGACTAAGCAAAAACCAGTGTATTGATTGAATTCGTTGCGACTAAGTACTAAAGCGGGTCTTCTTTTTTTTATTTCTTTTCCTCTAGAGGGATCAAAGTCTAGCAACACGATTTCTCTTTGTTTTGGATAAGTCATCAATACTCATCCCCCTCAGGTTTCATAGTGTCCCATTCAAGCGATTCATCAGATAAATCTGCGCTAAAACCTGTCCATTGGTCTTTATCTGCAAAAATATCTTCCTGCTTAGGTTTTAAAATATACGTATCCTCAACTTTGTAAACACTGTATTCTTCTCCGACTTTAGGAGCGATTTCTTTTGGAAAAATTGTTCCTACAGAATTTCCGATTTTTCTAGTGGTAATCTTCATGTAAAACACCTAACTTTCAAACGTAATGTTAAATTAAATTTAACACACGTTGTGGCAAAACACAAATAAAAAGATTTTTGTACAATTGGTCTAGACAAATGTGGAGCTTGGTGTTAAAATTGGTATGTACCAATAAGAAGAGGAAAGAGTGAGAAAGATGAAAGTAGTAAAAGTAACCAATGCAAATGAAGGTGGCCAAAAAGCCTTTGAATTATTAAAAGATTGTCTAGCACAAGGAAAGAAAACTTTTGGTCTAGCAACAGGAGGCACACCAGAAACCTTGTATCAAGAAATGGTTAAAAGTGATTTAGATTTTTCCGATTGTGTTTCAGTCAATTTAGATGAATATGTGGGCTTAGGTGGCGAAAATGAGCAAAGTTATCGTTACTATATGAATGATCACTTATTTAATCACAAACCTTTTAAAGAAACTTTCGTACCAAATGGATTGGCTGAAGATTTAATGGCTGAATGTGCGCGCTATGATGAAGTGATTGCGACTCATCCAATCGATTTTCAAGTTTTAGGAATTGGTGAAAATGGACATATCGGCTTTAATGAACCAGGCACGAGTTTTGATGTGACAACTCATGTGGTAGACTTAACGCCGTCAACGATTTCAGCCAACCAACGCTATTTTGCAAGCCGTGAAGAAGTACCAACGCAAGCACTATCTATGGGGATTAAATCGATTATGCAAAGTAAGCAAATTGTTCTTTTAGCTTTTGGTGAGAAGAAAGCTGATGCCATCCAAAAAATGGTAGAAGGACCAGTAACACCCGATGTGCCAGCAAGTGTCTTACAAAACCATCCAAATGTAACGGTGATTGTGGACCAAGCAGCTGCAAGTAAATTAAATTAATAAAATGATTGAAGTCGAAAAAGTGGATGTCTTCCCTTTTTCGGCTTTTTTGACAGTTAAATGCATAGTAAATAAAAAGTGATTATTAATTGGATAATATTGATATCTAATGTATATTAAATGTAGAAAGAACCTATATAGTAAGGAGTGTTTTGTATGGCACCACAAGCAACAATTAGTAAATGGGGCAATTCTAGTGGTATTCGAATTCCAACATCAATAGTGGGAAATATGAACCTAGAACTTGGAGATAAACTTGAATTTATTATAGATGATGACCAAACGATAACTTTAAAAGTAATAAAAAAACATGAAAATATTTTTAGCAGTATAGAAGTGAAGAACTATGATTTTCAAGCTGATTTAAAAAATGATGTCTATGCTATGGAATTACCACCAGTTGGACGAGAGATTATCAAATGAATAAGTATCCTAAGCAAAAAGATATTATCATCATTGACTCTGAACCTCATTCTGTAAAGGAATACGGAGGGCATAGTAGTGAGAATATTCGTCGTCCAATGGTTGTGGTTAGCAGTGATGAATATAATCAAGCGACTGGTATGATTATTGGTATGCCGATAACTTCTGCTGATAAGAGCGCATATCCCTTACTTTTTAAACCGATTATGGTGACAAATGGTGATGGTACAGGAATAAAAGGGTGTGTGATTATGTGGCAATTACAAAATTTTGATTTTTATGCACGAAATGGTGTGATTGTTAATAGAGTATCAGATAGTTTTTTCAGCGATTTACAAAAGGTTTTCAAAGATATACATGGTATTCGCTAATGTTGAGACAGTTTTCATTATCGGAAGCTGTCTTTTTTTATGAGTATATTGACGCAAATGCTTGATTATAGGTAAATGTTTCAATTGAAGTTACGGATTTACCTTGTTTTGCTCTTGTTTTTTTATAATTGAAAATGTTAAAATGAGATAAAACGGTTTCGATTTATAAAAAAGGAGATGAAAAAGATGAACTATCCGTTATTGGCGCATAAAATGCCAGAAAGAATCAAAAAAGTTTGGTGGTGGACTTGGTTAGTAGAAACAATCGTCGCTCTTTTGCTAGGTGGTGTCGCGTTTTTAATCTATCATTTTATTTGGCATAATCAATGGTTATTTTATGGTTTGTTGGTGTATTTGACAGTAGTTATCATAAAATCAATTGTAGATTTGGTCTTAATTCCTTATCGTTATACTTTTCATCGTTATGAATTGGCGAGTGAAGATTTAGCTTTTCAGGAAGGGTTTATTTTCCGTTCGACGACTTATGTACCTTTAAATCGTATCCAACATATTGAAACGGAGCAAGGTCCCTTCTTACGTCATGAAAACTTGATGGAGTTGGTGATTCATACTGCAGCGACGAAGCATAAAATTTTAGGTTTGGATGTCGATGAAGCCCAACAACTTCGCGCGCAAATTATCGAGATGGTAAGGCAGGCGAAAGAAGATGTCTAAGAAAAATCATTATTCAAAACTGTATTTACTTTTTGCGCCTCTTCGTTCTTTAGTCAAATTGATTTGGCAAATTGTTCTCCTGTTTGTATTAAGTAGTTTTTTTGGTAAGGATCGTGATTACTTATCTAATCCTCATTTTTGGCTATATGTCTCATTAGCTTCTTTAGGGATTTTTGCTTTAGCTGTAGGTTATCATATAGCTTGTTACTTAACGCAAACGTATGAACTGACAGAGGATGCCTTGATTTTTCGCAAAGGTATTTTTGTCAAGCAAGAAATCATTGTCCCTTATGAACGAATGCAAACAATCAAGAAAAATCAATGGTTTTATATGGTACCGTTTGGCTTGGTTCGTCTGATGGTTGAGACCGCTGCACACTCAGGAAAAGAAGCAGAGGTAGATTTGCCGCTGGTGCCGTATGCGTTATATGATGAATTAGAAGCAAGACGTCGTGATGAAACGCTGATGCAACCTAAAGAAAAAACACGTCAAGCAGACTTTGCACTATCTTCTAAGGATTTACTGATATTTGCTTTAACCGAATTGACCTTGTTAGCGCCAGTTTTCTTGATGTTGGGTGCTTTGGAATTTATCCCAGATAGTTTGCAAGATCGCTTATTAGGTAATTTTAGCCATATGATTATTCTTGCGGCGGTGGGCTTCTTTTGCATCGCTTATCTGCTTTGTGCCATCTATATGATTTTAAAAACGGTGCTTAAATATGCCGATTTCCAAATTTTTCAGGAAAATTCTGGGGCTTTACGAATTGAATATGGGTTACTTGAACAAAAGTCACAAGTGATTCCGATGAGCAAAATTCAAGGTGTGCGTATCAAGCAAAATATTTTTCGCCTATTTTTAGGGTTGGTCAGTGTGGACTTACTGATTGCAGGTGGTCAAGAAAAACAAGAAGGTGAAAAAGAATCCTTAACCACCCATCCGATACTTATTCCGGTAGCAAAGATTAGTGAAGCTGATACGTATTTGACACAGTTTTTACCAGAGTTTGATTTTCAGGTGACTTTAAAGGAAATGCAGCAATTGCGGTTATGGTATTTTAGCCGTTTTAAATTTTTTGTCATCGCAATTCCGATTGGGGCGTATTTCTTCTTCCATTTTGCGATTTGGCAGTTAGCTTTAGCGATTGTCTTGTTAGCGGCACTTTCATTAGGGTATGCCTATTACCAAAGTAAATCCCAAGCGTACGGGATGAATGAGCACTTTATTGTTTTTCGTGATGTTCGTTTGTTGGAGCGTGTCCAAACGATTTTGCCACGAAAAAATATTCAAAGCTTAGAAATGCGGACATCTCGTTGGCTGTATCCGAAACAATTAGGCCATTGTAAGTTGAATGTGAAAGCAGGCGATGATGATTTTCATACTGAATTGAATTATTTACCACTTGCTGATATTGAACAGATGATACATTTTTATCGAAAAAACGCTTAGCTTAGGTGATCAAATGGATGAATTAGAAAAATTATGGCATCAATATCGTACGGAAATGACCTTTAACGTGGGGGTGCTCCCGGAAAACTTAAAGCAGCAGGGGACTATTTTGGCTTTTACCCCTAAATCGACAGTGTGCCTGCGCGGAAGTTTCCCTAAATATATTTATTTTGTATTATCGGGAGAAGCAGTAGGACTTAGAGAGTATGTCAATGGTCAAGAATACAGTTATTTCCAGTTAAATGCTGAAAATGGTGTCGTGGGGTTGTTGGAAGTACTGGCCCATAAAAAGCATCATATTGCGACAGTGGTGGCAAAAACAGAATTGCAAGTATTACGCTTGCCATCTAGTACAGTGTACCGAAGTTTACAAAATGATTTGCCGCTTTTACGTAAATGTTTGGCCTGGTTGGCTCAAGATTTTTACGCTCGTTCTGGCAATGATGGACTCTTTTATTATTCCAAAGCGATTGATCGGGTGCGCTTCTTTTTGGCTAGCTTCTATGAAAAGCATCACCGTAGCAAAGAGCGGCTATTGATTCCGGTATCTTATCAGGAAATCGCGAAGCAGTTAGGTTTGAGTGAGCGTACAGTCGGCCGAAGTATCAAAACTTTAAAGCAAGGCGCAGAAATCGCGGTTGATAAGAAGAAAATATATTTGTCCAACCAGCAATATATGCAGCTCTTAACTAAAATTGAAATTGATTGAGAAAAGATGAGTTTTCGGGCTCGTCTTTTTTGATTAGAATTTACTAATCTAACTTTTAAAACCGAATATTTTGGTTTTGATTTGTCTATGATGCAAAAAACAAATATAGATGCGATTCAGGCGAGTTTCGCTCATCCAACGACAAAAGAACGAATTTGCCGTGAATTAAAGCAAAACTATCAGGAATTGATGCACGAAAATAATTAAATAGCAAATGTAATCCTTTTCAAATCAGGACAATTGACCTTTTCGAAAAAATTAAAGTTGAATATACTATAATTGAAAGATGTTGGAAAGGAGCAAGACCTGATGTTGAAAAATATTCAAGTTTCTCAGTTAGTAAAGATTATTGTGGGGACGTTACTTGTTGCTTTAGGAATTACGTTAATGATTACGAGCCAACTAGGGGTGGATACCTTAAGTGTTGCTCTATTTGGTGTAATGAATTTTATCCCATGGAAGTTTGGCTATTTGACGTTAACTTTTAATTTAATTATTTTAGCTTTTGCCGTATTTTTTGATCGTCAACAAGTTGGACTTGGTAGTTTTGCAAATGCTTTTGGCGTGGGGCTAACGGTAAATGCTTTGACGCCCATCTTAACGGCCAGTGAGTTTTTAACGAGTCATACGTATTTAACGATGATTTTAGGAATTGTCGTTTATGGATTAGGTGTAGGAATTTATGTTGCTGGTAATCTAGGCTCAGCGGCTGTCGAGTGTTTAACAATGATGGCTGTGAAAGCGACGAAATTTCCTTTACGTTATGTACGGATTAGTTTAGATGCTTTGATGGTGGTCATCGGATTACTCTTAGGTAGTCAAAGCTTTGGTATCGGCACGATTATCTGTGTCATCACTACTGGTTTCATAATGGAGCGTGTGTTAATTTTCTTTGAGAGATTAGAGCAAAAAGCCCAAGAAAAGCTGATTTCTCAAGTAAAATAATAGATAAGTCAAAAGAAGTCTTGATGGTTATGCATTGATAGCTATCAAGACTTTTTGCGTATTTTGACATAAAAAAATCTAGCCCATAAAAACGAGCTAGATTTATGTAACAATCATATTAAGCTTTGTTGATGTAATCAGTGACATCAAATTTGAACTTCTTACCTTCTGAAATGTCTTCAATTAACTGTTGAACTAATTCGATTAATTCTTCGCGTGTTAATGTGATGATACCTGCAAGTAACATGGTAATTAGACCATTAACGACAATCCACGCTTCTAAATGTAATAATTCGAAGTCTTCTTTAGGTAATTTGCCGAAACGACGACTTTGTTTAGATAATTCTTTGTAGAACTCTACAGAATATTCATACATGATAGGTCCGCCGCCTTTTGGATCAACAAATAAGGCTTTGAATAATTTAGGTTTTTTCAAGGCGAACTCAACATAGTGAACGGGAGCATCTACAATCAAATCGCCCGTGATTGGTTGACTCATAAATTTACGGGTTAAATCTGTTTCGATTTTTTGTAATAGTGTTCGTTTTAAGTCTTCCATGTTCTTAAACTCAAGATAGATTGGCTGCGTAGAAATGCCCATCTTCTTGGCTACGTTACGGGCAGTAAACTTTTCAAAACCACTCTCTAAAACAACTTCATGTGCCGCTTTCAATATCTGATCTTTTGTATAAACTTTACGACGCATAACATTCACCCCTTATGCTCTTTTCTACATTTTAACTCAAAACATAATAATTTGTAAAGTGAAAACATAAATAAATTGGTTATTTAAATGGAATTTGAGCCAGTAATAAACATTGATATAAAAATGGTTACAATATTTCTAATTATTTTGGAATTGGTTTCAAATAACTTTCTAAAATTTAGCGCTAAAAACTTATGATAAATATACCTGAATGGATCAAATACATTAAATAATTGTTAGAAATGGGAAGGATAACTTCGTTGTAGCGCGAGAAGTTTATTAGACTTGATAGCGAAGAGAGCTAACTGAATCATCCTAAACGCTTATATAAGGAAATGCTGAAAAGAATGAGTTTTAGTGTTTTATTATTGTCTATTATAAAATAAAATATTAAACGCTTGAAGTGGAAGGTGAAATTGTATTTTAGTATTATTTAAAAAGGAAATCGCTGAACATAACAACCACTTGTTTTTTTTTGGCTTTTTATATTTTTATCATCGTATTTGGTTTTTGTTATTATAGGTTCGATACACAGATGTCGAACGCTTCATTAACAAGTTTGTATTATTGGTGAAGTGGCTTGTTAATTCGGTTATTTGTTATTCTGATTTCTTCGGTTGTAATTTAAAAGTGAATTATGTTTATTTAAATTTTAATCTTCTTTTAAATATTGAAATACATTTGTTTTTATTTTATAATTCTTTATTGGATGAATTTACGAGTTGGCTATTTTTGCGGTCGATTTAAATTTATTCGTTATTTAAATATACGGAGCGATGCCTACGAGCTTTTGTTTAGGAAGGAATCTGGCACATTGACGTATATAAACGAAGCACAAAATGGGCTTTGCGTTGCGTATGGATAAATATTAGTAAGGGGGAAGATCATGAATTACAAAAAATGGACAAAGTGGATGACTTGTTTATGGTTAATGCTTTCGATGGTTAGCTACTTTGCTTCAGGAAGATGTGTAGTGCATGCACAAGATGAAGCGCCACCACTAACTATTTCTAGCAAATTAACCAACAATGGTTTTGTTTTAAATGAGACGGTAAATTATCAAAAGTTGGATACAAGCAAGACTTATATTCTAACTAGTAAACTAATTGATGTTGCTACGAAAAAAGTAGTAGTAACAGATAAAAGAACGAATTTGCATGCCGATAGTACAGGGGATGGTTCGTGGGAAATAGAATTAAATTTAGGACGTAAAGTAAAGGGTGGCCAAACCTATGATGTAGAATTTCAGATTCGTTCTACTGATGGTGCGGTTGATATGTCTGCAAAAGGGACCCCATTAAAGGTGAATGATTATTTTGGGTATGATGTTAGGAGAGATTATGATCAACAAAACTGGCAGACATTTGGCGTAACTTATCCAGCGTTGGCTCTAATGCACAGTTATGACTTAAATGGTGAAAAGCAAGAATTTGCAGAAGTTGTGTATTGCTTTAATATGCCATATAGTTTTCCTGAAGAACTTCAAACAGAAAAGAAAGTGAAGTATGAGCGCTATACCTTAGAAGAAGTACAAGCGCAGAATTTAAAGTATTGGGCAACTAAGCCGTTGAGTCAAGAAGATATTGATAAAATTATGCGCATTATTTACTACACTACGGCTAAGAAGAAGGAATTGGTGCAGACGTATTATTTAGATCGTAATGTCAAAGATAAAGATGCAGAAGACAATATTGATGCAGATATTGATTATACGGTTGATTTAAAAAATAAGTGGGTTAAGCCAAATGGTGAAGAAAATGAGAAATTAGTTGACTTAAAAACAAATGCGCGATTATATAGAATAGCGCAATATGCAATTTGGCATGTGACAGATGGATTGGATTTTAATAAAAACGGTTCTGTTAGCGAATCCTCTAGAAATAATGAAGGGGTTAGACACCTACAAGGCTATAATGAAGCAGATCCAGATAAACCGATTTTGAAGAGTTACGCTTTTGATGATGTAATTGTTCGCTCCATAGCGCAAAAAGCTGGAATACCGATGGAAGATAACTCAGATGAAGAAGAGAGCAGTGGTGGCATTTTCGGTGGTTTAACAGGCGGTATTTTTGGCGGAGGATTAGGTGGTAATATCATTGGTGGTGTTCTCGATGGTGCTAAGGACAAACTGCAAGAAGAACTGTATAAGAAAATTTCAGCACAAACAGGAATGGATATTTCGGGTGTTAAAGAAGTTGAATTATATCATTTCTTAATCGGCAATGCTCAAGTTGCAGGCGTGAATGAAAATAATAAAGTAGATTTAGGTGCTGTACCAAAGGATAGAGTGTTGAATTTATATTTATCTGATGATGCTAATGGTACTGACAAGGATGAATTATTAGGAAAAGAAGTTCCATACCAAAACCTTCTAAGTGCTAGCTTCATTTTGCCTCAGATGCCAGAACAGCCCGAGGTCGAAGAGAAAAAAGAAGTTGTCTTTAGCAAACAAGATATCGCAGGCAATGAAATTGCAGGTGCGCAAATTCAGATCA